>NZ_CP005986.1:600000-1200000 GCF_000175575.2 Acidithiobacillus caldus ATCC 51756
GGGACCAGTCTTGGTTCGCGTACAGGTGGGCAAGACCCTCACCGATCTTTTCACGGGGTCGGAAGGGCCCGTCGCGCGTGCCATGGAACGTCTGGCGCGGGAACCTGCCGGTGTGCTCGTCTACCTCGACCATCGCGAGGATGGTGACGAGCTGAAGGCGCAGGTGGAGGCGCTTCCCAGCCACCCCAAGGGACCGGGTCAGGCCGGTGATTCCGGGCGTATCCTGCGCACCTTCGGGTTGGGAGCGCAGATCCTCGGTGATCTCGGTGTGCACCGAGCCGTCGTCCTCAGCGACAGTCAGTTCCAGTATCGCGGCATCGGCGGTTTTGGTCTCGAGATTGTTGGTCAGTTACCATTTCTGGAGCAGGGTACAGCCCATGATTGAACGTATCGAAGGACATTGGCGCGTGGACGCCCAGCACCGCTTCGTCTTGCTGGTCAGTCGCTTCAACGCTTTCATCACGCAGCAGCTGGAACAGGGCGCCATCGATGCCCTGCGCCGGCACGGGGTTCGGGACGAGCAGATTCAGGTGGTCTATGCTCCCGGCGCCTACGAGATTCCCTTGGTTGCAAAGAAGCTCGCCAGCAGTGGACGTTACGCCGCGGTCATCTGCCTCGGAGCGGTAATCCGCGGAGGTACGCCCCATTTCGATTATGTTGCCGGCGAAGCGGCCAAGGGCATTGCCCAGGTATCCATGGAAACTGGTGTCCCGGTCATCTTCGGCGTGCTCACCACCGACAGTGTCGAGCAGGCCATCGAGCGGGCTGGGACCAAGGCGGGCAACAAGGGCTTCGATGCCGCGCTCAGCGCCCTGGAGATGGTCCATCTCCTGACGCAGATCTGAATCGTGGCAGCCAGCAGACGACGATTGGCGCGCGAGGCCTTGCTGCAGGCGCTATATCAATGGCAGCTGAATCCCGCGCCCTGTGGCGAGATTGCTCGCCAATTTCTGGAGGACGATGAGAGACTGGTCGGTGCCGATCAGCGGTTTTTCGAGGACATCTGGGGGCGCCTTTGTCCGGTCATGGAAACCCTGGACCAAGCCATTGCGTCCGTCATTCTCGATCGCCGCTGGCAGGATGAGGTCAGCGAAGTGGAACGCGCGATCTTGCGCCTGGGTGCCTTTGAACTCCGGGAAGAGCGGCAGACACCCTATCGCGTGATCATCAACGAAGCCGTGGAACTCAGCAAGGCCTTCGGCGCCGAGCAGGGACACCGCTTCATCAACGGCGTACTCGATCGCCTCGCGCACCAGTGGCGCCAGGCCGAGCTGGAGAACCCCGATGGGGACGCCTCCCCGAAGCGCAAATAAGTTCTGGCAAAGTCTTAAGCACTTGTTGTAAGCTACTGTGGCTCAAGGTAATTGCTGTCACATGGAGGGTCGAACACATGGGCGTTTCCCAGCATCGTAAGAGGTGGATGCATCGTTGTCTCGGTTTGGGTGCCGGCGTGCTGCTGGCGGCGGCCAGCAGCACGGCCTGGGCGCAGGTGCCCGTGGCCAGGGGAGAGGTCGAGGACAATGCCAGTACCCAGCCGGCCAACCTCACCACGGCCAAGCTCGAGAACAGTATCGGTACGCGCTGCGCCCTGGGCGAAGGCGTTCCTCAGGATTATGCCCTCGCCGCACAGTGGTTCCGTAAGGCGGCGGAGCACGGCTATGGCAAGGCGGAATACAATCTGGGCATGCAGTACTACTTCGGTCAAGGCGTTCCCCAGGATTATGCCCAGGCCGCCTACTGGTGGGAGCGTGCGGCCAACCAGAATATCTCCGCCGCACAGTACAACCTTGGAAACCTCTACTTCATGGGTCAGGGCGTAGCCCGCGACTACCAGAAGGCGAGCTACTGGTGGCAGAAGGCCGCTGCCAACGGCAATGCCGACGCCACCCGCAACCTCGCGGTCCTCGCGCGGATGGAGCCTGCCGTGCTCCACCCTGGTCCCGTTGCCGGACCCGTCGCTGCCAGCGTGGCGCCCCAAGGTTGAGGCAAGGCAAAGGCTGGGCGTCAGTGCTCGGTACTGACGTGCCCGGCCTGGGCTCTTGCGCTCTCGGCGCGCTCGATTTCCAGTTGGGCGCGTTTTCCGCGCTCCGCCGCAAGATCCGCCTCCACCTCGGCGATGCGCTTCTCGTGGCGGCGGATGCGCCAGCGATGCCGCAGGTAGGTGGGTAGATAAAAGATCAGGGCCGCCACGAAGCCCGCCAAAAAACCGATGAGCAGGACCACGCCCAGGGATTGCTGAAACTCCCAGCTGAGAAAGGTCACCTTGGCTGGAGCGTTGTTCTCCACAGCGAAAAGCACCGCCAGGGCGCCGATGATGAAAGACAGAATCATCCACATGGTTGCCTCCCTCCCTAGATTTTCCCGCGAAAGAATACACGACGAAGCCACCAGGCGCCCAGGGCAAAAAGCACTGGCAGGCCGATCAGCCACGACCACACCGGTAAGCCCAGCACATCGCGATAGAGCTCGTGTTCCAGGGTGGCGACTATGGCAAGACCGATGAACAGGAAAGCCGAACTGGTGCTGATGGCCAGGCGGCGCAGGCCACTACGCAACTCTTGGCGGATACCGGCAAGGTCTGGATTTTCCACCCGCAAGGGCAACTGCCCTTGATGTGCCTGACGCAACAGACCGTGCAGGAGTGCTGGCATCTCCGGCATCACCAGACCCCATTGGGGAAACTGCTGCCGCAGGGCATTCCACCAGGCCTGGGGCCCCCGTTGACGATTGAGCCAATCGCGCAACAAGGGTGTCGCAATCTCCCAAATGTTCAGGGAAGGATTGAAATCCCGAGCGATGCCTTCGACATTGACCAGGGTCTTCTGCAGCAGCAGCAGTTGCGGCTGGGTCTGCATCTGGAAGGTACGCGTGGTCTGAAAGAGGCGCAGTAGCAGTTGGGCTACCGAAATCTCGTTCAGCGGTTTTTCAAAGATGGGCTCCGCCAACGCCCGTATCGCCGCCTCAAAATCCTGGATATTGGTATCTGGGGGAACCCACCCCGCCTCCACGTGCGCCTCTGCCACCCGGCGATAGTCGCGATTGAAGAATGCCACCATGTTCTCGGCCAGGTAATGTTGGCTTGCCTCGTCAAGGCTGCCCATGATGCCGAAATCCACGGCGATGAAGCGACCGTTGTTGGGGTCGACAAAAATATTGCCCGGATGCATGTCGGCGTGAAAATACGAATCCCGGAACACCTGGCGAAAAAAAATCTCCGCTGCCCGCCGCGATAGTTGGTCGAAGTCTATGCCGGTGGCCCGCAGGGCTTCCCGATGGCCGATGGGGATACCGTAGATGCGCTCCATGACCAGGACCTCGGAGCTGCAGTAATCCCAATATATCTCCGGCACATACAGAAGTTCCGGCTCCCCCTGGAAGTTGCGTCGCAGTTGGCTTGCGTTGGCCGCTTCGCGCAAAAGATCGAGTTCGCCGCGCAGGGTCTTGGCGTACTCTGCGACCACGGCGCGCACGCGTAGCCGCCTGCCCTCCTGGGAGTAGCGCTCGGCAAAATCTGCGAGGGAGGCGAGGATGCCCAGGTCCTGTTCGATGACCCGGCGCAGGCCCGGTCGGCGAATCTTGATGGCGACGGCGCGTCCGTCCAGCAATTCACCAAAGTGCACCTGAGCGATGGAAGCTGCTGCCGCAGGCTCGGCCTCGATGCTTTTGAAGACCTTGGTGAGCTCCACGCCCAGGCTGGTTTCTATCCGTCTGTGCGCCTCGGCCGAGGAAAAGGGCGGCACGGCATCCTGCAGGCGCGCGAGTTCCTGAGTGATGGCATCTGGCAGCAGGTCCCTTCGGGTCGACAGCATCTGTCCCAACTTGATGAAGGTGGGACCGAGATTCTCCAATGCCATGCGCAGACGTACCGGAAAATCCCCCTCCGGTTTTGGCATGATCCACAGCAGGGGATTGAGCTTGAGAATGGCCTGATAGGGTTTCAGGAGTGGCAGAAAATAGAGGACTTCGTCCAGACGATAACGGACCAGCACCCGGGTGATGACCAGGATTCGCAAAAAACGCAGGTAGGATTGGCGCATGACGCGATTCTAGCACGGAAAGCGGCGACAACGATGCGCAGGCGCAAATGAAAACGGGCCCAAAAGGGCCCGTTTCTACCGTTGCGTCGAACCGTTACTGCTGTACGGTCTTCTCCACCTTGATGCTGGAGTTGATCTCGACGCGCTGGTTCAGGAAGCGTCCCTCGGGGGTCGCGTTGCTCGCCACCGGGTCGTTGTAGGAGTGTCCCTTCAGGACCATCCGATCGCGCGGCACGCCATGGCGCTCCAGATACTGAGCGACACTTTCGGCACGAAGCTTGGAGAGCTTCAGGTTGTACGCGTAGGTGCCGACCTTACTGCAATAGCCGTTCACGTCCAGGACGGCATCCGGATGCTGCTTGGCGAAATCGGCCACCTGGTCCAGGACCTTGATGTCCCGATCCAGAAGCTTATAGGAATTGAACTTAAAATTGATACCGGTGATGGTGATGGGCTTGCTCACCAGGACGGTCTTTTCCACCGGCGCGATGGGCGCTGGGGCGGGCGCAGGTGCGGGAGCCGGTGCCGGAGTCGGTTTGGCAGCCACCTTGGGAGCGCAGTAGGCTGGCGTCGCTCCGTCCGTTACTGGACGACCGCCGCGTACACACTGCCCCGTGCCCGTCACCACCGGTTGACCCTGTCCGTTGATGGCGTATCCTTCGTAGGCGTTTTCCGCCAGCGCTGCGGTGCTCACGAGCCCGGCAGCAAGCCCTGCAATCAGTGCCACTCTCTTGTTCTTGATCATAATTTAACCCTCCTCTTGTCAAGCCGCTGCCCCGTTTGCTCAGCGGAGAACGTAAACAACTCGAGAAGAATGTTGTAAACGGGCAACGATGTCAAGGCGCGGTCTGCCAAATCCCCTTGCGCGGCTGTCGCCCCGTATGGCATGTTGTCGCAATATGGTCATCGGCGAGGCCCCACCGGTGTGCCCATCGCCCTCGTCACCCGAGCGTCCGCCGGCGGAATTCATCGGTACCGTCGTCTGCGGGCTAGTTCCACTTGACACTGTTCGGGCCCGCGCCCATAATTCGCCGCTACCGTGGGAGGGGTTCCCGAGCGGTCAAAGGGATCAGACTGTAAATCTGACGGCTCTGCCTTCGGAGGTTCGAATCCTCCCCCCTCCACCATAACGCTTTGCAGTGCCTCGGCTTCGGTCGTGCGGGTGTAGTTCAATGGTAGAACCTCAGCCTTCCAAGCTGATGGTGTGGGTTCGATTCCCATCACCCGCTCCAAGTACAGGCCCACATAGCTCAGTCGGCAGAGCACTTCCTTGGTAAGGAAGAGGTCACCGGTTCGAATCCGGTTGTGGGCTCCATTTTCGTTGATCTTGGGTCTTGCTTTTTTGGAGAAAGTCTGATGTCCAAAGGAAAGTTTGAGCGGACGAAGCCGCATGTGAATGTGGGGACGATTGGTCATGTGGACCATGGGAAGACCACGTTGACGGCGGCGCTGACGAAGGTGTTGTCGGCGAAGTTTGGTGGTGAGGCGCGGGCCTATGACCAGATTGATAATGCGCCGGAGGAGCGGGCGCGTGGGATTACCATTGCGACCTCGCACGTGGAGTACGAGACGGAGAACCGGCACTACGCGCACGTGGATTGTCCTGGGCATGCGGACTATGTGAAGAACATGATCACGGGTGCGGCGCAGATGGACGGTGCGATTCTGGTGGTTTCTGCGGCGGACGGGCCGATGCCGCAGACGCGGGAGCACATTTTGCTGGCGCGTCAGGTGGGTGTGCCGTACATCGTGGTCTTTATGAACAAGGCCGACATGGTGGACGATGCCGAGCTCCTGGAGTTGGTGGAGATGGAGGTGCGGGAGCTCCTGTCCAAGTACGATTTCCCTGGGGACGACATTCCGGTGGTGATCGGCTCGGCCCTGAAGGCTTTGGAAGGGGATCAGAGCGACATTGGTGAGCCGGCCATATTCAAGCTGGCGGCGGCGATGGACAGTTACATTCCCATGCCGGAGCGGCCTATCGACAAGACCTTTTTGATGCCCATCGAGGACGTGTTCAGTATTTCTGGGCGTGGTACGGTGGTGACCGGGCGTATTGAGCGCGGCATCGTCAAGGTGGGCGATGAGATTGAGATCGTGGGGCTGCGGCCGACGAGCAAGACCACGGTGACGGGTGTGGAGATGTTCCGCAAGATTCTGGACCAGGGTCAGGCGGGCGACAACGTCGGGGTGTTGTTGCGGGGTACCAAGAAGGACGAGGTGGAGCGTGGGCAGGTGCTGGCCAAGCCGGGCAGTATCAAGCCGCACACCCGTTTTGAGGCGGAGGTGTATGTGCTGTCCAAGGAAGAGGGTGGTCGGCACACGCCGTTTTTCAATGGGTATCGGCCGCAGTTTTACTTTCGGACGACGGACGTGACGGGGGCGGTGGAGTTGCCCGAGGGTGTGGAGATGGTGATGCCTGGGGACAACATCCAGTTCAAGGTGACCCTGATTGCGCCCATTGCCATGGAAGAGGGGCTGCGCTTTGCGGTGCGTGAGGGCGGTCGAACCGTCGGCGCCGGCGTCGTGTCCAAGGTGGTGGAGTAGTTTCAGCAACGGAGTAAAGCGTTGGAAAGCGGCGGCACGCTCCGCCGTTTGCCGTCTGCAGGGCAGTAGCTCAATTGGTAGAGCAGCGGTCTCCAAAACCGCAGGTTGGGGGTTCGAGCCCCTCCTGCCCTGCCATTTTTAAAGGTGCAGCGTTCATGTCGGAGCAAGTGAAACTCTATTCCGCGGCAATCCTGGCCGCCTTGGGGGTGTTCGCCTACTTCCTGATCCCGCTGCATCTGGGTGCGCTGTATCCCAGTCTGGCCCTGATTGTCGCCTTGGCCCTCGCGCTTCTGGTATTTGCCACCAGCGCTGTCGCCAAGGCGCTCGTTTTGTTTTTCCGCGAAGCCTACGTTGAACTGCTCAAGGTGGTCTGGCCGACGCGCAGGGAAGTGTTGCGCAGTACGGGCGTCATCTTGCTGCTGATCATCGTCATAGCCATCTTCTTGTGGCTCGTGGATATAGCCTTGCTGGCGATTGTGCGCTTTGCCTTGGGGGGCGTGGGATAATGACGATGCGATGGTATGTGGTGCACGCCTTTTCCAGCTTTGAGAAAAAGGTGCAGGCAGAGATCCGCGAGCGGGCGAAGCGGGAAGGGCTGGAGGATCAGTTTGGCGAAATTCTCGTCCCCGTCGAAGAGGTGGTGGAGATGCGCAATGGTCAGAAGACCAGTTCCCAGCGCATGTTCTACCCCGGCTACGTGCTCGTGCAGATGGAGATGAACGATCAGACCTGGCACCTCGTGAAACACACTCCCCGGGTCACGGGCTTTGTCGGTGGGTCCGTGGGTAAGCCGCACCCCCTGAGCGAGGCCGAAGCCAACGCCATTCTTGATCGCATCAAGGAGGGGGTCGAGAAGCCGCGTCCCAAGTTCAGCTTTGATGCCGGTGAGCAAGTCCGGGTCATCGACGGGCCCTTCAAGGACTTCAACGGTGTGGTCGAGGAGGTCAACTACGAAAAGAGCAAGTTGCGCGTCTCGGTCACGATTTTCGGACGTTCCACGCCAGTGGAGCTGGACTTTGGTCAGGTAGAGAAGATCTGATCGTTTGTTGCGAGGGAGCCTCTTCGGCGTTTGCACCTCATGGAGAGTTGAATGGCAAAAAAGATTACCGGTTACATCAAGTTGCAGGTGAAGGCGACCCAAGCCAATCCAAGCCCGCCCATCGGTCCTGCTCTGGGTCAGCGCGGTCTGAACATCATGGAGTTCTGTAAGGCCTTCAACGCGCAGACACAGGGCATCGAGCCGGGTTTGCCCCTGCCCGTGATCATCACCGTTTACGCCGACAAGAGCTTCACCTTTGAGGTCAAGACCCCGCCAGCGCCGGTTCTGCTCCTGAAGGCGGCAGGCCTTGCCAAAGGCAGTGGACGTCCAAACACCAACAAGGTGGGTAAGGTCACCGAAGCGCAGGTCGAGGAGATTGCCAAGACCAAGATGCCGGACCTCAATACCCAGGATCTGGAGTCGGCCAAGCGCAGTATTCGTGGCACTGCCCGCAGTATGGGCCTGACGGTGGAGGGTTAGCCCATGGCCAAGGTATCGAAGCGAGAGGCCGCCCTGCAGCAGTTGGTGGATCGGAGCAAGCGTTATGCGGTGGACGAGGCGCTGGCCCTGGTGAAGCAGGGGGCGACGGCGAAGTTCGACGAGTCCGTGGATGTGGCCGTGGGTCTGGGAATCGATCCGCGTAAGTCCGATCAGGTGGTGCGCGGTGCGGTGGTATTGCCCAAAGGCACCGGCAAGACCATGCGGGTAGCGGTTTTTGCCACCGGGGACAAGGCTACCGAGGCCCGGGAAGCTGGTGCGGATCTCGTCGGCATGGAGGATCTGGCCGAGCAGGTCAAGGCTGGGCAGATGGATTTCGATGTGGTCATTGCGACTCCCGACGCCATGCGCGTCGTGGGTGGCCTTGGGCCGGTGCTTGGACCACGCGGACTGATGCCCAACCCTAAGGTGGGTACGGTGACGGCGGATGTCCGTACCGCCGTTCAGAATGCCAAGGGCGGCCAGGTACGTTATCGTGCCGACAAGGGTGGTATCATTCACAGTAGCATCGGCAAGGCCTCCTTCAGCGTCGAAGATCTGCGGGAGAACCTGCTGGCGCTCATGGACAGCCTGAAGAAAGCCAAGCCCGCCACCAGTAAGGGAATCTACATTCGTAAGATCAGTGTTTCGCCCACCATGGGTCCCGGTGTACCCGTGGATCCGTCCGGGCTTTAAGGTTTCGTCCGCAGTGACGAAAAGTCGGCGCAAGCCGGCGTTCAAAGACCGCAGGGGGCTTCGGCCTTAAACATCCCACCCTGCGCAGGCGACGGCGCGCCAGAAATTTTGGCCGCCTCTGTCCACATGGAGGTAGCAGTTCAATGAGTCTCAAGCTCGCAGAAAAGGAACAGGTGGTCGCTGCACTGCAAGCGAAGCTCGAGGGTATGCAAGCTACCGTGGTTGCGGAGTATCGGGGTCTGACCGTGGCGCAGATGACGGAATTGCGTGCGGCCGGGCGTAAACAGGGGGTATTGATTCAGGTGGTGAAGAACTCACTCCTGCGCCGCGCCCTGAAAGACAGCCCCTTCCTGGTGATGGATCCTCTGCTCAAGGGCCCTCTGGTCTTTGCGGCCAGTGCGGATCCGGTGGCCATGGCCAAGCTCTTCACGGACTTTGCCAAGCGCAACGACAAGCTGATCATCACCGGTGGCGCCCTGGGTTCACAGCTCATGGATGCCCAGGCTCTGGCGCAGCTCAGCAAGATGCCCTCCCGCGAGGAGTTGTTGGCCAAGCTCATGGGTACCATGCAGGCCCCCATCTCCACCTTCGTGCGCACACTCAACGAGGTTCCCGGGCGCTTCGTCCGTACCCTCGCGGCAGTGCGCGATCAGAAAGCAGCGTAATTCATTCATATTTTCATAGGAGTATAGATCATGGCGTTGTCCAAAGCCGAAATCCTGGATGCCATTGCTGGCATGACCGTTCTCGAGCTCTCCGAGCTCATCAAGGATATGGAGGAGAAGTTTGGGGTGTCTGCCGCCGCGGTGGCGGTGGCTGCGGGTCCTGCCGCCGCCGGCGGCGGTGGTGAGGCCGCTGCAGCGGCTGAGGAACAGACGGAATTCGACGTCATCCTCACCTCTGCCGGCGCCAACAAGGTCAATACCATCAAGGTGGTGCGCGCCATCACCAATCTCGGGCTGAAGGAAGCCAAGGATCTGGTGGATGGTGCTCCGAAACCGGTCAAGGAAGGTATCTCCAAGGCCGAGGCCGAGAGCATCAAGGCGCAGCTGGTTGAAGCTGGTGCCCAGGCAGAAATCAAGTAATCGTAGTATTTTAGGTGCCTTGGCTGGCGACGCTGGACGTTGCCAGCCCCTTATTATTGGCGGTGGTCATCGCCATTGTCGGATCTCTTCTTAGCGAGCGTCGCGCGGAGCACTCATGGCCTATTCTTTTACTGAAAAGAAACGGATTCGTAAAGACTTTGGCAAGAGCCAGAGCATTCTGCAGGTGCCCTATCTGTTGGCTACCCAGATGGATTCGTATCGGGATTTTCTGCAAGCCGACGTGCCGGCGGCTGCGCGCAAGGAGGTCGGACTGCAAGAGGTTTTCCGTTCGCTCTTCCCCATGGAGAGCTACTCTGGCAATGCCAGTCTGGACTTTGTGTCCTATCGCCTGGAAAAACCGGTGTTTGATGTGGTGGAGTGCCGTCAGCGGGGCCTGACCTACTGTGCGGGCCTGCGCGTGCGGCTGCGCCTGGCACTCTACGAGAAGGACGACAGCACTGGTGCCAAGCGCATCAAGGACGTCAAGGAACAGGACGTCTACATGGGCGAACTTCCCCTCATGACCGACCACGGTGCCTTTGTCATCAACGGCACGGAACGGGTCATCGTGTCGCAGTTGCACCGTTCTCCCGGCGTTTTCTTCGACCACGATCGCGGTAAGACCCACTCTTCGGGCAAGCTGCTCTTCAACGCGCGGATCATCCCCTATCGCGGTTCCTGGCTCGACTTTGAGTTTGATCCCAAGGATCACATCTATGCCCGTATCGACCGGCGGCGTAAGTTGCCGGCCACCACGCTGCTGCGCGCCTTGGGCTATAGCACCGAAGACATTCTGGCGATGTTCTTCGAGACGGACACCTTCCGCATCGACGGCAAGCGTATCTTCTATCACCTGATCCCCCAGCGTTTGCAGGGCGAGACGGCGGTTTTCGATATCGTCCATCCCAAGACCGGTGAAGTGGTGGTGGCGGCGGGCAAGCGCGTGACAGCGCGTCATGTGCGGCAGTTGAGCGAGCTGGGTGGGGAGCAGGAGGTCGAGGTTCCCGAGGCCTTTCTCCTCGGCAAGGTGCTGGCCCAGGATCTGGTGGATGAGGCCACCGGTGAGGTCATCGTGGCGGCCAACGAGGCTCTGGATGCAGAAATCCTCGCGCGGCTCTACGCTCTGCCAGCCCGTAGCCTGCGCACACTCTATACCAACGAGCTGGATCGCGGCGCCTACATCTCCGAAACCTTGCGCATCGATACCGCGCGCGACGCCCACGAGGCGCAGCTCGAGATCTACCGGTTGATGCGTCCCGGTGAACCGCCCTCCAAGGACGCTGCCCAGAATCTCTTCCAGGGGCTTTTCTTCAGCCCCGATCGCTACGATCTCTCCGCCGTTGGCCGGATGAAGTTCAACCGGCGGGTGGGACGGGAAGAGATCACCGGCCCCGGGGTGCTGAGCAACGAGGACATCATCGACGTACTCAAGGTTCTGGTGGCCCTGCGCAACGGTCAGGGCGACATCGACGACATCGATCACCTGGGTAACCGTCGTGTGCGTTCCGTGGGTGAACTGATGGAGAATCAGTTTCGGCTGGGTCTGGTGCGCGTCGAAAGGGCGGTGAAGGACCGCCTGGCCCTGGCCGAGAGTGAGGGCTTGACGCCCCAGGATCTCATCAACGCCAAGCCCATCGCGGCGGTGGTCAACGAGTTCTTTGGCTCCAGTCAGCTGTCCCAGTTCATGGACCAGACCAATCCCCTGTCGGAGGTGACCCATAAGCGCCGCGTATCGGCCCTGGGACCAGGCGGTCTCACCCGCGAGCGTGCCGGGTTCGAAGTGCGCGACGTGCATCCCACCCACTATGGGCGCATATGTCCCATCGAAACGCCGGAAGGGCCCAACATCGGCCTGATCAACAGCCTTTCCTGCTACGCCCGGACCAATGCCTACGGCTTCCTGGAGACGCCCTACCGGCGGGTGATCGCAGGCCGGGCGACGGACGAGGTGGTATATCTGTCGGCCATCGATGAGGGCAACTACGTCATTGCCCAGGCCAACAGCACCCTGGACGACGACAACCGCTTGGTGGATGAGTTGGTCTCCTGCCGCCATCGCAACGAAACCGTTCTGGCCAATCCCGATCAGGTCCAGTTCATGGACATCTCGCCGCGTCAGATCGTGTCGGTGGCGGCGAGCCTCATCCCCTTTCTGGAGCACGACGACGCTAACCGCGCGCTCATGGGTTCCAACATGCAGCGTCAAGCGGTACCCACCGTGCGCTCCCAGGCACCCTTGGTGGGAACGGGGATGGAGCGGGTGGTGGCCATCGATTCCGGTGCCGCCATCAAGGCGGTACGGGGTGGGGTGGTGGACAGCGTCGACGGTGCGCGTATCGTAGTCCGGGTCAATGACGAGGAAACGCTCCCGGGCGAGCCTGGTGTCGACATCTACAACCTGGTGAAGTATGCCCGCTCCAACCAGAACACCACCCTCAATCAGCGCCCCATCGTCAAGGTGGGGGATGTGGTGGCCCGTGGTGACGTGCTCGCCGACGGTCCCAGTACGGAAATGGGAGAGCTGGCTCTGGGGCAGAACATCCTGGTGGCGTTCATGCCCTGGAATGGCTATAACTTCGAGGATTCCATCCTGATTTCCGAGCGGGTGGTGGCGGAGGATCGCTACACCACCATTCACATCGAGGAATTCTCCGTCTTTGCCCGCGATACGAAGCTCGGACCCGAGGAGATCACCCGCGACATCCCCAACGTCGCCGAGGGCGCGCTGCGGCATCTGGACGAGTCCGGCATTGTCGTCATCGGTGCCGAGCTCGCGCCCGGAGATATCCTCGTGGGTAAGGTCACGCCCAAAGGGGAGACCCAACTGACCCCCGAGGAAAAACTCCTGCGCGCCATTTTCGGTGAGAAGGCCTCGGACGTGAAGGACAACTCCATGCGCATGCCGGCGGGGATGTACGGTACCGTCATCGATGTCCAGGTGTTCACCCGCGACGGCATCGAAAAGGATGCCCGGGCCAAGGCCATCGAAGAAGAGCAGTTGCGTAAGATCCGCAAGGACGTCCACGACGAGTACCGGATCTTCGAGCAGGATAGTTTTCAGCGCATCGAGCGTCTGCTCCTGAACAAGGTGGCGGAGGGCGGTCCCAACGGCCTTGCGGCGGGCGCCAAGATCACCAAGGCCTACCTCAAGGACTTGCCTCGCAGTCAGTGGTTCGACATCCGTCTGCGCAGCGAGGAGAGCAATGCGGCCCTGGAGCAGATCCGGGCGCAGCTGGAGCAGCAACGGGAGCGTCTGGATGCGGTGCTGGAAGAGAAGCGGCGCAAGTTGACCCAGGGGGATGACCTGAGCCCCGGTGTGCTGAAGATGGTCAAGGTGCACGTGGCGGTGAAGCGTCAGCTCCAGCCCGGTGACAAGATGGCCGGGCGCCACGGCAACAAGGGCGTGGTATCCAAGATCGTGCCCGTGGAGGACATGCCCTATCTTGCCGATGGTACGCCAGTAGACATCGTCCTCAATCCTCTGGGCGTACCTTCCCGCATGAACGTCGGGCAGATTCTCGAGACGCACCTGGGCTGGGCCGCCAAGGGTCTGGGCCGGCGCATCGAGGAAATGCTGGAAAACCAGCGGCAGGTGAGCGAGATCCGCGCCTTCCTGAAGGAGATCTACAACCGCGCCGGCAAGAAGGAAGACCTCGATCAGCTCAACGACGAGGACATCCTCGAGCTCGCGCGTAATCTGCGCGGCGGTGTGCCCATGGCTACCCCCGTTTTCGACGGCGCTTCGGAAGAGGAAATCCGCGACATGCTGGAGCTTGCCGGGCTGCCGCGCAGTGGCCAGGTCACGCTCTACGATGGCCGCAGTGGTGAGGCGTTCGATCGACCGGTTACCGTCGGCTACATGTACATGCTGAAGCTTCACCACCTGGTAGACGACAAGATGCATGCCCGCTCCACCGGTCCCTATAGCCTGGTCACCCAGCAGCCGCTGGGCGGCAAGGCGCAGTTTGGTGGCCAGCGGTTTGGCGAGATGGAGGTCTGGGCCCTGGAGGCCTACGGTGCGGCCTACACCCTGCAGGAGATGCTCACGGTCAAGTCCGACGACGTGTCCGGACGCAGTAAGATGTACGAGTCCATCGTCAAGGGCGATTTCCGCATGGATGCCGGCATGCCCGAGTCCTTCAATGTGCTCTTGAAGGAGCTGCGGTCGCTTGCCATCGACATCGAACTGGAACAGTCCAACTAAAGGTCCACAGGCGGACAAGGAAGGGTGCCTTGAAAGATTTACTGAAGCTGTTCAAGCAGAACGATCGCCAGGAAGAATTCGACGCCATCCGTATCGGTATCGCGTCGCCGGATAAGATCCGGTCCTGGTCCTACGGCGAGGTGAAAAAGCCCGAGACCATCAACTACCGTACCTTCAAGCCCGAGCGGGAAGGCTTGTTCTGCGCCAAGATCTTCGGTCCCATCAAGGACTACGAATGTCTGTGCGGCAAGTACAAGCGTCTCAAGCACCGCGGAGTGGTCTGCGAGAAGTGCGGCGTCGAGGTGACCCAGGCGCGGGTGCGGCGCGAGCGCATGGGGCACATCGAACTGGCCAGCCCCGTCGCCCATATCTGGTTCCTGAAGTCTCTCCCCAGCCGCATGGGCATGATTCTGGACATGGCCCTGCGGGATATCGAGCGCGTCCTCTACTTCGAAGCCTACGTGGTGGTGGACCCGGGTCTGACGCCCTTGGATCGCGGTACCATCCTCAGTGAAGATCAATATCTGGACGCCCTTGAAGAGCATGGCGATGAGTTCGTCGCAAAGATGGGTGCCGAGGGTATCCGCGATCTGTTGCGCGCCATTCCGCTCAAGGAAGAGATCGAGAAGACCCGCACGGAGCTGCAGGAGAGCAATTCCGACACCAAGACCAAGAAGCTGGCCAAGCGCTTGAAGATCCTCGAGGCCTTCGAGACCTCCGGCAATCGTCCCGAGTGGATGATCATGGAGGTATTGCCGGTGCTGCCACCGGATCTGCGGCCCTTGGTACCCCTGGACGGTGGCCGTTTTGCGACCTCCGATCTCAACGATCTCTACCGTCGGGTCATCAATCGGAACAACCGCCTCAAGCGTTTGCTGGAGCTCAAGGCCCCGGACATCATTGTCCGTAATGAAAAGCGCATGCTCCAGGAGGCCGTGGACGCCCTGCTCGACAATGGCCGCCGCGGTCGGGCCATCGCTGGTCCCAACAAGCGGCCCCTGAAGTCTCTGGCGGATATGATCAAGGGCAAGCAGGGGCGTTTCCGTCAGAATCTGCTGGGCAAGCGGGTGGATTATTCCGGACGCTCGGTGATCGTGGTGGGGCCAGAGTTGCGCCTACACCAGTGCGGACTACCCAAGAAAATGGCGCTGGAGCTCTTCAAGCCCTTCATTTTCAACAAGCTGGAAGAGCGGGGGCTCGCCACCACCATCAAGGCGGCCAAACGCTTGGTGGAACAGGAGAAACCCGAGGTCTGGGATATCCTGGAAGAGGTCATCCGCGAGCATCCGGTCATGCTCAACCGGGCACCGACCCTGCACCGTCTGGGCATCCAGGCCTTCGAGCCGGTCCTCATCGAAGGCAAGGCCATCCAGCTGCATCCCTTGGTCTGTGCAGCCTACAACGCCGACTTCGACGGCGACCAGATGGCGGTGCACGTGCCCCTGTCGCTGGAAGCGCAGCTAGAGGCCCGGACCCTCATGATGTCCACCAACAACATCCTGAGCCCCGCCAACGGGGAGCCCATCATCGTACCCTCCCAAGACATCGTTCTGGGTCTATACTACGTCAGCCAGGAGCGCGCGGGCGCGCCGGGTACCGGGAGCGTCTTTGCGGACACTGCCGAGGTGCGCCGTGCCTACGATACGGGACAGGTGGGATTGCATGCGCGCATCACCATGCGTTTTCGCGGTGAACGGGTAGAGACGACGGTGGGCCGGGCGCTGCTGGCCGATATCCTGCCCGAGGGCCTGCCCTTCAGCATCATCAATCGCGTCCTGAAAAAGAAGGTCATCGCCGAACTCATCAATACCTGTTACCGCACTCTGGGCGTGAAGGATACGGTGATCTTTGCCGATCAGCTCATGTACACCGGCTATCGCATGGCCACCCGCGGTGGTATCTCCTTTGGCGCCGGCGACATGGTGACGCCGCCGGAAAAGGAAACGATCCTCGCCCGGGCCGAAGAGGAGGTCAAAACCATTCAGGAGCAGTACACCTCGGGCCTGGTCACCGAGGGGGAGCGCTACAACAAGGTGGTGGACATCTGGTCGCGGGCGACCGACGAGGTGGCCAAGGCCATGATGGATCTGGTGAGCAAGGAAAAGGTGGTGCTTGCCGATGGCAAGGAGGTCCAGCAAGACTCCTTCAACTCCATCTTCATGATGGCCGACTCCGGCGCCCGTGGTTCGGCGGCGCAGATTCGCCAGCTCGCCGGCATGCGCGGCCTGATGGCCAAGCCCGACGGCTCCATCATCGAGACGCCCATCACCGCGAACTTCCGCGAGGGATTGAACGTCCTGCAGTACTTCATCTCCACCCACGGCGCGCGCAAGGGTCTGGCAGATACGGCCCTGAAGACAGCCAATTCCGGTTATCTCACCCGCCGTCTGGTGGATGTCACCCAGGACTTGGTCGTGGTGGAGCACGACTGTGGCACGGAAGATGGCCTGCCCATGATGCCCCTGGTGGAGGGCGGTGAAGTCATCGAGGCTCTGCGCGATCGCGTCCTCGGCCGGGTCACGGCGGAGGATATCCAGCACCCCAATAGCGGTGAGGTGGTCATCCCCCGCAACACCCTCTTGACGGAGAAGTTGCTGTCTACCTTGGACGAGCTGGGTATCGACTCCCTCAAGGTGCGTTCGCCGCTCACCTGCAAGTCGCGCCACGGCGTGTGCGCCCTGTGCTACGGCCGCGATCTGGCCCGCGGGCATCTGGTGAACATCGGTGAAGCAGTGGGCGTCATCGCGGCGCAGTCCATCGGTGAGCCGGGCACACAGCTGACCATGCGCACCTTCCACATCGGTGGTGCCGCCAGTCGGGCCGTGTCCCAGAGCAGTATCGACATCAAGCAGGGCGGCGCCATTCGCTATCAGCCCAACCTGCGCTTGGTAACCCACCCCAGCGGGCGACACGTGGTGGTTGCCCGCAATGGCGAGATCACCGTCACCGACGATCAGGGTCGAGAAAAGGAGCGTTACAAGGTCCCCTATGGCGCCACCATCCTGGTGGACGACGGTGCCACCGTCACGGCGGGCAAGCGTATTGCCGAGTGGGACCCCCACACGCGACCCATCGTCAGCGAAATCGGTGGACGGGCGGTGCTCAAGGATGTGGTGGAGGGTGTCAGCGTACAGGTGCAGAGCGACGATATCACGGGCCTCTCCACCTGGATGGTGCTGGACGCCAAGCAGCGACCTGCTGCCGGTCGTGACCTGCGGCCCATGATCACCCTGCAAGACGAGCAGGGGCAGGACCTGAAGCTCCCCGGTACGGATCTGCCGGCGCGGTACTTCCTGCCGGCCCGGGCGGTGTTGGCGGTGCAGGAAGGCTCCGCGGTACAGCCCGGCGATATTCTTGCCCGTTTGCCTGTGGGTACCAGTAAAACCCGCGACATCACCGGCGGTCTGCCGCGCGTGGCGGAACTCTTCGAGGCGCGCCGGCCCAAGGACTTTGCCATCGTCGCCGAACACGACGGTATCGTCAGTTTCGGCAAGGATACCAAGGGCAAGCAGCGCCTTATCATCACCGACGAGCACAATGAGCAGCACGAATACCTCATCCCCAAGGGCCGTCACGTCACGGTTCACGATGGCGAGCGGGTCAGTCCCGGCGAGCCCCTGGTCGAAGGTCAGCCGGTTCCCCACGATATCCTGCGGGTACTGGGGGTCCAGGCTCTGGCCAATTACATCGTCGATGAGGTCCAGGACGTCTACCGCCTACAGGGTGTGCGCATCAACGACAAGCACATCGAGGTGATCTTGCGGCAGATGCTGCGCAAGGTGGAGATCACCTACGCTGGTGACACCAGCTTCATCCCGGGAGACCAGGTGGATCGTGCCCGTGTGGAAGAGGAAAACGCAGCAGCGGAAGCGGCGGGAAAGGAACCTGCGCGCTTCACCCCCATGCTGCTGGGTATCACCAAGGCGAGTCTGTCCACCGAGTCCTTCATCTCGGCGGCGAGCTTCCAGGAGACCACCCGGGTGCTCACGGAAGCGGCAGTGGCCGGCAAGGTGGACGACCTGCGCGGTCTCAAGGAGAACGTCATCGTCGGTCGTCTCATTCCTGCTGGCACCGGCCTCGCGTATCACGAACACCGGCGCCGTCGCAATCGCGGTCTGCCGATCATGGCAGAGGGCGAAAGCGAGCCCGCAGAAAGCACGGTGGCGGAACTGCGTTAAGCCGTTTTTCGCCAAGACTTTTCTTGACACCTCAGGCGCGCATCACTAAAATGCGCGCTCTCTCTGGCGGCGCTTCGTGGCCGCTTTCTGACTTTGGAGATGGTAGATGCCCACACTGAACCAACTGGTGCGCAAACCGCGCAAGGCGCCGACGGCCAAAAGCAAGGTGCCCGCCCTGGAGGCCAACCCCCAGAAGCGCGGCGTCTGTACCCGTGTCTACACCACCACCCCGAAAAAGCCCAACTCGGCTTTGCGTAAGGTGGCGCGCGTGCGTCTTACCAATGGCTTCGAAGTCAGCAGCTACATTCCGGGTGAGGGGCACAACCTGCAGGAGCACTCGGTGGTCCTCATTCGCGGTGGTCGCGTCAAGGATCTTCCTGGCGTACGCTACCACATCGTCCGTGGCACCCTGGATACTGCGGGCGTCAAGAATCGTAAACAGGCCCGTTCCAAGTACGGCGCCAAACGGCCCAAGTAAAGGCCGGTCGTAGCCTATCCGCATCGAGGAGTTTCGAGAGTCATGCCAAGACGTCGTGAAGTGCCCAAGCGTACGGTCCTGCCGGATCCAAAATACAAGGAAGAGCTCATCGCCAAGTTTGCCAACGTCATGATGCGCGATGGTAAGAAGAGCACCGCCGAGAAGATCGTCTACGGCGCCCTCGAGATCGTCGGTGAAAAGGCCAAAACCGATCCCATGGAAGTCTTTCGCAAGGCCATCGACAACGTGCGCCCCGTGGTCGAGGTGAAGAGCCGACGGGTGGGTGGTGCAACCTATCAGGTGCCGGTAGAGGTGCGCTCCGATCGGCGTATGGCCTTGGCGATGCGCTGGCTGCGGGATTCGGCGCGTAAGCGCAACGAAAAATCCATGGGCAACCGTTTGGCAGCGGAAATCCTGGAGGCTGCCGAAAATCGCGGTAACGCCGTGCGCAAGCGCGAAGAGACGCACCGGATGGCCGAGGCGAACAAGGCGTTCGCCCACTTCCGCTGGTAATTTCCACCGCTCTCAACGACAAGGACCCAACCGTGGCGCGCACAACCCCCATCGACCGCTATCGCAACATCGGCATCATGGCCCACATCGATGCCGGCAAGACGACCACAACCGAGCGCATCCTGTTCTACACCGGTGTCTCGCACAAGTTGGGCGAGGTGCACGAGGGCACTGCGACCATGGACTGGATGGCGCAGGAGCAGGAGCGCGGCATCACCATCACCTCCGCAGCAACCACCTGCTTCTGGAAAGGCATGGACGGTTCCCGTCCTGAGCACCGCATCAACATCATCGACACGCCGGGCCACGTGGACTTCACCATCGAGGTGGAACGCTCCCTGCGCGTTCTCGATGGTGCCATGGCGGTGTTTTGTGCGGTGGGTGGTGTCCAACCGCAGTCCGAGACGGTATGGCGTCAGGCCAACAAGTACGGTGTTCCCCGCATTGCTTTCGTCAACAAGATGGATCGCCAGGGCGCCAATTTCCAGCGGGTGGTGGAGCAGATTCGTGCCCGCCTGCGCGGCAATGCCCTGCCCATCCAGTTGCCAATCGGTGCGGAAGACCAGTTCCACGGCGTCATCGACCTCATGAAGATGAAGGCCATCATCTGGGACGATGCTACCCAGGGTATGCGTTTTACGGAAGAAGAGATTCCCGCCGAGTTGAAGGAGGCCGCAGAGGCAGCCCATCAGTCCATGGTGGAGGCTATCTGCGACACCGACGAGACCCTGATGATGAAATATCTCGAGGGCGAGACGGTGACGGTGGAAGAGCTCAAGGCCGCCCTGCGGCGAGCCACCATTGCCAGCGAGCTCGTCCCCGTGCTCTGCGGCAGCGCCTTCAAGAACCGTGGGGTGCAGGCGGCCTTGGACGCGGTCTTGGACTATCTACCGTCCCCCAAAGATATCCCACCGGTGAAGGGTGTGGATCCCAACGACGGGGCGCAGGTAGAGCGGTCGGCCGACGATGACCAGCCGTTCTCGGCCCTGGCCTTCAAGATCATGACCGATCCCTTCGTCGGCCAGCTCACCTTTTTCCGGGTCTACTCCGGCGTCCTGCAGGCCGGTTCCACGGTGTCCAATCCCGGTCGTGGGCAGCGGGAGCGTATCGGCCGCGTCCTGCAGATGCACGCCAATGAGCGGCGCGAGATCAAGGAAGTCTATGCCGGTGATATCGCCGCTGCCGTGGGCCTCAAGACCGCCTTCACCGGGGATACCCTCTGCGACATGAACAAGCCCATCCTGCTGGAACAGATGGAGTTCCCGGAACCGGTGATCCACGTCGCCGTCGAGCCCAAGACCAAGGCCGATCAAGAAAAAATGGGTATCGCCCTCGGCAAGCTCGCCCAGGAGGATCCCTCCTTCCGTGTGCGCACCGATCCTGAATCGGGTCAGACCATCATTTCCGGTATGGGCGAACTCCACCTGGAAATCATCGTCGACCGCATGAAGCGGGAGTTCAATGTGGAGGCGACGGTCGGTGCACCGCAGGTGGCCTATCGGGAGACCATCCGTAAGGCTGTGGAGTCGGAAGGAAAGTTCGTGCGTCAGTCCGGTGGCCGGGGTCAATATGGCCATGTGTGGCTGCGCCTCGAGCCTTTGGAGCCTGGCAGTGGCTTCGTTTTCGAGAATGCCGTGGTAGGCGGTGTCGTTCCCAAGGAATATATCGGGCCAACGCAGAAAGGCGTTGAAGAGGCTTTGGAAAATGGTATAATCGCGGGCTTTCCGGTGGTCGATGTGAAGGCGACCATCTTCGACGGATCCTACCATGAGGTCGACTCCTCGGAAGCAGCCTTCAAGATCGCCGGCTCCATGGCCTTCAAGGCGGGTGCAGCCAAAGCCAACCCGGTACTGCTCGAACCCATCTTCGGGGTAGAGGTGGTCACCCCCGAAGAGTACATGGGCGACATCATCGGCGACATCAATAGTCGCCGCGGCGTCATGCAGGGCATGGAAGACGAGGCGGGCGCCAAGGTAATCAAGGCGGAAGTGCCCCTCGCCGAGATGTTTGGGTACGCCACGACCTTGCGCTCCCTGTCGCAGGGGCGGGCAACGTACACCATGCAGTTTGAGAAATACATGGAAGTTCCGGGCCACGTGGCCGAAGCCATCATCAAGAAAAGTCAGCGCTAGTCGTTAGGAGAGTGGAGAATGTCCAAAGGAAAGTTTGAGCGGACGAAGCCGCATGTGAATGTGGGGACGATTGGTCATGTGGACCATGGGAAGACCACGTTGACGGCGGCGCTGACGAAGGTGTTGTCGGCGAAGTTTGGTGGTGAGGCGCGGGCCTATGACCAGATTGATAATGCGCCGGAGGAGCGGGCGCGTGGGATTACCATTGCGACCTCGCACGTGGAGTACGAGACGGAGAACCGGCACTACGCGCACGTGGATTGTCCTGGGCATGCGGACTATGTGAAGAACATGATCACGGGTGCGGCGCAGATGGACGGTGCGATTCTGGTGGTTTCTGCGGCGGACGGGCCGATGCCGCAGACGCGGGAGCACATTTTGCTGGCGCGTCAGGTGGGTGTGCCGTACATCGTGGTCTTTATGAACAAGGCCGACATGGTGGACGATGCCGAGCTCCTGGAGTTGGTGGAGATGGAGGTGCGGGAGCTCCTGTCCAAGTACGATTTCCCTGGGGACGACATTCCGGTGGTGATCGGCTCGGCCCTGAAGGCTTTGGAAGGGGATCAGAGCGACATTGGTGAGCCGGCCATATTCAAGCTGGCGGCGGCGATGGACAGTTACATTCCCATGCCGGAGCGGCCTATCGACAAGACCTTTTTGATGCCCATCGAGGACGTGTTCAGTATTTCTGGGCGTGGTACGGTGGTGACCGGGCGTATTGAGCGCGGCATCGTCAAGGTGGGCGATGAGATTGAGATCGTGGGGCTGCGGCCGACGAGCAAGACCACGGTGACGGGTGTGGAGATGTTCCGCAAGATTCTGGACCAGGGTCAGGCGGGCGACAACGTCGGGGTGTTGTTGCGGGGTACCAAGAAGGACGAGGTGGAGCGTGGGCAGGTGCTGGCCAAGCCGGGCAGTATCAAGCCGCACACCCGTTTTGAGGCGGAGGTGTATGTGCTGTCCAAGGAAGAGGGTGGTCGGCACACGCCGTTTTTCAATGGGTATCGGCCGCAGTTTTACTTTCGGACGACGGACGTGACGGGGGCGGTGGAGTTGCCCGAGGGTGTGGAGATGGTGATGCCTGGGGACAACATCCAGTTCAAGGTGACCCTGATTGCGCCCATTGCCATGGAAGAGGGGCTGCGCTTTGCGGTGCGTGAGGGCGGTCGAACCGTCGGCGCCGGCGTCGTGTCCAAGGTGGTGGAGTGATGGCGGGATCCAAGATTCGTATTCGCCTCAAGTCCTACGACTACCGCATGCTGGATATTTCGGCGGCGGAGATCGTCGAGACCGCTCGCCGCACGGGTGCGCGGGTGTGCGGTCCCATTCCCTTGCCCACCAAGATCGAGCGCTTCACGGTGCTGCGCTCTCCGCACGTCGACAAGAATGCCCGGGATCAGTTCGAGCAGCGCACGCACAAACGTCTGCTGGACATTCTGGACCCCAACGACAAGACGGTGGATGCTCTGATCAAGCTGGATCTGGCCGCCGGCGTCGATGTCGAAATCAAGTTGTGAGGGAATGATCATGGCCATCGGCTTGGTTGGACGCAAAATAGGGATGACCCGAATTCGGAGCGAAGACGGGCGGGTGGTGCCGGTGACGGTGATCCAGGTGGATACGAATACCATCACCCAGATCAAGACCCAGGAGAGGGACGGCTATACGGCCGTTCAAGTGAGTACCGGTGAACGTCGCCCGCAGCGGGTGACCTCGGCTCTGGCTGGTCACTACCGGCGGGCTGGCGCCCAGCCCGGGCGTGTCCTGCGCGAGTTCCGGGATCCGGGTCTCGAGGATCCCCAGCTTGGTCAGGAAATTGGGCTCGACATCTTCAATACCGGGCAGCGGGTGGACGTTACGGGTATCAGCAAGGGTAAAGGCTTCGCCGGTGCGATCAAGCGGCATAATTTTCGCAGTAACCGGGCGAGCCATGGTAACTCGCTGTCTCACCGCGCCCCAGGTTCCATCGGCTGCCGGCAGACGCCAGGCCGGGTATTCAAGGGCAAGAAGATGGCGGGTCAACTGGGTAATGAGCAGGTGACCACGCTCAATCTGGAATTGGTGCGTATCGATGCAGAGCGTCGCCTCCTCATGGTCAAGGGTGCCGTACCCGGAGCCAACCAGGGTGACGTCATCGTCCGGCCGGCCGTACGGGCTTAGGAGCAGGCAATGCAGGTCAATGGTATGGTGGTGAGCAGCGGCAAGGCGCAGCCGGTTGAACTGGCGGATGCGGTATTTGCCGTCCCCTATAACGAAGCGCTGCTGCATCAGGTGGTCGTGGCACAGCTTGCCGGGCTGCGCAGTGGCACTGCGGCTCAGAAAAACCGTTCGGCAGTCCGGGGTGGCGGGCGTAAACCCTGGAAGCAAAAGGGCAGCGGTCGCGCGCGTGCCGGTAGCATCCGCAGCCCGCTGTGGCGGGGTGGCGGGCGCGCCTTTCCGGGTGTGACCCAGAATTACGCGCAGAAGGTCAACAAGAAGATGTGGGCGGGGGCCATGCGCACGGCCCTGGCGGAACTGCTGCGACAGGGACGCTTGCAGATCGTCGTGGTCGAGGATTTCGCCGAGCCCCGTGCGCGCTTGGCGCGCGACTGGCTGCAGAAGGTCGGCGGTAGCGATCTTTTGCTGGTCATGGACGAGGTCCCGGAAAATCTTTTTCTGGCCTTGCGCAATTTTCCGCAGGTGGGTATCGCCGGTTGGCAAGACATCGGGCCAGCGGACCTGCTGCGTTACGGTCGAGTTCTGATGGACGCCCAGGCGGCGGCAAAGTTCGGTGAGGTGTACGGATGAATCCCGATCGGAAGTACCTGGTGTTGTTGGCACCCATTATCAGTGAGAAAAGCACCATGGTGCAGCAGAAGGCAAATCAGTACGTCTTTCGTGTTGCCCGTGACGCCAAGAAGCTGGAAATCAAGGCGGCGGTAGAGGCGATGTTTCGGGTGGATGTGGCGTCCGTACAGACCTGCAATTACGCCGGGAAGGAAAAGCGCATGGGCCGTCATGTCGGCCGTCGCTCTGCCTGGAAGAAAGCCTACGTGCGCTTGGCGGATGGCGCCAGCATCGACTTTGGCATTGCCTGAGGACTCTAGACATCATGGCTCTCGTAAAGACTAAACCGACCTCTGCAGGACGACGCTTCGTCATTCGGGTGGTTCATCCGGACCTGCACAAGGGTGCTCCCCATGCGCCCTTGGTGGAGCCCCAGAGCAAGAGCGGTGGACGCAACCATTACGGTCGGGTCACCCGGCGGCATCAGGGCGGCGGTCATCGGCAGCATTACCGGCTAGTGGATTTTCGGCGCGACAAGTTGGAAATCCCGGCGCGCGTCGAGCGTCTCGAGTACGACCCCAACCGCACAGCCCACATTGCCTTACTCTGCTATGCCGACGGTGAGCGTCGTTATATCCTCGCTCCCAAGGGGCTGAAAGCCGGCGATACGGTGGTGTCTGGTAGCGATACCCCTATCAAACCAGGGAACTGCATGCCGTTGCGCAATATCCCCATCGGTTCCATGGTGCACAATGTAGAGATGCGGCCGGGCAAGGGTGGGCAGATTGCGCGCTCGGCGGGTGCGGGTGTGCAGCTCATGGCGCGTGAGGGCGATTACGCGCAGATACGCCTGCGCTCTGGCGAAGTGCGGCGGATTCACGTATCGTGCCGCGCTACCATTGGCGAGGTGGGCAACGACGAGCACGCCTCGCGCCAGCTCGGAAAGGCCGGCGCAAAGCGCTGGCGTGGCGTTCGTCCCACGGTGCGCGGTGTTGCCATGAACCCCGTCGATCATCCCCATGGCGGTGGCGAGGGACGCACGTCCGGAGGACGTCATCCGGTGTCTCCCTGGGGTCAGCCGACCAAGGGATATCGGACTCGGAAAAACAAGCGGACGAGCACTATGATCGTTCGTCGTCGTAGCAAGTAATAGAGGATTCGCCGTGCCACGTTCCGTCAAGAAAGGACCATTCATCGACCTGCACCTGGATCGCAAAGTTCAGGAGGCACAGGCCAACAACAGCCGTCGTCCCATCAAGACCTGGTCGCGGCGCTCCACCATAACCCCGGATTTCATCGGTTTGACCATCAGCGTGCACAACGGTCGTCAGCATATCCCGGTGGTGGTGAACGAGAATATGGTGGGTCACAAGTTGGGAGAGTTTGCCCTGACCCGGACCTTCAAGGGTCACAGTGCCGACAAGAAAGCCAAGCGTTAAGGGGATAAGCAGATGAGATCCAGCGCTGTACTCAAAGGATTGCAGATGTCGCCGCAGAAGGCGCGCCTGGTGGCCGACCTCGTGCGTGGTCAACCAGTGGCCAAGGCCCTGGAAATCCTGCAGTTCACGAATAAAAAGGCGGCCCTGCCCATTCGCAAGTGTCTCGAGTCAGCGGTGGCGAACGCAGAGAACAACGAAGGGGCGGACGTGGATGCCCTGGTTGTGGAGAGCATTCAGATCGACGGTGGTACGGTACTGAAGCGCTTCGCGGCCCGCGCCAAAGGTAGGGGGTCGCGGATTCTCAAGCGTACCAGCCACATCACCATCGTTGTCGCTGAACACTAAGCGGGGAATTCATGGGACAGAAAACGAATCCGATCGGACTGCGTCTGGGAATCATTAAGAATTGGAATTCCCGCTGGTACAGCAAGGGCGATTTCAAGGACAAGCTCGTGGAGGACATCCGGGTGCGGGAGTTCATCCGCAAACGACTGGGCGGTGCGGCCATTTCCCAGATCGTCATCGAGCGTCCGGCGCGCAGCGCACGCATCACCCTGCACACGGCGCGTCCTGGTGTAGTGATCGGGAAAAAGGGCGAGGATATCGAGAAGCTGCGCCTGGATGTGCAGCGGCAGATGGGTGTCCCCGTCCACATCAACGTCGAGGAGATCCGCAAGCCCGAATTGGATGCGCAACTGGTGGCGGAAAGTGTCGCTCAGCAGTTGGAACGGCGCATCATGTTCCGGCGGGCGATGAAGCGAGCTGTTACCAACGCCATGCGCTTTGGGGCCAAGGGCATGCGTATCAACTGCGCCGGGCGTCTGGGTGGTGCCGAAATCGCCCGAACGGAATGGTATCGCGAGGGACGGGTACCCCTGCATACCCTGCGCGCGGACATCGATTACGGTTTTGCCGAGGCAAAAACCACGTACGGCATCATTGGTGTCAAGGTGTGGATCTTCAAAGGCGAGATCCTGGAGTGGAGTACCGCCCAGGGCGGTAGCTCACAGCAGAAGTGACGGGAGCAACCAGACATGCTGCAACCAAATCGCACAAAGTTCAGAAAACAGCACAAGGGCCGCAACCGCGGCATCGCTACCCGTGGCAACAAGGTCAGTTTTGGGGAGTACGGATTGAAGGCCGTTACCCGCGGTCGGATTACGGCGCGGCAGCTGGAGGCTGCGCGCCGGGCCATCAGTCGCCACGTGAAGCGTGGTGGCCGCATCTGGATTCGTATTTTTCCCGATAAGCCCATCAGTAAAAAACCAGCCGAAGTGCGTATGGGTAAGGGCAAGGGTAATCCGGAGTATTGGGTCGCCCTGATTCAGCCCGGCAAGGTGCTGTATGAGATGGAAGGGGTGAGCGAAGAGGTCGCTCGGGAGGCCTTCTCCCTGGGCGCGGCCAAACTTCCGGTACAGACCGTGTTTGTCAGTCGTCGGGTGATGGGATGAAGCAATCGGAATTGCAGGGAATGAGTCTTGCGGAATGCCGCCAGCGACTGGATCAACTGCTGGAAGAACAGTTCAAGCTGCGTATGCAGCACGGCACCGGGCAATTGGGGAATACGGCGCGGCTGCGGGGTGTGCGCAGGGACATTGCGCGGGTACGGACCGTGATGACGGCTATGGCGAGGAGTGAGGGATGAGCGAAGAGAAAAAGCCACGTAGCCTGGTCGGGAAGGTCGTGAGCAATCGCATGGACAAGACCATCGTGGTCACGGTGGAGCGGCGTGTCCAGCACCCGCTGTATAAAAAGTACATCCGGCGCAGCAAGAAGTTCCACGCCCATGACGCGGAGAATACCTGTCGTATCGGGGATACGGTGCGGATCGAAGAGTGCCGGCCCCTGTCCAAGACCAAGACCTGGCGCCTGGTGACGGTCATCAGCGAGGCCATCGAGGAAGGGGTACAGTCATGATCCAGATGCAGAGTCGACTTTCCGTTGCCGACAACAGCGGTGCGAAAGAGGTGATGTGTATCAAGGTCCTTGGGGGATCCCATCGGCGCTACGCGGACATCGGTGACGTCATCAAGGTCAGCGTCAAGGACGCAGCGCCGCGTGGCAAGGTCAAGAAGGGGGACGTCTACAACGCCCTCATCGTGCGCACGCGCAAGGGCGTACGCCGCGAGGACGGTTCCGTGATCCGCTTCGATAGCAACTCGGCCGTCCTGCTCAACAATCAGATGCAGCCCATCGGCACCCGCATCTTCGGCCCGGTAACCCGTGAACTTCGTGGCGCCAATTTCATGAAGATCATCTCCCTTGCGCCGGAAGTGTTGTGAGGAATCAACGATGAGCAAACTACGCAAGAATGATGAGGTCATCGTCCTCGCCGGCAAGGACAAGGGTAAACGGGGCAAGATTTTGCGCGTGCTCCCAGGTGAGTCCCGGGTGGTGGTGGAAAAGGTCAACATGATCAAGCGCCATACCCGTCCCGATCGGATGGGCAAGGCTGGTGGTATCGTCGAAAAGGAAGCACCCATACACATCTCCAACGTTGCGGTGGTGAACCCGGCCACCGGCAAAGCCGATCGCATCGGCCAGCGGTTTCTGGAGGATGGTCGCAAGGTACGTTTTTTCAAGAGTAACGGCGAAGTAGTGCCGAGTCATTGATGGGAGCCGTCGATAACATGGAAGCGCGCTTGTACCAGGTTTACAAGACCACTATCGTTCCACGATTGATGCAGGAGTTCGGCTTCAAGAGCGTGATGGAGGTCCCGCGCCTGCAAAAGATCACCCTCAACATGGGAGTGGGTGAAGCGGTGGGCGATAAAAAGGTGCTCGAGGCAGCCCTTGGCGACATGACCAAGATTGCCGGGCAGAAGCCCATTGTTACCAAGGCGCGCAAGTCGGTAGCAGCTTTCAAGATTCGCGATGGCTACCCCATTGGCTGCATGGTGACCTTGCGCGGAGCGCGTATGTATGAGTTTCTCGACCGTCTGGTGACGGTGGCCATTCCGCGGATTCGGGACTTTCGAGGTTTGTCGCCGCGCTCTTTCGACGGACGCGGAAACTACAGCATGGGCGTGAAGGAGCAGATCATTTTTCCGGAAATCGAATACGACAAGATCGACCGGTTGCGGGGCCTGGATGTCGTCTTCACGACGACGGCCAAGAACGACGCCGAGGGCCTCGGGCTCTTGAAGGCCTTCAACATGCCGTTCCGGTCCTGAGGGAGTCCAACAGCCATGGCAAAAAAATCACTGATCGCAAAGGCCGAACGCACGCCAAAGTTTCGGGTGCGCGCCTATCACCGTTGCAAGTTGTGCGGTCGCTCGCGCGGTTATTATCGTAAGTTTGGGCTTTGTCGACTTTGCCTGCGTAAGCACGCGTCCAGCGGCGCCATCCCCGGCGTCGTCAAGAGCAGTTGGTGAGGGTGGATTATGAGCATGACAGATCCTATTGCAGACATGTTGACCCGCATCCGCAACGCGCAGCAGGTGGGCAAGGCGTACGTTCAGGTACCGGCATCGAAGCTGAAACGGGCCATAGCGCGCGTTCTGCTGGAAGAAGGCTATATTGCGGGGATCGAGGACGATGAGGTGGGTGGACACCCCAGCCTCCGCTTGACGCTCAAGTACTATGCGGGCGAGGGTGTGATCGCCGAGATTCGGCGGGTCAGCCGTCCTGGCGTGCGCATCTACCGGGGTGCTCAGGACCTACCGCGGGTTCGGGATGGTCTCGGGATAGCCATTGTATCGACATCGCAGGGCATCATGACCGATCGGGCGGCACGCGCTGCTGGAATCGGTGGTGAAGTCCTCTGTGTCGTCTCGTAAGCGGGGGGATCATGTCGCGTATAGCTAAGTATCCGGTACAGCTGCCCAAGGGTGTCGAGGTCAACGTCGGCGCGACGGAAGTCTCGGTCAAAGGTCCCAAAGGTCAGCTGTCTATGCCGATGGTCTCTGGGCTTTCCCTTGCGGTAGACAACGGCACGGCTACCGTATCCTGGGAACCGGGTCAGAGTCATCACGCCGGCACCCTGCGGGCCCTGTTGCACAATATGGTCGTCGGTGTATCCCAGGGATTCGAGCGGAAACTCGAGATCATCGGCGTCGGCTATCGTGCTCAGGCCAAAGGGAGGACCCTCAGCCTCAGCCTCGGTTTCTCCCATCCGGTGGAGTACCCGGTGCCCGAAGAGATAAGCATCGAGACGCCATCCCAGACGGAAATCGTGATCCGCGGTGTGGATAAGCAAAAGGTAGGGCAAGTAGCCGCCGATATCCGCGGGTATCGTCCTCCCGAGCCTTATAAGGGTAAGGGTGTACGTTACGCCGGCGAGAATGTCCGGCGCAAAGAAGCCAAGAAGAAGTAGGAGCCTGAGATGAAAGACAAGAATATCGCACGCTTGCGGCGAGCGCGGAAAACCCGGATCCGCATAGCGGGTCAGGGAAAGCCGAGGTTGTGTGTGTTCCGCTCGGGTCGACACATCTACGCGCAGATCATCGATGACGCCAAAGGTCAAGTGCTGACGCAAGCTTCCAGTCTTGAGAAGGAAGCGCGGAGCGCGCACGGGCTCGGTAACGATGTCGCAGCAGCCGCGGCCATTGGTGAGCGAGTAGCGCAGAAGGCGCTGGCGATCGGGATCAAGGAAGTGGCCTTCGACCGGAGTGGTTACCGTTACCACGGTCGTGTGAAGGCGCTGGCGGAGGCCGCGCGTGAAGGCGGTCTGTCTTTCTGATGGAGAATTTCTAGATGGCACGAGAAAACCGCGACAATCAGCAGTCAGCCGATGGGATGCAGGAAAAACTCATCCACATCAACCGGGTATCGAAAGTCGTCAAGGGTGGTCGGCAGTTTGGTTTCGCGGCGTTGATGGTAGTCGGGGACGGCGACGGTAAGGTTGGCTTCGGGCGCGGCAAAGCTAAGGAGGTTCCTGCCGGCATCCAGAAAGCGACGGAACAGGCGCGGAGGTTTCTCACGCAGATTCCGTTGATGCGCGGGGGCACCATCCCGCATCCCGTCGAGGGACGCCACGGTGCGGCGCGGGTCATCCTGCGACCGGCACCCGAAGGCAGCGGCGTGATTGCTGGTGGTGCCATGCGGGCGGTCTGCGAGGCGGCGGGACTGCGCAATGTGGTGGCGAAGTCTTTGGGTTCCAACAATCCCATCAATGTCGTGCGCGCTACCTTCAATGCCTTCGGTAAGCTGTCGAGTCCTCAGGCGGTAGCCATGAAACGGGGCAAATCGCTCAAGGATATCCGGGATGGAGGTCACGATGACTGATCGTGTGCGGGTCACTTTGGTTCGAAGTCTGATTGGGGTAACCGAGAAACACCGGGCAACGGTGCGCGGTATCGGGTTGCGCCACACCTGGCATAGTGTGGAGCGGGATTTGACCCCCGAGCTGCAGGGTATGTTGGCCAAGGTTCCCTATCTCTTGCGCTGGGAGGTGATTCGGTGAAACTCAATACCATAGGTCCGGCGGACGGCGCCAAACAGGAACGTCGCAGGGTTGGTCGAGGCATTGGTAGCGGCTTCGGTAAAACCGCTGGGCGGGGACACAAGGGCCAGCACGCGCGCTCCGGCGGCTACCATAAGGTCGGCTTCGAGGGCGGACAGATGCCCTTGCAGCGTCGTATCCCGAAGCGAGGTTTCCGCAGTGCGCTGGCACCACGGGTCGCCGAAGTGCAGCTTGGTCTGCTAGAAAGCGCCGCCATTGCCGGCGTCGTGGATCTCGAAGCGTTGCGGCTGCGGCGCTTGGTACGCGGCAAGCCCGCTGCCGTGAAGGTCATCCTCGGTGGTGAACTGACGCAGGCCATCACCGTGAAGGGACTGCGCGTGAGCGCCGGAGCGCGGGCGGTCATTGAGCAGGCTGGCGGTACGGTGGAAGCCTGATGTCCGGGCTGCGTGCCATCGGCAACGCCGCTCAGGGTGCCGGGAAGATTACCGAGCTTCGCAACCGCATCCTTTTTCTTCTTGGGGCGCTGTTGGTGTTCCGAATCGGCGCCCACATTCCCGTCCCGGGGATCGATCCCGCCGCCATGGCGGCCTTTTTCAATCAGCAGCGGGGCACCATCCTCGGCATGTTCAACATGTTCTCGGGGGGTGCGTTATCGCGCCTGACGGTGTTCGCCCTGGGTATCATGCCCTACATCAGTGCTTCCATCATCTTTCAGCTGGCGGGTTCCGTCGTCCCCAAGATCGAGGAACTAAAGAAAGAGGGCGAAGCGGGGCGGCGCAAGATCATGGAATACACCCGTTACGCCACGGTGGTGCTATCGCTACTGCAAGGCCTGGGCATTGCCGTCGCCATCGAGAAGATGCACGCCGGTAACCTTCCGGTGGTCATCGACCCCGGTATCGGGTTCCTTTTTACCACCACCATATCCTTGGCCGCCGGAACGGTCTTTCTGATGTGGATCGGTGAGCAAATCACGGAGCGCGGTATTGGTAACGGCATATCCATGATCATTTTTGCGGGGATTGTGGCTGGTTTGCCGGAAGCCATTGGCACGACGTTCGAGCTCATGCGTACGGGGCAATATCAGCCCCTGTTCGTCCTGATGCTGTTCATTCTGGCCTTGGCTGTGCTTGCCTTTGTCGTCTTCATGGAGAGCGCCCAACGACGGATTCCCATTCAATACGCCAAACGCCAGGTCGGCAGGAAGATTTACGGCGGCCAGAGCACGCACATGCCCCTGAAGGTGAATATGTCCGGTGTCATTCCGCCCATCTTCGCATCCAGCATCATTCTGCTGCCGGCGACCCTGTCGGGCTGGTTTGCCAACGTTCCGGGTATGGAGTGGTTGGCCCGTTTTGGGCAAGCGCTCAGTCCGGGCAGTACGCTGTACGTCGTGGTGTTTACGGTGGCCATAGTCTTCTTTGCGTTTTTCTACACGGCTATGGTTTTCAATCCTCGGGAAACGGCCGATAACCTGAAGAAATCCGGCGCTTTTGTGCCGGGGATTCGCCCAGGGGAGCAAACTGCCAAGTACATGGATCGCGTCCTCAGCCGGTTGACGTTATGGGGGGCCATCTATTTGACCCTGGTTTGTCTGTTGCCGGAATTTCTCATCGTCCACTACAACGTTCCTTTCTACTTCGGCGGCACCAGCCTGCTGATCGTCGTGGTGGTCATGATGGATCTCATGGCCCAGATCCAGAGCCACTTGCTCACCCACCAATACGAAGGGCTGCTGCGCAAGAATCCGGCGGGTCCGCGTTGATGAAGGGTCAGGGACATATCATTTTTCTGGGTGCACCTGGCGTTGGCAAAGGGACCCAGGCCAAGCTTCTGTCGAACCGGCTGGGCTTGCCACATGTCTCCACCGGTGATATGCTCCGCGCCTCTGTTCTTGCAGGTACCGCAATGGGCCGTCGGGCCAAGGCGGTCATGGACAGTGGCGCCTTGGTGGGTGACGAGATCATCTTGGGTATCGTGCGCGAGCGCCTCGCCGAGCCCGATGCCGCCCGCGGGGTCTTGTTCGATGGTTTTCCAAGAACATTGGCTCAAGCGAAGGCCTTGGACGAGATGGTGGCAGGCGCTACCGTGGTAATACGGGCTATTGTCCACCTGGTGCTTGCGGATGAAGACATTGTGGAGCGTCTCTCGGGAAGACGCGTGTGTGCGCAGTGCGGAGCTATATACCACGTGCGATTTCAGCCACCGACGCGTGCGGGTATCTGTGATCGTTGCGGGGGCGAGCTGCTACAGCGAGACGACGATAAGCCCGAGGTGATTCGTCATCGTCTGGAGGTGTACCGCCGGGATACCGAGCCCCTCATTGCCTATTATGCGGGTCGTCCGGGATACCGGGAAATTTCCGCGGTGGGAGACAGCGAGGCGGTGTCGATGCGTATACTGGAGGAGTTAGGCGAAGCTCATGGCTAAGGAAGATACCCTGGAGATGCAGGGAGAGGTCATCGAGAACCTGCCCAGCGCGACCTTCAAGGTCCGGCTAGAGAATGGCTTTATCGTGAACGCACACATATCGGGCAAGATGCGGATGCACTACATTCGTATCCTGCCGGGAGACAAGGTTACGGTGGAGATGACGCCCTACGATCTCAGCAAGGGCCGAATCATTTATCGCGCCAAGTGATGGCGCTCTGTAGGGGGTTGTGATGAAGGTCCGCGCATCGGTCAAAAAGTTGTGTCGCAATTGCAAGATCATCCGCCGCAACGGCGTGGTGCGCGTGATCTGCGTCGAACCGCGGCACAAGCAGCGTCAGGGTTGATGAGTCTGGAGTCAGGTAGAGCTGTAGAGCCTTTGGAGGAGTAGCGGATGGCCCGCATTGCTGGTGTCAACATTCCCAATAACAAGCAGATAGAGACCGCGTTGACCTATATCTACGGTATCGGTCCGTCGCGATCCAAGCAGATTTTGGCGGCAGCCGAAGTTCCCTTCGACATTCGTGTGAAAGACATCAGCGAAGCCGAGCTCGAGCGCATCCGCACGGAGGTAGGCAAGTTTCTGGTGGAGGGCGATCTGCGCCGGGAAGTCACCATGAATATCAAACGGCTGATGGATCTCGGCTGCTACCGCGGAATCCGGCATCGCCGCGGGCTTCCGGTTCATGGACAACGGACGAAGACCAATGCGCGTACGCGCAAGGGTCCGGCCAAGGCCATCACTCGCTGATTCTGAAAGGTTATCCTCATGGCAAAGACGCAAAGCAGCAATCTTCGGGTGCGCAAGAAGATCAAAAAAAACGTAGTTGATGGCGTTGCACATATCTACGCGTCCTTCAACAACACCATCATTACCATCAGTGATCGGCAGGGGAACGCCCTCGCCTGGGCGAGCTCCGGCGGCTCCGGTTTTCGCGGATCGCGCAAGAGTACTCCCTTTGCTGCGCAGGTTGCAGCGGAAAATGCCGGACGCAAGGCGCAGGAGTATGGCGTCAAGAATCTCGATGTGGAGGTGCGCGGACCTGGCCCCGGTCGCGAGAGTACGGTGCGAGCCCTCCACTCCGTGGGTTTTCGCATTACCAGTATCCGCGACGTGACACCCATCCCTCACAACGGTTGCCGTCCGCCTAAAAAACGGCGCGTTTAATTTCTGCTGGAGGTAGTCTGTGGCTAAATATACGGGACCCAGTTGCCGGCTCTGCCGACGTGAGGGAGGAAAACTCTTTCTCAAGGGTGAGAAGTGCTTTTCCGATAAGTGTCCGGTCAGTATCAAGGCATATGCGCCTGGGCAGCACGGTCAACGCCGCGGGCGGGTGAGCGAGTACGGCACCCAGTTGCGGGAAAAGCAGAAGATTCGGCGAATCTACGGCGTTCTGGAGGGGCAGTTCCGGCGCTACTTCGAGCGCGCCAGTCAGACCCGCGGCGTCACCGGTGAACTGCTGTTGCGCTTTCTGGAGCTGCGGCTGGACAACGTCGCCTATCGGCTGGGGTATGGATCGTCCCGAGCCGAGGCGCGTCAGGTCGTGCGCCATGGCCACATTACGGTGAACGGTCGTCGTGTCGACATCCCGTCCTACCAGGTCCGCGCCGGCGATGTGGTGGCGGTGGCCGAATCGGCGCGGCAACACGCGCGGATTCTGGCAGCCGTCGAGGCGGCGGCGGCTCGCGGTTTTCCGGAGTGGTTGAGTGTCGATAGTGCCAATCTTCAGGCAACGGTCAAGGCCGTCCCCGTGCGTGAGGATATGGCTCCGGATTTGAATGAACAGGTGGTGGTGGAGCTGTACTCCAAGTAACCCCTGTACTGAGGACTGAATATGTCGGAAATATCGGATCTGTTGCGTCCAGAGCATTACGATCTCGAAGTGCTTTCGCCTCGGCGTGCGCGGATATCCCTGGGGCCGTTGGAGCGTGGTTTTGGGCATACTCTGGGTAACGCGCTGCGGCGTGTGCTGCTGTCCTCGTTGAAGGGGGCGGCGGTGACGGAGGTGGAGATCGAAGGGGTTCTTCACGAGTATTCCAGCATCGAAGGTGTGCAGGAAGACGTGGTGGATATCCTGCTGAACCTCAAACAACTTGCGGTGCGTGCCCAGGGACGCAATGAGGTCATGGTCACCTTGCGCAAGCGCGGTCCGGGCCTTGTGACGGGCGCGGACATCATTGCCGAGCACGGCATCGAGGTGGCGAATCCGGAGCAAGTCATTGCCACCTTGACCCGCGACGTGGAGCTGGTCATGCATCTGCGCTTCGATACGGGCAGGGGCTACGAACCGGCGGCGACGCGGCGGCAGAGCCACGAGAAGCGGATTGGCGTGCTGGCGCTGGATGCGAGTTACAGTCCGGTACATCGCGTTAGTTTTCAGGTGGAAAGCGCCCGTGTCGAACAGCGCACCGACCTCGACCGCCTGGTGCTGGATGTGGAGACCAACGGGGTAGTGGAACCGCTGTGGGCCGTTCAGGAAGCAGCCCGTATCCTGCGGCAGCAGCTGGCGGTTTTTGGCGGCGCAGAGGCAGCAACGGAGCGGGAAGCCCATGCGGCGCCAGTACACGAAGACCTATTGCCGCTGCTGGCGCGTCCGGTGGACGACTTGGAATTGACGGTGCGCTCGGCCAATTGTCTGAAGGCTGAAGATATTTTCTACATCGGCGACCTGGTTCAGAAGACCGAACAGGAACTGCTCAAGGCACCCAACCTTGGACGCAAGTCCCTGACGGAAATCAAGGAAGTCTTGGACAAGAACGGTTTGACCCTGGGGATGCGCATCGAGAACTGGCCACCAGAAAATCTACCCGCCGTGCCGGGGCGTCCGGTGGTGGATGTCGGTCGTGGCGGCTAGTGCGTTGGTCCTTTTCGGCTTAGGGTGGGAGACAGAGTATCATGCGGCACGGTAACAGTGGTAAGAAACTCAATAGAAACAGCAGCCATCGTAAGGCGATGTTTGCGAATATGATGGTATCGCTCTTTCAGCATGAGCGCATCGTGACGACCTTGCCCAAGGCCAAGGAACTGCGGCGCTTCGCCGAACCCATGATCACCTTGGCGAAGGAGGCGACGGTGGCGCGTCGACGTCTTGCCTTCGCCCGACTCCGGGATCGCGCGGCGGTGGTCAAACTCTTCGATGAGTTGGGTCCACATTACCGTAGTCGACCCGGCGGCTACCTGCGGATCGTCAAAAACGGATTCCGTGCCGGCGATAATGCGCCCATGGCCATCGTCGAGTTGGTGGATCGGGAAGGTCGCGCTCCGGGCGAATCGGCGGCCTGAGGCGGGCGAGCCCCGTCGGGAGCTTAGCGGCGCACCCACGCACGGATCCAGGCGGGACGTAATCGCTCGATCCGTGGTGTGGCACGGAAAAGCAAAAGGCCTTCGGGCCTTTTTTCTTGTGGGTCGATGGAGTTCAGCGGGCCAAGGCCTGACCCAAGTGCCGCGCAAGATAGCGGCCCGTGTGTGAGTGGGCATTACCGGCGATGGCTTCGGGGGTGCCTACGGCGACGATGCGTCCGCCGCCGTTTCCGCCCTCCGGGCCAAGATCCACGATCCAGTCGGCGGTCTTGATGACGTCCAGGTTGTGCTCGATGACGACCACGGTATTGCCGGCGTCCACAAGTTTCTGGAGCACCTCTAGGAGCTGCGCGATATCGTGAAAGTGCAGGCCGGTGGTGGGTTCGTCCAAAAGATAGAGCGTGCGACCGGTGTCGCGACGCGACAATTCCTTGGCCAGTTTGACACGCTGCGCTTCACCCCCCGATAAGGTCGTGGCGGACTGCCCCAGACGCAGGTAACCGAGGCCCACATCCAGGAGTGTCTGCAGCTTGCGTGCAACCGCCGGGACGGGATCGAAAAAGCCGCGGGCCTCCTCGATGGTCATCTGCAGGACATCGTGAATACTTTTGCCTTTGTACTGGACGTCCAGGGTCTCGCGTTTATAGCGTTTGCCACCACAGACATCGCAGTCGACATAGATATCGGGGAGGAAATGCATCTCGACGCGGAGGACACCGTCTCCCTCGCAGGCTTCGCAGCGGCCACCCTGGACATTGAAGCTGAAGCGACCAGGACCATAACCGCGGGCGCGGGCTTCGGCGGTGGCGGCGAAGAGCTCCCGTATGGGCGTGAACAAGCCGGTGTAGGTGGCGGGGTTGCTGCGCGGGGTGCGGCCGATGGGGCTCTGATCGATGGCGATGATCTTGTCCAGGTGTTCCAGGCCTTCGAGGGCGTCGTAGGGAGCCGGTGTGGCGCTGCTGCCCATGAGGCTGCGGGCGCAGGCCGGGTAGAGGGTATCGTTGATGAGCGTGGATTTGCCCGAGCCGCTCACGCCGGTGATGCAGGTCAAAAGGCCCAGCGGTAGCTCCAGCTGTACATCCTGCAGGTTGTTACCGCGCGCTCCCTTCAGCCGCAGCCACTGTTCCGGGCGTGCCTGGCGGCGGCGCGTGGGTACGGCAATGCACAGTTCTCCAGAAAGGTAACGACCCGTGAGGGACTGAGGATTCTGGCGGATGGCTTCCGGGTGTCCCTGGGCCACCACCTCGCCACCGTGCAGGCCGGCCGCAGGTCCCATGTCCACTACGTAATCGGCCGCGCGGATGGCGTCCTCATCGTGCTCCACGACGATCACGGTATTGCCGAGGTCGCGTAGGTGCTTGAGGGTGCCCAGGAGGCGGTCGTTGTCGCGCTGGTGTAGGCCGATGGAGGGCTCATCCAAGACGTACATGACGCCCACGAGTCCAGCGCCGATCTGCGATGCCAGGCGGATACGCTGGGCTTCGCCACCTGAGAGGGTTTCCGCTGAGCGGTCGAGGCTTAGATAATTGAGGCCGACATCCACCAGAAAGCGAAGACGGCTGGTGATCTCCTTGAGAATACGCTCGGCGATGACGGCGTCCTTTCCTTCTAGGCCAAGGGTGTCGAAATAGGAATAGGCTTCGGCGATGGACAGAGCCGAGGCTTCGTGGATGGCCAGCTGCCCCACGCGCACCATTCGGGCCTCCTCGCGCAGGCGACTGCCGTGACAGACGGGACAGCGTAGTCGGCCCATGTAGCGCAGTATTTCCTCACGGATGAGGCTGGACTGGGTTTCCCGCAGGCGCCGCTCGAGGCTTGGGATGATTCCCTCAAAGCGTTGTGGCGTGGTCTTGCGCCCTTGGCGCAGGGGAATGGGTGCGTGGCTCCCGTGCAGGAGGATGTCTTGTACGGCCTGCGGCAGCTCCTGCCAGGGCGTGTACAGGGAAAAATCCAGGTGCTCGGCCAAGGCCATGAGCATGGGCGTATGCTGCTCCGGATGACGGCGGCTCCAGGGGACGATGGCGCCATCGGCAAGGCTCAGAGCCGGGTTGGGAATCAGTAGCTTCGGGTCAAAGAAGGTGATTTCTCCGAGCCCATCGCAACGTGGGCAGGCACCGGCGGGATTGTTGAAGGAGAACAGGCGCGGTTCCAGCGGCGGAAAGGAGCGGCCGCACTGGGTACAGGCGTGCTGGGCCGAGAAGAGGCGCTCTTCTTCCAGATCCGGACCCATCAGGACGACGATGGCCTGATCGTCCGCAAGGCGCAGCGCCGTCTCCAGGGATTCCGCGAGACGGGTGGCTGAATCCTCACGCAGGACGAGTCGGTCGATGACCGCCTCGATGCGATGCTTGCGCTTGGGGTCCAGGTTGGGAATGGCATCCAGCTCCAGCAGTTCGCCATCCACCCGCGCGCGGATCAGGCCGCGTGCCCGTAGTCCGGAGATGAGTTCCTCGTGGCTGCCTTTGCGATCCCGCAGGACCGGTGCCAGGATCATGAGGCGCTGGCCCTCGGGCAGGGCGATGAGGCTGTCCACCATTTGGGCGATGCTCTGGCTTTGGATGGGGGCTCCGCAGCACCACGGGGTGCCCACCCGGGCGTAGAGTAGACGCAGGTAATCGTGGATTTCCGTGACGGTACCGACGGTGGAGCGCGGGTTGTGCGAGGTGGCTTTCTGCTCGATGGCAATGGCGGGGGACAGGCCCTCGATGGCGTCCACATCGGGCTTGCCCATGAGCGACAGGAATTGCCGCGCATAGGCCGACAGACTCTCCACGTAGCGTCGCTGTCCCTCGGCGTAGAGGGTGTCGAAGGCCAGGGACGATTTCCCGGAGCCCGACAGGCCCGTGATGACGACCAGGCGATCACGCGGTAGAGTGAGGCTGATATTCTTGAGGTTGTGCGTGCGGGCGCCGCGGATGTGGATGTGGTCCATATTCGTCTCGGCTTTGGCCTCGGAGAGAATGGGTTAGTATAGGGTTTTTCGGGGCATTCGTCCCGGGCACAAGGAGGAGTATATGGCGGGAGTGAATCGGGTCATCTTGTTGGGGCACCTGGGCCGTGATCCGGAGATGCGCTATCAGCCCAGTGGTGGCGCCATTGCCACCCTGAATTTGGCGACATCCGAGACCTATAAGGATCGCGAGGGCAATCGACAAGAGCGCACCGAGTGGCATCGCGTGGTGTTCTTTGGTCGGCCGGCGGAGATTGCCGGCGAGTATCTGCGCAAAGGAAGCATGGCCTATGTCGAGGGGCGCTTGCAGACCCGCAAGTGGACGGACAAGGAGGGCCAGGAGCGCTACACCACCGAGGTGGTGGGCGACCGCCTGCAATTGGTCGGCGGGCGTGGCGGCGGCGGGGCCAACCTGGACGAGGATGGCCCCCGTAGCAGCGCCGGTGCCGGTTCTGGCCGTAGCAATCGCGAGATGCCGCCTGTTCCGCAGGAAGACTTTGACGACGACATTCCTTTCTAGAATATACCTATAAAATTGTTGTAAATAAAGTCCCATCAGGCCATGTGCTTGCTGGGATTTTTTATTGTTTACAGGTTTCTTGGCTTGCGTCTACAATCTTTGCTATCTCATACCTAAGAAAGAGTAAACAATGACTTCGGGCTACCGCGTTAAGACTGTTGTGCTTGCCTCAGGCGAGCGCCTTCCAGTCATTCTTGACCGGGAGGGGTTGCCGATGTTTGCCCCCACCGTCTTCGCGTTGACTGAGGTGAGGGGGAAAAACCTGGCGGCCAGTACCATAGGCATCGTCCTTCGTAGTGTGATGGTGTTTCACCTGTTCCTTGATGGACGCGGCATCGCCTTTGATCAACGTCTTACCAGCGGTGAATTGCTTTCGCTTGGCGAGGTAGAAGATCTTGCTCGCCTCTGTCGGCTACCCCTCACCGAGTTGGCCGCGCTGTCCAACTTGAGAGAAAACAAGCCGTTGAATGTGGCGTCTTTGGAGAAGGTGCGGATGAGGGATCAGAAGACCTCGACCGCCGAAGTTGACCCGGATGTTGCCGCTAGCCGGCTGCGCTACATCCGGATGTACCTTCAGTGGCTTGCCACCGAGCACCTGAGCAGGCATGGCTTGGCACCGTCAGTGGCATCCCGCCTGAGCGAAACAGTCAGGCTCGTGGCCGAAGCGATTGATTCGCGCATCCCTCATGGGTCGGGTCGTAACGCGCTTGGTCAAAGGGAGGGGGAGTCCGATGAAGTCGTGGCGGAGCTACTGCGCGTTATTGATCCGCACTCTCCTGACAATCCGTGGCGAGATCAGCACACGCGCCATCGAAATGCCCTGCTCATCCACTGGCTCCTGTATCTCGGTATTCGCATCGGCGAGGCACTGGGTGTGCGTGTCAGCGACATCGTGGCCTATCGCAAGGAAGTCACAATTCACCGACGTGCCGACGACCCCGATGACCCACGGCGATACCAGCCGCAAACCAAAACCAGGGCTCGGATACTCCCCATGAGCGGGACGCTGCTGGCGGAGACGCAAGCCTACATCCTGAACCACCGCAGCGCATTGCCGTATGCTAAGAAACACAGCTACCTGTTCGTCGCCAGTCGTACAGGCCACCCCATGACCCTCGCTACAGTGGGGAAGATGTTCAAGGAGCTGCGGGAACGCTGCCCGTCGTTGCCAAAAGGACTCACTGGTCACGTATTGCGCCACACATGGAACGATGCGTTCTCAAAAAAGATGGATGAGGCAGGTGTTACACCTGAAAACGAGCGTCAGGCTCGGAGCTACCTGATGGGCTGGTCGCCCACGTCGAATACGGCCGCTGTCTATACCCGCCGTTATGTTCGCAATAAGGCAAAAGAGGTTTCTCTTGGTCTGCAAGACCAACTCGCGAACAAGGGGAAGAAAGATGAATAAGCCGACGCAGGCAGTCGCGCGTTGGGGCTCTGCTTCCAAATTACCTGAACTCGCGCGGACACGTTCTGGCGTCCAATTTGACCCACGTGCGGATAGGTGGGCATACCGTGACGACACAACGACCGTAAATCTAGAGTTTTCCAAATGGCCAGTGACGGATACGTTCATTGTGTCAGCCAAGCTTACTCTGCTTTGGTATGCAGAGCATCTGTCCCCGGCGCACCTAAGACGGTGATGAAAAAGTCGATGGTATAATGGGCAAAATGGCGCAGCGGGAGTTGGGAAGATGCGTGGAGCCAAGGTAGAGACCCAAGGGTTGTTCAGCTACGTTTCCCCGGAGCAACGGGTGCCCCAGGATCATCCGCTGAGAGCGATCCGGGCTATCGTGGATCGCTCCCTGGCGGAGATGGATAGCCACTTCAGCACGATGTACTCGACCTACGGTCGCCCCTCCATTCCCCCGGAGTTTCTCCTGCGGGCACTACTGCTGCAGGTGTTTTACAGCATCCGCTCGGAACGGCAGCTAATGGAGCAACTCAACTACAACCTGCTGTTCCGTTGGTTTGTCGGTTTGGGAATGGACGACGAGGTCTGGGTGCCCACGGTCTTCACCAAGAATCGGGATCGATTGCTGGATCACGGGACGGTGCGGGAATTCTTCCGCTCCGTACTGGAACAGGCCCGCGGCCAGAATCTGCTTTCCGAAGAGCATTTCTCCGTCGATGGCACCCTGCTGGAAGCTTGGGCTTCGCAGAAGTCCTTCCAGCCGAAAGATCCTGAGGACCGTAAGGGCGATGGCTCCGATTTCCGCGGCCAGTCGCGCAGTAACGAGACGCACGCATCGGTGACCGACCCCGATGCCCGGCTCTACAAAAAGGCGCCCGGCGAAGCTTCCCGCTTGGCCTATCTTGGGCATGTGCTCATGGACAATCGCCACGGACTCATTGCCGCCGAGCAGGTCACCACCGCCGACGGTACGGCGGAAGTCGAAGCAGCCGTCCAACTCGTGGACGATCTGGGCGGGAATCAGCGCATCACCCTCGGTGCCGACAAGGGCTATGACCGCCACGGCTTCGTCCAGAATCTCCGGGATCGGAATGTGACCCCGCATGTAGCGCGCAAGCGCAAAGGCTCGGCCATCGACGGGCGCACCACCCGCCACGCCGGTTACGCGATGAGCATCCACGTCCGGCGCCGGATCGAGTCCATCTTCGGTTGGATGAAGACGGTGGGAGGGATGCGGAAAACCCGATTCCGTGGCTTGGAACGGGTCGGTCTGCACTTTTCCTTGGTCACTGTCGCCTACAACCTGGTCCGCATGGCGCGACTGGGAGTGGCTTGATGGGATTCGTGCGTCCGGAATCCGTTCAAGGGCTACCCAAATCTGAGAAAAACAACAAAACAGCTGCGCCCGCGCCTGTTTCCCGGGGTCTTTTGACCGAATATCCCGATCAAAAGAGATTTTTCAATATTTTTTCAGCGACCTTCTAAGCAATATGTACGAAAGACTGGGGCATTACCTTAGAGTCGTATGCGATGACCGAAGCCATCCACTGGGGGAAATTGCTAGTGCCGACCTGATCAATTACCGGTCCACACTGACCAGCACAACGTCTTGGTACCTCGGTAGCCTCTCTGGATTGTTAAAGAAATGGCACAGCCTCGGGTACTCGGGGGTGACTACTGATGCGGTAGCTCTACTGAAGCAATTGCGCAATCAGGGCAATAGAAAAGGTGAGGCGGTGCTGACACATGACCCAATCGAAGGCCCATTCACTGACATCGAGTTGGAATCCCTTCAGTCTTCGCTTGATAAAGCTTATGTAGCTGGCGAGGTCGAAATAGAGGGATATTTGCTTGCATACCTGTTCATGCTGCTCGGGCAGCGTCCTGTCCAGTACGCTGCATTGAAGGTCCGTGACGTTGGCGTAACTTATGCAAAAGATGGCACGGCCGTGTACACGATACGTGTCCCGCGCGCCAAGCAGCGCAACCAACTCTCGCGTACTGAGTTCAAGGACCGCGTATTAATCCCTCAATTTGGCGAGTTGTTGGTTCGTTACTCCAATGAGGTTCAGGCAAGGTTTCACGGGCTCTTGCCCGACCCCGTGGATGTGCCGCTATTTCCTGCAAGACGTCGTCGAGGAGGTGAACCAGATGGATTTGAATACCACCGAACAACACAAACGATAGCTGACTTGCTAGAAAGAACCCTTCGTCGGCTGGATGTGATGTCTGAGCGGACGGGACAACGGTTGCACATTACCGCCACGCGCTTTCGCCGCACCATGGCTACAAGGGCTGCTATGGAGGGCCATGGTGAGCTGATCATTGCCGAATTGTTGGACCACACCGACACCCAGAACGTCGGTGTATACATCGAAGCACGGCCCGAGATCATAGAGAGGATCGACCGTGCGATAGCCATGCATCTAGCGCCGATGGCGCAGGCATTCGCTGGTGTCATTATTGATGATGAATCTCAAGCGATACGCGCAGGAGATCCATCTAGCAGGGTGTGTGACCCAAGATTCGATCCATCGATGAAACCCATGGGAAGCTGCGGCAAACATAGCTTTTGTGGATTCTTGGCGCCCATTGCCTGCTACACCTGCGTAAACTTCCAGCCGTGGCTGGATGGACCTCACGAGGCAGTTCTAGATTACTTGATCGGCGAGCGTGAGCGGCTTGCGCAAACCGATCTACGCATTGCGTCAGTAAATGACCGCACTATTCTGGCTGTCGCGGAAGTGGTGAGGTTGTGCGAGGCTCGTCGCGGGGAAGCTGTCGATGACTGAGATCGTCCTTTTCACGCCCAAGGCCGAACTCGATGCTGCTGCGAATCTAAGAGGTTTTGTTGATATATGCCGTAGCAAGCTTACCGTTTTCGGGGCGGATCTCCCATTCCAAAACGACGTCTGGGATGTTACGGAGGCGGTAGTGACAAAGGGTAAGGGGAGCAAGCGAGAACGCATCACGTTCTCCAATGCTGCCACTGTCGATGAAAAAGCTCCGGAGATGATGCGCGAGCCATTCCTGTCCTTTGCGAAGGCATACCTTCGCTACATGCACGGGATGCGACCGACCAAGTCGATTCACAACAGGGTGGCAGCATTACGGGCCATCGAGGCTGCGTTGTTAGAGAACAATGCGCACCCTGATCCGGTGCAGATCGATTCGCGCGTCCTTAACCGTGCGGCGCAGATCGTCTCCGATAGGTTTGGCGACGGCGCCGCATACCGGGTGGGTGGGCAGATCGAGATGATTGGCACGTTTTTGGCGGAGAACCGACTCACCTCTGTCCCTGTGCGCTGGCACAATCCGATCAAACGTCCCAGTAGTGCCGTGCGCGTCGGCAAGGAGTTCGACGAACGACGCGCTGAAAAGATGCCGTCCTCGGCGGCGCTCGATGCTTTGCCTCGGATTTTTCGGATTGCTACCGAGCCTGCTGACGTAATCACCGCTTCGGTTGCGGCGATCCTTCTCGCCTCACCGGCTCGTATCAGTGAAGTCCTAACTCTTCCTGAAGCCTGCGAGGTTCGCGAACCCAGAAAGGGCAAAGAGGACGCATACGGCTTGCGCTGGTGGCCAGCCAAGGGCGCTGAGCCGATGGTCAAGTGGTTGGTGCCTTCCATGGCATCCGTTGTGGAGGACGCGCTTCAGAAAATTAGGGTTGCCACCGATGAGGCTCGGCGTATCGCCAAGTGGTATGAGAAGAACGCTGGCCAGATCTATCTTTCTCCTGATGTTTCTCATCTGGGAGGTCGGGAGTGGTTGTCAATGGCGGAAGTCGCTGAGGTCCTGGGATTTACTGACAGAGGCGCTGCGAGCGCGTGGTGTAGAGCGAAGGCAATCAAGATAGTGAGGCTAGATGGGAAGCATCTGTTCGCACGTGAGCTATGCTCGAATCTGGTGTACGGGAGGTCTACAACTAGCTTGAGGAGGGTGGCGCACTGTTGCTAGAAAAGGGTTTCTGGATCCGATTCGCAACGAATGAGGAGTGCGCCATGCAAGAGAGTACTGGTTTCGACGGAGGAATGGGAGAGTTGGGCCTGAACATCGAGGGCTTATTGCGGCGGTCCGCGCGCCAGCTGATCCAACAGGCCATCGAGGGCGAGGTGCAGGTGCTGCTGGAGGAGTATGCCGCGGTACGCATGGTCGATGGTCGCCGGGCCGTCGTGCGGAATGGATATCTGCCGGAGCGGGAGATCCTGACAGCGGTCGGCCCCGTGCCTGTACAGGTCCCCAAGGTGCGAGACCGCTCCGGTTCGGGCGTGGTCTTCCGTTCTTCCCTGGTACCGCCCTACGTGCGCAAGTCGCGGACCGTGGCCGCAGCGCTCCCCTGGTTGTACCTGCACGGGGTATCGTCGGGACGGATGCACGAGGCGCTGTCTGTTCTCCTGGGCGAGGAGGCCAAGGGGCTTTCTCCGGCCGTGCTGGGACGCTTGAAAGTCGAATGGGCGCAAGAGCATGCCCAATGGCAGCGCCGGTCTCTACAGGGAAAACGCTACGCCTATTGGTGGGCCGACGGGGTCTATACCCAGCTGCGGGCGGAGGACGATCCCCGGATGTGTCTCTTGGTCATTATTGGCGTGACGGCCGAGGGCAAGAAGGAGGTCGTGGCGGTCACCGACGGTTTACGGGAGTCCAAAGCCTCCTGGCTAGAGATCCTGCGGGACTTGCGCGACCGCGGGCTGCAGGAGGCGCCACTACTGGCCATAGGAGATGGGGCGATGGGTTTCTGGGCCGCCCTGGACGAGATTTACCCACAAACCCGTCATCAGCGCTGTTGGGTGCACAAGACGGCCAACATCCTCAACGAGCTACCGAAGCGCCTTCAGGGGAAAGCCAAGGCCGCCCTGCAGGCGATCTGGATGGCCGACACCCGTGAAGCTGCGGAGAAAGCCTGGCAAGCCTTCGTGCGGGACTACCAGGCCAAATATCCCAGAGCGGTCGCAAAGCTCGAGAAGGACCGGGACGTGCTGCTGACCTTCTTCGACTTCCCGGCAGAGCACTGGCGGCATATCCGCAGCAGCAACGCCATCGAATCGACCTTCGCCACCGTACGGCAACGCAGCAGCCGCACTAAAAACTGTGTCTCTCGAGCCACTTTCCTTGGCCTGAGCTACAAGCTCATCCAGCAGGCAGAGAGACACTGGCGCGGGATTCAGCATCCGGAAAGACTGCGCGAGCTCTTTGCCGGGGTGACATTTGTCGATGGGATGCCTGCCAACGAAACCCGGCTGGATCCTCAACAGGACGCCGCCTGAATCGTGTTAGCAAATGCTCATACACCAATCTTGACCATAGCTCTTCGCACGTTTCGCCGACGTGGAGGCCGGAGTGATCGCAATGCTGCCAGACGGATTCCCGATCTTCGACAAAGCAACCGGCTTGAAGTACAGCGAAGCGCTTCTCGTTGTGCGACGAAACGAGCTCGGGGGGCAGCGCGGTACGTACCGGTGCATGATCGAGGCAGTCAGTACCGGCCAGATCAATGCGGGTTTGGGTAGCCGCATTGAGTATGGTCACGAATCGATATTTACCCGGTTCGGCTTTACCGAACCGGATGGCAGTCATATCGCGGTCACAAGCCATCAGTTCCGGCATTACCTGAACACGATAGCGCAGGCCGGCGGGTTGAGCCAATTAGATATAGCAAAGTGGTCAGGTCGTCGTGATATCAAGCAGAACGAAGCATATGACCACGTCACCCCAGGCCAGATGCTTCAGAAAATCCGAGATGCAGTTGGTGGTGATCAGATGTTTGGGCCACTGGCAGAGCTTCCAAAAAAGGTGCTGATCCGCCGGGATGAGTTCGCTAGGTTAGTTGTGCCGACTGCGCATACCACGGACCTTGGCTACTGTGTGCATGACTATAGTGCGTCACCCTGTCAGTTGCACATGGATTGCATACATTGCCAGGACTTGCTTTGTGTGAAGGGAGATGCAGGGAGAGAGGCCTTGCTGAGACTGCGCCTCGATGAGGCCAAGGGATTGATGGACAAGGCGCAAGCTGCGAAAGCTGAGGGTTACTTAGGCAGTGATAGGTGGATCGATCACCATCGCTCCACCGTAGATCGATTGACTCAGCTGTGCTCGATTATGGATGACCCGGCGGTGCCGAACGGTGCGGTCATTCAGTTGGCGACTCCCAAAATGCCGTCACGATTGGATCAGGTATCCAAGATAGGTGAGTTCCAACCGGAAAATGAGCAGACCCGTCTTCTCGCTGATGTCAAAGCCTTGTTGGGGGAATAATCTTGAACACACGGAGAAAGAAACCCGTGGTCCGCAGGGGTAAGAACCTGACCGACGATGCAATTGAGCAGATCGTCAGGCTCCTGGATGGCTGGGAAGGCAAATTGACCTGGGAGGCGTTGATCGACGCTATCGTGACCAGGCTGCATTGCAGGTACACAAGGCAGGCCCTGCATAAGCATGAACGCATTCGCACAGCCTATGCGCTGCGGAAGAAGTCGCTCGGTAGGCAGAAGGACACGGCCGTATCGAGAGGATCAGGACCACTTGCGGATGCAATGGCGCGTATCGCTCGTCTCGAAGCGGAAAACCAACGCCTGGAAGCTGAGAACCAGAGGTTGCTCGAGCAGTTTGTCGTATGGGCTTACAACGCGCATACACGTGGGTTGAATAAGGAATTTCTGAGTCAGCCACTGCCACGGGTAAATAGGGGCCAGACGGAGACGTCAAAGTTGGCGAAGACAACGACGGGAAAGCGGTAACTAGTTATTGTCAGTATATGGTTTTAGCTATCCGGCGAAGTCGGCTCATCTGGTGACCTACTCACGGGCTAGCTTTGAATGATGCGTAACAATCCAGAATTGAAGGCGGGGAGATATATCATAATCGAGTAACGCGGAGCCCCATTTTCCTGATCGCACTTTTGCTAATTATCTTGACGTGCTGCAGGATTTAAAGTAATTTGCCTACGTTGGTAGACAATGTGTTCCCCCTCAAGAGTGAAGATCATAAAATGGACCGGTCGCGATATACCGATTCTCAGCTTGCGGCGATTGATCACCTTTCCGGTACCTGCACTGATCGCCTGTGCCGGCTCGGGCAAGACTGAGGTTGTGGCGCAGCGCGTGGTCAGCTTGTTGCGATCCATCACAGAGGGGGGAGCAGGCTGCGCCCCCGGCAATATCGTCGCCTTCACCTTCACCGACAAGGCCGCTGCAGAGCTGAAAGAGCGCATCCACGCCCGCTGCCACGGGGCCTTCGGGAATGTTACCGGCTTGGCGGAAATGTACGTCGGCACGATTCACGGCTACTGTCTCGAGCTCCTGAAATCCGAGGTGCCAGCGTACATGAAGTACGAAGTGCTGAACGAGGTGCAGCAGACACTGTTCATCGACCGTCACTCGAGATCATCCGGGCTGACCAGCAGCACCACGCTCAATGGCGTTACGCTCAAGCGCTACACGGATACGCGCCACTATGTATCGGCTCTCTCCATCCTGCGCGAAGACAGGGTGATCGATCCGTCGCCGCTCGTAGGCAACTCTGTTGTCGCCGGACTTGCGAGCTATGAGCGGCTCTTGCACCAGAAAGGCTATCTCGACTACTCCGGCATTCTGAAGGAAGCCGTCAAGGAACTGCAGGGTAATACCGGACTGCGGCAGCGATTGGGCGAGCGCATCAAGCACATCATCGTGGACGAATATCAGGACGTGAACCCGATCCAGGAATCTGTCGTGCGCGAACTGGCATCGCTGGGGGCCGACATTTGCGTGGTCGGTGATGACGATCAAACGATCTACCAGTGGCGTGGCAGCGATGTGCGCAACATCTTGGATTTCGAGCGCCGCTACGAGAACGTGACCCAGGTCAGACTGGAAGACAACTTCCGTTCTAGCGAAGGCGTGGTGGTCGTCGCGCGTGACTTTATTCGGCAGCTCCTGCGGCGCCTGCCGAAGGAGATGAAGCCGACGGCGGCACAGGAGTTTGAGGCGGGCGACATCGTCGCGCTCGGATTCGACTCACCGGAGGATGAGGCACAGTACATCGCAGACACCTGCAAGACGCTACGGGGTTTGGCGATCCATGAGGGTGACGAGAAACGCGGGATCTCGTGGTCGGACATGGCGATCCTGTTGCGCTCTGTGCGGCGCGACGGCGGCGCCATCACGGCGGCGCTGGATGCAGCCGGCGTGCCCTACGTCATTACCGGTATGGACAACCTCTTTGTCCAGCCGGAGGTCGAGGCAGCGCGGCAGTTGTTCTACTTCCTTAACGGGGAAATTGACGAAGCCACGTTGCGAACGTCTTGGCAGGTAGCTGATCTCGGGATAGCCAAGAAGGCGCTCGATCAGGCAATTCAGGCTGCCGCACAGGCCAGGAAGGACATGCAGGATGCCAAGGTCGGTCAGTTCAAGGTCTATAACCTGCAGCGCCAATACATGGCCTTCCTCGAGAACGCCGGCATCCGCGAGGAGAAGGTGCCGGGTCGTCGGGGCGAGGTGGTGTTCTACAACCTCGGCAAGTTCAGCCAGGCGATCTCCGACTTCGAGAGCATCCATTTCCACTCGAACCCGGTCGAGAAATACCAGAGCTTCGCCGGCTTCCTCCGGCACCACGCCGAGAACGCTTACCCGGAGGGCTGGCAGGACAACGCCTTCGTCAGCCCGGACGCGGTACGGATCATGACCGTACATCAGGCCAAAGGCCTGCAATGGCCGGCGGTGTTCATCCCGCAACTGGTGAAAAATCGATTCCCAGCCAAGGGGGGCGGTGGGCGGACGGCCTGGCACCTGTTGCCAGACGCCGCCTTCGACAACGCGGTGCGCTACAAAGGGGGTGTCGAGGACGAACGGCGGTTGTTCTATGTGGCCGTGACCCGCGCGCAGAAATTCCTGCACCTGAGCTGGGCGCCGCATGACGGCAACCGAACCGCGCAAGCGCCCTCGGACTTCTTCAACGAGATGCTTGCCTCGAAGTACGTCAAGCGTCGGAGGCAGGACTATGCCGGGCGCAAGCGCCTCGAGCCGCAGCCGAAGGCATCGGTGGCAAACATCACGCTGTCGTTCTCGGACCTGAAGTACTTCTTCGAGTGTCCTTACCAGTTCAAGCTGCGCATCCTCTACGGGTTCAATGCCCCGTTGGACGAGGCACTGGGGTTCGGCAAGTCGCTGCATGACGCGCTGGCCGAAGTGCATGCACGGGCCCTACGGGGGGAGAAAATCAAGCCCGACGAAGCCAAGGCGCTGGTCGAACGGCACTTGCGTGCGCCCTACGCCTATCCAGCCTTGCGCGAAAAACTGGAACAGGCCGCCGAGAGGATCATCGAGGCTTATGTCAAGAAGAATGCTGCCGACTTCAAGAATCTCGAGTTTTCCGAAAAGGCGATCGAGATTGCCCTGGGCGATGGCGTATCAGTGGCGGGCCGCATCGACCTCGTCCGTAAGATCGACACCGGCGAGGTGACGATCGTCGATCTGAAGTCGAACGATCGTGCACAGGCCGAGGCGGTGACGGAAACTCAGCTGCACATCTACGCGCTCGGTTACCAAGAGCTTACCGGCCGGCCAGCGGACTACGTAGAAATCTACGAGCTGGACGAACAGAAACAGAAGAAACGCTCGGTGGATAACGATTTCATCGAGGATGTGAAACGGGATGTGCGTGGGGCGGCGATGGCGCTGCGGCGGAACGAGCTGACGCCGAACCCCCATAAGAAAACCTGCGGCCAGTGCGACTACTGCAACATGTGTTCGGCTGCGATCCGGAACTGAAACGAGGGACAGGGATGAATCTCAAGCAAGCCTTGCTGGCCATTCTCGAAACCGAGCAGCTCAAGGAGCTGTGCGCCGAATTCGAACTCGAGGCCGATCGGCGTTCGCGCGAAGCGATGGCGGGGGCGCTAGCGAGCGCGAGGCGGGCCAAGCCGGAGTTGTTCATCAACAAGCTGACGGTGAAACAGCTCAAGGCCGTGCTGGTGCAGTTCGAGCAGTCGACCAACGGCAAGAAGGAGGAGCTGGTACAGCGGCTGCTCATCGCCGGCGGACGCGCCTGGCCGCTGCCTGAGGCCACGCGCCAGACAGCCGAGGAAGCACCCTCCGCCTACCAGGTGATCGAGACGGCGGGCGCGCGGGCAGCCTGCTCCGACGTGGCTGGCGAGTACCGCCATACCGACCAGGCAGTGCAGCGGCCGGATGCGGGTGTGCAGGACCAGTTCCAGGCCAGGAAACCACCCAAGACCTACCGCTACGATAGTTCGCTCGACCCAGCTCTCTCATGGGACGAGCAGCGCGAACGGGATTTGGGCGAGTGGTTGTTGGGGCTGGTTATTCGCTCTGCCAAGGAAGGCGAGCAGACCGTGTTCGCCGAACCGCAGGAATGGAAAGGCGGTGGCGTGCGCGTCACGTCATTGACGGACGCGGCGCAGATGCTGCAGCAGATCAGCAAGCCGTTCCTCAACTGGGCGGGCAAGGCCGAACGGCACGAGATCAAGGTACCGACGGCGCCGTTGTTCGTGCATGAGCGGCATTCCACCAAGGCGATCCTCGACGGCATCCGCCACCGCAAGGCGCGTGGACAGACGCTGGACCTGTTCGGTGATCCCGGCATGGATATCCGCGAGAACCTCGAGGCTTATGAGCACAAGGGGCCATGGCAGAACCGGATGATCCTGGGCGACTCGCTAGTGGCGATGAACTCGCTGCTAGAATTTGAGGGCATGGCCGGGCAGGTACAGATGATTTACATCGATCCGCCGTATGGCGTGAAGTTCGGCTCCAACTTCCAGCCCTTCGTGCGCAAACGCGACGTCAAGCATGGTGGTGATGACGACATAACGCGTGAGCCGGAGATGGTCAAGGCCTATCGGGATACGTGGGAGCTGGGGCTGCACTCGTACCTGACCTACCTGCGCGATCGGTTAATGGTCGCGAAGGAGCTGCTGCACGAGACCGGGAGCCTATTCCTTCAGATTTCGGACGAGAATCTCCATCACTGCCGCGAACTTCTGGACGAGGTCTTTGGTGAAGACCACTTCGTTTCCTTGATTTCATTCGCTAAGGCTGGGGGTGGCCTTGAGTCGACCTCTCGTGTGTCCGCTCGATTGGACTACCTGATCTGGTACGCGAAAAACCCGGACCACCTCAAGTACCGCCGGCTATTCGAGGTTCGATCCGACCCTATCGCTGATGGATTCGACATGGTTGAGACGTCGGACGGTACTCGTCGACGGGTGACGAGAGCGGAGCGCGCCGGCGAGGTCCCTCTACCTGCAGATGCGCGGTTATTCGGATCCGTTACGTTTTCGAAGCCGGGGCCTGGAGCGAAGTACGAAGTAGAACTAAACGGGAAGGTGTACACATCAGGAAGGCGTTGGTGGGGCCTGCCAAAAGAGTCGCTCCTCAAGGTCATCGCCGTCGGCAGAACAGTTACGACCGAGAACGAGATCAGGTTTGTTAAGTACTTGAGTGACTTTCCATTTCGATCCATGAGCAACCTGTGGGATCGCCTGGGCGGCGCTGCAAATCCTCTGTACGTTGTCCAGACCAATCCAACTGTCGTACAGAGATGCATGCTGATGTGTACGGACCCCGGCGACCTTGTTCTCGACCCCACCTGCGGTTCAGGAACAACTGCCTACGTCGCCGAGCAATGGGGTCGCCGCTGGATCACGATCGACACCTCGCGCGTGCCGCTCGCACTTGCCCGGCAGCGCCTGCTGACTGCCACCTTCCCCTACTACGAACTCAAGTCGCCGCAGGCCGGTCCCGCCGGCGGCTTTGTCTACAAACGAAAGCAGAACCGCAAGGGCGAGGAGATCGGTGGGCTGGTGCCGCACATCACGCTGAAGTCGATCGCTAACGATGAGCCGCCCGCGATGGAAGTGCTGGTCGACCGACCCGAGAAGGTGGCTAACGTCACCCGTGTGGCCGGCCCCTTCGTCGTCGAGGCTACGATCGCGCCGGTGCAGCCGCTGGACTCAGCGGGTGAAGGTGATGTAACCGCGCACGGCGACGCCGCCATCCATATCCAGCGCATGACCGAAGTGCTGCGTCAATCCAAGACCCTTCGCTTGCCCGGCAATCGAGAGCTCACACTAGCCGGTGTGCGGCGCACTGTGGATACCGAATACCTGCACGCCGAGGCGAAGGATGGCGACAAGCGCGTTGCCATCGTCTTCGGCCCTGCTGACGGAGCGATCTCGGTGTCGCTGGTGTTCGAATCTGCACGCGAAGGCTATTTCCTAAAGTACGACCGCCTGTACTTCTTCGGTTTCGCCATCGAACCCGGCGCCCGCTCTATGATCGAGGACGAGAAGAAGCTGCGCATTCCGGCCGCCTACGTGACCGTGACGCCCGACGTGGCGATGTCCGACCTGCTGAAGACCACCCGTGCCTCGGAGATTTTCTCGATCACCGGGCTGCCCGATGTCACGGTGCGGCGATCGAAGAAAAGGGGACCGGAGGGGCAGGTGCTGCACGAGGTAGAGCTGAAGGGACTTGACTTGTTCGATCCCCAGTCGATGGACACGGAATCGGTGGGCGGAGAGAACGTGCCCTGCTGGATGTTGGACACCGACTACGACGGCTTGAGTTTCTACGCCACGCAGGTGTTCTTCCCAAAGACGAGTGCTTGGGACAACCTGCAACGATCGCTACGCGCCACCTTCGATGATTCGGTCTGGTCGCATCTGGCCGGCACGGTGAGCGAGCCGTTTGCCTTGGGCGACCGCAAGCGTGTGGCAGTAAAGGTGATCGACGAGCGCGGCAACGAACTAATGCGCGTGCTGGACGTGGCGGAGTAATCGGCCATGGCGCAGCAGATCAACGCCGTAGCCAATCCGATCATCAACTCGCCCTACGAGGAGCCCAAGCAGCACTGGCATATCGAGGCCGGCCAGCAGCCACGCATCGAACCCGGTCGGCGGCCGGCGAGCTACTTCCTGCGGGTGCCCGAACGGGCCGGACGAGGCCGGCGCGCGGCCGGGCAGAGAGAGATGTTCGAGGAAGATATCAAGGGCAACGAATATCTGCTCGACCTCGCTAACCTGTTGCGCCAGCGGGTGCAGGAATGGCGCGATCGCGACTATCAGGGCGCCACCAGGGTCACGCGCGAGCTGATCGACCTGTGGCGCGCGAAAGATCGCTCCCAACCCCTCTTCTACGCCCAGCTCGAGGCAGCAGAGACGGTCATCTTCCTCGTCGAAGGGCCGCCCGATCTGCTACAAGGCATCAAGGTGCCGCTGGACGAGCCGGGTGCGGTGGCCAAGGAGGCCGGTTACAAGGCTTTCTTGCGCTATGCGCTCAAGATGGCCACCGGCTCGGGCAAGACCACGGTGATGGGCATGCTCGCCGCCTGGTCGATCCTCAACAAGGTGGCCGATCCGCAGAATGCTGCTTATTCGGACACTGTGCTCATCGTCTGCCCGAACGTGACGATCCGCGACCGGCTGCAGGAACTCAACCCCGAGCGCGACGAACTGTCGCTCTATCGTACGCGCGAGCTGGTGCCTGCGCACCGCATGACCGAACTGCGTCGAGGCGAGGTGTTCGTGACCAACTGGCACAACCTCGAGCGGCGCGAAACGCGCGACGTCAACGGCCAGGGCGCGCGGGTGGTCAAACGTGGCACGCCGATTGAGAAATTCCGCACGATCAAGGTCGGCGCTACGATGACCGCCGAGCAGATTCGCCATCAGGCCGCCGTGGGCGCGTTTGAGATTGTCAGTGTCGAGAACAAGCGCGACGGAACCCCCAAGGCATTCAACGTGAAGGAAACGCAGTATCTGGAAAGCGATGCGGCGTTTCTCAAGCGTGTGCTGGGTGGTCGCAAGGGTCGCAGCTCGGCGATCCTAGTGATGAACGACGAGGCGCACCATGCCTACCGGCGCGGCATGGTCGAGGAAGCCGATGAGTGCGGCGACGAGGACGAAACCACGGCCGCCAATGTACGCGAGGCAACAGTTTGGATCGAGGGACTAGATCGCATTAACAAGGCGCTGGGCGGACGCGGCAACGGCATCCGGCTGTGCGTGGATCTCTCGGCCACGCCGTTCTACATCCAAGGGAGCGGCAACGAGGTCGGCAAACCCTTTCCGTGGGTGGTGTCCGACTTCAGCCTGCTCGAGGCCATCGAGGCGGGGCTCGTCAAGGTGCCGCAACTGCCGACGGAAGACGGCACGGGCGAGGAGGAGCCGCGCTATTTCAACGTCTGGCGCTGGATGCAGCGGCGGGCGCAGAACAATGGCCATATCGGGCCGGTGACGGTGACCGAAGTGATGCGCTACGCCACGGCGCCCATCATGACGCTGGCCGCTGGCTGGCGCGAAACCCTGGCCAAGTGGCAGGGGCATTTCCACCAGGGCAATCGTCAACATGATGTACCACCGGTGTTCATCATCGTGTGCAAGGACACCACAATCGCCAAGGCGATGTACGCCTGGTTGGCGGAGGGCGATCCGCAGTATGGCGCGGGCGTGCCTGAGTTCCGTAACGAACCGGGCAAAGAGATGACCGTCCGTATCGACAGCAAGGTCGAGGAGGATATCGAAGCCGGGGGCAGCAGTGACGAAGCGAGGCGGTTGCGCTTCGTCCTCGAGACAATCGGTAAGACTGAGTGGCCTGGCCGCAAGGTGCCGGAAGAGTATGCGGCCCTCGTTGAAAAGCACAATCGCAAGGCGCTCGAGGATGAGGAGAGCGGACTGGTTGTGGTCAACCCTGAGGTACCGCCTGGACGGAACGTACGCTGCATTATCTCGGTGTCCATGCTCTCCGAGGGGTGGGATGCCACCACGGTGACCCACATCGTTGGCCTGCGTCCCTTCGGTTCGCAGCTGCTGTGCGAACAGGTGGTGGGGCGGGCGCTCAGGCGCACTTCCTACACGGTGGATGAGGCCACCGGTCTTTTCTCGGAGGAGACCGCGCAGATTCTCGGGGTGCCGTTCGAGCTCATTCCGTTCAAGGTCGAGGGCGGCAAGCCCCAGCCGCCGTCACCGCCGGCCAATCACGTGTATGCCGATCCGGATCGAGCGGAGTACGAGATCGAGTTCCCGGTGGTGGAGGGATACCAGGATCCGGGTGTCATCCAGGTGAAGATCGACTGGGATCATGTCGGCAATTTGGTGCTCGATCCCGGCGAGGTGCCGGATGACGTTTTGCTGCGCGGACTGACGACGCAAGACGGGCGGTTGATTTCCTTCGGGCCGGGATCGCCTGTACGGGTCAGTCTCGAGTCTTGGCGCCAGGGTGTGCGCATCCAGCAGGTAGCGTTCGAGCTTGCCAAAGTCCTGGCGCAGAAATGGCAACAGGATCGAGGCGACGCGATTCCGCCGCACCGGCTGTTCCCGCAGATGCTGCAGGCGGCGACGTACTTCATTGACAACCATGTTGATACGGTCGGTTCCAGCCAGAGGCAGGATTTGGCGATCAACCCCTACTTCGGCAAGGCTGTGGCGATGATCGTCAACGCCTGGGAGGCGGTCGATGGCGGTGGGAAGAGCCAGGAACAACCGCTATTGGCGCCGGGTGCCGCTGCGATACGATCCACCCGGTTTGTCAATTTCCATACCGGTAAGGCTTTGCATGACGTCAAACGTTGCCACCTGAATGCCGCCGTATTCGACTCGGACTGGGAGCGCGAAGCCGCCGAGCTGCTGGGCACGCATCCGGTTGTCGAATCCTGGGTTAAAAACGATCGACTGGGCTTGGTGATTCCGTACCGCAAGGAGGGCGTGCCCAGAAAATACCTGCCCGACTTCATCGTGCTGCTTACGACAGGCGATTACCTGATGGTCGAGATCAAGGGCCAGATTGGCGATGCGCTGATCAAGAAGGCGGCGGCTGAACGCTGGTGCCGGGCGGTTACGAATGACGGGCGGTTTGGGAGGTGGAGTTATCACCTGTGCTTCGGAGCGAGCGAGCTGCGTAAGGTGCTGGACGACGTGACCAAAGGTTGAGGTAGGCGAGGACGAGTACAGCCAGTTTCTCGAAAATAGTGGTTTTTGAGAAGGACGAACGTTTCAACGGCCGGATCATCGTCGAGGTCTTGGCCACCCATAGATTCGACAGCGCCCAGGGTCTGGAGACCACGCTGCCCCGCTATGTCTGGTCGTACAATGACCATTTACCTCAAAGGGCGCTCAGACACTCCACACCGATGGTGGCCATGAAAAATGGTATGCTGAGAATTATTCGGCTCTTCGACATTTTGAGTGGGTAAGGCGGTATGATTGCCGAGTGGAGCGGTCAGCAAGCCGAGGGGATTTATGGACCAAGGGAATCAGCTGTTCACGCTGGCATTGGGCCTAGTTCCACCGTGGGCGGTGGACGCGGTTCGGTTTACGGTGGAGGAGAAGCGCCTGGACCTCTATGTGAACTTCTCAAGAGGTAGCCACTTCCCTTGTCCGGTCTGCGGTCAGGATTGTCCCGTCCATGACACGCAGGAGAAGGTCTGGCGCCACCTCGACTTCTTCCAGCATGCGGCCTACCTCCATGCTCGGGTGCCGCGGGTCCAGTGCCCGGAACACGGTGTGCATTTGGTGCCCGTCCCCTGGGCGCGGGAAGGCTCAGGATTCACACTGCTCTTCGAGGCTCTCGTCATGGCCATGGTCCGGGAGACGGACCAGCGACTCTGGCGGGTGATCGACCATTATGTCTCCAAAGCCCGCGAGGCGGTGGACATGTCGGAGGTTCAGGCCATCGGTGTCGACGAAACCAGCAGCCGGCGCGGCCACGACTACATCTCCCTGTTCGTGGACCTGGCGGCCAAGCGCTTACTCTTCGCCACCCCAGGCAAGGATGCTCAGACCTTTGAGAAGTTCTGCGAAGATCTGCAGGCCCATGGTGGTAACTCCGAGGCTATTGCGGAGGTGAGCATGGACCTCTCTCCAGCCTTCCAAAAAGGTGCCGCAGAACACCTACCCAACGCCCAGGTCACCTTCGATCGCTTTCACCTGATGAAGCTCATCAATGAGGCCGTGGACGTCGTGCGCAAGGGAGAGGTGTACTCCCAACCCGACCTAAAGAAGAGCCGCTGGCTTTGGCTCAAGAATCCAGGAAAGCTCTCGGCCAAGCAGAGCGCCAAGCTCCAGGAGCTCCTCAAGAACCAGAACCTCAAGACGGCCCAGGCCTATCAGTTCCGCCTGACCTTCCAAGAAATCTTCACGATCCAGAATCGCCACCAGGGCGCTGTGCTCCTCAAGGCCTGGATGGAAAACGCCAAGGCCAGCGGACTACCCCCTCTGGTCAAAGTCACCTACACCCTCATGAACCACTGGGATGGCATCCTCCGCTGGTTCGAGAGCCAGATCACCAACGGTATCTTGGAGGGCTTCAACAGCGTAACCGTCCAAACTAGACCGCTATTGTCCCAAGCGAGGTTATCTGAGTCGTTTTTTATCGGCGGTCGGCTGTTGGGGTTGGGTGGGTCTGGCGTCCTTTACCGGTGAGAGCAGATGGGGTGGGACATTCCAGCTCTGGCGGTTGTCGGTGACCACGGTGACGGTCTTGCGGTTATACTTGACCACCGTGCCCATCAAGCGTCCCCCCTGGTGGGCAAAGCTGACGCGCTGACCGGGATGGAAGCGCATCATCTCCAGGTGCGCCTGCATCGACTCGAGCATTTTCAGGCGCGCCACCACGCGCTGGTTGAGTTCCAGCAGTTCCTCGAAGCTCAGGCCGTCAATGTCCATGGGCATGGTCGAGATCCGAGCGCAGCGGGTTGTTGGCAAAGCGGTCTTTCCAGACCCGTGGGGTCAGTGCTTCCACATCTCGGGCCGGGTGCAGGGCGACCCGTTGCAGGACATCCACCAGGTAGGTGTAGGGATCGACGTGATGTAGTCGGCAGGTGGTCAGCAGGCTCTGGATGATGCCAACGTGCCTTGCCCCCACCTCGCTCCAGCAGAACAGCCAGTTCTTGCGCCCCATCGGGATGACCCGCAGGGCCCGCTCCAGATGATTGGTATCGATGGGCACCTCGGGATCGTTCAGGTAGACCTTGAGCTGAGCCTGGTGATTCTCGGCATAGACCAAGGCCTTGGCCAAAGGATCGCTGTTGAGCAGATCCATGCGTTGGCGTTGCTGGTGACACCAGCCGAAGAAGGCCTCGGCGATCGGGCCGGCATGGCGGCTGCGGTAGTCGCGCTTCGGTTCGCCTTCGAGTCCCTGTTCTCGAATCTGCTGTTCGACCCGGTACAGTGCGCCGATCCGGGTGAGGGCCTCCTGCGCCGCCGGGTCCTGGTCCTTGGCCCGCTCAAAGTAGCGCCGGGTGTGTGCCCAACACTGGGCCCGAGTCACCTGTGGTCGGGATTTGGCATAGCGGTCGTAGGCCGCATAACCATCACTGAGCAGCACGCCGGCAAAGCCCGCGAGCTGTTGCTCCACGTGGGCGCTGCCACGGCTCGTCGACCAGGTAAAGCACAACTCGTCGTCCTCTCCATAGATCGGCCAGTACCAGGTGGCCTGCAGCTGACCCGGCTTCTTGCGCCCCGCCTTGATCGGCGTCTCGTCCATCGCCAGCACACGGCTCTGCAGGATGTGCCGCCACTGAGCATCGTAGATGGGGCGCAGGAGCTCAATGGCCCGTTGGGTGTAGTTCGTCAGCGTACTGCGACTCAGGGTGATACCGGCGTCCTGGAGTCGCTGGTGTTGACGATAGAGCGGGAGGTGGTAGCAGAATTTGTCCACCAGGATGCCGGCCAGCAGGCTGACATCGGCGAGGCTACCCGCGAACACCGCGGCAGGGGCCGGCACTTCCCGCAGGCTGGAGGAGGCCTTGTGCCGCCATACCGGGCGGCGGTACTCGAGCACCACGTAGCTGCCGGGACGCTGGGCCAGACGGCGGGTGATCTGGTAATCGATCACCTCGTACTGATCGGCATCGGGGCCATGGAACTCGGGCGCGGAGAGTTCGATCACCTCGACGGGGACATCGGGGCCGAAGCGCAGACCGGCATCGGTCACATCGTCGGCGTTGCGCTGCTTTGGCTTGCGCCGCCGATAGCTGATCTCTTCGGTGGGCGTAGGATCGGCCGCCGGTGGGGCATCGCCCAGCAGAGTGCTGAGATCGAGCTGATTGGGATGTTCGAGGATCCGCTTCTCGGACTTGCGCCCGAACAGCTGCCGCTTGAACCAGTCGAGTTGCTGTTTGAGCGAGGCGATTTCGGCGCGAAGGGCCTGGATGACCGCGGTCGGATCTCCCCCAGGGGAGAAGGTATTTTTTGCTGTGCAGTCCGACAGTTGCATGCACGGCATTATACCTTTTCGGGTCTCCCGAGGCTACGGTTTCCGCCCTTTTTGAAGCGTTTGAAGCGGCGCAGCGAGGACAGATCGATGCCTTCGATGATCAGCTTCAGCTCCGTCCAGCTCAGCACCCGCCTGTCACCGCCCAGGCCATCGACGTGAAAGCGGCCCGCCTCCAGGCGCTTGCTCCACAGGCAGTAACCGCCCGGCTCGAAGTACAGCACCTTGAGTTGCGTGCGCCTGCGGTTGATGAACACGAACAATTGGCCGCTGGCCGGATCCTCGGCTAACTTCTGTCGCACCAGGGCGCTGAGCCCATCGAAGGACTTGCGCAGGTCCGCAGGCGGCGTATACAGCCATACCCGGAGGACGGCCGACCCGGGGACCAGCATGGTCAGCCTTGGCGTAGCCGCAGACACACCCCATTGCCCAGATCGAGCTCGATGTGCCAGCCACGCGCTGGCTCAGAGACCTCGGGTGCCAGCTCGAGCCAATCGTTCAATGAGCCGCCTCGGGCACTGGCGGGATCCTCGGCTAAGCCTGCACTATCGGCCCGCAGCTTGCGCTTCCAATAACCAAAGGTCGCCACGGCTACACCGGCTTGGGCACAGAATGCTCTTTGCGTCAGGCCGCTGACCCCTTGTTCGTCGATCAGTCGTTGCCAGTCGGCCCTGCTGTACCGCTGCTTCATATCGCGCTCCTGTATGTCAATGCAGGAACAGGTTATGGCGCGCAGGTCAGGCCGGGAAGTACGGTGCGGTTTGAACGGTTACTCAACAGCCTCCTGCAGTCTGCCAAGGCCAGGGCCCGTGGCTACCGCACCCACAAGAACTTCATCAATATGGCCTATCTCATCCTGGGTAAGCTCGATCTCCGGCTACCCACATGAAACGTCGAAGAACCAATTATTCATCGCAAGACCACGCAATCGTCTGCGACCTGACAAGTAGTGCTACTCTTTGCATTGATGCGCAGTATGCAGAACTCCTGACGCGTTTTGCTTGTCACTTGGGCGATTCGTTCCGTATCACCCAGGCTGATGTAAACAACTGGTAGCATGGACTTATACTGTTTACGAAGTTCTCAGTTTCTGGGAGGATGCATGGCAAATATCACTATTAATAATATAGAGATGAGAGATTTGTTTACGCATATATGTTCCACGCAACCGTTCTAGACAACAAATGTCAAAGAACGAAAACCTGTTTATAAAGTAATAGGAGTGCCGCCTTGGCCTGATTTTTGGTGGGGGAGGAAACTTTGTGCTCCCTCGCCAGATGGCTCAGGAAGGCCTCCACCTCAGCCGCCCCCATCTCTTTGGGATACCGCATGTGGTGGAAGAGAATGGATCGGCGTGCCCAGTCCGTATAGGCCTCTTCGGTGCGGATGCTGTAGCGCAACGCCCGGATTCGGGCGCGCACCGGATCCAGGAGTTTGGGCGGAGAGCTGGGAGTGGCTCGGCTGCTCTAAATTGTTAGGTAAGATTCGATATCTCTTAGAATCAATAGGTTGCGTGACGTTCCCGTTGTATTGGGCAATGTACATGCGGTAGCGTCGTACCATCTAATTTACGTTAGGAGTCATCAGTGGAATCAGATCGTTACAAACGCGGTTGGGAAAAACTCAAGGAGATCGACGGTCACGCCGGCGAAAAGGTAATTGAGGCATTGAAAGATATTGCTCCCGATCTCGCCCGTTACACCATCGAGTTTCCCTTTGGTGACGTTTACTCCCGTGGCATTCTTTCACTAAAAGAGCGGGAAATTGCCACCGTTGCCGCATTGACCGCTTTGGGTAATGCACAACCCCAACTCAAAGTGCATATTCACGGAGCACTCAACGTTGGCTGCACAAGGCGAGAAATCGTGGAAATTCTGATCCAGATGGCTGTATATGCAGGCTTTCCCTCTGCATTGAATGGCATTTTCGCAGCCAAGGAAGTCTTTGCAGAGCGTGATGAATCGGGTCAATCAAATTGACCACCCCCCAAAATTACGTTCGAGAGGGACGCGCCAAATGCGGTGCGGCCCTCAACTTTACGTTAGCCGTTGGAGTTGGTCGTAGAGCATCGCGCCAAGGTCTAAAACTTGTCCAAACCGATGGCGCTTCCTGACGTGGCTCAACTCATCAAAAGGTTGGAGGCAGTGAGGGCGAAACGGTGTGGTGAGCCACGTCGGGGACGGGCTCTCGTGGCTCTGGCTGGGGTATTTCCGGTGCTGTCCCTGCGGGAGTTCAGTTGCCCGCGATGGTCATGTCCTCGATGAGGACGGAGGGACAGCCGACATTGCCGTGGATCAGCATATCCTCGCCCACCGCTACGATCCGGGCGAACATGTCTTGGAGCGTGCCGGCGATGGTGATCTCCTCCACGGGGTACTGGATCTCGCCGTTTTCCACCCAGAATCCGGCGGCACCCCGGGAATAATCGCCCGTCAGGGTGTTGACGCCGAAGCCGATGAGCTCGGTCACCAGAAGCCCGCGCCCCATGGTGTGCAGGAGCTCCTTCAGATGGCCTTGCCCAGGGTTCAAGGTGAGATTGTGGGCGCCACCGGCATTGCCGGTGCTGGCCATGTCCAGTTTACGGGCGCTGTAACTATCCAGAAGGTAGCCCTGCAGGACGCCATCCTGAACCAGATCGCGGTCGTGGGTTGCCACCCCTTCGGCATCAAAACTCGCGCTGCCCAGGCCGCGTGGGCGCAGAGGTTCCTCGTAGATGCGGATGCCCTCGGCGAAGATACGTTTGCCAAGGCTGTCCTGGAGGAAGCTCGAGCGTCTGTAGAGGTTGCCGCCACTGATGGCCGAGGCGAAGTGACCGAGAAGGCTCGCGGCCACCTGATTCTCGAAGAGCACCGGCGCGCGGGTCGTGGCAATCTTGCGCGCTCCCAGCCGGCGCAGGGTCCGCTGTGCCGCGATTCGGCCAATGTCTTCAGCTGCGGCAAGGGCCTTGGCGTTGCGGGCGACGTCGTACCAGTAGTCCCGCTGCATGCCCTGATCATCGCCGGCGAGCACCGAGCAACTCAGGCTGTGGCGGGAACCGCGACTGACGCCTAGAAAATCCTCGCTGTTGCCGTAAACCGTCAGACCCTCGCCGGTGGCGACGCTGGCACCTTCGGAATTGCAGATGCGAGGATCACTGTCCCGTGCCGCCGCCTCACATCGGCGCGCCAGTTCAGCGGCGGCGTCAGCATCGATGTCCCAGGGGTGGTAGAGATCGAGGTCCGGGAATTCGCGTGCCAGCCACGCGGGGTCCGCAAGACCCGCGTGCGGATCGGCAAAGGTGTGACGGGCAATGGCCAGAGCCGCCTGGACCGTCTCTTCCAGGGCTTTGGCAGAAAAATCCGAGGTAGAGGCGCTGCCCTTGGCCTGTCCCACATAGACGGTGACGCCCAGACTCTTGTCGCGGTGGTATTCGATGGACTCCACCTCGCCCAGTCGCACACTGACGGACAAGCCCTTGCTGCTGCTGGCCGAGGCCTCTGCCGCCGATGCCCCCACGCGACGGGCAAGCCCGAGTGCCTGTTCGACGATGGCGCTCAGTTCGGCGGCGGAGGGTAGTGGGGGTTCGCTTCGGCTCATGCTGGGCTCCTTGACGGTGGGCATCCCTGCATCATACCCATTGCCGCCCGTCGAGGAAAACGCGGGTGGACTCAGGGCGACGGCGGGAGGTGTCGGGCGGCACCGTAGCTGGCCAACTGCTGGCGATACTGTCGCTGCATTGCGGCCAGGGTCCGCCATTGCAGGATACGCAAGGCACGACCAAAATCGCGTCCGGCGTATGCCTCGCCAAGCCTTTGGTAGGCAGAGCTCTGCGGCAGTGCCAGCAACTGCTGCTGCGCCTCGCGGGTGGTGGCCAGGGCCAATGCCCATTCGCGCTCCGCCACCAGTTCCACCTCGGCGATGGCCTGCCATACCTGCAGCACCGAGCCAAGTACACCGCCATCCCGCAGCGCCCCCATCTGCAGCAGAAGCCGCAGCCAGGGCCGTGGCGAGGCCTGTCGCAATGCCGGCAGGAGCTGTGTACGACCCGTCACTGCGGCGAGCGTGAGGCGTTGCCAGGATTTCGGGATGGGGAGCCGCCGCCCCATGGCCATCAGTGCCCCTTCGCCCGCTGCGGGATAGCGGCTACTCATGGGGTAGCAGAATGCCGCCCAGGCCAGGGCGGGTTGCCCATACCTGTGCAGGCAATGGTCCAGGGCCGCCAGCCCCCGCTGCCAGGGCAGCCCGGACTGAGCCAGGGGCAGTAATTCCGGAAACAGGACGGCGAGGCCGCTCCAATACCAAAGCAGACTAAAATAGCGGCTGGCCGCCGGGCCCTTGAGCGCCTTTTCGGTTTCCTTCCAGACCCGGTCGGGACTGAGCTCTGCCAGTTCCCCAGCGGCGATCATCTGGCGTACCAAGGCCTCGGTCTCCGGGGCGATGACGAAATCGGGAAGACGCGCGGCAAAGCGTGCCAGACGCAGCACGCGCAGAGGGTCCTCGCGAAAAGCCGGCGAGACGTGGCGCAGGACCCGCGCATCGAGATCGCGACGCCCGCCATAGGGGTCGACGATGGCGCCGGTTTCCAGGTCTTCCGCCATGGCATTGATGGTCAGATCGCGGCGCAGGAGGTCGTCTTCCAGGGATACCCCCGCCGTCGCCACGACGAAACCGCGGTGGCCGCTACCCGTTTTGCGCTCGGTTCGGGCGAGGGCATACTCCTCCCCCTCTCTCCCGATCAAGACCGGGAAATCTTTGCCTGCCCAGCGAAAACCCCGGGCGAGCAGGGCATCGATATCCTCCTGTCCCGCGCCCACGAGGACATAGTCGCGATCCTGAACGGTCACCCCGCGCAAGCGGTCTCGCACCGCGCCGCCCACCAGATAGCGCTTCATGGCCCGCCCGCTTCATTGGCATCCTTTCCCATGGGCGCAGATTAGCCCGCTAGGGACTTGGCCGAAAGTCCCGTCTGGACCAGGCGTACCCGCGCCAGCAATTTACAGCAGGTCCCGATTTCGTTAAGGTTCAAGTTGTTTTCACCGTAGCGGAGGCCCAGTTTTCATGGCCGCACAGACCCTGTACGACAAATTGTGGGACCAGCACGCCATTCTCGCGGAAGACGACGGGCGTACGCTGCTCTACATCGATCGCCAGTTGCTGCACGAAGTGACGAGTCCGCAGGCCTTTTCCGGTCTGCGCGCGGCGGGGCGTTCGCTGTGGCGTGTGGACGCCAACATTGCGACGGCGGACCACAACGTGCCCACCACGGATCGGGCGGCAGGCATCAGTGATCCGGTGGCGCGTCTGCAGGTGGAAACGCTCGATCGCAATTGTCGGGAGTATGGCATCGAAGCGTTCGGGATGATGGATCGTCGCCAGGGTATCGTCCACGTCATCGCGCCGGAGCAGGGCCTTACCCTGCCGGGGATGACCGTGGTCTGTGGCGATTCGCACACGGCCACCCATGGCGCTCTCGCGACCCTGGCCTTTGGTATCGGCACCACGGAAGTGGAGCACGTTCTCGCGACCCAGTGCCTGTGGGCCCGAAAATCCAAGAATCTGCGGGTTTGGGTGGATGGACGACTCGCTGCCGGCGTGACGGCCAAGGATCTGGTCCTGGCCATCATTGGCCAGCTGGGTACGGCAGGCGGTACGGGTTACGCCATGGAGTTTGCCGGGCCCGCCGTCCGGGACCTCTCCATGGAAGGGCGCATGACCCTCTGCAATATGGCCATCGAGGCCGGTGCGCGCTCTGGGCTGGTAGCCGTGGACGATCGCACCATCGACTACCTGCGCGGACGCCCCTATGCGCCCAGTGGCGCCGAGTGGGAGGAGGCGGTGGTGACCTGGCGGCAACTGGTCAGCGATGCCGACGCCCAGTTCGACAAGGAGCTGCGCATGGATGGCAGTAGCGTTCGGCCTCAGGTGACCTGGGGGACGAGCCCGGAGATGGTACTGCCCGTGGATGGCCGCGTGCCGGATCCGGACGAGGCCCCCGACGCCATCCGTCGACAGGCCTGGAGTAACGCGCTGCACTACATGGGCCTGCGGCCGCACACACCCATTACCGACATCGCCGTGGATCGCGTTTTCATCGGCTCGTGTACCAATGCCCGTATCGAGGACCTGCGCGCAGCGGCGCAGGTGGTGCGCGGGAAGACCAAGGCGGCCTCGGTCAAATCGGCGATGGTCGTACCAGGTTCTGGATTGGTGAAGATGCAGGCCGAAGCCGAGGGGCTGGATGAAATCTTTCGGCAGGCGGGTTTCGAGTGGCGAGAGCCCGGCTGCTCCATGTGCCTGGCCATGAATGCCGATCGTCTGGAGCCCGGTGAACGTTGCGCCGCCACCTCCAACCGCAATTTCGAGGGCCGCCAGGGTGCCGGTGGCCGCACCCACCTCGTCAGCCCTGCCATGGCAGCGGCGGCGGCCATTGCTGGGCATTTCGTCGATGTTCGTCACTGGCCGCAATAGGGGCGGGTCCGTCCCCGCAAAAAAACGCCGCCTTTGGATGCAGTTGGCGCTGGTGGTCTGTAGTTTGGGTCTCGTGGATATCGGCATTTTGGCGGGCAGCCGCGGCTGGGGCAGTGCTTGTTCCGCCGCCGAGTATCTCGTTTTACGCCGTCTGGAGAAGCGCTGAATGAAAGCTTTCACCGTAGTGGAGTCGGTCCTCATCCCCTTGGACCGAGCCAATGTGGACACCGATGCCATTATTCCCAAGCAGTTTCTGAAGACCATCGAACGCCAGGGTCTGGGGCGGCACCTGTTCCACGATTGGCGCTATGCCGAGGACGGCACACCCAGAGCGGATTTCGTGCTCAATCGCCCACCCTATTCCTCGGGCCAGATCCTTTTGGCGCGGGAGAACTTCGGCTGTGGCTCCAGCCGTGAGCATGCGCCCTGGGCTCTGCAGGATTTCGGTATTCGCGCCGTGGTGGCCAGCAGTTTTGCCGATATCTTCGCCAACAATTGCGTGCAGAACGGCATTCTTACGGTTACCCTCGACGCCGATCGGATCGAAGCGCTTTTCCAGGCGGTGCAGCGCGAGCCGGGCTACCGCCTGCGCATTGATCTCGGGCAGGGCGAATTGGTAGGCGGTGACGGATGGCGGACCCACTTTTCGGTGGCACCGGGCACCCGTCACAAGCTCCTGCACGGTCTCGACGATATCGAAATCACCCTACAGCACAAAGACGCCATCGCGCGCTACGAGGCTCAGCGTCGGCAGCAGTTTCCGTGGCTTTTCCGTGGGTAGGGTGAGTTCCGCAGAAACCGCGTCGGCCTGAACCGTGGACAGCGGGATCGATTTGGACTGAGTGACGAGGGGTGTGGCAAGGTGAGTCTGGATGGAAATGCAGAAACGGCTGAAACCGCGGCAGAGGAGGGCCTGCCCCCACTGCGACCAGACGCCGTGATCGTGGAGGCACAGACCAAGCGCGGCAAGATCTGTCGCCTGGTCGACAATACCGCCACGGTAGCGGTGACAGAGCTGGAGGAGCTCTTGCAGGAACTCATCGCGCAAGATCTTTTTCAACCCCTGGGGCTCAGCTCTGCCGGCGGCAGCAGTATCCGCATCGGTGCGCCTCAGAGTGGGCACATCCAGCTGGGTGAGACCCTTTATCGCCTCATCGTCATCGACCATGAGGCCCGCCTCGAGCCCTTCTGAGGTCGGGCTGGGTTTGCGCCTCCTCGAAGGGTTTACGCACCCTTTCGCAATGGCTTCGATACCGCCTGGTCTGGGCGGGCCGGACGCGCCACGATCCGGGCGTTGCCCATGTCTGATCGTTGCGGGCGGGCACCCCCCCGGCTAGGGAAAACCGGGGTCAGGGCATGAGGCGCTGGATCTGCCAGGCGTCGGACTCCTCCTGGCGCTGGTAGGCAAAGCGATCGTGGAGACGGTCGCGGCGCCCCTGCCAGAACTCGAAGCGTGCGGGGACGAGGCGATAGCCGCGCCAAGCGGGATTGCGCGGGACACTGCCGTCGGGATATCGCGCTGCGAGGCTGGCCACCCGCGCCTCCAGGCTGGCGCGGTCGGCGATGGGTTGGGACTGCTCCGAAGCGGAGGCGGCCAGTCGGCTGCGGAGTGGACGCTGGCGAAAATAGTCCTCGGCTGCAGACTCGGGCAGCATTTCCGTGCGGCCTTCGATGCGCACCTGGCGGTCCACTTCCGGCCAGTAAAAGACTAGGGCGGCTCTGGGATTTACCGCCAGATCCTGGCCCTTGCGGCTGCGGCTGTCCGTGTACCAGCACAGTCCTCGATCGTCAAAATGTTTGAGAAGGACGTAGCGCAGGCTCGGCTGCCCATGGGCGTCGGCAGTAGCCAGGGCCATGGCAGTGGGATCGAAATTGCCGGCCTTCTCGGCGGCTTCCAGCCACGCCGCCAGTTGTCGGAAAGGGTCGGGATCCAGATCGCGACGATGCAGTTCACCGTGAACGAAATCCCGCCGTGTGCTGCGATGATCGATCTCCCCTTCCATGGGGTTGCTCCTCGATTCAGGCGTACGGATTCAGGCTTGCGTGTCCGCTGCGCGACTGATCAGGCCCGATTCACTGCCCATGAGCACCACGTCGGCGCGTCGTTGCGCAAAGATACCGTTGTCCAACACCCCGGGAATGCTGTTGATGCGCATCTCCATGGCCAGAGGGTCGGTCAGGTCGAGGCCAGTCACATCCAGAATCACATTACCATTGTCCGTGGTCACATCCTTGCGCAAGACCGGGCTGCCGCCCAGCTTGACCAGCTGCCGGGCAACGAAGCTGCGAGCGAAGGGGATCACCTCCACGGGCAGGGGAAAACTTCCCAATGCCGGCTTGTCCTTGCTGTTGTCGGCAATGCAGATGAAGCGCCGGGCGGCTGAGGCGACGATCTTCTCCCGCGTGAGCGCACCGCCTCCGCCCTTGATGAGACGAAAGTGTGGATCGATTTCATCGGCGCCATCGATGTAGACGGGAATATCTCCGGTGGCGTTGAGGTCCAGCACCGGCAGACCCAGGGACTTCAGCCGGGCCTCGGTGGCGAGGCTGGAGGCGACATAGCCTTCGACGTGTATCTGGGCGCGTCCCAAGGCGTCGATGAACAGATTGCTGGTACTGCCGGTGCCCACGCCAACCACCATCCCGGGCTGAATGTAACTGAGCGCCGCTTCCGCAGCCATTTCCTTGAGGGCCCTAACGTCCATGTCGCGATCCTTTGTGTTGACGAAGTACTTCCAGCTGCGCCACGAAGGCGCGCGTGAGCGCGGCCGCAGAGGCGGGATTTTGACCGCTCAGGAGCCGGCGGTCCTGCGTCCAGTGCGGCGACCACGGGGGCCCGAGGTCCGTCTTGTACCCGCACTCCCGGAGACGTTCCTCCAGATGATAGGGCCAGTCGCCCGCGAGAGGGGTATCTTCCTCCTCAGCCTTACGGAAACAGCTTACCGTATATCCGCAAAAAGCGCGACGCCCCCCGGAGGCGACGGCAAGCAGGGCAGCACCGCCGTGACATAGGCTGGCAACGGGAGTGCCCTGGCCCTCGCAGTGGCAGAGTAGGTGCGCAACGGCTGCGCTTTTTGGGAAATCCTGCAGGGGCCCGTTGCCCCCAGGGATGAACAGGCCACGCATCGCCTGCAGTAGGTCAGGGTTCAGGCGCCGCAGATCCTGCACCGACGACAGTACTGCCTGGAGGGAGCGGATCTCCGCGCTAAGGCGCTGCGCACGTCGCTCGTCGCCGGCCAGGTTGTCCGCCTGGAGGCTCCCGGGATCGACCTGCGGTGGTCGTCCATCGGGCGTGGCAATGAGGACTGGCCAGCCGCTTTCCCGCAGTATGTGCCATGGGATGAGGAATTCCTCTGCCCAGAAGCCGCACTCCAGCAGGACGCCGGAGCGGAGCCGTAGCTGTTGGCTGCTGCTCAGGAGCATCAATACATAGGGTTGGGTGTGCATAACCGGACGATACCATGATCGGGTGGTGCGAGTAATAAAACGATAAAAATATCGGTAGAGTTTTTACTAAAAAAAGATCCTAAACACTCTTTTAAATAACATTACAATAATGTGTATACAAGGGCGCAGGTTATATTTATATTTGCTAATATTTAGTTATTACAGAAAGCGAAAGGCGTACGCCAAAATCGGCCAAGAGCGGTGTCCCAACTGTAATATTAGAATACATTAATATAACTATATTTACCATTGATCGTGCTAATCAATGTTTTTGTTTGCCCAAAAATATTTGAAGCCTTATTCCCTTGCCTAACAGAATAGCCTGATTTACCTTATGGACGTTTCCGGCTAGTTAGGTAAAACAGTTCCAGTTCATCATGGTGTCGGCGGTCCGCCGACGGAGCGGGGTTCCCCCGGAGGAGTAGTGTCGTGCTTGGCTTGCTGATTTGCCACTGCGTTGTGTTCAGCAGGCTTTTCAGTCGCTTAGGCCGATATTGCGGAGTTCGGTGGGCTGGGCAATGCTCAGGTTGTGCGCCTTCTGCAGGGAAAAAAGGGAGTTCCCGGCACTTGGCATCTCGCTTTTCCGCTCGATGGTCCACAGGCAACACACAATACGGCGGTCGCAAAGATCCGAAAGGGAGAAATTTCTTATGTACGTAGGTAAGCTCTGGCGCCGGGCGGCGCCTTGGATGGCGCTGCTTGCAGGACTTTGGTCGAGCCAAGCCAATGCCGGGATTTTCTGGATCTTTGATCCAAAGGGGGTCATGGCCGACACCAACCTCAAGTACATGATCATTGATGTGCTGGTCATGGGCGCCATCGTCGGCATCACGGCGCTTCTGGTGGTGTGGTTCATGTGGCGGTATCACAAGGGCAAGAATCGCGGCAGCTATCATCCCGAGTGGTCGCACTCCAATACCATCGAGGTGGTGGTCTGGGGCATCCCCATCATCGCGGTGGGATTTCTCGCCTACTTTGCCGTGAAGGGCACCTTTGAACTCAATCCCTACAATCCCACGGTGATAACCAAAAACTTGACGCCCCAATCCCAACGCGTGGATGTGGATGTCATCGCGACGGACTGGCAGTGGCTCTTCGTCTATCCGCAGTACCACATGGCGGTGGCCAATGAACTGGTTCTGCCCGTCAATACGCCCGCCTTCTTCCGTCTGACGTCGACCTCGGTGACCAGTGGATTCTTCATTCCGCAGCTGGTGGGCATGATCGATGTGATGCCCGGCATGCGCACCAAGAATGCCTTGTACACGACCCATGTTGGTGAGTACCAGGGGATCTGCTCGGACTACGCTGGCGCCGGTACGTCCTGGATGACCTTCAAAACGAAGATCGTGCCCCAGAGCGAGTTCACCCAATGGGTGCAGCAGGTCAAGGCATCGCCCAAGACCATGACGGAAGCAAGTTTCGACCGCTATGCCGAGCCCTACATCAACGTCCATCACCGCGTGGTCTACTTCTCCAAGGTGCCGGACGGACTCTTCGATCACGTCATGATGGAAGTGATGGACGGCAAGACTTGGCCCATTCCGCCGATGATGACGGAAAACATGGTGGCCTACATAGCAAAGCAATCCGCAGAGCATCGCGACTAGGACAAAAGGAGAGGATAAGCCCATGCTCGTAGATCTTCCTGGGGGTTGGAACCCCCTTCTGGGGCGCCTGGCCTGGAGCCAGATCCCCTACGATAACCCCATCCTGGCGCCGCTCTTCGTAGCGGTGGTCCTGGGTGGCATCGCCATCGTGGCGCTCATCACCTACTACGGCAAGTGGGGCTATCTCTGGAAGGAGTGGCTCACCACCGTGGATCACAAGAAGCTCGGAGTGATGTACATCATCATCGGCTTGGTCATGCTCTTCCGCGGATTTGTCGACGGCCTGATGATCCGCACCCAGCAGGCCTGGGCCGTGGGGCCCGATTCATCGGGGGTCTTCGGCGCTCTGCACGGATACCTCACGCCCTTCCACTATGGGCAGGTGTACTCGGCACACGGCCTGATCATGATTCTCCTCGCTGCCACGCCGCTGTTGGTGGGTTTCATGAATATCATCGTGCCTATCCAGATCGGTGCGCGCGATATGGCCTATCCCTACCTGAACGCCCTTGGTCTGTGGATCACGGCGGCGGGTGCGGCGCTCATCATGGCCAGTCTGTTCGTCGGCAATTTTGCCCACAACGGCTGGTTTGGCTACGCGCCCATCTTCGAGATCCAGTACAGTCCCGGCGTGGGCGTGGATTACTGGATGTGGACCCTGCAGCTCTTGGCTTTGGGTACGACCTTGGGCGGCATCAACCTGCTCGTTACCATCATCAAGATGCGCGCTCCGGGCATGACCTGGTTCCGCTTGCCCATCTTCGTCTGGGCCAGTCTTTCTGCCAACATCATTGCCCTGACGTCTTTCCCGGCCCTGCAGGTGGCCCTGGGTCTCGTTGCCGCCGACCGCTATTTGGGCGCCCACTTCTTCACGGCGGGCCTGGGCGGTAACCTCATGCTGTACACCAACCTGTTCTGGATCTGGGGGCACCCTGAGGTCTACTTCGTCATTCTGCCGGCCTTCGGCATGATGTCGGAGATCTTTCCGGTTTTCTCCGAAAAGCCCCTGTTTGGCTACATCACCATGGTGTTGGCGAGTTTCGCCATCGCCGGGGTGTCCTGGCTCGTCTGGCTGCACCATTTCTTCACCATGGGTGCGGGTCCGGATGTCAACAGCTTCTTTAGCGTGGCGACCATGCTCGTCGGCATTCCCACGGGCGTGAAGGTGTTCAACTGGGCCTTCACCATGTACCGCGGGCGCCTGACCTTCACGGCGGCGATGCTCTGGGCCATCGGCGCGTTGTTCCTACTGCTCATCGGTGGTTTGACGGGGATGATGCTGGCCATTCCCGCCATCAACTACATGGTGCACAACAGCGTCTTCGTGATCGCCCACTTCCACTCGATGTTGCTGGTGATCGTCTACGCGGTTTTTGGTTCGGTCATCTTTTGGTTCCCCAAGGTCTTCGGCTTCAAGTTGGATGAGTTCTGGGCCAAGACCATGTTCTGGCTTTTTACCACAGGTACCGTACTGGTCTTCGTGCCCATGTATATGCTGGGCTTCATGGGCATGACCCGACGTTTGGACTATGTCTTCAATGTCCACTGGCAGCCCTACCTGCTAGTGATGGAAGGCGGCATCGTGGTGTACACCCTGTCGGTCTTCGCCTTCTTCGTTCTGCTCTACGTCAGCATTCGCGATCGGGTCAAGAACCGGGTAGGGGCCGATGCCTGGGGGACTTCGCGCTCCCTGGAGTGGCTCACCCATTCTCCAGTCCCTTTCTACAACTTTGCGGTCACGCCGCACGTCAATGCTCGGGACGAGGCGGCCTGGCGTCGGGCCAACGGTATCGCGGGGGTCCAGCCGGCCAAGTATGTGGACATCCACATGCCCAACAACACGGCGGTGGCGCTCTACATCGGTGCATTGACCTTCGTTCTTGGCTTCGCGCTGACCTGGCGGATCTGGTGGCTGTGCCTCGCCAGTCTCGTGGCCATCATCGTCCTCATGATTGTCCGCTCCTACCGCGGTGACCCTGGCTACATCGTTACGGCGGCGGAACTGGAGCGCATGGAGCGCGAGGCAATCGCCCGGGAGCGGCAGATCGATGGCAGCGCTGGTGAACCCGTGGTGGGTGGTGCGCCGGCGGTGGGTCGTCCGGCCATGGCCTATGAGCGCAGTGATCTGCCGACGACCTCCACGCCTCCGAGCATGGGTCCTGGCGCACGTCACTAAGGTGAGTTCCGGCTGCGCCGCTGGGCGCAGCCGCATACAAGGAAGAAGCATTTTATGAGTGGACATGCAAGCAATACCCCGGATCCAAAGACCGCGGTGCTCTGGGACACGGAGTACCACGGCCACGATGTGATCTCTACACGCAGTCTGGGTTTCTTTTTGTACCTGTTGAGCGACGGCATGATTTTCGCGACGTTGTTCGCGGCATACGGCGTGCTGAGCTATCAACACAGTTACTTTGGTGGCCCCACACCCGCGGATTTCGTCAAGCCGTGGTACACCTTTTCGCAAACCATCGCGCTCTTTCTGAGTGTGCTGGCCTACGGCATGGGTATGACGGCACTCAAGCGGCGCAGCCGCGGCGGGCTCATCAACGGCTTGCTGGGCGCCTTTGTGCTCGGCGTGCTCTTTCTGGTTCTGGACATTCATGACGTCCTGGATCTGGCGGCCCACGGCATCACGGTTGCCACGAGCGGCGGTATTTCGGCCTTCATCGTCCTGACCCAGGTGCACGCGGCGCATATCTTCTTTGGCCTGCTGTGGATCCTGGTGATGATCTACCAGGTGCTGCGGCTGGGCTTCACCGCGGACACCGTCGGGCGGCTGTTGAGTTTGCGGATGTTCTGGCATTTCCAGGCGGTGGTCTGGGTATTCGTCTACATTTTCGTTTACCTCTGGGGGTACATGTCATGAGTCAGGCACAACATGGGCACCATGGTGGACACGGTCATGCCGACCCCATCCTCCACCCGGAAGTGCAGATGTCCAGCGGGCGCGGTTACTTTTCGGGTTTTTTGATTTCCACCCTGCTGATGCTCATAGCAACCTTTCTGGTCAGCTCCCATGCAGCGCCGCCTTTTGGGCTTCTGCTGGTCATCACGGTCTGTGCCGGCATTGCCACCATCGCCCAGATCTACTTCCTGCTGCACATAGACATCTCCGAGCACAACATCTGGAACACCGTGTCGCTGGTGGCGTTCATCCCCTTGTTTGTGCTGACCATCGGTCTGACCTGGTGGATGTTCTCGCAGCTTTACCTGCGCACCATGCCGCCCATGCCGGGCATGCATGGTTAACTGAGGAGTGTGATACCCATGTCTAGTGTCTTGAGTGATCGTCCTGCCGCCGCCCCTGCCGAGGCCCTGCCGCATGCGGTAGAGCCGGAGATGACGCCGCTGGTGCGCCGTATCGGTAAAGGCATCGGCGTGGGTATTGCTGCCGCCCTGGTGGCAGGTCTGTGGCGAGGCTTGGATAGCCCGGGCACTTTGCTGGATCGGGTAGTGGCGGGCCTCGCCATCACCGAGGTCGGCCTGGCCATGGTGCTCATCCTCCTCGGCAGTCTGGTGGAGGGATTCGGCTACGGGCTTTCTCTGGGCACCAAGTGGCCCTACACCCGGAACATCGTAGTACTGATGCTGCGCGGTGATCCCGAAGCCGCCCATCGCGTCGTGGCAACGATGGTGGGTCTGGTGGCGCTGGCGCTGGTGTTGCTGGCGCCAACGGTGAACACCATCAGCGGTCTGGGTCTGATCGTGGTGACCGCACTCTTTGGTATGGGCACGCTCTATGTGCTTGCGGGACGCGCTCCGGCTCTGGTGCACGGCGTGCACGGCCTGCTGGCCTATGGCGTGTTCCTGACCTACCTCACCAATCTGGCCTATCCGGGCCTCAATTTCTGGACCTTCCTGTATTATCAGGGGGCCCTGCACGCCTTGCTGCTGGCGGTGCTTCTGGGCGGTATGACCACGGGCCAGCGGGGCTTTGGTACGGCCATCGGCAGTTTTGTGCAACCGCGCAAGGCGTCGCAGTGGACCGTTGCTGCCCACGTCTCGGCGGCGCTGATCCTGGTGGCGACCCTGGGCTGGATGATGCCCGCCTTTCCCGTGGCCTTCTATCTGGCTGTGGCGCAGGTGGCGGTGGGCTTTCTGCTCTTTCATGCCGTCAATCTCAAGCCCAAGGATCCGGGCATCCTGGTCGCGTTTCACCAGAGCATGGTGCTGTTGATGAGCCTTGCCATAGTCCTGCACTGGCATTGAGGAACAGCAATCATGGCCAAATCCTTGAGTAATGCACCACGCATCCTGCCTTTGCCCGAGCCGGGCAGTGCCCGTCAGCTGCTTCGCGATCTGTGGGTTCTGGCCAAGGCGCGAGTGGTGAGTCTGTTGGTCTTCACTGCCGCCGTCGGCGAGTTGCTGGCGCCGGCGACCCTCAGTCACTGGCCCGCAGCCCTCGCCGGGCTGGTGGGCATTGCCCTGGCCGGTGGTGCTGGCGGTGTGCTCAATCAGATCGTCGAGCCTGATCTCGATCAGCACATGCGGCGTACCCACGGGCGACCGTTGGCCAATGGTCGCATCGGGCGGTCCGGTGCCATCGTCTATGCCCTGATCTTGATGAGTCTGGCCATCGCCATTCTGGCCATCTGGACCAATCCCCTGACTCTGGTGCTCACTCTGTTGGGCACCGTTGGGTACGGTGTCGTCTATACGCTCTACCTCAAGCCAAGCACCCCATGGAATATCGTCTGGGGAGGTCTTGCCGGGGCGTTGCCGCCACTCATTGGCTGGACTGCGGTAACCGGTCAACTGGCCGCGTTGCCTGTGGTCTTGGTGGCCTTGATCTTCGTCTGGACGCCCGCGCACTTCTGGCCGCTGGCTATCTACTGCCGACGCGATTATGCGCAGGCATGCATTCCCATGCTGCCGGTGACCCATGGGGTCGATCGGACGCGGCGGGAGGTGGTCCGCTATGCGCTGGCTACCTGGGCGGTGAGCATGATCCCGGCGCTCTTGAATCGCGACTGGATCTACGGTGCCATTGCCTTTGGCGCCGGGGCTTGGTTCGTGGTCATGGCGCTGCGCCTGCAGCGCATGGCGATCGACGCGGATATGGATCGCTATGCCCGACGCCTCTTCGCCTTCTCCATTTCCTATCTGTTTCTCATTTTCACTGCTCTGCTGTTGGGCAAGGCGGCGGTGAGTTATGGCCTCGTCTGAGGGACGGAACGGGGGCGCGGCTGCGGCGCGAGCTGCCGCAGTGCCCATGAGCAAGAGCGAGAAACGTGCCATTTCTGGGCTCAGTTTCATCTATGTCGTGCGCATGCTGGGGCTTTTCATGCTCATGCCGGTACTGTCCCTGGACAGTGCCCAGTTACGGGGGAGCTCGCCCTTGTTACTGGGGCTTGCCATCGGTGTGTATGGTCTGGCCCAGGCCGCTCTGCAGTTTCCCTTCGGGGTTGCCTCGGATCGCTTCGGTCGCAAGCCCATGCTGGTCTTTGGACTGCTCCTGTTTATCGCGGGCTCCCTCTTGGGAGCTTTTACCCACAGCATGTGGGGTATCGTCCTGGCACGCGTGCTCCAGGGCGCCGGTGCAGTATCCTCGGTCCTTTTGGCCAGCGCCGGGGACCTTACCGACGAGGCGCATCGCACCAAGGCCATGGCGGCCATTGGCGGCAGTATTGCCGTCGCCTACGTGCTGGGCATGGGCCTGGGTCCAGTGGTTTTCGGCTTCTCTGGCTTGACGGGGGTCTTTCTGGCTGCGGCCCTGCTTGGCGTTCTGGCGCTGTTGCCTTTGTGGACGCTCATCCCTCCCATTCCGGTGCACCCCGACCGGCGCATGGGTGGTTTTCGCGAAGCCCGGGCCATGTTTACCCATGCCCCGGTACTCACGGCCAGCGTGGGTATCTTTATCCTGCAAATGGTGCTGGGGGCCGGCTTCGTGGTCCTGTCGCCGGAACTCGTGCGGGCCATGGGGGTAGGCGATACGGGGGTCTGGAAGGTGTATCTGCCGGTCATGTTGCTGTCCGTCGCCATCATGGTGCCGCCAGTCATCTACGCCGAGCGCCACCGGCGCCACGGTAGCGCCCTAGTGGGCAGTGGACTCGCCATCGCTCTAGGGGCACTTTTCATGGGTGTGGAGGCAGGTCATTTCTGGCCTGTTGCCGTGGCTGCGGTGGTCTTCTTTGGCGGCTATAACGTCGCGTCTGCCATCCTGCCGTCCATGATGAGTCGCGCTACCAGCCCGCAGCAGCGCGGGGCAGCCAGCGGTGTCTATTCCCTCATGCAGTTTCTCGGGATCTTCGTCGGCGGTGTCGTGGGAGGTTGGGGTCTGGGTATGGTGGGGGTGGCCGGTGTCTTCTACATTCTGACGGCCATCGGCGTGCTCTTGGCACTGCAAAGTCTGGGCAGCGGACGGCTCACCGTACTGCTAGCCTCGGAACAACGCTAGGAAGACCTTCCGGATCCGGTTTGCCGCCGATGCGGCATCGCCATTTCCACAGTGCTGTCAGGACTTGGCCGGTTTGGTGGCGATCAGCCGGCAAGTCCGCCCACGCCCAGAATCAAGGCTAAAGCGCCGAAGCCCACGCAGTAAAAACCGAAAGGCCGCAATGCCTTGATCTCGTGGCTGTGGAAGTAACGCATCAGAAACCACACCGACAACCAGGCGAAGAGGCCCGAGAGTACCCCAGCGGCAAAAATCAATTGCAGAAAGCCACCTGGAAGTTGGGCGTGGAAGAGTTTGGGCACCTCGAGAAGGCCGGCAGCAGCGATGATGGGCGTGGCCAGAAGAAAGGAAAAGCGCGCGGAGTTTTCGTAGTCGAGTCCGGTACCAATGCCCGCCACCAGCGTCGCACCCGAGCGGGAAAAGCCCGGAATCAGGGCCAGAGCCTGGGCAAAGCCAATGATGAGCGCCCGGCGCCAACTCAGGGTGTCGAGGTTATGACTGGGGTTACGGCTACGTAGGCGATCGCCCCAGATCAGCATCATTCCGTTGAGCATGAGGGCAACGGCGGCAAAACCGAAGCCACCGAAAAGTGCTTTGATCTTGTGTGCCAAGGCAAGGCCCAGCAGCCCCGCAGGAATAGAGGCCAGCACCAGGAGCCACAAGAGGCGCGACTCCGGGTTGCTGGGCCTCCCGCGAGCCCGAAGAAAGCCGCCGATGAGGCGCACCCAATCGCGCCAGAAGAAGGTGAGCAGGGCGGCTACGGTACCCAGGTGCAGGACCACGATGAAGGGCAGAAACCAGTCGGCATCGCGGTCGATAGGCCAGCGAAACAGGGCTGGCACCAGTATGCTGTGGCCAAGGCTCGATATGGGAAAGAGCTCGGTGACGCCTTGCAGTGCTGCCAGGATCAACAGGTAAAAGTGATGCGCCATTACGGACCGCTCCCTTCAAGGGCTGATATGGTGAGTAAAAGCAACCGGATACCCTTCCCATCGAAGGGCTGGGTTTTGTGGCTCAGAGGTAGCGAACGCCGAGGATACTGTATTCGCGAATGCCGCCAGGGGCGTTTACCTCGACACTGTCCCCCTCGTGCTTGCCGATGAGCGCACGAGCCAGGGGAGAACTGATGGAGATCTTGTTCTCCTTGATATCCGCCTCGGCATCGCCCACGATCTGATAGGTAATGGCCTTGCCGTCGCTGTCCTCGAGTTCGACGGTAGCGCCAAAGACGATACGGCCGTCGGTATTGAGACTGCGCGGATCGATGATCTGAGCGCGAGCGAGGAAATCTTCGATCTCGCGGATACGCCCCTCGATGAAGGCCTGTTGCTCCTTGGCAGCGTCGTATTCGGCATTCTCCGAGAGGTCGCCTTTGGCGCGTGCCTCGGCGATGGCCTCGATGACCGCCGGGCGGTCCTGACTCTTGAGGCGCTGCAATTCTTCGCGCAGACGCTGGGCGCCGACCACAGTCATGGGAATTTTGTCGCTCATGGCAGTTACCTCATATGGGGTGTTGCGAAAGCCAGATCCTGAAGCTTCTCGACGGTCCAGTCGCCTTGGAGGAGCACCCGCAGGGCAGCCGTCCCGGCGCTGGCGCCCGCCAATGTGGTGTAGTAGGTCAAGCCCATCTGCAGGGCGGCGCGGCGGATACTGTAGGAGTCGCGCACCGACTGGCGCTCGTCCACGGTGTTGATGATGATCTGCACCTTGCCGTTCTTGATGGCGTCGACAATGTGCGGACGCCCTTCCGTGACCTTGTTTACCCGGGCGCAGTCGATGCCCTGCGCCTGCAAATGGCTAGCGGTGCCGTGGGTCGCCAACAGCGAGAAACCCAGTGCCCGCAAATCCCGGGCTATGCGCGCAGCAACGGGCTTGTCGGCGTCGCGCACGCTGAGGAACACGGTACCGGAGCGCGGAAAGTGCTCGCCGGCAGCGATCTGGGCCTTGAGGAAAGCCTCGCCGAAGCTCTTGCCGATGCCCATGACCTCGCCCGTGGATTTCATTTCCGGGCCAAGCAGCACATCCACGCCCGGGAACTTGATGAAGGGAAAGACTGCCTCTTTGACGCTGAAGTGGGGACCGGCGGCGATGGCGCTCACCCCTTGATCCGCCAGACTCTGACCACTCATGGCGCGGGCCGCGATCTTGGCCAGGGGCACGCCACAGGCCTTGGAGACGAAAGGTACCGTCCGCGAGGCGCGGGGGTTGACCTCCAGGACGTAGATGCGATCCTCCTGCACCGCGAACTGGCAATTCATCAGCCCGATCACACCGAGGGCCTGGCCCAGACACTCCGCCTGTCGTCGCAACTCGTCCTGAATCGGCTGAGCGAGGGAGTAGGGCGGCAGACAGCAGGCAGAGTCACCGCTGTGTACCCCGGCCTGTTCGATGTGTTCCATGATGCCGGCCACGACGACCTGCTTGCCGTCGGCGACGGCGTCCACATCCACTTCCAGGGCGTCGTTGAGAAAGCGATCGAGGAGAATGGGCTGATCTTCCGATACGCGGACGGCCTCGACCATGTAGCGCGCAAGATCTTCCTCGCTGTAGACGATGCGCATGGCACGCCCGCCCAGCACGTAGGAAGGCCGCACCACCAAGGGGTAGCCTAGCTGACGTGCCAGTTGCAGTGCCTCGTCGGCGCTGCGGGCGATGGCGTTTTCGGGCTGGCGCAGGCCCAAGCGGGTGATGAGTTGCTGAAAGCGCTCGCGATCTTCGGCGAGGTCGATGGAGTCGGGACTGGTACCGATGATGGGCACCCCGGCAGACTCGAGGTCGTTGGCGAGCTTCAGGGGCGTCTGTCCGCCAAACTGAACGATGACTCCCTCAGGTTTTTCCAGAGCCACGATTTCCAGGACGTCTTCCAGGGTCAATGGTTCAAAGTAGAGGCGATCCGAGGTGTCGTAGTCCGTCGAGACGGTTTCCGGGTTGCAGTTGACCATGATGGTTTCGAAACCATCGGTGCGCAGGGCCATGGCAGCATGCACACAGCAGTAGTCGAATTCGATGCCCTGACCGATACGATTGGGTCCACCACCGAGAATCACGATCTTGCGGCGATCGCTGGGAGCTGCCTCACATTCGGCTTCGTAGCTGGAATAGAGATAGGGAGTTGGCGAGGGAAACTCGGCGGCGCAGGTGTCCACGCGTTTGTAGACGGGCCGTAGACCCAGTTTGTGGCGGTGCTCGCGCAACAGGGACTCACGACAACCCAAAAGCCGGGCCAGACGACGGTCCGAGAAACCCATGCGCTTGAGACCGAGCAGACGCTCGCGATCGAGGCTCGCCAGGGGCAGGCCGCGCAACGACTCTTCCGTGACCACGATTTCGGCGATCTGTTCCAGGAACCAGGGGTCGATGTGGGTGAGGGCCTGCACCTGCTCCAGTGTCCAGCCCCGCCGAAAGGCATCGGCAATGTACCACAGGCGTTCGGGCCCGGCATTGCGCAGCTCCTGTTCGAGGCGGGGCAGGGCCTCGGGCTCGCGCAGGTCCAGTTTTTCGTCGAGCCCGTACACCCCCGTCTCCAGTCCGCGCAGGGCTTTTTGCAGGGATTCCTGAAAGCTGCGCCCCATGGCCATGACCTCACCCACGGATTTCATCTGGGTGGTGAGATGGCTGTCCGCCTCCGGGAACTTCTCGAAGGCGAAGCGCGGGATCTTGGTGACCACGTAGTCGATGGTGGGCTCAAAACTGGCGGGCGTCGCCCGCGTGATGTCGTTGCGCAATTCGTCCAGGGTGTAACCCAGAGCAAGCTTGGCCGCGATCTTGGCGATGGGGAAACCCGTCGCCTTGGAGGCCAGAGCCGAAGAACGGGATACTCGGGGATTCATTTCGATGACCAGCATCCGTCCATTGCGTGGATTCAGCGCAAACTGGACATTGGAGCCACCCGTGTCCACGCCAATCCGCCGCAGCACGGCAAGGGAGGCATCGCGCATGACCTGGTATTCCCGATCCGTGAGGGTCTGGGCCGGGGCAACGGTAATGGAATCGCCGGTGTGGATACCCATGGGATCCAGGTTTTCGATGGAGCAGACGATGATGCAGTTGTCGGCGCGGTCACGGACCACTTCCATCTCGAACTCTTTCCAGCCGATCACCGATTCCTCGATGAGGATCTCGTGGCTGGGGCTTGCTTCCAGTCCGCGGGCGGCGATGTCTTCAAACTCCTCGCGGTTGTAGGCGATACCGCCGCCGCTCCCGCCCAGGGTGTAGGAGGGACGGATGATGACCGGGAAGCCCACATCCTCGGCGATGGCCCGAGCCTCGTCGAGGGTGTGGGCGAAGGCGGAGCGGGCCACTTCGAGACCGATTTCCTCCATGGCGCGCTTGAAGCGGCCCCGGTCTTCGGCCTCTTGGATGGCCTCGATACTGGCGCCGATGAGTTCGACCCCGAAGCGTTCCAGTATGCCCTCGCGGTGGAGATCCAAGGCACAGTTGAGGGCCGTCTGGCCGCCCATGGTGGGGAGAAGGGCGTCGGGCCGCTCGCGCTCGATGATCTTGGCCACCGTCTGCCACTCCACCGGCTCGATGTAGACGGCATCTGCCGTGTCCGGATCGGTCATGATGGTGGCTGGGTTGGAGTTGACCAGAATGACGCGGCAACCCTCCTCGCGCAGGGCCTTGCAGGCCTGCACGCCGGAGTAGTCGAACTCACAGGCTTGACCGATGACGATGGGCCCAGCGCCGATCAGGAGGACGCTGTGGATATCCTTACGCTTAGCCATGGATGCGCTTCTCTTGGGATGAGCGGAAGCTGGCAACGAAGTCGTCGAAGATGCACGCCGCATCGTGGGGACCGGGACCAGCTTCCGGGTGACCCTGGAAGGAAAAGACGGGCCTGTCCCGCAGCCGCATCCCCTGCAGACTACCATCGAAGAGGGAGCGGTGGGTGACCTCCACGCGGGCGGGCAGCGTGTCGGCGTCAATGGCGAAGCCGTGGTTTTGGCTGGTGATGAGCACGCGGCCGGAGCGCAGATCCTGCACGGGGTGGTTGGCTCCGTGGTGGCCGAATTTCATTTTCAGGCTGCGGGCACCCAGAGTGAGTCCAAGGATCTGATGACCCAAGCACAGTCCGAACAATGGCAGATCGTGCTCGAGGAATGCCGCCATGCGGGCGCGGGCCTCATGCAACACCGCCGGATCACCAGGACCATTGGAAAACAGCACGCCATCGGGCCGCAGGGCAAGGACCTCGGCGACGGGTGTTTGCGGCGGGACCAGGGTGGCGCGACAGCCTCGGTCGGCCAGAAGGCGCAGGATATTGCGCTTGGCGCCGAAGTCGTAGACGACGACGTGGTGGGGGAGGTTCGTCCGCGGCTGCGCCCGATAGCCTTCTCGCGGTGCACCGCTGGCCTGGTCCCAGCTCTGGCTCTGGGCCGTGGCCACCTCGGCGATGAGGTCGGCGCCCTCGAGGCCGGGAAAGGCACGAGCCGCCGCCAGTGCTTTTTCTGGGTCCGCATCGGGTCCTACCATGAGGGCGGCGTTTTGCGCACCACCCTCACGCAGATGTCGAGTCAACGCACGCGTATCCAGCTCAGCGATGGCAGGGATGCCGTGTCGACGCAAGTAGTCCTCCAGACCCTCTTCGCTGCGCCAGCTGCTGGGTGCACGCGGACGATTGCGCACGACCAGGGCAGAGCAGAAGATGCCGCGTCCCTCCGCATCCTCACCATTGCATCCCGTATTACCGATGTGGGGATAGGTGAGGGTGACGATCTGGCCGCGGTAGGAGGGATCCGTGAGAATCTCCTGGTAGCCCGTCATGGCGGTATTGAAGCAGATTTCGCCCACAGCCAGGCCCGGCGCACCGAAGCCGTGTCCGTGAAAGACCTTTCCGTCTGCCAGCACCAGAACTCCCTGCACCTCGTCACCCTCTGCGCACAGGCTGCAAAAAAGGGAGGGCAGAGCCTCCCGTCGTTTCGTGCATTTTAGGTAGGGGACAGCGCGGGGTCAATTGGGGATGCACGCGTTGCCACACCGCGGTCGAGAGCATCGGGCGACGGCCCCCTCGTTGCTCGCGTGTGGCTGGTTGGTACCTGTCCTCGAGTCTTCACCCTGGTACGGCATCCGTGCCGGGCCCGTGGCTGATCCCCATTGGCTTGTCGGATATACTACACACTGTTCTCCAACCGTAGGAAGAGAAATGCGCATTGCACGTTCGCGTCTGGGGTGGCTCGCGTTGTTGGCGCTCTCGGGTTGCGCCACCAATAATGGGCTGCCGTCCGATACCCCGGCCTACCATTTTTATGCTCCGAATGCCGAGGCGTCTTTGTCTCCTCCCGCACCATCCGTGTATGCGCAGCCAAGGCCTCCTGTACCGCCGCGCAGTCTCTCGGCGGTTCCCCCGGTGGCGGTACCCGCGGCACCCACGTCCAGCGTACCGCCCAAGGTCGCCGGTGGTGTGGAAAATCCGCCCGTCGCCACGCAGGCGCCGGCGGCATCCGGGCCCCTAGCTGCTGCCGACTTTCCCAGCCAGTGGCAGGCGGATCTGCGCCAGGCGCGCACGGAAAGCGCCCATTGCGCAGAGCTCAGTGGTGAGGCCCAAAGTCGTTGCTGGCAGAGTGTCTCTTCCTGGGCACAGGGACGCGCCGCGCGCTACCATCGACTGAGCAGAGAGGAGGTTGGAGCCCGGGCCGAGCAGGTCAAGGCGGCGGCCCGATTTTTTGATGTGACGAGCCAGTGGGCGAGCGCGTGCAGCAGCCTCTCGGCCAGTGCTTGCGCGCAGTCACCCCTGATTGGACAGATGCAGCAGTGGAAGGAGTCTGTTGGCCTGAACTCCCGACCCTAGCCCGCCCCTAGCAATACATCGAGGGGCGTGTGAAAGCTCGGTTCAGGGCATCAGGCTTTGGGTCTGGACAGCTTGCATGTGCGTATGCCGAAGAGGGCATAAGCCGGACAAAAGCCGACCAGGCCAGTGACCAGCGGTAGGAGACCGATCCAGCCCCAGGGGGTCTTCGGCCCAACAAATACCAGGGCGATGAGCACTATTCCTATTACCACCCGCAGAAAACGATCGATGCTGCCTTCATTGACGCGCATTGGACATCCTCCCAAGGTTGGAAACGACCAACACGTAGCATCGTCGATCTCGGTGCCAAAGTCCACAATCGACCGAGGCAAGCTCGTCCAGGTGGAGAAATCCGCGGAGCGCATTCACTCCGCGATGCGTCCAGAACCCAAACCCACGGCATCAGTAATTCCATATATAATATGCGGTTGATGATAGATGGAATAAATGACGAGACTTGACCTGTGGCCACGATGGTGTAGTAATCTCCTTATGCTCCCTGCGCTTAAAGGGGGTACGGACCGCGATCCGGAGCCTGGAGCCCGGCACCGTCGGATTTCCTGGAGCTCAATAAAAAGCGAGAAACATCATGCCCAAAACCATACCGCTAATTGCGACATCCTTGTCCCTGCCTTTTCTGCTGTTCACTCCCCCGGCCCTCGCCGCGGTACTTCCGGCCATGCCCCCGAGTATCAATATCCACGCCGGACCACTGGGGCAGGTGCAGGTTGGTGGACTGTTCGCTTTCGCCGGGAGAGCGCAGAGCAATGTTTATCCGGGGGCTTCTGGACCGGCAGGTAAAACCTTCAGTGCGGCGGTGAGCGATGCCCTCATTTCCATTTCCAAGGACACGGGAACCTGGCAATTTTATCTGGAAGGTGGTGCCTATAACTTTTACGTGGTTGGCCAGCCGCCAAGTTCGACGGGTAACATCATCAACGCGACATTCGGTCCGTTGCCTTTGGCATACATTCAGTACACTCCCAGCAAGAACTTCAATATTCAGATCGGTAAATTGCCTGCCATCCCTGGGATCACGCCATTGACGGCACTGATTTCGGACTCCTATGGCATCGAGTTCGGGCTGACCGGCGCGCAACAACAAACCGTTACGCGGGGTATTCAAGCCAACTATACCCTGGGTCCGGTGGCGGCTTCCCTGGCCTGGACCGATGGTCCGTATTCCAACCGCTACAATTGGGCCGTCGGTCAGATTGCCTATAGCGTCAGCAAGGCCAGCACGGTCATCACCCAGGCGGGCGGAAATCTGGGACGCACCGGCTACTCTACGTCGGCAGCTTCAAGTTATCTCAACAACTCCGATTTCTACCTGCTCGGTTACAACTACAGCGGCAATCGCTGGAATGTCTTCGGCTACCTGCAATACCAGAAGCTTTTGGCAACCCGGCGCGGGGGACGTAGCCACGGCGATCAGTACGGTGCCAGTATCGATGCCAATTATGCCTTCACTCCGCATTACTCCTTGAGCACGCGGGTGGATTACATCGCCTACAGCGACCAGGCCGCCGTAGCCAACCCCAACAACGGTATGGGTTATGGTCCGGGCAGCCGCGCCGTATCCCTGACGCTGTCGCCCATCTATCAGTATAAGCACTGGTTTGCGGAAGGCGATCTGAGCTATGTCCACGTCTATCATTACCAGACGGGTGATGTTTTTGGACAGAACGGGACCGCACCAAATCAATTTGTGGCCATGGTCAACGTCGGCTTCTTGCTCTAAACACGATAAGGAATTTCTGCCATGTCGGGAAAACTGAAACGCGATGTCGGCTTTTCGGGGCTCATCTTCGCAAGCCTCGGTGGGATAATTGGCTCCGGATGGTTGTTTGGCCCCTTGGTCGCGGCGCAGACGGCCGGACCCCTGAGCATTTTTTCCTGGCTCATCGGGGCCTTGACCATCCTCTTGCTGGGCCTGACCTACGCGGAAGTGGGGCCGCTCTTCCCTCGCGCCGGAGCCGCGGCCCACATTGCCAATGTGGTACACGGCAATTTGCTGGGGAAGATCTGGGCGTGGTTGTTGTTCATGTTCTACATCGCCATTGCACCCGTGGAAGTGGTGGCGGTATTGACCTACGCCAACAATTATCTGCCGGGCTTGTTGCAGGGTAATACGGGCCTTTTGAGTGTCACCGGGGTCATCGCCGCCATTGTCCTGCTGGGGCTTATGTTTCTACTCAACTTTTTGGGTATCAAGCGCGTCGCCCAGCTCTTTACCGGGATCGGCTGGTGGAAACTCGGGGTACCCATCCTGACCATCATCGTGTTGGTTCTGACGAGTTATCATCCGGAAAATTTGCACGTCATGGACTGGCACAGTAGCGTGCACGGGATGTTCGTGGCCGTGGCGTCCTCAGGGATCGTCTTCAGCTACTTGGGGTTCCGCCAGGCCATCGAGTTGGGAGGAGAGAGTCGGGAGCCTGGCAAGCACATTCCCGGGGCGGTCATCGGTGCCATCGCCATCGGTGCTCTCGTATACGTCGGTCTGCAATGGGCCTTCATCGTCAGTATGCCGCCCAGTCAGATCGTCCACGGTTGGCAACATCTGGACTTCAAGGGTCTGTTTGGTCCTTTTGCAGCCATATCCACCATGCTGGGGATCGGTTGGTTGGCCATCCTGATCTATGCCGACGCGTTGATTTCCCCCGGTGGAACGGCCTTTGTCTATGCCACATCGGCGGCGCGGGCCGTGGTGGCGAACGGCGAAGTGAAAGCAGGTCCGCCCATTTTTACCCGCATCAGCGCCAACGGGGTACCCTGGGTTGGCGTCATTGTCGCCTATGTCATCGGTTGCCTCTATTTCCTGCCTTTCCCTTCGTGGCAGAAAATGGTGGGTTTCATTACCACCATCTCCGTCATCACCTACGGCATTGGGCCCATCGTGCTTCTGCAGTTGCGTCGTTCGGTGCCGGATCTGGAGCGGCCTTTCCGGCTTTGGGCTGCCAACGTCATCGCGCCAGTGGCCTTCATTCTCTCCTCGCTCGTTGCTTTTTGGGGCGGATTTCACGCTCTTACCTACATTTTTGCCGTCCTCTTCGGCATTCTCGCCATCTATGGGATTGTGCGTCTGGTGCGGGGTGGGCGTCCCGGAGAGGAGTCGGGATTTTTCAACATCACCTGGATTTTCCCGTACTTCATCGGTCTTTGGGTGCTCTCTTACCTTGGCCCCAAGGTACTGGGCGGCATTGGTGAGATCGGCTTTTACTGGTCGATGCTGGCCGTCGCCGTGCTCGCGCTGGTGAGCATGTTCTGGGCGCTCAAGGTGACGGTTCCCGACGGCCGCGTGGCGGATTACTTTGCGGCCATGGCCGAGGAGGGCATCTCGCTCTGACCGTTGCCAAGGGCTGCTCGACGGGCGCCAGGCGCTCGTTTTCTGGGGCGATCCAGTGGGATCGCCCCTTTTATCGTGGTGTTCACGTATTTTTCTTGACAAGCTTCTGGAGCGCTGAGGACAATCCCGATTCCTCGGGGCGCGAGCCGCGAACCGGTTTCATCTCTGGAGACGAGTACTCATGGATTTTGATACGGTCAAAGGCCTGGTCGAGGCAGACATGCAAGCGGTCAATCGGGTCATCCATGAGCAAATCCAGTCGGGTGTGCCCACTATTCCGGCCATGGGTGCCTATCTCATCAATGCCGGTGGCAAGCGTCTGCGGCCCATCATCCTGTTGCTGGCGGCGCGCATGGGCGGTGAGCGTGGACCGCGCCCCATACCGTTGGCGGCGGTGGTGGAATTCATCCACAGTGCGACCCTGCTCCACGACGACGTGGTGGATGGCTCGGAACTGCGGCGCAATCACGCCACGGCGAATCAACTGTGGGGAAATGCCGCGGCCGTTCTGGTCGGCGATTTCCTCTACGCCCGTTCCTTCGAGATGATGGTGGAAGATGGCGACATGCGCATCATGGCCACCATGGCCGAGGCCACCAGCGTCATCTCCCAGGGCGAAGTGGCACAACTGGAGAATGCCGACGATCCTGATCTGGACGCCGAGGCCTACTTTGCGGTGATTGCCGCCAAGACCGCCAAGCTTTTTGAGGCCGCTGCCCGTATTGGCGCCATCGTCAATGCCATGGAGCCGGAGCAGGAATTGGCTCTGGCGCGTTATGGCTCCCTCGTGGGCGTTGCGTTTCAGCTGATGGACGACGCCCTGGATTATCAGGCGGAAGCCGCCACCATGGGCAAAAACCCGGGGGATGACCTCGTGGATGGCAAGGCGACCTTACCGTATATCGTTGCCATGCAGCGCGCTCGCCCGCAGGATCGGGAAGTGCTGCGCGCGGCCCTGGGCGATGACCGTCGCGAGCACTTGCCCGCAGTCCTCGAGATCATTGCCAGAACCGGGGCGATTGACTACACTTTGCAATCTGCACGGGAGCGGGCGGAAGCGGCGGTGGATTGCCTCAGGCATTTCGGACCCGGTCCCGAACGCGATGCCTTGGAGTTTCTGGCGCGTTTTTCGGTGCAGAGAGAGTACTGATTTCGGGGCGTGGCTCAGCCTGGTAGAGCGCCGCCTTCGGGAGGCGGATGTCGGAGGTTCGAATCCTCTCGCCCCGACCATTGACAAAAGCACTGCCTACCCTCGGGCTACCCCGGGGCGATGGATAGGGCCGCGGAAGTGATCGTATGTGGAAAATCCTGATCTTGGCTGCTGCGGCCGTTTTCCTCTGGTGGCAATGGCGCCGTCGCCGCCCGACTCCCCACATCACCCGCCCACTAGAGTCCTTACGCGAGTGCCCCCGCTGCCAACGCTACACTGCAGCCCACGACTGTACGGAATCCGATTGTCCCTTGCATGCACCGCAGAGTCGCTGAGCCATGTCCAAGGATCCCCGCAACTTTCAAAGAAAGCTTCCTGGCTGGCGCGCCGCGGCGCTCTTCGCCGTGATCGCCCTGGCCTTTGCCGCGGTGCTTGCCCGCGATGCCGAGGTGCAGGGCTGGTTGTCGCAGCGCCTGCGCAGTCAGGGCGCCATCCGGATGATCCAGGAACGGCCCCTGCCCGCACAGCGCGGCAGCATCCTCGCCGACAACGGGCAGGCCTTGGCGGTCAACGTTCCGGCGGTAACGGTGTGGGCAGATCCGCGCATTTTCTCCCGCGAGAAGGCCGAGTGGCCAAGGGTTGCGCAGGTCTTGGGCTTGACGCCGGCAGAGCTCGCCGAGCGGGTCAAGGCGGGCGGCGCGGACTTTGCCTATCTGGAGCGCCAGGTTCTGCCGCAGCTGGGGCGGGAGATCTCGGCTCTGCACGTGCCCGGATTGTATGTGCAAAAAACCAGTCGCAGCTATTATCCCCTGGGACCGGTGACCACCGCCCTGATCGGTTTGGTCCACCTGGACCATCACGGGGCCGCAGGTCTCGAACGTGGCTACGACAGCTGGTTGAGCGGACAGCCGGGTCGGGAAAAGGTACTCGTCGACGGCAAGGGCGAGGTGCTGCGCGTGCTGGGCAGGCCGCGGCCGCCGGTGAACGGCCATGACCTGCATCTGACCATCGACCCGCAGATCCAGTACTGGGCGTACATGACCCTGCGGGCGGCACAAAAACATTTTGGTGCCGAGAACGGTTCAGCCGTGGTCATGAACGTGCATTCCGGACAGATCCTTGCCATGGTCAGTGTGCCCTCCTGCAATCCCAACACCCGCGATGGCTGTACGAATCCGTCGGACTACGTCAACAATGCCGTGCATCAGGCCTTTGAGCCCGGTTCGGTGATGAAACCCTTCATGGTGGCGGCGGCCTTGGCCACGGGCAGCATTCGCCCGGATCAGCGCTTCGACGTTGCCCATTGCCTACCCGTGGGCGGCTTCTGCATCCGCGACGACGTGGTGCATCGGGAGCTGGATGTAGCGCATATCCTCAAGTATTCCAGCGACGTGGGGGCCGCTAAGATCGCCCTGCGTACACCCGCAGAGGCTATCGCCCAGATGTACCGGGCCGCGGGTTTCGGCGAGCCGGCGCCGCTGGGCTTTGATGAGGCAACGGCTGGGGTATTGCCGCCAGCGCAGAGCTGGGATCGCGCGCGGCACGCTACCATCGCCCTGGGGTATGGAGTGTCGGTGACGACCCTGCAGTTGGCGGAGGGCTATGCCGCCATTGCCAACGGCGGCTACCACGTGCAACCGGTGCTGGTGGCGGGACAGACGGGTCAATCCCGGCGTATCATGCCGGCCGCCATTGCCGATCGGTTGCGGCACTGGCTCGAAGGGGTGTGTGCGGCCAACGGCACGGGTATATTGGCAGCCATTCCGGGCTACTCGGTCGCCGGCAAGACGGGTACGGCCAATCTTGCCAACGGCAAAGGCGGCTTCAACAAAAAGAAGACCAATGCCACCTTTGTCGGTTTTGCTCCGGGTTTTGCACCAGACCTCGTCATGGCGGTATCGTTGCGGGGAAGCACCCGCTACTGGAATTTCGGCGGGGTAGAATCGGCACCCGTTTTTCGGGTGACCATGCGCCACGCGCTGCAGCGGCTCGATATCGCACCGCGCTGGTGCGGTTCGCGCGCCTGTGTGAGCAAGGACGCCAATGTCACCACCACGCAGGCGGAGATCTGGGCGGAAGGAGGCGGCAAGTGATGAGTAGACTGGATCGATGGGTTGCGGCGACGCTCGTGTCCGGCGTTGCCCTGATACTGGTGGGAATCCTCGTCGTCGCGCTGAATACGCGTATTCCCATCGCGCACATCTACGTCGATGCGGCGGGCGCGCATGTGCTGCAAGCCGCAGGCCTGGAGGTACACGCCGCGCCGGACTGGCCCGGAGCATTCCGTGCCAACCCGGTCAGTAGCGCAGCGGCCTTTCTCCCCAGCGCCGAGCTGTATTTTTCCAAAGGCCGTCGCGTGCAGCTTCCGCGGCGGGATGTGCTCCTTTGGGTCTACCGCGGTTGAGTCCCATGCCAGGTAGTCCGATCCCGGATTTGCGCCCGCTTCTACGCGGCGTTGCCTTGGTGCTGCTGGTGCTTCTGGCCGTGCTGATGCTGCTGGCCGTCGATGGTCTGCTGCTTATTCCCGCTTTGCTGCTGTCCTACGATCTTTGGGGTATAGCCTGGCAGTGGCACGGGTTCCTTCCAGATCCGGTGCAGCCTCCTGGACCCTGGACCAGCCTCTCGCTGGGTCTTGTGGCATCCCTGCTGCTGGCGCTGGTGGATGGCGTCGCTCTGGGCCTGTGGGCGCGCTTGCGCCGTTCACCCTGACGCAGCTTCTGCCTTGCTCTCCAACATCGCCCAGCGGGCGTAGGCGGCATCCAGCTCCGCCGCGACGGTCTCGGCCTCTTCCTGAATGCTTTTGAGACGGTCCGGCTCGCGGTAGACATCCGGGTTGGCAAGTGCGGCGGCAATGCGCTCCTGACGTGCCTCCAGGGCCTCGATCTGTGCCGGCAGTTGCTGGAGTGCCTGCTGCTCACGATAGCTCAGACCCGACTTGCGCGGCCTATCCCTCTCGCGTGGGGCATTGCGAGCGGGTGTTCCCCTGGTCTCCTCCGCGCGCGACGGGTCGTTCTCCGTCTGCCGCTGCCATTCCTCCCAGTCGCTATAGCCGCCTGCCATGCCGAGCCAGCGCCCACCGCCGCGGCTCACCAGCACCTGCGTCGCCACCTGGTCGATGAACTCACGGTCGTGTGAAACGAGAATCACGGTGCCCGGAAAGGTCTGAAGGCGCTCCTCCAGCACTTCGAGGGTCTCCAGATCGAGGTCATTGGTAGGCTCATCCAGAACCAAGAGATTTGCGGGACGGGCAAAGAGCCTGGCCAGCAGCAGGCGGGCGCGTTCGCCTCCCGAGAGGGCCTTGATGGGTCCGCGAGCGCGACTGGGTGGGAACAGAAAATCTTGCAGGTAGCTCAGGACATGGCGGCGTTCCCCGCCAATGTCCAAGAAATCGCTGCCATCGGCTACGGCGTCCACGACGCGACTTTCTGGATCGAGTTGGGCGCGAAACTGGTCGAAATAGGCGATTTCCAGCCGCGTACCGCGACGTACCTGGCCACTGTGCGGGGTCAGCTGTCCCAAAAGCAGGCGCAACAAAGTCGTCTTGCCGACGCCGTTAGGCCCGATGATACCTAGCCTGTCGCCGCGTTCGATACGAATGGACAGATCCTTGACGATGGGACGATCGTCGTAGGCGAAGGAAACCTGGGTCAATTCCGCGACCAGACTGCCGGAACGCTCGGCGGCGGCAATATCCAGGCGTGCTGTGCCAAGCCGCTGGCGCCTTTGCCTGCGCTCATCGCGCAGACGCTCCAGGCGCCGCAGACGGCCCTGATTGCGCTTGGCCCTCGCCTTGACCCCTTGACGCAACCAGGCCTCTTCCTCGGCCAACTGGCCCTCCAGGCGCTCTGCCTCCGCCGCTTCCGCTGCAAGCATCTCCTCCTTACGCTTGAGGTAATCGCGGAAGCTGCCGGGAAAGCTGCTGAGCTTGCCGCGATCCAACTCGACGATGCGGGTGGCGAGGCGATCGAGAAAGCGCCGATCGTGGGTGATGAACATCAGGGTTCCACGATATCGGGCGAGTGTTCTCTCCAGGGTAGCTATACCGGCGAGGTCCAGGTGATTGGTGGGCTCATCCAAAAAAAGCAGATCCGGCTCGCCCATGAGGGCCTGGGCAATGGCCACCCGCTTGCGCTGTCCGCCCGAGAGCGCGGCGATACGCCCGGACTCCGGCAGGCCCAGTTGATCGCGCAAACTCTCGGCCCGAGCCGAGATGGTCCAGAATTCCGGCTGATCCGCCAGCTCCATGGCGCTCCCCTGATCCGACTCCGCAAGCTGGTGCAGAGGGTGTCCCACGCGAATGGCGGCCAGCAGATCGACGTCCTCGGGCAGGTCCGGATCCTGGGCAAGATAGGCGGCATGCAGGCCGGTGGACCAGGAAAGCCGGCCGCCGTCCAGGGGATACAGACCCGCAAGCACCTGCAGCAGGGTGGATTTACCCTCGCCATTGCGACCGATGAGACCTACCCGTTCACCGGCCTCGAGTACGAGATCGGCGCGATCCAGAAGTGCGCGGCCGCCCCATTCGACCTGACCTTGGTCCAACTGTAAAACCATCCCCACGGTATATCGTCTCCTCAGCCCGGTACGTCCCCGGCCCGCTCTCGCGAACCGGCTTCACAGCTTAGAGGCCAAGCGTCCGTGGGGCAAGGAGGATCACTTCAACAGGCGTAGGGCGAGAGGATAGCGGTAATCCGCACCACTGCTGGCCTGGACTGCGGCCAAAATGCAGAACACGAGATTGACGAGAATCAGAAGGCCAAAGAATAGGAGACCGACGAGCAGCAAGCTCAGAATCCCAGAGATCAGATAAGCGATAAGCAAAGTGAGCTGGAAATTCAGGGCTTCCAGTATCTGGCCGCGCAACCATGGGCTGGCACTGTCTTTCTTGACAAGGTAGAGCACCAAGGGGACGATGATGCCGAAGAGGATTCCGCTGAGGTGGACGATGGTCGCGGTATTGGTGTCCTCGGAACTCGGACGGACGGTGGAAATGGCCTGCTCTGGTTGTTCCATGTTACGCTCCCTTCGCTGAGGTTTTCAGTCGAAATTTTAATGGTCTATCCATCTCCAGTCCAGCATTTTTTGAGCTTGCCTTCGGCATGGCCATGGCATGGAAAATGCCATGAATGGGCGGTCCGTGGTCGTGGTTCATGAATCGGCGCCAACGCCTCTTCTTTGAGGTCCTGGGCCTCGATCTTGCCGGCTTTCCGCTCCCGGGCCCGGGTACCGATGCGGATCCGAGACCCACGGCGCTGGCCGGCAAGGGCACACCAAGCCTTCCGGCCCTTGCGCCGGCTCCCCCAATCCCAGAGGTAGCCCGCTCTGAGCCAAAGGTGACCGCCGCGACAGCCGCGCTGGTGATCGATCCGGCCAGTGCCGAGGAGCAGGAACATGAGCCTTTGGCGGTTGAGCCTATGGAGGTGATGCCTGCGGATCGGGACCAGGTCCGTCGGCAAGCCATCTCCGCCATGGACTGGCAAGCACTGAAAGAGCGTATCGAAACCTGCCGTGCCTGCAGTCTGGGCAGCACTCGGCAAAACGCGGTGGTGGGAGCTGGCAGTCCCGAGGGATCCTGGTGTTTCGTGGGCGAGGCCCCGGGCGCAGAGGAGGATCGTCGCGGTGAAGCCTTTGTCGGTCGCGGCGGCCAGCTTCTGGATGCCATGCTGGCGGCCATGTCCCTGAGTCGCGCACGGGAGGTCTACATCGCCAATGTGCTCAAGTGCCGTCCGCCCAACAATCGTGATCCCTTGGGGCCGGAGGTGCGGTCCTGCCTACCCTATCTGGAAAGGCAGATCGCTTTGGTCCAGCCGCGCATCTTGGTTGCCCTGGGGCGCTTCGCTGCGCAGTCGCTGCTGCAAACCAGCACCCCCATCGGGCAACTGCGTGGGCGCGTCTGGGAGTATCGCGGCATCCCCCTGGTGGTGACCTACCACCCGGCTTATCTGCTACGCAACCCGCTGGAAAAGCGCAAGGTCTGGGAAGACCTGAAACTCGCGCTCTCGGTTTATCCCAAGGATTGACCACGCACCGACGCGATGGCTTGAGCGACATCGTACTGCGCGTGCCAGCCGAGCTCCGTCTCGGCCTTGCGGCAGTCCACGACCAGTGGGTGTTCCAGACCCAGCAGCCAGCCGGGATCGCCCAGGAAGCGGACGAAAGGACGCAGGCGTCCATGAATCCGGTGCATCTGTCGGGGCGACAGCGGCAGCTGCCAGAGCCGCGGGATGGACGACCAGGGGACGGGATTCGGCGCAGCAATGTTGTAGGTGCCCGGTTGGTCCTGAGCGAGGGCCACCAGCATGGCAGCTATGGCGTCTTGCTCATGGATGCATTGCAGGGGCAGATCGGGATTGGGCAGGCGTAGACCCAATGGACTCGTGGCGATGGCATTGACCAGGGGTTGCGCAGCGGGCCCGATGATGGCGTGCAGACGCAGCCGGGTGATGCGCAAGGGCGGATGGCTGGCGCTGAATGCATCCAGAAGCTGCTCCACCGCTACCTTGTCCTCGGCGTAGGCGAAGCCGGGGTTTGGTCGCAGCGCATGGTCCTCGCGGAGGATGACCGGATTATCGGCCCAGGCGCCGTAGACGGCCACACTGCTGCTGTAGATGAGTCGCTGAACCCCGGCCGTACGCATCGCCGCGAGAAGCGCTCGCATCCCCTGCCGATTGCTCGCCGCCATGGTGTGCCGCCATTTTTTGCTCCAACCGAGATGGGGGCTCAGCACCACGAAGGCCAGATGTACGACGACATCAATGCCCACGAGCAGCTCTGCCAGACCGGGGTCGCGTAGATCGCGCTGCAGCCAGCGCAGCCTCGGGTGCGTCTGCGTGGGTGCCGCCCAATCCAGCGCCACCAGCTCGTGTTCAGGACAGCGACGAAGGAGCTCCGCAACGAGCAGTCTGCCGGTGTGGCCGGCGGCGCCGGTGACCAGGATTCGCATCAGGCGGCGTCGGCGGTCTCGTGCTGCAGGCCGGGCAAGACCTCTTTGGCCAGTATTTCCAGGGAGCGCTGGGTAATCTCGCTGGACACCATGCCAGCGCCCACGGCGAGTATCAGACGATCCACTCCAGCGCGCGCATAGCGGGCCAGTTTGCGCCGGCAACTGGTGGGGTTACCCACGACCACCATACCCAGATTTTCCAGAAGGCTCAGGCTCAGGCCACGACGCAGGAGCGGCTCGAGGAAGCCGAGACGGTGATAATACTCGTAGCTTTCCCGCAGCTGGGCGAGGACTGGGCGGGTCTGGTCGAGGAGCCGCTGGTAATACCAGGCGAAGCCCGCGGCCAGTTGCCGCGCTTCTTGCTCGTTCTCGAGGCAGAGGCAGCCGATGGTCATGGCAAAGCGCGGATTCTGTCCGGGCATGGGCACGCCCGCACCGTGATGTTCCCGCCAGGCACGACGGTAGGCCTTCAGATCCTGTTTGATGAGAAACCAGGGCTTGAAAGGGCCGCTCAAGACACCGATGCCTTCCTTCGCTGCCCATTGAAAGCTGGGTGGGCTCACCGCTGCTACCCACAATGGGGGGTGTGGGCGCTGTACGGGCTTGGGCAGAATATCGAGGTCGTCGAAATCGTAGAGTTCCCCGTGATGGCTGAAAGCACTGCCGGGCGCCCGGCGCAGGATGGCGAGGCCCTCCTCCAGGTGGCGCCGACTCTGCGCCATGTCGCTGCCGAAGAGGCCGTATTCCTTGGGCGAGAAGCCCCTTCCCAGGCCGAGCTCCAGGCGTCCGCCACTGAGAATATCCAGGGCCGCTGCCTTTTCGGCGACGCGCACCGCGTGCTGGTATGGCAGCACGACGACGGCATGGCCGAGGCGGAGCCGCTCGGTGCGCTGGCTTGCCGCGCCCAGGAATACCTCAGGTGCGCTGGAGTGCGAGTATTGGCGCATGAAGTGGTGCTCCACGAACCAGGCGCCGTGAAAGCCGAGGCGATCGGCCAGTGCCAGTTCCGCCAGGGTTTCGTGGTAGACTTGCGCCTCGGAGCGCCCGAGATGCTCGGGTACCGCAAGCTCGTAGAAGAGATCCACCTGCATGATCGGGAGTCCCCATGTCCGTGACGCCGCCCCACATTGCCGAGCGACTACAGATTGCCATTCTAACATCGGAACAGATGCGCCTGCACTGGGAGGACCCCGACAGCGGCATGCATTACTACGAGCGTGTGCTCCCTTTGGCTTTGGAGTCTTCGGCTGGTGGAGATAGGCTACGCTGCCTGCTCCTCGATGAAGACCGGGAGATTTTCGTGCCGGTGGACCGCGTTCGCAATCTGCCCACACCGGTGAAATGATCCGGACGGTGGTACCTCCCGGCGGTCAAGGCAGTTCGGCGTCGTCCGCCTCCCCAAAACCTCCCATCGTTCTGGCCACGAAGGGGCGTTCCGGAAACAGCCGCTCGCGGTAGTACTGCAGTTCGCCGATGGATTCGCGGATATCGGCCAGGGCCTCGTGACGCTCGGTCTTGGGATAGCGTGGTAGGCTGGGATACCAGCGGTAGGCTAGCTCCTTGATGGTACTGACGTCGATGAGGCGGTAGTGGAGAAAGCGCTCGAGACGAGGCATGAGGCGAGCTAGGAAACGCCGATCCTGACAGACGCTATTGCCGCACAGCGGCGCCGTACCCGGCTGAACGTGGGCTTGCAGGAAGTCCAGGGTCTGGGCCTCCACGGCGCCGAGGTCGAGGCGACTTTCACGCACCCGCTGAACGAGGCCGGAGTTCCCGTGGGTACGCTGATTCCAGTCGTCCATGGCGGCGAGCACCGCCTCGCTCTGATGGACCGCCAGAACCGGCCCTTCGCTAAGAACCCGAAGCTCATTGTCGGTGACGATGCTGGCAATCTCTAGTATCTGGTCCCGCTCCGGGTTCAGACCCGTCATCTCGAGATCGATCCAGACCAGGCGCTGTGTTTTCGGATCCATACCCTGCTCCTCAATGGTCGGGGGCAGTTTAGCACGGTACGCTTGGGGTAAAAAAAGACGGGCTCAAGAGCCCGTCCAATAGCCGCAAAACAACCGCTACAAAAATCGTGGGGACACTGGCGAAACCATCGCCCTTTGTTCCATGCCAAGCCAGACCCCTGTTCAGGTATGGATTTGGTGTCCTATCCAGCTATAAAGTACTCCCCGAATATTTCCGGATTATTTCAGAACGATCGCTTTCTGGATTCCTCCAGACCAAGAAAAAAAGACGGGCTAGAGAGCCCGTCCAATAGCCGCAAAACAACCGCTAAATCTGCTGGGTTCTGGCTCGAATCTTCGGCCGCACCTATGTCTGTCGCTCCATCACATTTTGAGGTTTGGGTCACTAAGCTTCATTGCGTTGCAGTATGCTGGATTAATGTTTCCAGAATATTTCAGGGTGGTTGGAATCGATGGGAGTACGAATGCCGTCGCGCTGCTTGCCGCTTCGCCAAGGATGCTGCTGCGGACCAGAGACGAACTGGCGTCTGCGGGGGAGTGTGCAGTAGGTGCAGCATGTAAGCACCATCTGAGGCTGCGGGCTTGTCTCGGCTCTGTGGCGGTCACAAAAAAGTGACGGGCACGAGGCCCGTCCAATAGCCGCAAAACAACGAGAACCGCGTCGAAGAGCGCCACAAACGACCCCCTACCGAACGCGAATGGCTGGATTATTGCCGAGAATTGTTTCAGAATTATTTCCAGATTCATGGGCAAGGAGTCGGAAGCGCGTGGCCGTGGTGCTCATCGTCGACGATGACCAAAGACTGGCGGCTCTGCTGCAGGACTTTCTGCAGGCCGAGGGCATGGTGGTGCGCACCGCCAGTAACGGCCGGGAGATGTGGCAGCAACTGGCGGCCGAACCCGTCGACGTGGTGGTGATGGACTGGATGTTGCCGGGAGGGCAGGACGGCATCAGCCTAGTTCGGGAACTTCGGGCCAAATCCGGTCCGCCCATCCTCATGCTGTCGGCCAGGGGTGAGGAAGAGGAACGTATCCACGGCCTCGAGAGCGGGGTGGAGGACTATCTTGCCAAGCCTTTCAACGCCCGTGAGTTGCTGGCGCGCCTGCGAGTCCTGTTGCGTCGTGCAGGTCGCGGCGACTCCGGAAGGGTGCTGCACTTCGGTCCCTTCGTGCTGGACCTGGTTGAGAGGCGGCTGTTCCGTGAGGGTGAGGTCGTGGAACTCAGTCCGGCGGAGATGGACCTTTTGTTGGTTTTTGCCCAACGACCCAATCGTGCGCTGAGCCGAGACCACCTCTTGCAAGCCTTGGGCGGAGACGATGACGGTCGTTTTGACCGGAGCATCGATGTGCGGGTGACACGACTGCGCAAACTCATCGAAGAAAATCCGCGCCAACCGCGGTTTCTGCGCACGGAACGGGGAGTGGGTTATCGCTTCGTGCCCAGGGAAAACGAAGGCGGCACGGGGCTTAAATCTTCTGCCGGCGATATCCCCCGGGACATCGCCGGCTGACCTGGTACCCAGACTCAGAAGCTTGCCGTCACACTGCCGTAGAACGAGCGCGGCGCCTGGAAGTTGAAGGTGTCGCTGGGCGAGGGTTGCGGGCCCTTGACCTTGGCCTGGTACACCCCACGCTCATCCGTCAGGTTGTAGATATCGAAGCCGAGCCGCAGGTTTTTGATCATCGGCGTGGGTGGGACGATGTCGTAACCCAGTTTGAGGTCCACGTTATTCAGGGCGGGGAGAGGATACTGAGCATCGTCCCGGACATACTGGCGTCCAGTGCGCTTGTAGACGAGGGCAAAGTGGTAAGGTTTGGCATCGTAAAGGACCGCCGCCGCTGCCGTGTACAGGGGCGCGGCGGAAATGGTCTTGTTCGTCTCCTTGGATTTGGCGCTGTTGATGGAGCCATTGGCGTAGAGTGCCAGACCGTTGCCTAGGGCATAGGTGACCTCGCCCTCCACCCCTTTGTAGATCACCCCGCCCTGGTTGTAGTAATACGGGTCGCTCAGAGGAGAGTTGGGATCTATGGCGTAGCGGTTGTTGAAGTCGATGTAGTACACATCGGCATCCCAGACCCAGTGTTCGGACTGGTGATTGAAGCCCACTTGGTAATTGGTGGTGGTTTCGGGATTCAAGCGATTTTTTTCACCATTGGCCGTCTGGAGAACGTCCAGGGGAGGAGCCAGGAATCCTTTGGCAAACTGCAGGTAGGCGGAATTTTCCTTGTCGAGGCGGTAATTGACTGTCAGGAAAGGTAGGGTGCTGTGATAGCTCTGGGAATAGAAAGCCGGCAGGCGTGATTTCTGATTGATGAGGGCGCTCATGCTCCGGGTGAAGCGTATGTACTTGACGCCGGGTGTGACGGTCAAGGATTCCGTGGGCCGCCAGGCAAACTGGGCAAAGGGCTGAAGGTTGCGTGTGCCCGAATGCTGATCGAACTGTACGTTGTTGATTCCGCTAATAATGCCAGGAACGGCCTTCTGATCGAAATTGGGTGCTCCCGTCAGCAGGTCGTAATCCACGCGTCCGCGCTGGGTGGCACCCGTTTCGACCCAAAGACCTGCCGTGGCACGGCCAAAGGACCAGTCTTTGTTCAGACGCAGGATATTACCCACGAGCCAATAGCCGTTGAGTTTGTCGTATCCTGGTATACCCTGAACCTTTTTTCCGTTGGCGAGGACGACACTGCTCAAGCCCGCCAACGGATCCTTGCTGGAACTGGATAGGGTACTATTGTGGTAGAAGTAATAATAGACCGAGTTGTCCAGAGAAAAGCCCTCGGCAAGCGCGCTCTGCACGCGAATATAACTGAAGCCCGTGTGCTTTTCCGTACGATTGTAGGCGTAATAATTGGCCAGAAGCGGGTTATCCCCCAGAGCAAAATCCTTGCCATAACGTAAAGCCTGCGACTCGGTGAGCTGGCCTTTGGTAGCATCGGATTGGTAGTAGGTGTTCCAGTTGAATGTGCTCAAGAGCGTGACCAGGGTACTTTCACCCAGGGGCACAAACATTTTGAACAGGACGTTGTCGCCTTTGACGGGGGAAAAGGTCTGATAGCCGTCGCTGCTCTTGTGCTGGTAATTGACGAGATAACGTGCACCACCCGGCCAGGGCAGGGCACCACTGTTGGCACGAGCCTTGAATAGCAGAGTATTGTTGGAACCGTAAAGGAATCCCAGCTTGCCGGAGGCCTTGGCGCTGGGGTCCGGGGAGAAGAGATTGACGGAGCCGCCGAAGGTGGCGTAACCCAAATTGTCGGCGTTGCCGGGGCCGCGCTCGACGACGACACGATCGATGGTGGAAGCGGGAAAATACGCCGTGGAATGGTGCGTGAAATCGTTGGTATCGCCGAAGGGGATACCGTCGTAGGTCATGTTGAACTCACCATCACTAAAACCGCGAAGGTTCAGTTTGGATTCGCCGACACCCGGACCGTTACTGTTGAAGCCGCCGGATACGCCCGGAGCGAGGTTGGCAATCTGGTTGAAATCCGCATCGCCCATCACGGCGTTTTCGATGTAGTGGGAATCCAGGACGGTGGTGGGCTCCGTGGCCGATAGGGGCGACTTGCCCGGGGCCAGTGCCGGAGCGCTCTGGGGCCCATAGCTTTGGGTCGAGCCTCCGGCGTCGGCGGAGCCCGCTTCGGCGGCGGTCACCGTGCCCAGGGAGTCGGCGGCATGGGCCATTCCCGGGGCCAGCGCGATCAGGACGGCGATCTGCAAGGTTTTGACGGTATGAGAAAACACGGTTGACGCTCCTTTTGCTCCATAGGCAAAAATGGGTTTAGTCATTGCGCAGTACGAATTCCACTTCCACATCGAAGCTGAAGTTTTCGTTTTTGAGCTCGGCGGGGGTGGGTGGCATCCGCGCGTCCCGAACCGCCGCAAGGGCTGCGCTATCGAAGGCTTCGAGACTACCCTTGCGCACGATGTAGGCGCGGGACACCACCCCGTTGCGCAGATCGAAATGCACCAGTACCCGCCCCTGCTCGCCCAGCATCCGCGCCGCTTCGGGATAGCGCACCGCCGCTTGGATTGCGCCTTTGACCAAAGCGCGGTAGTCCGCCTTCACCGCGGGGTTGGCGGGCGGTGCCGGAGGTGGCGGCGGTGTCTGCGGCACGGGCTGGGGCGGCGGCGCCTGTACCGGACTGGGCAGGGGGCTCGGCGGCAGGGCCTCGCGTACGGGCTTGGGCGCTGGTTCCGGTTTGGGTGTGGGCCTTGGCACCGGCTTTGGCGTTGGCTTCGGAACCGGCTTGGGCGTGGGTTTGGGCGGCGTCGGTGTCGGCTTGGGGGGTGGCGGCGCCGGTGGCAGGGGCTTGGGTTCCTGCACGAGTTCCAGCTGCATGGGCGGCATGGCGGCGGGCGGTGGGGTAGAGCTCTGCGCCTGCCATAGCGCCAGGCCCAGCAGAGTGGCTTCCGCCAGAATGGCCAGTATCCAGGCTTTTCTCTGAGTTTGGGGCTCGGCGCGAAGCTCCGTCCCAAGCTCACGAAAATCGATATCCACGGCTCAGTCCTCCCTCATCGATGCTGTCGCGACCTGAGCGCTGGGATAGGGTCCATCCATCAAGCCGCTCCAGAGGATGCGGTTGTAGCGCGTGGTATCGAGACGATCCTCGGTGCGGAAATCCATTCCGGCGGTCGCCTTTGCCCAATAAAGGCGGTCGTGGCGTGGCGCTTGGGCAGTCTGCGTTGCGCAGGTTTTGGCCGAGGCCGGGAAATGCTCCGCCAGGGCGGTTCCCAGGATGTAGGGCGAGGGACAAGCGTCGAAATTCCACTGGGTCTGTTGCGTGTCGAAGACCTCGACCATGGGCCGCGCCGCTGCCACCAGACCGTTCATGGGCGAGATACCGAGAATTTCCGTCATGGTGCGCAGCATGCTGAGGGTATTGTAGGGAGCGGAGACCACCCTCCCGCGGGCGACGTAGGGACCCACCACCAGAGCGATGCTGCGGTGGGCATCCACGTGGTCGGGACCGTCCTGGGCATCGTCCTCCAGCACAAAGATCAGGGTATCCTTGGCAAAGCGGCTGTGCGCCACCCGCTCCAGCAGGAGTCCCAGGGCATAATCGTTATCTGCCACCTGGCGTTCTGGAGTGTCGATACCGTCCATGGCCTCCTTGAAGGAGCCGGTGTGATCCCCCGGCAAACGCACCAGGGAGAGCTGTGGCAGTTGCCCTTGCTTCTCGTAGGCGCTGAATTCCCGTTCCCACTCCTTGAAGCGCCAGAAATCGGGGTAGGCACTGTCAAAGCCGCGGTAATAGACATCCGTCAGGGGGGCGAGCTCCGGATTGGCGGACACACCTTGGGGTTTCTGCTCGGCAAAGGCGTGGCGGGAAGCCTTGTAGGTGGTGTCCTCGGCGCGGTGGTAGAGACTTAGAAAGAAGCCGTAGTTGCGGACCGTGACGCCCTGTCGTAGCGCGGCACTCCAGAGGTAGCCCTTTTGTCTTGCTCCATCCATGGCATCGGGGGCGGCGGCATCGGCGGTCCCCGGAAGAAGGTCCGGATCCTCGGGTAAGCGCGGATCGGCTGCGCGCCGGGCAGCACCAGTCAGGGCCACGTTGATGCCCCGATTGCTCCCTTCCCAATCGTAAGCGCCGCCACCATTGCTGTAGGACAAGGGCAGGGTCTTGACGCTGAGGTAGGACTCACGACCCGCCGTGGACCAGGCCCAGCCGTTGCCACTGACCTCACCCGTTACCAGAAAGTTGTCCAGGAGCACGTACTGCTCCGCAGCTCGGTGCTGATTGGGTGTGGTGCGGCGCGGAAATTCGGCGAGTTTCGGATCGCCGTTGCCACGCGGGAGATCACCAAATATCTGATCGTAACTGCGGTTTTCCTTGATCACGTAAATGACGTGATGAACGTGCTGGCGCAGGAAGGCCAGGGTCGCCTGCTCCTGGGGAGTCAGGGGAATGGCCGGGTGATTGTTCTGCCAGGTCTCGCGGGTCAGACGATCGAGGATTTTGGGATCCTGCGGAAGGGGAATCTTCTGCAAACCGGAGTCCACTTTCTGCAGAATGTACTGGTTGGCTCGCGCCTGCACAGGAGAAGTGTCGAGACAGCCGCGAAAGCGTCCGTAGCAGAGCCCGGTATTGGGGCCCGGCATGGTTTTGTTGTTGACCACCCAGAGCGTTTGGGCATCGGCGCTCACGGCAAGGTCCTGGGGTGACCAGGCCGTTGGCAGGAGGGCGAGGCTCTCGGGCCGATCGCGGCTAAGGTCCAGCAAGGCAACGGCATTCATGCGGCCAATGCTGGCGTAGAGCCGCTTGCCGTCGCGAGACATGGCCAGACTGTTGGCAGACCAGCCGAGATTCTTGGCGCCCACAAAACCCGCAGCCTGCAGTTCGGGCGCGAGCTTTGCGGGCAGGAGGGGGGCTTCACCCAGCATCTGGAAATCGGCCAGGTCTATCACCGCAATACTGTCCCGATTGTCCTGAGCGACGTACAGGCGCTTACGGGCCTCGTCCACGAGCAGGCGTCCGGGGTTGCCTGGAACGGCCAGACGCCGCAGGACCTGGGCGCCGTCGGGGGCAACTTTCAGCAGTATCAGTTCTCGATCCCTGAGGCTGGAAACGATGGCGTGTGCCGCATCCGTCCAGACGAGCGTCAGAGGATACTCGCCACCGGCCACACCGCTTTGACCCTGGCTGGGACCGGGACGCAGATCTTGCTCCCACAGGACGCGGCGACTGTAGGTATCGATGAGGCTCACGGAATCGTCGAAGGTGTTACAGACGAGGAGGTAGTGACCACTGGGATCCAGGGCGAGACCTGCAGCCAGAGGTTTGACGCCAATTCCGAGACCTTTGCCTTGGTGTCCCAGGGCAATGCTCGGTCCAGCGATTCGCCACGGGGCCCGCGCATCGGTGCGCTGCAGGACCAGGACACCGTCCTTCACACCGGTGCTGAGGTACAGGGTTCGCTCATCGGCACTCAGGGCCATGCCCTCAAAACTGTCGAAAAGGGGAAGGGATTGCGCCAGGGCTGGCACCTGCGAAGAGAGCTGCAGGCGGAGGAGGTGCTGGTTGGAGAGCTTCTGGTCCGTTTTGCCGGGTGCCTCGTCGACATTCTTGTAGCCGGCACCCAGGACCAAGGCCTCGTTACCACTGGCAGCAAGCAGGATGCGCGTGGCGCCGTGCAGGGCCAGATCCGGATGCGTGCCATCGGCCGGCAGCCGCCAGAAAGCGCTTCCCGGAGTGGCCAGCGGCATCAGCCGCTGACCGCTGGAGATGAGGGTCGCCGAGCTAGCCGGAGCCGTTGCCGACTCGCGTGCAAAGATGGCCGTGGCAGCGAGGCAGGCGAATACCGCCGCCGAGCGGAGCAGAGGGCGTGCGTAGGATGGGACGAATCGCATGGGCTCAGCGCGCCTCTTCGGGACGGGACGCCAGACCGATGGCCGTGACGCCGGCCTTGCGGCAGGTGTCCATGACATGGACCAGTGCCTGGACGTCGGCATGTTTATCGGCGGCGATGGTAATCTGCAGGTGCTCGGGATCGTGCTGGCGCAGATATTCCTCCAGGGCAGCGCGACCGTAAGTCTTGCCCTCGATCTCGGCTTCGCCTTGGGCGTTGAGATTGATCACGAGCTTGGGTTTAGGCAATTCCTGCGCGGTGCTGGAGCCCGGCATCTGCGCGGGCATGCCCTTATCGGGGATCATGTGGATGGTCACCATGATGAAGAACACCAGCAAAAACAGCATGATGTCGATCATCGGGATGATCTCGATGCGGGCTTTTTTGACCTCCAGATACTGCACGGCTCAGGCCTCCTGTGCAGCGTAGTAGACGGGCTTTGGGTCGCTGGTCACCAGGGCGTGACTGTGATCCAGACCCTCCAGGCGATTGACCAGCATATTGCGCAGGGTTTCCATTTGGTGGACGACCAGACGCATGCGGTTGTGCAGGCCGTTGAAGGTAACGAGGCCAATGATGGCGATGACGAGCCCTGCGGCGGTGGCGAGCAAGGCTTCGGCAACATTGCCCGTGATGGCCGTGGGGTTATTGGCAGCGTCGCCGAGCACTTGGAAAGCGTGGAACATGCCGACGATGGTGCCGAGCAGACCCAGCAGCGGTGCGAGGGTCACGGCGGTGTCGAGGATCCAGAGGCGTTTGTCCAGGCTAGGTACCTGGCGCATGACCACCTCCTGGAGAATTTCCGACAGACGGGCACTGTCGCGAATCTGGGGAAAGCGCAGGGGGACTTCGAGCAGGGCGCGGAAGGGGTAGGGGCTAGCCTCGGCAATGGGTGCTAGGGTGCTGGGCTTGAGGTCTGCCGCGGAGTCCAGTGCCGTCGCGATCTGCTCCCCTTGGTGCACCATGCGGTTGATGAAGAGGAAGCGCTCGAAACTCACCCACAGAACGAGCAGGAGGATGAGCGGCATGATATAGAGGATACCGCCGGATTCTTGGGCTATGGTGAAAAGGGCGTGTATGTCCATGGCAATTCCTTTCGTTGGCGGGATGTCTGTAAGGACATCCCGCTTGGCGGATTTGGTGGATTGGTGAGGTTAGAAGCTCGCGTCCAGGGTCGCGTAGACGTTGGCCGGGAGGTTGAGCTTCAGGTTGGGATTGGCGTTGCTGCCGCTGTAGCTCTGAATCCAGGTGCGATCGAAAAGGTTGTTGACGTAAACACCCAAAGAGACTTTCTTGAGGCCAAAGCCGCCAGAACTCAAAGGCATGTTGTTGAGGGTATAACGGAGGCTCGCGTTGGTATAAAACCGGCTACCCAGAGGCAGGAACTTGCCACCCAGATTGTAATAGGCATTGCCTATTTCATTGAAGCCCACGGTAGCCTTAAAGCCGCCATCGCGATAGATCAGGCCCACGGACTCGGTGTGGTGGGGTGCATAGGGGAAAGGTTGCCCTGCCGATTTCAGGCGCGCATCCAAAAAGCCGACATTGGCATAGGCACTCAACTGGTCGTTGAACACAAAATTGTTCTGCCAAGAAATACCTTGGTTGATGGCCTTGCCGGCGTTGGCCAAGACCGTCTGGTTGAAGGAACCTACCTGTACGGTGGTGGAGAGAATATAGTTGCGGAAATCTACCCGGAAGAGATCCAGTTCGCCTTTCCAGAAGCCCCGATTCCAGACTAGACCCAGATCGTAGGTGTTGGCTTTTTGGGGCGCCAGAGAGGGATTGAAGACGCCCGTGTAGAACTGATTGTATCCCGGCGGGTTGGCATTTTGGGTGAAATTGGCAAAGAGGTTGATGCCCTCCATGACCTGGTAATTCGCACCCACGGAGGGCAAGACCTGGTGGAAGCTGGCGTTGAATACACCGGGCTGGCCTTGAGCGAGCGCCACGTAGTTCTTGAAATCCCGGTTGGCGTAGAGGTACTTGACGCCAGCCGTGAGCTTCAAACGCTCCACCGGCTTGTAATTGAAAACGATATAGGGCTCGTAGGTATCCGTGACAACGGGTTCGATATATGTGGATCCCAGGTAGACGTTGGCCTGGTTGAAGTACTGGGCGTCGTGTGTGGTGTTGTTGTGGTTGAACCAGAAGCCGAGCTCCGTATCCACCGGGCCCAACGGGTAGGCGAGTTTGACGATATTTCCCCAGCGATGGGTGTTGTTGATGCTGTTGCGCAGGAGTACCTGGTTTGCCGCGGGAGCAACGCGCTGTACCGATCCCGCCGGCGTCAGGAGTGTTTGGGTAAAGGTGGTGGCACCAGCGCCGTAGCCGTTACCATAGTAATAGTAAAATTGTTCCGAGAACTTGACCTTGCCAACTTCCCCTTCGTATTTTCCGTAACCTAGCCAATTCAGGTAACGGTTGTAGTTGTAGCCAGTATAGAAGGTGTTGGGTCTGCCATTGGCGAGGAAGGGGTTGCTCGTGTACCCATTGTAGTCGTTGCCGAATTGCGCGATTTGCGCCGCCGTCGCACCGTTGTAGTAATTGAAGCGCTGATTGTTTTGGGTGAAGAAGAGCGTAAGAGCGCCTGGACCAATCTGGGTGACGGATTTGAAGAGGAACTGGGTCTGGATGGCACCGTTATTCTGGAAGTAGCCATCGCGATGATTCGTATTGACATAGAGCCAGGCAGAGGTTGGCGCGATATTCTTCAGAAAGAGCCCAGTATTGACGAGGCCACCATAGTTGTATTTGCCAAAGGAACCGCCACCCACCATAGGCCGCAGGAAGAAGTAGGGGGAGGGCTTGAGGCTGTAGGTCTCGATGGATCCGCCGAAGCTGGCCAGACCGGGAATGGCGGCGGACTGAGCACCCGGATAGTACTTGGTGCCGGCAACCAGGACCGAAGGAATGAACTCGTTGGAATAGTAGGTATAGCTATCGTTGTCGTTGAGGGGAATGCCGTCCAGGGTGAAGTTGATGAGGCTCTTGCTGAACCCGTTGATATAGACGTCGTCTCCATCCATACTGTCGCCGCTGCTGACGACTACGGCGTTGGGCAGATTCTGCAGGGACTGGGTGTAGGAGTCCGTGGGGGTGAGCATTTCGTACTGGCCCCGGGTGATGGTGGTCTCGGCGTTGGTGGTGTCCTGCTTGAACTTCTGGATCTGCTGGACATCGCTGGGTGGGGTTTCGCCGGTATTGACATTGGGACTGGAACCAAAGAAACCACTGCTGCCCTGAGCGGATCCGGTGACGGTGCCAAGGGACTCGGCTGCCTGGACGGGCATCTGGCTGAGGGCAAGCACGCTCGCGATTACTGCCACGGATAAGGCCTTGTTACGGTTCATCTGACGCTCCACAGTGACGGTCGAAAAATTGGAATTTGCGGCCGTTGGCGCCGCCCGGTATCTCCGGGAGACTTTATGGGCGGTACTCTAGCAGAGAAATGTGACACTTTGATGAACCTTTGATGACATTTTTGTGACATTTGCACGGCTCCCTTTTCCCCGGAACCGCCCCCCGGCATAATGGTCCTAAAGGATAAGTATGGCTCGCCACCAGCTTGCGTAGGGAGCATGTATGTATCGGAAATGGTTACGCGTCTGTATCGGTGTCGTGCTCGCCGGGTCGATCTCGGCATGTGCGACGATGTCCCCTGTCGCCGGCAACTTTCCCCCCATCACGCCGCGGCAATCCCAGACGGGGGCGGAGAATGGCAAGGTGGTGCGCTGGGGTGGAACCATCATCCACACTCAGCCTGAGGCCAGTCAGACCTGCTTCCAAGTTTTGGCGTTCCGCCTGAATTCCGAGGGGCGGCCCGAGACTGGGCGCGGCGAGAGCGACCAGGGACGCTTCCTTGCCTGCGCTCCGGGCTTCTACGATCCGGAACTCTATAGTGCCGGTCGTGAGGTGAGCTTCATCGGCACCATCACCGGGGTGCAGACCATGAAAGTGGGTGGGTTCGATTATCCCTACCCAAAGCTCGAAGCCAGCCGGGTATACCTGTGGCCCCTGCGGCCACCGGAGCGGGTGTCGCGTACGGTGTACATCAACAGCGGTTTCGGCTGGGGGTGGGGAGGCCCGTATTTCTGGGGTGGTCCCGGTTGGTGGTGGGGTTATCCCTAAAGTCGCACGCAGCTACCCAGGCGCTGCGTTGCTATTGAGTGCGACGCAGGCCGCCGGTATACTTATCAAGTCATTGCCGGGATGGCGGAATTGGTAGACGCGCCGGACTCAAAATCCGGTGGTGGTGACACCGTGTCGGTTCGAGTCCGACTCTCGGTACCATAGAATTCGATAATTCGTGGCAGGATCCCAGGTCTCTGCCTCTGCAGGCGCTCAGTTGCGCAGTCCACGGCGATCTGCCGGTTCCCATGCATGAAGCTACGGGCGGGAAGCATTGCCCACTCCCGTGCGTCAGTCTCCGCTGCGTACCAGTACGCCCGCCAGCCACGGATGTGTGCGCACGTATGGGAACAGGGCACGTGCCTGACGATATCCATCGGTCTGTAACAGGACCTTCGCACGCATATCCCGCTGTTGTAGGCTGCTCACGACCGTTTCCAACTGAAGTTTCTGGGAGTGTGCCTGACCGGGTATCCACCAGTGCGGATCGATGACGATCTCTGCGCCAAGGCGTCCCAGTGCGCTCATGTCCTGAATATAGTCCCGTATCGCCGACGGCCCGGATATTCCTTTGTGAAGATTGGCAAAGCATAAGGGACTTATATCGATAATGGCATTTTTCTGGGTACGCATCAGAGGGCGACGCCGGGTCGGTCATTGCAGCTTAGCATTCGTCCGCAAATGCAATATTGGACCTATATCGATCTGGACGATTCCTTGCATCGCTTTCACGCCATCGATGGTTCTGCGGTGATTCTGAATGTTCACACCGGCCACATTCTCGCCATGGTGAGCGTTCCCAGCTGTAACCCAAATCGACTCAGTGCGTGCACGAATCCAGCGGACCTGGTCGACAATGCCGTACATCAGGCTTTTGAGCCGGGTTCGGTGATGAAACCCTTCGTGGTGGCGGCCGCTCTGGCCAGTCATAGCGTGGCACCGTCGGCTCGATTCAACGTCTTCCATCCGCTGGTCGTCGATGGCTACCGCATTACCGATGATGTTCGACACCACGTGCTTTCCATTAAAAAAATATTGAAATATTCCAGTTGCATAGGAGCCTCGAAAATTGCCTTGCGGACGCCGCGGAAAACCATTTACGACCTTTATCGTGCCGTAGGCTTTGGTCGTTTGCCGCCTCTGGGCTTGCCGGGCGAGACTGCGGGCATCCTACCCCATTGGCAGCACTGGAGTCAGGCCAGACACGCAACCATCGCGCTCGGTTACGGAGTGTCGGTGACCACTCTGCAGCTGGTAGACGCTTATGCCGCCATTGCCAACGGCGGCGATTACGTGCGCCCGGAACTGCTGAAGGCGGAACGTCCCTGGCAACGGCGGGTGATGCCGCGCTGGGTCGCGGATACCTTGCGCCATTGGCTGCAGTCCGTTACGCGTCCCAATGGTACGGGTATTCTCGCTGCCATACCCGGTTATCGGGTGGCCGGGAAGACCGGAACGGCGGACATGGCCAACGGTCATGGTGGGTTCCATCACCACACCACCAACGCGACCTTCGTTGGTTTTGCCCCTGGTGATCATCCTCGCCTGGTCATGGCCGTCTCTTTACGGGGAAGCCACATCCAGTGGAATTTTGGCGGCATCGAGGCTGCGCCAGTGTTCCGCGTCGCCATGTCCCACGCGCTGCGCGAGATGGATATCCCGCCAGCCTGCCACACGGGTGGGGACAGATATATTCGTGTGCCGAGCGGCCTTACCTGGGCGCGCCTGGCACAGCGCTACGGGCTCGATACGGCGGCCTTGCAGCGCCTCAATGGTCTTCCGGATACCGCCCAGCTCGATGCCGGTGAATTGCTCAAGGTACCTGTCCCCCAAAACCAAAAAATGCTCTGTCGCGTGCAGACACCCCTTATCCGCCGTGCCCAGGCGGAAATCTGGAGTGAGGGTGGTGGCTCGTGACGCTGCTTATTTGCTTGCAGAGTGCGCAGGGGCTTCCACGGTATCCGCCGCCGCCCGGCGTGGACGCCATCGGGCCGTGTGGTATCATCATCACACTTTGTGGCCTGGCCCGGACACACTTTTGTCCAGGTCGAGAACGGGGGCGGCGCCCGGCGAATCGAGCACCGTCTCTTTGCAGCCACCCGTGAAATATCTTGGGCGATACTGGTTGCTGCCAGCGCAATCGTCCGCGACCTGCAGCCCATGGGAGAACCTTATGCATACGAGTCTCAAACGTCCTGGTAGATATTTGTTGGCCTTGGCGTTGCTCTCCACCCTGCCCCTTGGCGGTTGCGTCGCACTCTTGGGCGCCGGTGCCGGTGGCGGCGCGGTGGCCTATGTGGAGAACGGGGGTGTGGCGAACTATTACGCCTACTATCCGGTATCGCTCAGTACGGCGAGTCGAGGGACGCAGGCCGCTTTCCAGCAGATGAACATTCGCTACAACGGCATGATCCAAAAATCGGCCAATGAGGCCATTGTCGAGGGGACTACCAACCGCGGCCAAACCGCCCGGGTGACCCTCACCTCCATGGCGACGGACGTAACCAAGGTCAACATCCGCATCGGTACCTTCGGTGACAGGGCGGAGTCCCTGCAGTTCCAGCACCTACTGTCCCAGCAGTTGGGTGCGGCGGCCAGTGCCGTGGCGCCCAGCGGTACCGTGCCGAGCCCGAGCACGAACACCGAAAATGCCAACCAGAGCGAGGGGCAGCAGACCATCCCCCTGCAGTGATGGCCGTTTGCGTGAGCCGGACTGGAGGGGGGACTCTCGGGTGACTACCGCTTTGGCGACCTTGCCAAGGGTTTTTCCAGGGCCAAGAGGCGTAGACCCGGTGTCCGCGGAATACCGTAGCGTGGGTCGCTAGGGAAAGGCTGGTGGACACCCGTCGCGCGGTAACCGCGGCGGGCGTAGAAGGCGAGAAGCTCGACCCGGCCGTCAATGACCCACAGGCGCATGACGCTGCTCTGCCACCGGTGTTGCGCCTCGGTCTCGGCGCGATGCAGGAGCAGACTGCCCAGCCCCTGGCCCTGGCGATGAAGGGCCACCGAGAGCATCCCCGTCTCTGCTATCGCCGCACCGCAATCCTTCAGGTGACAAGCGGCGGCAATCCGTCCTGTCTCAGGTTCCTCCAAGAGTAGAAAGAAGGCGAGCGGGGGCTGGTGGAGGGTTTGTAGCATCTCCAAGTCGCAGCGCTGCCCATCGATGATGTTGGCCTCCGTGGTCCAGGCCCGGGCTGCGGCTTCCGGACCGCGGTAGACGCCGTTGACGAGGGTGACCAGGGCGGGCAGGTCCGCCGTCTGGGCGAGCCGTGCAACGACCGCGCTCATGCAGGTAGGCTGGCCCAGTGCTCGGCCCGTCTCCCCACCAGCGCGCCGAGGTGATCCACACCCCGGTCTGTCAGGAGTTCTGGCAAGGCATCGGTGATCTGCTGGACGAGATCTGGGCCTTCATAGATCAGGGCGGTATAGAGCTGTACCAGGCTTGCGCCGGCCTCGATCTTGTCCAACACATCCTGTGCCGTCGCCACGCCACCCACACCAATGATGGGTAGCCGTCCCGAACTTGCGCGATAGAGTTGGGCAATGATGCCATTCGCGCGGCGTTTCAGGGGTGCGCCACTGAGTCCGCCGGCCTCAGCGGGATGGGGCCAGTCGGACGGCCGGCCAAGGGTGGTATTGGTGGCGATGAAGCCGTCCAGTAGGGGCTGCGGCTCCTGCGCCAGAGCCGCTAGGGCGGTCACCTCGTCGGGCGCGAGATCGGGGGCTATTTTGAGCAGGAGCGGCGGCTGACGCTGCAGTTTCTGCCGTGCTTCCCGGAGCTCCTGGAGTAGTGGGCGAAGGCTCTGGGGATCTTGCAGACGACGCAGCTCCGGGGTGTTGGGTGAACTGACGTTGATGCTGATGTAATCGGCGAAGGGTCCCAGTTGCTGGATGAGGGCACGGTAATCGCCCACGGCGGCGGTCAGGGGGGTCTCGCGATTTTTGCCGATGTTGATGCCCAGGGGCACCGTCAGGGGGAGTGTGGCTGCGAGGCGGTCGGCCACGGCCGACCCCCCTTGGCTGGGGAAGCCCAGACGATTGATGACGGCGCGCTGCTGGGGATAGCGAAAGATGCGGGGACCGGGATTGCCGGGCTGCGGGCGCGGAGTTACCGTCCCCAACTCCAGAAAGGCAAAACCCACGCTGGCAAGACTCTTGAGGGCCTGGCCATCCTTATCGAAACCAGCGGCTAGCCCTACGGGATGGGCAAAGTGCAGGCCCCAGAGCTCCTGGGCCAGACGCGGATCCGAGGGCCGGTGGGGCCAGAGATGGGCGCGGGTTTTGGGCATTTCGTTGAGTCCACCCAGAACGCGCAGGCTGAGGGCATGGGCATGCTCCGGTTCCAGTAGAAAGAGCCAGGGGCGCCAGCGAGAGAAGTCCACGGCCACTCAGACCCAGTTCCGGGGAGTCAGAAAATCGCTCTTGAGCCGCGCCTCCGGACTGTCGGGCTCCCCACGCCAGTCGTATTCCCAGGCCGCCAAAGGCGGCAGGGACATGAGAATGCTTTCGGTTCGGCCACCGGATTGCAGCCCGAAGAGCGTGCCGCGATCGTAGACCAGATTGAACTCGACGTAACGACCGCGGCGCAACAGCTGCCACTGGCGCTCCCGTTCGCCGTAGGGATGGGCGCGGCGCACCTGGGCGATGGGGAGCCAACTGTCCAGGAAGCTGTGGGCAAGATCCTGCCAAAGGGCCTGAATGGCGACGGGATCGCCGTTGAGGTCGTCAAAAAAGATACCGCCGACGCCGCGCATCTCCTGGCGGTGGCGCAGGTAAAAGTAGTTGTCGCACCATTCCTTGAAACGCGGATAGTAGTCGGGCCCATGACGATCGCAGGCAGCCTTGAGGACAGCGTGGAAGTGACGGGCGTCCTCGGCAAAGCCGTAGACAGGAGTGAGATCGGCACCGCCGCCGAACCACCAGACGCTACCGGCGCTGAAAAAGCGATAGTTCATGTGGACGATGGGGACATAGGGATTGCGCGGGTGCAGCACCAAAGACACGCCCAGGGCGGTAAAGGCCTGACCCGCCAGTTCCGGCCGGTGGGCCGTGGCCGAGGGCGGCAGACTCTGGCCAAAGACGCGGGAGTAATTCACGCCGCCTTTTTCCAGGAGATCACCGTCCTGAAGGACGCGGGTACGGCCGCCGCCACCTTCGCCGCGCTCCCAGCGATCTTCCCGAAAGTGCGCGCGACCGTCGTGTTCCTCGAGGACGGTACAGATGCGATCCTGCAAGTCTAAGAGGAAGCGCTCGAGGGTATCCACACAAGGGATCTGGGTCACGGTCAACTCCTGAGAATTCGTCCAGTAACCGCGTCGATGATGCGACTGGGCCGGCGCTGGCCACCCAGACGGGCTGGCAAGGCCCAGACGCGCGCGCCAAAGTACCGCTTTAGGGTGCGCAAATCCCGCGCCGCTTGCAAGCCTGCGGGATTGGCGCTGGTGGAAACGATGGCACGGCCAAAGGATCGGCACAGGCGTCGGCTGGCCTCATGGTGGGTCACCCGGATGGCGATTCCACCATGCTGCCCGCGTAGCCACGCTGCTGCCTCCTTTCTCGCCGGTAGTACCAGGGTCGTGCCGGGCCAATAACGGCCGAGGACTTGCTCCTCTACGGCATCGAGGTCGGCAAACCGGGCGGCCTGGGAGCGCGTCGCGGCAATGAGCAGTACGCCTTTGTGCTGCGGGCGTTTCTTGAGTCGCAAGATGTGGCGCAAGGCAGGGCGACGGCGAGGATCGCATCCCAGACCCCACACGCCCTCGGTGGGATAGGCGATCACCTGGCCATGGCGCAGTAAAGCTACGGCCTTGCGCAGATCCTGGCGGCGCGGACTTTTGGGCAACATCGCCGCTTCACGGCCGCGCGCGCCAGCCGATGTCGCGGCGAAACTGCATGCCCGGCCAGGAAATCCGTTGAACGACATCGTAGGCGCGTTGCTGGGCCGCAGCCACATCCGGGCCAAGGGCCGTCACCCCGAGCACCCGCCCTCCCTGGGTGTAGAGCTTCCCGTCGCGCGCCCGTGTGCCCGCATGAAAAATCTTGCAGTCGGCGGGTAGCGCGGTGGGTAAGGTCAGGGTGTCCCCCGTGCGCGGCGCTTCGGGATAGCCGGCGGCTGCGAGTACCACACACAGGGCCGTGCGCGGATCCCAGTCGATCTGCGTGGGCAGGCCGTCGCCGCGGGCCGCCGACAACAAGAGGGGATAGAGATCGGAGCGCATGCGCAGCATCAGGGGTTGGGTTTCGGGATCCCCAAGACGGCAGTTGAACTCCAGGATGCGGGGACCGTCGGCGCCGATCATGAGGCCAGCGTAGAGGAAGCCGCGATAGGAGATACCCTCGGCCAGGAGTCCCTGTGCCGCCGGTACCATGATCTCCCGACGTACCCGCTCGGCCATGTGAGTATCGAGAATGGGCGTCGGGGAGTAGGCGCCCATGCCGCCGGTGTTGGGACCGCGATCGCCGTCCAGGAGACGCTTGTGATCCTGGGAGCCGGCGAGGCCCAGAACCTGGCCATCGGCAACGATGGCGATATAGCTCGCCTCTTCGCCCTCCAGAAAGGCCTCGATGAGGATGGGCCCCTGGCGGAGAAACTTTTCCGCGGCCTGTTCCGCCTGGGCAAGTGTCGTGGCAACCACCACTCCCTTGCCGGACGCCAGGCCGTCGGCCTTGACGACGACGGGCAGATCCTGTCGCCGTAAAAAGGTGCGAGCCGGATCGAGTCCCGTAAAGCGGCCATAGGCTGCCGTGGGCAGTCCATGCCGGGCCATGAAGGCCTTGGCGTACAGCTTGCTGCCTTCCAGTTGGGCGCCATCGGCATTGGGGCCAAAGACGGCAATGCCAGCGCGGCGCAGAGCGTCGGCAACCCCGCTCACCAGGGGTGCCTCGGGACCCACGACCACCAGGGAGATGGCGAGACGGCGCGCTGTCTCTATGAGTCCCGCAGCATCGTCGCTGGCGAGATTGAGGTTCTGCACCTTGGGCTCCGCGGCGGTACCAGGGTTGCCTGGAGCGCAAAAGACCTGCTCCACCCGGGGCGACTGCGCGAGCTTCCAGGCGAGGGCGTGTTCACGTCCGCCCTGACCCAATACCAGTACGCGATCCATGACCTGCTCCTAACCGTGGCGGAAATGACGGACCGAAGTGAAGACCATGGCGATGTCGGCTTCATCGGCAGCGGCGATGACTTCCTCGTCGCGGATGGACCCACCCGGCTGGATGATGGCACGCACACCGACACGTGCGGCGGTGTCGACACCATCTCGGAAGGGAAAAAAGGCGTCGGAGCCGAGGGCCGATCCGCGCAGGTCGAAACCCAGCCCCTGCGCCTTTTCTGCGCCACAGCGCGCGGCATCGACGCGACTCATCTGACCGGCGCCAATGCCCAGGCTCTGCCGTTGGGCGACGTAGACGATGGCATTGGAACGGACGTGGTGGGCAAGGGTCCAGGCAAATGCCAGATCTTCCATTTCCTGTGGGCTCGGGGCGCGGCGCGTGACGACTCGCCACTCCTCGGGTGGCTCGCGGCGGATATCGCGGTCCTGCACCAGCAGACCGCCGCAGACCCGCTTGAGATCGAGGCCTGGCCGTTGCCAGGGACGGATGTCGGGGATGCGCAACACGCGCAGATTTTTCTTGCTCTGGAGCAGGACTTGCGCAGAATCGGTCACCTCCGGCGCCAGAATGACTTCCACGAAGACGCCGGCAAAAAAGGCGGCAGAATCGGCATCCACTGGCCGGTTACAGGCGATGACACTGCCAAAGGCCGATACCGGATCCGCAGCCCAGGCGCGCTGGATGGCCGTATGGAGGTTTTCGCCCAGAGCCACCCCACAGGGATTGCCGTGCTTGACGACGACGCAGGCGGGGGCATCGAATTCGGCGATGAGGGCCAGGGCCGCATCGCTGTCGCTGAGGTTATTGTAGGAGAGTTCCTTTCCTTGGAGTTGTTGCAGGGCGGCGAGGCCCGTGGTGTCGTCCTCACGATAGAAGGCGGCGCGTTGGTGTGGGTTCTCGCCGTAGCGTAGCTCTTGTACTTTGTGGAGCTGCAGCGTGAGCACCTGGGGAAAAGCGGCGGTGGCACCGTCGCTACCGTGGCGGGACAAATAGTCGGAGATGGCTCCGTCGTAGCGCGCGGTGTGGGCGAAGACCTTGGTCGCCAGCTGAAAACGCAGCTTGGCCCCGACGCCGCCCTGGCTCGCCGCCATTTCCTGGAGAACGCGCGGGTAATCGTCGGGGTCTACCAAAACCGTGACGCTCTCCCAGTTTTTGGCCGCCGCCCGGAGCATGGTGGGGCCGCCGATATCGATCTGCTCCACCGCCTCTGCCAGGGTGACATCGGGTCGGGCCACCGTCTGCGCAAAAGGGTAGAGGTTGACGCAGAGGAGATCGATGGGTGGGATATCCTGCTCGACCATCTGTTGCTGGTGCTGAGGGTCGTCGCGCCGCGCCAGCAGACCGCCGTGGATCCGTGGGTGCAGGGTCTTGAGGCGACCGTCCAGGAGTTCCGGGAAACCGGTGTAGTCACTCACCTCGATGACGTCGATGTCCGCTGCACGGAGGATGCCGGCGGTGCCCCCCGTCGACAGGATCTCGACCCCGAACTCGCGCAATTGTCGAGCGAAATCCACTACTCCGCGCTTGTCCGAAACACTGATGAGTGCGCGCTTGATTTCCCCCATGTTCGTCCTCTGCGATGGACGTCGCCCGAGGCAAAGGCTCCGGCGACGATGAAATTAAAAAAGGTACGACCAGGAAACCTGTCGTACCCAAACCTCCTGATGGAGGGAGCGTTCGCTTCGATGCGGCTTGCGCCTATCGGATGAGAATATAGTAGCCGAGAATCCGCCGGGGCGCAATGCCTGGGTTTCCTGCCTGGGATTCCTGGGAGTTGGCGCTCTGAAGGGAGATTCCGGAAGTAGGGTGGCCTCGTGGGGCGCGGGGTCGGAAGCTCGATTTTTACAGAACCGACCAGTTGGTATATAATGAAGGCCGTAACGATCGCGACATCGGGAGAAGCCATGCAGAATTTCACTTTTTATAATCCTACGAAGATTCTTTTCGGTCAGGGGCAGATTGCCGCGCTGTCCGCGGAGGTGCCTGCCGGCGCCAAGGTTCTCTTGACCTATGGCGGCGGTAGCATCCATCGCAATGGTGTCTACACCGAGGTCAAGGCCGCATTGTCCGGTCATGCCGTTGTCGAATTTGGTGGCATCGAGGCGAACCCGCAATTCGAGACCCTGATGCGGGCAGTGGATCTGGCGCGCAAGGAGCAGGTGGATTTCATCCTTGCCGTGGGCGGAGGCTCCGTCATCGACGGCAGCAAATTCATCGCTGCGGCTTTTTATCACGAGGGGGATGCCTGGGCCATTCTGGCGGAGCATGCTGCAGTGCAGCGGGCCCTGCCCCTGGGCACGGTGCTCACGCTGCCGGCGACGGGCTCCGAGATGAACGCCTTTGCCGTGGTGACCCGTGCGTCCACCCGGGAAAAGCTACCCTTCAGCAGCCCACTCATCTATCCGCGTTTTTCGGTGTTGGACCCCACCAAGACCTTCACCCTGCCGCCGCGCCAAATTGCCAACGGGGTGGTGGACGCCTTCACTCACACCGTGGAGCAGTACCTGACCTATCCCGTCAACGCGCCCTTACAGGATCGTTTTGCCGAGGGCATTCTCCAGACCCTGATCGAAGAGGGGCCGAAGACGCTGCGGGAGCCGCAGGACTACGATGCACGCGCCAACATGATGTGGTGCGCCACCATGGCTCTCAACGGTCTCATTGCAGCGGGTGTGCCGCAGGATTGGGCAACGCACATGATCGGTCACGAGATCACCGCCCTGCACGGTCTCGATCACGGCCAGACCCTGGCGGTGGTGCTGCCGGCGACGCTCCAGCGCCAGCGCGATGCCAAGCGCGACAAACTCATCCAGTATGGGCGCAGGGTCTGGGGCCTCAGCGGGGACGACGAGCACATCATCGATGAGGCCATCGGCCGGACCCGTGCATTCTTCGAGTCTCTGGGCGTCAAGACCCATCTGCGCGATTACGGCATCGGCAGCGACGCCATCCCGGCCCTGGTCGAACAGCTCGAGAAGCACGGCATGGTCAAGCTTGGTGAGCGTGGCGACATCACACCGCAACGCAGCCGGGAAATTCTGGAGCTCTGTGCCTGACGCCCGAGGGGGGAGTTCTGTTCAGACGTTGAAGCGAAAATGCATCACATCGCCGTCGCGGACCCGGTACTCCTTTCCTTCCAGGCGCATCTTGCCGGCTTCGCGGGCGCCGCTCTCACCGCGATAGTGGACAAAATCCTCGAAGGCAATGACCTCGGCGCGGATGAAACCGCGCTCGAAGTCGCTGTGGATCACGCCCGCCGCTTGGGGGGCGGTGGCGCCTTTGGGGTAGGTCCAGGCGCGCACCTCTTTTTCGCCGGCCGTGAAATAGGTCTCCAGACCCAGCAAGCCGTAGGCAGAGCGAATGATGCGGTTCAGGCCGGGCTCCGCGAGGCCCAGGTCCTGCAGAAATTCCTGCTGCTCCGCCGGCGGTAGCTCAGCCAGTTCCGCCTCTATGGCTGCACAGACGGGAACGACGCGCGCTCCCCGTGCATCGGCCCAAGCCTCGAGGGGCTGGCGCCAGGGACCATCGCGGAGCTCGTCCTCGTGGACATTGGCGATGACCAGCATGGGCTTGGCACTGAGCAGGCAGAGGGGTACCAGACGCTGGCGTTCCTCCTCAGTCAGGGACAGGCTCGATGCCGGCTGGCCACTGTCCAGGTGGGGCAGCAGCCGCTGCAGGAGTGCCAGTTCGGCGCGGGCCTCGGCCTGTCCACCCTTGGCCTGCTTCTGTACCCGTTGTTGGGCCTTCTCCACGGTGCTGAGGTCCGCCAGGATCAATTCCGTCAACACGACGTCGAGGTCGGCGACGGGATCCACACGGCCCTGTACGTGCACCACGTTGTCGTCCACGAAGCAGCGGGTCACCAGGGCGATGGCCGCCGTTTCGCGGATGTGCGCCAGAAACTGGTTGCCCAGCCCCTCACCCTGGGCAGCTCCGGCCACCAGTCCGGCAATGTCGACGAACTCCATGGTGGCCGGCACGACCTTCTGCGGTTTGACGATGTCCGCCAGGGCCTGCAGGCGCGTATCCGGAACCTCGACGATCCCGACGTTTGGCTCTATGGTGCAGAAGGGGTAATTCTCGGCGGCAATGCCGGCCTTGGTGATGGCGTTGAAAAGCGTGGACTTGCCCACATTGGGCAGACCGACGATACCGCAGGCCAGGGACATGGTCAGGACTCCAGACTATGCAAACGCTGTTGGGCCGCATCGACGCGACCCTGGAGAAAATCCGGTAGCACCGATAGGGCGCGGTGAATGGCCGCGTCGATCTGCCCGCGATCCTCGGGTTTCGGCTTGCCCAGCACATAAGCTACCACACGGTCCTTGTGTCCAGGGTGTCCGATACCCAGACGCAGCCGCCAGTAGGCATTGGTTCCGAGGGCGCGATCCAGGTCACGCAGCCCGTTGTGCCCACCGTTTCCGCCCCCGAATTTCAGGCGCGCCACCCCGGGCAACAGATCGAGATCGTCGTGGACGACCACTATGCGTTCCGGGGGAATCTTGTAGAAAGCGGCGACGGACTGGACCGGTCCGCCGCTGCGGTTCATGTAATCCTGAGGTTGGCAGAGTACGAGGCGCTGACCAGCGAGGAGGCCTTGCGCCAGCTCCGCCTTGAAGCGTGCCTCACGCCCCCAGGGAGCGCCGACGGTTGCGGCCAGATCGCGCACGCACCAGAAACCGACATTGTGGCGGGTGTGCGCATACTCCTCTCCCGGATTGCCGAGACCGGCCAAAAGCCAATCCACGCCCATGGCGGGAGTGCGTCACTCGCCCGTGCTGGGCGCGCTTTCGGCAGTCTCCTCATCGGCCTCCGCTCCCGTGCGGGCGCTGTGTACCGAGACCACTTCCTTATCGTCGTCGTGGCTCAAGGGCACCAGTTTCACCCCGGCCGGGACCGTGATCTGCGACAGGTGAATGCTCTCGCCCACCTGGAGCTGGGCGATATCCACCACTATGGCCTCCGGCAATTGCCCCACCGGCGCCTCCACTTCCACCTCCACCAGGGCGCGGTGGAGCACGCCGCCCGACTTCACGCCGACGCAGGTGGCTTCGTTTTCGAAGTGGATGGGGACGTGCAGGGTTACCCGCTCGCCCGCGTGCACCCGAAGAAAGTCCACGTGGAGAACCTCTTCCTTGTAGGGATGCATCTGCAGATCACGGATCAGAGCCGTTTCCTTGCGATCGGGAAACTCCAGGGTGATGACGTTGGTGAAGACGCGCTCATCCGCCAGTAGCTTGCGCAGGACGCGGGCTTCGAGGCTGAGGGGGTTGGCAGGCTTGCCGTCGCCGTAGAGCACCGCTGGCACCTGGCCCTCGCGGCGCAGGCGACGACTGGGACGGCGGCCGTGCCCGTCGCGCTCACGGGCGGGAATGGAAAACTGTACGTCTGTCATTGCTTATACTCCTGTGATGAGCCGAGAGCGGGGCGAGGGTCGACAGCACCTTTCTCCCCTTTGGAAAGGCCGGAACTATAGCCGCGCGCCGCCGCTTTGACAAGCTGCTGGTTGGCCTGAACCGTACTCGCGGTGGTGGCAGTGCTCGGGGCCAGGTACGACTGGATGACCGCCCGCGCCACGGGCAGCGCCTGCCAGGCGTTATGCCCGCCATTTTCCACGACCACGGCGACGGCGATCTTGGGGTGATGCACCGGCGCCCAGCCAATGAAGAGGGAATCGTTGTTGTAGATGGTCCGCCCATCTTTCTGGCCCATGGGGACCTGCGCCGTGCCCGTTTTACCGGCGATGGTGATGCCCGGAATCTGGACGCTGCGACAGGTGCCCGATTGCACGCAGGCTTCCATGCCGAGACGCACGGCGTGCAGGGCCGCAGGCGCGATGTGCAGATTGCGCGCCGGTGGCTGCGGCAGCGGTATCGGGCGGCCCCCGTGGGGGCTCACCAAGGCCTTGCCTACCTGTGGCTGGACCAGCCAGCCTCCATTGGCGATGGCGGCTACGGCGCGCGCTAACTGCAGCGGCGTGACCAGCAGGTAGCCCTGGCCAATGCCGAGAATCACGGAGTCACCGGTATACCAGGGGGCGTGCAGGTGTGCGCGTTTCCAGGCCGGGGTCGGGACGAAACCGCGGGATGCCCCCGGCAGATCCACGCCCGGCCGGCTGCCGAAACCAAAGCGCCACAGGGTTTGATCCTGCATCCGAATGCCCATTTTTACGGCGAGCTTGTAATAGAAGACATCCACCGACCAGGCCAGCGCCTTGGTCAGACCGGTCTCGCCAAAGCCGCCGCGGTTCCAGTCCCAATAGGTATGCCCGCCCAATTGAAAGTTGCCCGGACAAAAGGTGTGGTAATCCGGGGCGATGACCCCCTGCTGTACCGCCTCGATGGAGAAGAACGGCTTGGCGCAGGAACCGGGCGGATACAGGCCATTGTCGGCACGGTTCACCAGCGGCCGTCCAGGGTTCGCGAGCAGGCTCCGCCAGTGTGCCGCACTGATGCCATCCACAAACCAGTTGGCATTGAAGCTGGGACTGGTCACCATGGCCAATACCGCTCCGTCATTGGGATTCAGGGCAACCACGGCGCCGCGATACCGATGACTTTCCAAGGCCTGGGCGGCGGCCTCTTGCACCCGTAGACGCAGGTGCGTGATGAGCTTGTCCCCGCTGATGGGAGCTTGCTCGTGGAGGGTGCCCACCTGCATGCCGCGGGCGTCCACCTCTTTGATCTCGTAACCGATTTCACCACGCAGCTGGCGCTCGTACTGGCGCTCCAGCCCGGCCTTGCCGATATAGTTCCGTCCCAGGTAGCTGCGCGCGTGAAAGTGCTCGAGGTCCGCTGCGGTGATGGGGCCGACGTAACCGACGACGTGGGAAAACAGGGCGCCGTAGGGGTAGTAGCGGTGGAGTACGGCCACCACCCGCACCCCGGGGAAATCCTCGCTGCGCACGGCCAGAAGCGCGATCTGGCGGGGATCGAGGCCCGTCTTCAGAAGAACCGGATCAAAATCCGGTTTGCCTGCCCGGCGCCTGGCAAAACGGGCGAGATCCTCCGGAGACAACTGCAGGAGTTCCTGCAAGCGAGTGAGGGTTTCCGAGATGTCTGGGATTTCATCGGGAACGAGTTCGACGGCATAGGTTGGACGATTTTCCGCCAGCACCTCGCCGTGGTCGGCAACGATGAGGCCGCGGGCCGGTGCCACGGGCGCCAGGGCTACGTGGTTGTCGTGGGCAAGACGGCGGAAACGGCCATAGTGCCAGACCTCCAGGTAGAGAAGGCGCAGAAGAACCGCCAGCAACAGCAGCAGCATGATCGTGGCCGCCAGCCACAGTCGATTGCGAAAGTGGCGGGCCTTGGGAAAGGGTTCGGCGGGGGACATGACGCTGGGCGGACTCCGATTGCAAAAGCCAGGAGGGCTCCGTAAACTCGAAGCGTCCGACGCCTTGGGAGCTGACGTGCTGGAGCCGCGATTCGAAACCCTCTTTGCCGATCTGGAACGTATGCTAACCGATTATCGGTCCTTGCGTCGCCAGCTGCCAGAGCCGGGTTCGGAACGCCAGGTCTTGCGCCATCTGCAACGGCGGGTGCAGGGTCTGGAAGCCGAAAACATCCTGTTGCGGCAGCGTCAGGAATTGGTATGTCAGCGTCTCGGCGAACTCTTGGGCCAAATCGAAGTCTGGGAGGATTCCGAGGATGGCGAACTTCGTGGCTGAACCGTCTGCGCCCACGGTATCCGTAGATGCCCAGTTGCTGGGTCAGCATTACCGTGTTTCCTGTCGACCTGAGGAGCAGGCGCTTCTGGGCGAGGCCGTCGCCCTGCTGCAAAGGCGCCTGGCCCAGGCAAGCGAGCAGGCTGCCCGTAGTGTCAGCAAAGAGCGCCTCACCCTCATGGTCGCCATGAATCTGGCGGCAGACCTGTTGCGCGCCGAGGAGGCGCGCGCCCAGCAGTCGGCTACTCTGGATGCCATTGCCGCGCGTCTGCAGGCCCTGGTTGACATGGGTAAGGGTGAGGAGTAGCTTCGAAGATGCTCCCTGCGGGGCACGTGTGGCCGAGATGATTCCTGAACCAACATTGTCTATCCAGGGGATCCTCAGTCATCACCGCGGTGTGCCGCTCTTTTGCGGAGTAGCCTGAAGCGGTGTGTGGATTCCCACCTGAACATCAGGTTCCTGGGATAGCGGGCCGCACGACCCAGGCGGGGAGTCTTCCCGATTCCACCAGCAAGTCGGCCTTGCGGCGTCACCTTCGACGTATGCGGTCGGCTTTGACGCCACGGGAACTTGCCAGTGCACAACGCGCCCTGGCGCGACACCTCCTTGGCGACCGCGCTTTTCAAAAGGCCCGCCGCATTGGCGTCTATTGGCCAGTCTCCGGCGAAATCAGCCCCCTTGGCGTCCTGGGTCACCCGCGTACCCGCAACAAAATCTTCTACTTTCCTGTTCTGGCAGGCCCCCACGCACGCATGCTACGCTTTGCACCCATGACGCCAGCGGGGACCTGGGCGAGCAACCGTCTGGGGATTCCGGAGCCGCGGGCAGGGGTCAGAGCGCAAAAGTCCTGGCGTCACCTGGATCTGCTCATCGTCCCGCTGGTGGCATTCGATGGCAGCGGCGGCCGCCTGGGTATGGGTGGAGGGTTCTACGACCGCAGCCTTGCTGCGCGTGGGCACCGGCGTCATTGGCGCAAGCCACGACTGGTCGGGGTGGGCCACGCTTTCCAGGAACTGCCCAGGCTCCCGCGTGAAGCCTGGGATGTGGCTCTGGACGCGGTCTGTACCGAGAAAGGCTGGCGGAGATGGAAGCTATGACGGTCCGAATTCTGTTTGCAGGCGATGTCATGGGAGCGGCGGGTCGACGCGCCCTGCGCCTGGCCCTGCAGGAGTTTCGTACTGCGGGTGAGGTGGATGCCGTGGTGGTCAACGGCGAGAATGCCGCCGGCGGCATGGGTATCACGGCAGCCATCTTTACGGAGTTCCGAGCCCAGGGTGTCGACGTCGTCACGGCCGGCAACCACGTTTGGGATCAGCGGGAAATCCTCCAGTTCATCGATACCGAGCCGCGCCTGCTCCGCCCCTACAACGCTCCCCCCGGAACGCCAGGGGCGGGCTGGGTGAGCGTGCCCATGCCCGGCGGTTGGCAACTCGGCGTCCTGAACCTCATGGGACGCTTGTTCATGCACCCGACCTACGATTGTCCTTTTCGTGCCGCGGACCTGGCCCTGGCGGCCCGGCCGGCGGACTGCCGGGTGGTGGTGGTGGATGCCCACGCCGAGGCCAGCAGCGAGAAATACGCCCTTGCCTGGTATCTGGATGGGCGTGTCTCCATGGTGGTGGGCAGCCACACCCACGTGCCGACGGCGGATGAGCGCGTTTTGCCCGGCGGTACCGCCTTTCAGGCCGATGCCGGCATGTGTGGCTGCTACGATTCGGTGATTGGGGTGGATCGGCATGCCGCCATCCGCCGCTTCATTCACGCCCTGCCGGGCCATGCGGCGCCCGTGGATGGCGTGGCGACATTTTGCGGCTTGCTCGCGGAGGTGGACCCGGACAGCGGTCGTGCCCTGCGCGTGGAGCGGGTGCGCCGCGATTATCCGCCCGAGACGGGGGAAGCCACCACCTGATTCTCACCAAGGCCGAGCCAGAGGGCGCGTCGGCGGCGCGTATCGGCGTCCACCTCCTGCTGCCAGAGCAGCCAGGCGCGATCGTGCGGCGGCGCCTCTGGTTCCAGACGGGTTTCCCAGAGTCGACCGTCGCGAAAGTAGTGGATGCTCCTGGGCAGACCCGGAGGCAGGGCGTCGAGGCGGTCTTGCAGGTTGTCGGCACTGCAGGCGCAGTGATCCAGGGCAAGGATCCGGTCACCGGGGCAGAGCCCCGCCTTTTCTGCGGCGCCTCCCGCCGCGACCCAACCCACTTCGACCCCTTGGGGGTGGCTGCGCCACTGCGCTCCCAACCAGCAGCGCAGGGCCTTGTCCGCGGCCTTTCCGCCCTTGTCGTCGGGACTTGCGGGCGGGCGCAGCCGCAATTCCAGGCCAACGGTGGCGAGTTGCTGGGCGAGGGGTAAAGGCCCGCGCTCCGCCAACCAACCCTCCAGCTCCGCCGCGATTTCGGGATCCGCCCAAGCACTCAGACGAGCGAGAAAATCCCCCTCGGGAAGCGCAGCGCCCGCCCCATCACGGGTCTGCCACAGATGGCGGAGAAAAGCGTCCAGGCTGGAGTTGCGGCTGCGCAATAGCAGGTCCAGACAGAGGGCGGCAAGCGCCCCCTTGTTGTAGTAGCTCACCTCAAAGTTGGCGCTATTGGGGTGTGGGTGGTAGAGCTTGATCCAGGCATCCTCGCTGGACTCCCGGAGGCTCTGCCGATATTGCCCCGGGCGTACGGTCAAGGCCGTGATTTCCCGGCCAAGACCCTCGAGATAGCCGTCGACGCTGAGTACCCCGCTGCGTCGCAGGGCGAGTTCGTCGTAGTAGGAAGTGATGCCTTCGAAGACCCAAAGGTCGCGGGTGAGGACTGGCGCTTCGCCTGCCGATTCCCACAGAGAGGCCGGGTGCATGGCCTGTACCCACCAACTGTGGAAGTACTCGTGGCTGGCGAGACCCAGGAAGCGCTGCCAGGCCGCTCTATCGCCACCGCCAAGATCGTCGCGGGCGCAGAGCAGGGCGCTGGAGCTCTCGTGCTCGAGACCACCGTAGCCGCCTGCGCTCGCCATGCACAGAAAGTGATAGCTGCGAAAAGGACTCGCCCCCCAAAATTCCTGGTGCCAAGCGCAGACCTTGGCGAGATCCCTTCCCAGGGCGGGCAGGTCCGGCTGTTCGTGGCCGGCCAGCACGAGGCGGTGGGGTAGACCGGCCGCCTCGAAATCCACCAGTCCCAGCGCGCCCATGAGTACGGGGTGATTGCAGAAATGGCGATGGTCCGCCGCCGCGAAACTCCCCCAGGACAGATCGGCGCCACTGGTTCGCGGCATGGCCGTCGCCACCTGCCAGTCTGCTGGACCCGATAGCTCCAGACGGTGCCGCAACTTTTCCTGACCTTCCACACGCAGGAACAGGGCGGGACCATTGAAAAATCCCATGTGCCCGTCCAGATAGGCCGTCCGCACGGAAAGATCCAGGGCATAGACGCTGTAGTGCAGCCGCAGGGCTTGTCCGCGGGAGGTGAGCAGCCAGCGGTGCGTATCGATCTTGCGCAGCGCGAGGGCTCCGCCATCGTCTTCGGCGCGGATATCGACGATGTGGCGGGCGAGATCGCGACGGGTGTAGCTGCCGGGAATCCAGACCGGCATGGTCAGCACCTGTTCCTGCTCCACGGGCGCGGGGATGTCGAGGTGGACGGTGAAACAGTGAGTACGGGGATCCGCGTGTACGCGGTAGATCAGTTCCGCCGCTGCGGTGTCCCCCACGACCCCTAACGCCACTGCGCTGCCAGCTCGCGAAAGGCGGGGTGACGCGCGTCGCGCAGACTTTCGTAGAAGACGGATTCTGCCGGCGCCACCAGCACGCCGGCCTGACGCAGGCGCGCCAGGGCGGAGTCGCGGTGCGCCGGATCGCGGCTGGCGCAGGCATCTTCCAGCACCACGGCCCGCCAGCCCTGCGTTTCCAGGTCCAGTGCCGTCTGCACGATGCAGACATGGGTCTCGACCCCGGCAATCCAGACCTGACGACGGTCATCGTGGGCTTCGAGCCACTGGCGCAGATCCGGCTGTCCCAGGCAGGAGAAGCTGGTCTTGGCGAAGACCGCCGAACAGGGCTCCGTCCGTTCGGGCGGCAGAGGCCCCAAGCCCTCGGGATACTGTGCCGTGGCCAGAATGGGAATGGCGAGGCGCTGACACAAGGCGACCATGGCATCCACCCGCCGCAGCAGTAGGTGGCGCGTCTGCGGTGCCAGGGTGTTGAGGAGGCGATCCTGCAGGTCCACCAACAGCAGGACCGCCTGCTCTGGGCGGATTTGGGCGCGACCGAGGCCAGACATCAGAACTGGAAGCCGGGACCGGGCAGATGGTGGCGCAAGGGCGGGACCTGCGTCTCGAAGAGGCTTTCTCGACGTAGCACGCCCCGTTCATCCTTTTGTAGGCGCAGCACCTCCATGATGGCGCCGCTGCCGATGATGGCGATGAGGCGTCCTCCTGGGCTGAGCTGCTCTGCAAAGACAGCGGGCAGCTGGGGCAGGGAGCCGGTGATGCAGATGGCATCGTAGGGCGCATTGGCCGCCCAGCCCTGGGAACCATCGCCCAGGTGGAGGTGCACGCCCGAAATGCCCTCGCTGTGGAGACGTCCCTCCACAGGACGGAGCAGTTCTTCCCGATCCTCGACGCTGTGCACCACACCGGCCAAGCGGGCCAGAAGGGCGGCAAAATAGCCGCTACCCGTACCGATCTCGAGAACCCGGGCGCCGCTATTGAGATCCAGCTCCTGCAGGACGCGCGCCTCCATTTTTGGTGTCCACATGACCTCGCCATGGCCCAAGGGGATACAGAAGTCGGCGAAGGCCAGATGCCGCAACGGCGTCGGTACGAAAATCTCCCGCCGCGTGCTTGCTACCGCCTGCAATACCTTGGGATCGAGGACCTCCCAGGTACGGATCTGCGTATCGATCATGGTTTGGCGAAGGGCATCGTAAGACATGGCTGTGGAAGATTCCAAAATTTTGCTACATTTAGTCATGGCCGCCAGGTCAAGTCAACGTACCGAGGTCCCCATTGGAAAGCCGTGCCCACGCTCTGGTCGCCCTGGTCTTCTTGGCCCTACTCACCCTTGGACTCATCGCCGCCGGCCTGTGGATGCATCACAGTGAGCCGAAGGGGAAGGTGTACGACGTCCTGTCACCCTACAGTGTCAGTGGGTTACAGTCCCAGGCGGCAGTGCGCTTCAAGGGGGTAAAGGTAGGCGAGGTGCAGTCCATCGGCTTCGATCCCAAGAATCCGCGTCTCGTGCGGGTGCGCATCCGGGTTGCCCGCGACACTCCCATCACCCGTGCGACCTTTGCCGAGCTGCAGCCCCAGGGGGTGACGGGCCTGAGTTATCTGTCCCTCAGCGACAGTGGCACCGACTTCGCGCCCATTGCCCATCCCTCTGGCGAGCCTCCCGTCATTCCCATGCATCCAAGCTTCATCGAGGCCCTCTCTCGCAACGGGGAATCCCTGGTCAATCAGGGCAATACCCTGGCGCAGCGCCTCAATGCCGTGCTCGACGAGCGCAATCGCCGCCACTTTGCCCAGACCATCGCCCATCTGGATCAGGCGACGGCTGAGTTGGTCGCCCTCGAGCAGTCGCTCAAGCCCGCGCTGGCGGAATTGCCTGCCACCATCGCTGCGACCCGTTCCACCATGGAGGCGAGCCATAGCCTGCTTCTGGACCTCAACGATCTGGCGGTATCGGCGCAGGCGCCTTTGGCCAGTGTCACCGCGGCGGCGCGTTCGGTACAACTGCTCTCGGCGGCGGGTCTGAGCAGTATAGAAACCCTGAACTACCAGACGCTGCCGGAGTTGAACCAACTCAGCAGCCAGCTGGCACAAAGCAGCCGTAGGCTCGGGAAGCTGTCGGAGAACCTCGAGGACGCGCCCCAAAGCCTCGTCTTTGGACGCAGACCTCCGCCCCCGGGCCCCGGGCAACCTGGCTTTGCATCTGGTGGGAGACCCTGATGAAGCGACCATGGATGAGCGCGGGGCGTGTTGTGGGCGCTGTACTGCTGACTCTGACTCTGTCCGCTTGTGCGGGTAGCCCGGCGCTCTATCAGCAGGCCTATTCGGTGGTGCCCGTCGCTGCGTATGCCACCCCCACTAGTCGGCCAGAGACTCAGGTCCTGCCGGTGCTCCAGGTAGCCGAGGTGGAGGCACCCGCCTGGCTCGACAGCAGCCACTATCTCTATCGTCTGGATTACCGCGACCCCGAGGCCTTGCGCTACTACGGCGACGCGCGTTGGGCAGCGGCACCGGCACAGATGTTGCGGGCCGCTGCCGTGACGAGCTTGGAACAAAGTGGCGACTGGCAGGCGGTATTGACTCGAGGCGAGGCCAAGAAGCGTTTTCGCCTGGAGTTGCGCCTGCAGAACTTCATGCTGAATTTTTCTGGACCCGACAGCGGTCAGGCGGAACTCGCCTACACCGCCACCTTGGTAGACACCCAGAGTTTTTCCGTGGTGGCACAGCGCGAGTTCCTGCAGCGCGTGCCACTACGACAGATTGGCCCGCAGGGCGGGGCGGCAGCCATGGCCGAAGCCACCGCCGCTAGCATGGCGCAGTTACGCTCATGGGCGGCAGCGGCAGCCCGCCAAGCTTTGGCGCAGGTGCGCTGACGGGAATATTGGCTGCTTGTCCCCATGGCGATGATTTTTTCCGACGCTTCCTCATCAAGGTAAATACGCTTTATGGGAACTGCAGTTTGTCGACGTGCATGACGGCATAACGGACGGCGCGTGCCCGGCGGCTATACAACGGCGGGAGGGCAGCGGAAGCAGACATTCAGTCCGGGGACCATGGCGCTCGCGGCACTCTTCAAGACTCGCGAAAGGCGCGGTAGCATTTTGACCGTGGATGTCGGGAATCCTGACTACAGGATTTATTAATAAGCCATTATTGCTATTAGCGAAAAAATTCTTTTTTAGGCAAATGCAGAAAGCTATGATAAGGCGACGGCGCATCCGTTGTTCGACCGGCACTCTTGGCTATGCAGAGACCTCGCACCAGAAGCGCTCCTCCTGATGGAGCCAATCCATGGCGCTGGCTTCATCCAATCCTGGGCGACGCTCAGCGTCACGAATGGGACAGTTCATGTGTCAGCGTCATGTGGTCCCCTAGCGTGGGTTTTGGCCAAGCACCTTCATTCAGGCTGCCGTGGGTGGTGAGTTATGGAGCTCGCATTTTGCCCGTTCTACCACCGGCTTTTTATCGTCTTACAAGCTTCTTCTCAGTCGTAAACCACGCGGAATAGAGCACTGGCGCCAACCACAGGGTCATAAGGGTTCCCAGGGTGAGGGCGCCCATCACCGCAATAGCCAGAGGTTGCAAGAGATCGGTCCCACGGCCGATCCCGATGGCCAGGGGCAGAAATCCAAAAACATCCGCGAGCATGGTCATCAGGATGGGCCGCAGGCGCTGTCGGGCGGCAAAAGCAACGCTGGACGGTTTTGGATGATTGCCATCCAGTTGCCGTGCCCGAGCGAAGATCAAGATGACATTGTTCACGGCTATCGCAAATACCAAGAGCATCCCCAGGAAAGCCGTGCTGTCCAGATCCGTCCCGGTGAGCAGCAGGAGCACCAGCGCGCCGGGCGCGGCCAGGGCAATGGCGAAAATTGCGACCATTCCAGCCTTTTGACTGCCGAACTGAAAACCGAGCAGGATCAGAAGGATCAGCAGGGCGGCGAGCAAAATGACGACCATTTGCCGGAAACTTTGTCGTTGCTCGTGATAGTACCCCCCGATCGCACTGGTTATCCCGCGCGGGAGTTGCAGTTTTTCGATGACGGTGTGTGCCGTGGCAGCTGCTTGGGCGAGTCCTTCACCGGCGCGAGGACTCAAGCGGATTGCCGCGTAGGGGACGAGATTTTGATGGGTGATGTACGGTACCACTCCCTGGAGCTCTACTCCCGCAATCTGTGAGAGCGGGCTTGGGGTACCGTTGGGTAAACGTATCGGCGTCTCAGCGAAACGGACGGGCGTGGGGCGGTGATCGCTCATGACCTGCACCCGGATGGGTAGGATCTGTTCTCCACGCAACAGAAATCCTGCCTGCCGACCCCAGAATCGCGTTTTCAGAGCTTGGGAAATGGCAATGGGGGAGAAATCCTGCATGCTCGCCAGGGCGCTTGGGCGTATCGCGATTTCGGGGCCCGCCGATGGCGACTTGAAGACGATGGACTGGAATGCGTGGCTGGCCGCCAAAGCCCTAGTCAGACGTAGCCCGGCCTGGTGCAATGTGGCCGAACTGCGCCCAAACAGCTCGACCTCCAAGGGTGCGTGGGAGCCAGACAGATTGCCCAAGCGGTTGATCATCACTTGCATCGTCTCCAGCGTGGTGAGATCCGGGACGGCAGCGCGAAACTCGTGACGCAAGGTGCGCATCACCGCTTGTGTACTTTGTGTTCGCTCCTTCTTGAGGAGAATGGTCAACGCCCCCTTGTTGGGGGTGGAATAGGCATTCCCCAGACCGCGGCCCGCCACCAGAGATACCCTGTCCACATTGGGGTTGCTCTGGGCAATACGCATCAGATCGCGACCGACGCGCATGGTCTGGGTAATTCCGCTGCCTACGGGCGTGCGAAAAGGGACCACAAAAATGCCCTCATCCCAATGGGGCAAAAATGCCGTCGGTAACTGCGTACCGGCAATCCCACCCACCAGGATCAAGCCCAGCACCATGGGGACTGCCAGCCACGGTCGACGCATGCCCCGGATCAGCCACCGCCCGTAGTGACGCCGCAGCCAGCGCTCGCCCACGAGGCGGTGAACCCGTCTGGCGCGAGTGGCAATCCACAGGGCAAACACCGGACTGACGGTCATGGCGATGAGCTGAGATGTGATCAGGGCAACGACGATAGCCACGGCCATATGCCGAAAGAGTAGACCAACGGTGCCGGAGAGAAATATCAGCGGCAGGAACAGCACACAGGCGGTCAGAGTTGCCAGCGTCATCAGGGGGATGATGCCGCTGATCCGGCGCAGGGCCATCTGTCGCCGCTCTTGTGCATCGCCCTCCAGCCCATGGACCCCGCGTTCGACTATGACGATGGCATGGTCGATGAGCGCACCGATGGCCGCGGTAATACCGCCCAGCGTCATGATGTCGATACCGAGACCAAGGCCGTGCAGTACCAGCATGGTCGCCGCAACCGCCAGCGGCACGACGGCCAGTGTTGCCAGTGCGCCATCCCAGCGGCCCAGAAAAAGGTAGACGATGACAAAAGCAATCAGCGTGCCGAGGCCTAGCGCGGTCCACACGTCGCTCAGGCTGGATTGGATGAGGTGGCTAAGGTCATATATGGGTACCAGATGCATTCCCGGTGGCAGGGCGGCTTTCAGGGACTGCATACGCGCCTGCACGGCCCGGGCCACGGCGACCTGGTTTGCACCCTGCTGGGCAGACACATCGATCAGCAAGGCATGGCGATACCCGGCAACGGCGGCCTGCCGAATCAGGGGTGGTGGACCGATGCCGATCTTTCCCAGGGCGCCCAGTGCCAAAGGCGCATGTACTCCTGCGGCATTCGCCGGTCCCAGCGGCAGAGTGACCTGCGCAAGGCCGTGGATATTGACCGGACGCGGTACCGTGGCCAGTACAAACTGCTCGTGAAAGGCATTCAGCACGCCCGAGAAAAAAGGCCCCTGTTGATCACGCAGCGCCGATACGACCTGCGCTGCCGTCAGGTGGTACTGTGCCAGACGGCGCGGATCGAGCTGAACCCTTACCTCCGGCCAACCCCGTCCTGTCGCGTCCACGTGGTAGACGCCGGGTATGGAAAGCAGCGCCGGTCGGATGGCGAAGGCAAAGGTGGGCATCATCGCCGAACTGTCCACTCGATTCGAGACCAATGCGTATTCCGACAACGCGTAGATATTTGGCGTCATCAGACGCACGCTCATTTTTGCACCGGGGGGCAAGACGATGTGCGACAGGCGCGCCTGTAGCATCAGATAAGCGAGATCCGGATTCGTGTGCGGCCCGAAATAGACATGTAACTTGGTCAGCCCATTGCCCGTCTGGGAGCGGACGAGGGTCACCCCGGGCTCCCCTTTAGCCGCCTCTTCCAAAGGGCGCGTGACTTCCAGCAGCATGAACTTTACGGGCAAATCCTGGGTGTGTACCAATACCGATACCTTGGGAAAATCCACCGCTGGAAATATGCTTTCGGGCATCTCCTGAAAACTGATCCAGCCTGCCGCAAGTAAGAGACCGACAAGCAACAAAACGGTGAAGCGGGTATCCCACAGAAAACGGAGATACGCGCGGATCACTCGCGAGTCTCCAGAGGTGAGTGCGCGCGTAAACGGGTACTTCCAGACACCACGACCTGCTCACCTGGTCTTAAAGCGCCGCTTAGGTAGGCAACCCCGTGTTCCACGCCCAGCACCCGAACCGACACCCCCTGCGCGCGTCCGTTTTTGTCCAGATAAACCAGAGGCTTGGCACCGTGCATGACCACTGCCGCAGCCGGAACCCGGAGCACCGGCCTTTCCGACGTCTGCAATTGGATGGAAAGCCATTCTCCCGGTAACACCGGGGCATGTGGGGGGAGGTGAAGGATGACCGAAACCAGGCCGGATTGGCGTGCACTGCTGCCGATACTGTGGATCTTGCCGATTCCATGCCAGCGATGGGCGCGTAGGGCGGCGGGCTCGCCCGGGTGGAGGCGAAAGACGAGTTCTGGAGGAACCAGGGCCTCAACCCAGGGTTGCGCGCGACCACTGATGCTGGCGATGGGAGTTCCGGCGGCGACCACCGTCCCCGGTGCGATGAGGTAGCGGATGTTTCCCGTAAATGGGGCCGTAAGCGCTTGATCGACCGCCACCGCCCGAAGCGCCCGCGCATTGCCAAGAGCCTGCTCGTAGGTAGCTCGAGACGCCTCCACCGTGGCTCTGGCCACGACCCCGTCTTTCAACAGCTGCTCGTCGCGCCGCAAGGCGGTCCGGGCGTATTCCACCTGCGCCTCTGCGGCACGCAGGCGCGCCTGCAAACCTGGGGCGTCGACATGGGCAATGACCGTACCCGCCGCAATGGTTCCGGTTGGTGGGAAAGGGCCCGTGATGCGGCCGGTCATGGGCGCCGTCAAGGTCACCATTCCCACGCTCTCCACCTGTCCCATGACCGGTATCGTCCGACTCCAGTTGGATTTCTGCACCGTCGCGAGGGTAACGGGAACGGCCCAGGCGGGACGGACCCAGAAAGTGATGAGGAGTAAAAGACAGAATTTTCGGATACCTGGGCGCGCGTCGGTCATGAACATGATGGCGTCCTGATTCCTGTGTGGCTATTGGGGTAGCGTCCCGTATCCAGCTCCAGTTGCGCTCTGGTCAGCTGCACAGCGACGGCTGCAGTGGAGAGATCAAGCCGCGCACGTACCCAGGCGCCCTCTGCCTGGGCCAGATCCAAGGCGTTTAGTGCGCCAGCAAAGTACCCCTTGCGTGTCATGGCATAGACCCGCTCTGCCTCTCGTTCTGCCCTTCGCGCATTGACCAGGGTTTTCTGTGCTGCCACGGCAGCGCCATAGTTCTGGGCAAGCTGGCTCCGTATCTGCAGGATGAGCGCCCGCCGTGCCGAGCGCAGTGCGGCCAGCTGCTCTTGCGCCGCTGCGATCTGCTGACGCTGGGCCCCGAACCCAAAGATGGGCATGCTCAGGCTAATGGAGCCTTGCCAACCAAGATCCTTGCCACGGGGAGCGGTGGCCGTATCCACGCCGTAAGCGCCATACGCGCGAATCTTGGGTTGAATCGCACCGCGTCGTACCGCGACCTGTGCCTGCGCGACATCGATCTGTTGTTTGGCAACCTGGAGTAAGGGCTGTGTGGCTTCTGCCTGGGCTGCCAGTACCGAAAAGGAAGGGAGGACCGGGATCGAGCAAGGCAGGGGTGCCAACACCCAGGTGCTCCTGCGCGGTCGCCCCATCTGCAGATTCATCACCTGCATGGCTGCCTTGGCTTCTGCTGCCGACTGCCGCAGGCCGGTACGGGCTTGGTTACGCAAAAGTTCGGTCTGCACTAGGTCGAGCCTGGACACGGCACCTGCACGGTAGGCCTTGTACGTGTCCCGGTAGAGTTTTTCATCGGTACTGAGGGTGCTTTTCCAGATGCGCTCCTGCGTCATCAAAGTGGCGACGCGGTAGTAATCGTTGACCACCCGGGCGACGACCATCCAGCGCGTTGCCTGCAATTGTAAGCGTGCCACCGCCGACTGATCCCTGGCAATCTTGGCCAGGGCACGAAGCTCGGCATCGTAGAGTGGGAATGAAACCCGCACCTGGGCGATGACCTCGCGCGGACCATTGGCGGAGACAAACAAGGGCTGCCCCGCGCGACTCTCAGACCAGATACTGCCCGTAGCCAGGGAAACCTGGGGCAGGAGCTGCGCATGTGCGGCACGGGATAGGTCGCGGCTGGCGGAGGCGTTGTGCGCCGACTGCTCGATTTGCGGTTGCGCATGCATGGCCTCTGCAATCGCCATGGGCAGCGTCAGGGTAGAGGCATCGGCACGGACTGCGGCCAGAGCCAAAAGTGAGAAAAGTAGCGAGCGGAAGGCGTCGGGTATCCCGGCGGTCACGGCTTCCCAAGGCCCAGAGAAGTCCGATACCACCGTAGGTGGTTTGCACGGGAATAGGAGCCGGAACTAGCCTCGGCTTGCATTTTTTGATGAATAATGGTGGGCACCACGGTGGTTGCGACCATCGGACTCTTGAGACGACCAATGCTAACATCTCGCCGGCTCTACCTGTCAAGACAAAAGGCATTCTGCATGGCGACCCATCCGAAATCCATCTGTGGATGAATCTGCACCTTGGCACCTCGATGCCATCCAGTTCAGGCAAGGGCTCCTGGCTACTTGAGCGCCCGCCGCAGTCCAATGTGGAGGCATCCACTGTTATTTTTTCTAGGGGTAATGGGTTTTGATGACAGAAAATCGGGCTGAAGAGTCAAAATAAAGGGAAAATCAGACTCGCAATTCCCATTCACCTGAGATTCAGGCGGATTTGTCATCCTGCGCGATCAGATTGTTTGGCACTGATCGATGTGCGTTTTTTATGACATGTTTGGCGTGAGTTACAGCCCTCAGAACACCATCAAGAAATAGGATTAACACGCCTATTTTATGGCTTAATCGGTTATCATAGAAATTTTTTAGCCGATTATAGGGGCTGGGCGAGGGGCAGGACAATTAATTTCCCATCCTGGTTTGTATAGGAGCTAGAGGAGCGTAGCGAGAGCCCTGCAAGATCACCTGTCGCTAGACGAGACGTCTCTGGACGCGACCACAGCCGCTGCCGGCGGAGTCCTGGCCACGCAGATCGCCCGGGAGATCCGGGCGCGCAACCAGCGGGCAGAGGGGTTGTCCGCTTCGGCGGGAGTGTCCGACGATCCTGCGGGAGATGGCGGGGCGTGTTGCCTCCCTTCTCCAGCCTTTGGGGGCTGGCCGGGCGTACCGTGAGCGGCTTGGCCGATATCGATGCCGGCCCGGCTACGCTGACCAGATGGACTCGCTGGAGGTCATCACCCCCATCGACAGGACGCATCAGGAATAGGCGGCAAGGCAAGCCTTATCGGGCACACGAATGCATTCATTGACGGGTCTAGGGGGTGGGACCTATGCTGAAACCCATGTCGGGAAAGAGGGTTACCATGCATACGGAACGTCATGTACGTTTTTTTCGCAATGGTCGCAATCAATCGGTGCGTATTCCCCGTGAGTTCGAGATGGACGCGCAAGAGGCCATCATGCGACGTGGGGATGATCGCCTGGCTATCGAGCCCAAAAGACGCAAAGGGCTTCTGGCCACTCTGGCGAGTCTTTCTGCCCTGGATGAAGAGTTCCCGGATACGGATCGCGATCTTCTCCCACTGGATGACATCGAGTTGTGAGTAGGACCCGTCGCTACCTGCTGGACACCAACATTCTCTCGGATTTGATCCGGCATCCACAGGGTATATAGTGGCACAGAGGATTGCCGTTTTCGGCTGGGCGGCCGTATGCACCTCCATTGTGGGAATTTGTGAATTATGGTATGGCGCAGCCAAGAAAAATTCTCCCCGACTCACGAATGGATGAACAATATTATCGCGGCCACAGATGTACTCCCCTAGGAAACGCCGGCCCAACATTTTGCCGCCTGTGGCCAGCCCATTGGTCCGAATGACTTGCCGATCGCCTCCCATGCTCTGATAGCCAAGACCATATTGGTGAGCGCCAATGTGGGCGAGTTTTCCCGAGTGCCTGGGCTCATAGTCGAAAATTGGCTGTAGCGATCAAAAAGCTTCTACAGCAGGGTCTGCAACCCATAGAACCTAGCGGCTCTATGGTAGATGGCTCTATATATTGGTTTCCCGCGAGGATCCTTCAGTTCTTGCTCTGTGGCCTGACCACGAGCACCGCACAGTGGGCATGATGCACGATGTCCGTGGCCACGGAGCCCAGCAGCAGGCGTCCGAGTACGCCCTGGCCGTGACTGGCGACGACGATCAGGTCGACGGCGCTGCGCTGTGCTTCCTGCACGAGGGCGTGACCGATGCCCTCGGAACTATCGATGAGTAGCGTTTCGGTCGCTTTCAGCTTGGGATCGCAGTGGGACTTGAGCTTTTGCAGCTCCACCTCGGCCAGCTTGCGCAGCCGTGTCATGAGATCGAGATCCGGCGGCAGGATCTCTTCCGGCAGTTGCAGGTTCATGGCCTGGGGACTGAAGACGTGTGCGATGGTGAGTCGGGCCCCGTGCAGCAGCGCTTCGCGACTGGCCCAGTGGAGCGTCTGCTCCGCCGCCGGCGAAAAATCTACGGCGGCCAGGATGTGGCGGATGGCTGCGTCCATGTCAGGATGCTCCTCCAAGCAGCTCCCACAGCGCGTCCGGCGTGAGCAAGCGGTTGTCGCTGTCGCGTCGCGCCCGATATTCCAGCATGCCTTGGGCCAGCAGTTTGTCGCTCACCACCACCCGGTGGGGCAGGCCGATGAGGTCAAGGGTGGCAAACTGTACTCCCGGCCGTTCGTCGCGATCGTCCAGCAGTGTTGGAATCCCGGCGGCCTCCAGACGATCGTGAAGTTCGAGGGCGGCAGAGAGTACCGCCGGGGATTTGCGACCGTTGATGGCGACGATTCCCACCCGGAAAGGTGCCAAGGCCTCGGGCCAGACGATCCCGCGCTCGTCGTGGGACTGCTCTACGGTTGCCGCAACGATGCGCGATACGCCGATGCCATAGCAGCCCATGAGCACGGTCTGCTCCCGGCCACCTTCGTCCAGTACCCGTACCCCGAGTCTTTCGCTGTAGCGGGTGCCCAGTTGAAAGACGTGTCCCACCTCGATCCCGCGGCAGATTTCCAGACTGCCGCCGGCGCAGCGGGGACATGGGTCGCCCGCCTGGACCAGGCGCAGATCCGCCCATGCCTCGGGCCAGGGTAGATCCCGTCCCCATTGCAGGTGGAGCCAGTGCTTATCGCGTTGGTTGGCACCGCTGCTGAAATCCTGCAGGCCACGCAGGCGCAGATCCGCCAGCACCGGTAGGCCCGCAGGCAAATCCCGGGGACCGATGAAGCCCACAGGGGCACCGGTGTGTTCCTCTGCCTCCTCGGCCGTGGCCAGACGCAGGCGCGCACAGCCCAGATGCCGTTGGGCTTTGATGAGATTGAGTTCGTCATCGCCGCGCAAAAGCAGGAGCAGAGGACGGTCGTCGGCCATCACCAGGATGGTCTTGACGATCTGGTGACGCCCGATGCCGAGGTGCTCAGCCTGGGCTGCGACACTGCGGATATCCGGGGTTTCGGTAAGCACGGCTGCCGGTGTGTCGACGGCGGGGGTGGCGGCTGCTTCCGGGTTCTCGGCACTCTCGGCCAGTTCGACATTGGCGGCGTAATCGCAGTGACGGCAGAAGGCAATGGCGTCCTCGCCGGAGTCGGCCAGGACGTGAAATTCGTGGGAGCGTTTGCCGCCGATGGCGCCACTGTCCGCCTCCACGGCCCGAAAATCCAGGCCGAGCCGCTGAAACACTCGGCAATAGGCGTCGTACATGGCGCGGTATCCCTCTTCCAGGGACGCCTGATCCATGTGAAAGGAGTAGGCATCCTTCATGATGAATTCGCGGGCGCGCATGAGGCCGAAGCGCGGGCGGATCTCGTCGCGGAATTTGGTCTGAATCTGGTAAAGGTTGACGGGCAGCTGTCGATAGGAGCGGATCTCGCGCCGCGCCAGATCGCTGATGACCTCTTCGTGGGTGGGCCCAAGACAGAAGTCGCGCTGGTGCCGATCCTTGAGGCGTAGCAACTCTGGGCCGTACAGCTCCCAGCGCCCCGACTCCTGCCACAGCTCTGCCGGCTGGACGACGGTCATGAGGATCTCCTGGGCGCCGCTGCGGTCCATCTCTTCGCGCACGACCTGCTCGACCCGGCGCAGAACACGCAGACCTAGAGGCAGCCAGGTATACAGACCTGAGGCCAGGCGCCGGATGAAACCGCCGCGCAGAAGGAGCTGGTGGCTGACGAGCTCGGCCTCGGCCGGCGTTTCCTTGAGCAGGGGAAGAAAGCTTTGGCTGGCGCGCATGATACTTCCTGAAACGAGAACAATGCGCCAGTGTAAGGAAAGGGTTGGTTCTAAGGAAGAGTGTTCCTATCTGCGGCTCGACAAAGCACAGTTGTCGCCTTAGGATTCGCAAGGAGATTTTTGGGGGGAAGACGGTGAGCGAGCACGTAATCCTGGCGGCTGTGGATGGTTCACAAAATGCCCTCATCGCCGCTGGTGTGGCGGCGCGTTTTGCGCAGTTGCTTGGCGGTCGCCTGGGCCTGGTGACGGCCCTGCAGGTTCCGAGCGTGCCCCTGGGTTTTGGTAGTGGACTGTTCTCTGGCGACCTCAAGCAGAAGCTTCTGGAGGACGCACGGGCCGAGGCCGAAGAAAATCTGAGCGGTGTCGCCGCCCGTATTCAGGAAGGATGCGGACTGGCCCTGCCCGAGTATTTCATCGTCCAGGGCAGCCCCGAGATCGAGATCCCCAAAATTGTGGCGGCCGATGAGCGCATCATCATGGTGGTGGTGGGTCAGCACGGCTTTGGCACCGAGAGCAAGCCGCGCGGCCTGCCCCATGCCTTAGGTGGGCTCGGCGCCAAGCTCAGCCTCGCCTTGCGTATCCCGGTACTGCTCGTGCCCGCAGACGCCGCTGAAGGCCAGATCTGCGGGGGTATTTTGGACTTGCGTCTGGGCAAGTCCCAGGCAGAGGACTGAGCGCCGTGGAAATCTTCCTGCCCATCGCCCACATGGATATCAATATCTTCCTCATCGTGGCCTTTGGCCTGCTCGTCGGATTCCTGTCCGGGCTCACGGGAGTGGGTGGCGGCTTTCTCATCACGCCCTTGCTCATTTTTGTGGGCGTCCCGCCCCTCATTGCCGTGGGCACGGGTGCGGCACAGATCGTTGGTGCTTCGGCGGTAGGCAGCTACGCGCATTGGCGCATGGGCAATGTCGATATGCGCATGGCACTAATCCTCTTGCTCGGCAGCTGGACGGGAGGTCTGGCGGGCGTGCGGGTGGCGCGCTGGTTGGAATCCTCGGGGCACTTTGGTCTGGTGGTGACCTTTCTGTATGTCGGTTTGCTGGGCTTCATCGGCCTGTCCATGCTCTTCGAGTCGCTCATGGCCATCCGCGGGGCCCGTCGGCCACCCAAGGCGGCGGGCGAGTCCAAAGCCTCCTGGACTGCACGCCTACCCTGGCCGATGGAGTTTCCCGTTTCGGGACTGCGGATTTCGGTCCTCCTGCCCATTTCCCTGGGACTTGCGGTGGGCGTGCTCACGGCCTTGATGGGTGTGGGCGGTGGCTTTGTGATGGTGCCCATCATGCTCTACGTGCTCAAGATGCCCACCAAGGTGGTCGTGGGAACCTCCCTCTTCCAGTTGCTCTTTACCACGGCCGAGGTGGGCATCCTGCAGGCGGGAATGAACCACGCCGTCGATCCCTATCTGGCTCTGGCCTTGGTGGTGGGCTCGATCTTTGGGACCCAGTTTGGTGCGCGCCTTGGTGCGCGGATGCCCGGTGAGCAGCTACGTCTGGTGTTGGCCCTGGTGGTGGTGGGAGTGGCCGTGAAGATGGGGCTCGGGCTGATTCTGCCGCCCGAGCACATCTTTCAGGTCACGAGGGTCGGATGATGCGGCTGGGACGGCTTCTTTTGCCAGTGTTCTGTGCCTTGGCGTTGGGCGTTGGATCGGCGACCGCTGCGGATGTCGGCGCGGCGACGGCACCGGCCCTCGTGGTGGGCACGGGCATCGACAAGATAGCCGTCACCAGTCGCTTTACCGGTCGGGAATTGTTGGTTTTTGGAGCCCTCTCGCATCCGGGCGCCGTGGTCGTGGTGCTCCGTTCCCCCCCAAGTGCTCTGGCCGTCACCCAGAAGGTTCAGACCGGACCCATCTGGCTCACCGGACAAAAAGTCACCGTGCAGAAGCTTCCGGGAGTCGTGCAGATTGCCGCATCGGCACCGCTGGCGAGTCTGCTTCCAGCGCAAAAGCGGCAACAATTGGGCCTGGATCTTAGGGATCTCGTGGCCAGGGCGCAGTTTGTGCCGGAACCTCGGGATCGTCGGCGGTGGGAACAGGCGGTATTGGCCGCAAAGGAACGGACCGGGAGCTTCGCCCTGAAGGAACATGCGGTAAAGATCAGCGATGGCCGCCTCTTTTCGGTGCGCCTCGATCTGCCGGCCTCCTTACCCCTCGGACGGTATTCCTTGACGACCTATCTGATCCGCGATGGCCAGGTTCTGGCCCAGAGTGACGAGCGCATCGATGTGGAGCAAGTCGGCCTGGAACAGTGGGTAGCCGATGTGGCCGAGCGCGAGCCTTGGCTGTTCGGGATTGGTCTGACCCTGCTCCTTGCGGTCCTGGGTCTTGGTCTTGGCATCGTCATGCAGCGACGCAGCGGCAGTTAAAAAACAGCATCCGCCATGAAAAAAGGGGGCCTAAGCCCCCCAGGACGAGCGCTGGCGAATGGCTCGGTCGCCAGTCTGCTCAGTGACTCTCGTAACCCGCCAAGTGCGTCAGCCGATGGCGGAAGACCCAGATCTGATAGGCGTTGTACATGATCATGACGGGAACGAAGCCGGTCATGAACAAGGTCAGGATGGCCAGATCGTTGGCCGGATTGGCGCCGGCAGCAATGGTCCAGGTCTGCGGCACGATATAGGGGAAATTGGTCGCCCACATTCCGCCCCACATCAGGACAACGATGGCTCCGCACCAGAGCAGGGCGGGAAAGTCGCGGTGGGCCGCATGTGCCATCATCATGCGGAAGGCGGAAAACAGGATGGCCAACAGCAGGATCAGCCAACCGAACCAGCCCGACCCCGTCCACTTGGCTGCGTCGGGCATGATGGCGTAGGACCAGACTAGGGTAATGACCACCGCTACTAAGGCCAAGTAGGAAAAAGTCGTCGCCCAGGCATAGGCCTTTTGGTAGATGGGATCATCTTGCTTGAAGCGGGCGCAGAGATAGAGGGTGCCTGCAAGACCGCCGGCGATGACGGCGGCAATACCGGTCCAGATGCTGAAGGGGCTGAGGAAGCTCAAGGCGTTGCCGGAAAAATGCGGGACCGTGTTGGCAAAGGGATCGTTGGCGACCTGAATACCCTGGGCGTTGCCCTTGGACATGGGGAACCCGAGCAGGGTCGCTCCCAGGGCCACGCCGGCGAAGAAGGCGGCAACCAGACTGCCCAGGCCGAACATCTTGCCCCAGAAGGCCTTGCTGCCCTTGGCATGGACGTGGAACTCGAAGGCCACTGCCCGCGAGATGATTCCCCAGAGGGCAAACATCAAGGGGATCATCAGATAATTGAAGGTGGCGCCATAAACGAGGGGAAAGGCGCCGAAGATCACCCCACCGGCGACCACCAGCCAGGTCTCATTGGCGTCCCAGGTTCCGGCCATGGACGCCATGACGGCGGCGCGGTCATTCTCGTTCTCGAGCATCAGGGAAAAGACACCCGCGCCGAGATCGGCACCATCCAGAACGATGTAGATGACAAAGAAGAGGCCCAGCAGGATCCACCAGAAGGTCCCGAGGGAGCTGTGTATACGCAGGATTTCGCTGATACCATTCATGATGTTCTCCGAATGCCGCGGGACTTGCGGGTCCCGCGATGATGCCAAGAGGGGTTAGCGTGTCTTTTCCAGAGTCGGCTTGGCAAAGCTCGGCTGCGCAATTCCGCCGCCGCTGGCTGCCGTATCGGAACTGCCCACGACCGGACTATCCAGATCCGGACCCTTCTTGATGATGCGGGAAAAGAAGTACCAGGCGCCGCTCCAGACCATCAGCTCAAAGGCGATGTAACCCGCAAACCAAAGACTCTCAGCGCCCACGCTCATGTGGCTGACACCCTGCCAGGTGCGCATGAGGCCGTACACCACCCAGGGCTGACGCCCGATCTCACGGGTCCACCAGCCGGTCCACACGGCCAGATAGGGCAGAAAGCCGCTGAACACCATGAGCCGCAGAAAGTTGGGATGGCGGCGCAGCTTTTCGGCCGTCAACTCCCCGCGCAGGCGCAGGAGATTACCCCACAAGGCCATGAAAAAGAGGAAAAAGCCGATGGCGACCATGATCCGGAAGGCATAGAAAGGTACCCAGACATTGGGCCGATCCTTGACGGGGAAGTGATCCATGCCCGTCACCACACCATTCCAAGTGTGGGTCTCCAACAGGCTCAGGACGTGGGGAATCTGGATGCTGAACAGATTCTTACCCGCCTGTACGTCGGGAATGGCGATGAGATTCCAGCTGGTGTCCGGCTCGCCGTTGGCAAGATAGGTGTGGAAATGTCCTTCCATGGCCGCAAGAGAGGTCGGTTGGTCGGCCGCCACCTCTCGACCCAATTCGTCGCCGATGAAGATCTGCAGGGGCGTGATGACGATGAGCGCGAGCAGGGTGGGCTTCAGCAGGGTGGTGAAAAGATCGGCATTGCGATTCTTCAGGATGAACCAGGCCGACACCGCGGCAAAGAAAAAGAGCGAAAGCTCCAGAGTGGCGATCCACATGTGCGGGAAGCCGATGTCGAAGTTGGGGTTGAAGATGGCGGTCCACCAGTTGGTCACCTGGAAGAGACCGTTCTTGAGTACCACTCCCGTCGGCGTCTGCATCCAGCCATTGGCCACCAGAATCCACATGGCCGAGAGGCTGGAGGAGAGTGCGACATTGAAGGTAGAGAAGAGGTGCATCCCCTTGCCGATCTTGCCCCAGCCGAAGATCATCAGGCCGATGAAGCCCGCCTCGTACATGAAGGCGGTGATGGTCTCAAAGCCCAGGATGTTGCCGAAGAAAGGCCCCACGGCCTGGGAGAAAGGCCCGTAGAGGATGCCGAAGGCCATCTCCATGGTGACACCGGTGGCCACACCGGCGCCGAAGTTGACGATGAAGAGCTTTTCGAAAAAGCGCTGTAGGCGGTACCACTTTTCGTTCCCCGAGCGCAGCCAGGCCCACTCCAGAAGAAAGAGCAGCCAGGACATGCCGATGGTCACCGGCGTCCAGAGGATGTGCATGGACGTGATGAAGGCAAAGTCCAGACGGCTGAGCAGGATGGGGAGGGTATTCTCCAGAATCATGTCGTTTCCCTCGTGAAAACTCTAGGATGTTTTGCGGTAAGCAAAAGGGATGAAAGCAGCTTTTGTTCCAGATAAAAACGCTCAGATTATCTGGTAATATTAACAGATGGTTATCTTATTATCGGTCGGGCCGCTTCAGTTCGGCTGGTTTATATGCACCATTCTGGCTGGTGCATATAAACCGGTCTGGTGTTTTTCCCGGAAGATCCATGGCGGTATAGGGTCGGTGAGCGTCGCCCATGAGGCCCGTTCTGTCCGCGCCTAGTTCGTGCCTAGGAGGCGGGTATGGCCTTCACCTGGGTTTTTAGCCGAAGGATGCGGAGCTTCCAGCGCCCATGCGGGGGCGGCAGGAGCTTGGTCAGGCGTTGTTCCAGCAGCCGTCGAAAAGCCCGCTGCGTGGTGGCTGAGCGGTCCAGTTGGTCGAGCTGCGGGTAGGATAGGAGGGTGTTGGTGATCACGGCTTCCACCGCACTTTGTGGCAGAGTGGGTGCGAGCGACCCTGGCGGACCCGAGAGCTCGGCCAGCGGGCGGATCTCCAGGGCGCGAAGCGCACCGTCGATACGCACCGTAGCGCCGTAGTTACCCAAGGCGAGGGTGTGGGTCTGCAGGGTGGGCGCTGGTGGGCGAGGCACTGGGCTGGGCGGTGTCGGTCTGCCGGTGAAAAAGAGCAGACCGCCCACCAGCAATAGCGCCACCAGCACACCGAGCCAGAGTCCACGACTGGACTTCGTGCTGGTCCTTTTTATGGCCATGGCTGCTCTCCCCTGCGGTTTGTGCCCATACGCTGCAGACTCTATCATGAAGCTTGGAGGGAATCGCGAGAGTTCCCGTGGACCCAGCCGCGAGTGCTTAGGAGGGAGCTGGATGGGTGAAGGTCAATTACGCCGCGAGGGCGGCAAGTTCGGATTGCTGTACGCAAGCCTGGGCGCCATCGTCGGATCGGGCTGGTTGTTTGGGCCACTGCATGCCGCCCAGCAGGCCGGACCCCTGAGTCTCGTCTCCTGGCTCATCGGTGCCGCTGCCATTCTCCTGCTGGCGCTGGTCTATGCCGAACTCGGTCCGCTCATCCCGCGCAGCGGTGCCATCGTCCACATCAGCCACTTGGGTAATGGTTCACTGCTGGGCTGGATCTGGGGCTGGATCCTGTTCTTTTCCTACGTGACCATTGCGCCCGTGGAAGTCACGGCGGTCCTCACCTACGCCAACAATTATCTGCCGGGCTTTTTGCAGGAAGGTGCCCAAGGCTTGCTCAGCCGCCGCGGTTTCGTGGCTGCGGTACTGCTTCTCGGCATTTTCGTCGCTTTCAATTTTCTGGTGATCCGCTGGGTGCTGCGCATCAACAGCGTAGCTACCTGGTGGAAGCTGCTCATTCCGGCGGCGACGGTCTTCGTGCTCGTATCCTTGTCCTGGCATCCGGAAAACCTGCACTTGCTGCCCAGCCACGGTGCCCTGGAGAGCATGTTCGCCGCCGTGGCCACCAGCGGGATCGTCTTCAGCTTCTTCGGTTTCCGTCAGGCCATCGATCTGGCCGGAGAGAGCAAGGACCCTGGGCGCAGTCTGCCCGTCGCTGTCATCGGTGCCGTAATCCTCAGCGCCCTCCTGTATGAGGGCCTACAGTTTGCCTTCCTGGTAGCCGTGAACCCCGCGGATCTGAGTCACGGAGGCTGGGCGGGGGTGGACTTTCCGGGGCTCACGGGGCCCTTCGCCGCCCTGGCTCTGGCGGTGGGGGCCGGTTGGTGGAGTACGGTGTTGTACATCGATGCGCTGATATCGCCCGCCGGCACCGGCTTCATTTATGTGACCTCTGCTGCGCGGGTGAGCATGGCCGCCGGTGAGATGGGGGTGTTCCCACGCTTTTTCACGCACATCAACCGCTTTGGCGTGCCGTGGCGAGCGCTGCTGCTGGTCTATGGCGTGGGGATCCTGTTTTTCTTTCCCTTCCCGTCCTGGCAGAAGCTGGTGGGCTATATCTCCTCGGTCACGGTGCTGTCCTATGCCCTCGGGCCCATCGTTCTGCTGCAGTTGCGCCGTGCCATGCCGAAGGCGCCCCGGCCGTTTCGCCTTTGGGCAGCACCCATCCTCGCACCCCTGGCCTTTATCGTCTCCAATTGGATCATTTTCTGGGCGGGCGTTAAAACCCTGAGTTTTACCTTCACGGCTCTGGCCCTGCTCCTCGGTCTCTACCTGCTGCGTCGGCTTTTCACGCCCGCGCCGGAGCGCAAACCGCTGGGACTGCGCCACATGTGGTGGGTCTTCCCCTACTTTGCTCTGCTGTGGCTGTGCGGTTATCTCGGGCCCAGGGACTTGGGTGGGCTCGGTCACATAACCTTTTTCACGGATATGGCCATCGTTGCCCTCCTGAGTTTGACGGTGCTGCGCTTGGCCATGACCTTTGCGGTCCCCGATCGGGAGATTTTGCGCTACATGGCCGAGATCAACGAAAGCAAGGCGGTGACGGGACCCTGAAATCGCTGCGTCCGCCGCGGGTACTCAGGGGTTAGGGCGCCCCTGGGCGATGGGCCCGTACGATGCCATTCAGCCGTCGTAGCGGAGGGAAAGGTCCAGACTCCGGACGTCGCGGGTGAGGCTGCCGACGGACAGGTAATCCACGCCTGTGGCCGCCACCTCCCGCAGATTGTGCAGGCCGAGATTGCCTGAGGCTTCCAGGGGAATCCGGCCGCCAACCCGCTCTACGGCGCGGCGCAGGTCGGCAAGGGCAAAGTTGTCCAGAAGGATCATGTCTGGCCTGTGCGCGAGGGCTTCCTCCAGTTGCTCGAGGTTTTCCACCTCGATCTCGATCCGAGTAAGGACCGGCGCCAGCGCACGTGCGGCTCGAAGGGCAGGGCCGATCCCGCCCATGGCGGCGATGTGGTTTTCCTTGATGAGGATGCCATCGAAGAGCCCCAGGCGATGGTTGTGTCCGCCACCGATGCGAACCGCGTACTTCTGCGCGAGACGCAGCCCGGGCAAGGTCTTGCGCGTGTCCAGCAAACGTGCGGGCAGGCCCTGGAGCAGCTGGACATGCTGCCGTACCCGACTCGCGGTGCCCGAGAGCAACTGCAGAAAATTGAGCGCCGTGCGTTCCGCCGTGAGCAGGGGGCCGGCCGGGCCCTCCAGAGTACACAGTACGGTGTCGGCGGTGAACTCCGTCCCTTCGGCTACCAGCCAGTGGCAGCGGATCTCGGGGGAACAGTACCGAAACACGGCGTCGGCGTAAGGACGACCGCAGAGGATACCCGGCTCACGGCTGAGGATGTGGGCGTGCAGCTCGAGCTTCGGCGCGATGAGGGCAGCGCTGAGGTCGCCGCTGCCGATGTCCTCGGCCAAGGCGCGCTCGACGCTGAGTTCAAGATCGGTGGGGAGCATGCTCACGGGCGGTCAGCCTCTCCTGTGGGTTCTGCTGTGCCCATTGGCTTTGCTGGGCACGGCAGGGCTTCGTATCCCGGCATTGTCCAGGATCCGGGTGTCTGGGATCCCCGGGCACTAGGCCAGTTCACGCAGACGCGCTTCCTGCGCCGCCAGTTGCTGAAGGGCACGCTCGAGTTCGTCCAGGCGTTCTTCCTCCTTGACGACCACGGCAGCGGGGGCGCGCTCACGGAAACTGTCCTGGGCGAGCTTGGCGCGGGTTTTCTGCAGATCCTGCTCAAGTCGCCGACGTTCCCGTTCCAGCCGTCCGCGCTCGGCCTCCAGGTCGATGACTCCGGCTAGGGGGACCAGCAAACGGAGGTCGCCCACCAGGGCCAGCGCCGCCGGCGGGGCCTCTTGCCCGTCCTCCAGCCAGTCCAGGCTACTGAGCTTGCCGAGACTGAAAAGCCAGGGCGAGAACGCTCGGACCCGTTGCCGGTCCTGCGCCGTGCCACCCTGCAGCAGCAGGGGGAGGGGGCGCGCTGGCGGGATGTCCATTTCACCGCGGATGGAGCGTAGGGCGGTGATGAAGGCCACGAGCCAGTGTACTTGCGCCTCGCTCTGCCTGTGAATACGGTCGAGGTCGGCCTTGGGGTAGGGGGCCAGGGCGATACTGGGACCGCCAAGGCCCACCATGGGCGCGACCCTCTGCCAGAGCGTTTCGGTGATGAACGGCATGAAGGGATGGAGCAGACGCAAGCCGGCCTCGAGAACGCGCAGCAGGGTGCGCCGGCTGCCACGCTGCTGGGCGACCGTGAAGTCCCCCTCACCACGCAGCGCAGGCTTGGCAAGTTCGATATACCAGTCGCAGTAGTCGTTCCAGAAAAACTGGTACAGGGCCTGGGCGGCGTCGGCAAAACGATACTGATCGATGGCGTCGTTCACAGCGGCCTCGGTCTCCTGCAGGCGGCCGATGATCCAGCGCTCCGGGGCGAGGAGTTCGCTCTCGCCCTCGAGGTCGTCCACGTGTTCCACCTGCATGGTGGCGAAGCGGGCGGCATTCCAGATCTTGTTGCAGAAATTGCGCGAGCCTTCGACGCGCTTGAGATCGAAGCGGATATCCCGTCCCTGGGTAGCCAGGGATGCCAGAGTGAAGCGCAACGCGTCGGTGCCGTAGGCGGGAATGCCCTGGGGGAATTCCTTGCGGGTTGCCTGTTCGATCTTTTGCGCCATGTGCGGTTGCAGGAGTCCCTGGGTGCGCTTGGCCACCAGCGCCTCCAGATCGATGCCGTCCATGAGATCCAGGGGGTCGAGAACATTCCCCTTGGATTTGCTCATCTTCTGGCCCTCGCCATCGCGCACGAGGCCGTGCACGTAGACTTCCCGGAAGGGCACCTCGTCCATGAAACGCAGGCCCATCATCACCATGCGCGCGACCCAGAAAAAAATGATATCGAAACCGGTGACCAGGACGCTGGTGGGATAGAATTCCTGCAATTCCGGGGTCCTTGCGGGCCAGCCCAGGGTGGTGAAGGGCCAGAGGGCGGAACTGAACCAGGTGTCGAGCACATCGGGATCGCGCTCCAGGGGAACGGTCATGCCGTAGTGCCTTTGCGCCTCGGCCGCTGCCGTGGCTTCATCCCGGGCCACAAAGACCTGACCGTCTGGTCCATACCAGGCGGGGATCTGATGTCCCCACCAGAGTTGACGGGAGATGCACCAATCCTGGATACGGTGCATCCAGTCGAAATAGGTCTTGGTCCAGTTCTCCGGCACAAAGCGCAGCCGGCCTGTCTCCACTGCAGCGATGGCCGGCTCCGCCAGGGGAGCGACGCGCACGTACCACTGGTCGGTGAGGAAGGGTTCGATGACGGCGCCGGAACGATCGCCGCGGGGTACCGTCAGACGGTGTTCGTCGGTGCGTTCCAGCAGACCCTCGGCTTCCAGCTGCGCAATCACTGCGCGTCGTGCGGCATAGCGGTCCAGTCCCCGCAGGGCCTCGGGGATGGGGGCCTGCCAGTGGGCACCGAAGACCTCGCCCTCGCTGCGGATGTGCGCGTCGGGCGTGAAGACGTTGACGAGGGGCAGATGGTGCCGCTGCCCCAGCTCATAGTCGTTGAAGTCGTGGGCTGGGGTGATTTTCACGCAACCGGAGCCGAACTCGGGATCGACATAGTCGTCGGCAACGACGGGAATCTCCCGACCGACGATGGGCAGGCGTAGGCGGCGACCCACGAAGGACCGATAGCGCGGGTCTTCCGGGTGCACGGCGACGGCGACGTCGCCCAGCAGGGTCTCGGGACGGGTGGTGGCCACCACCAGCTGGCCGCTGCCGTCGACGAGGGGGTAGCGAATGTGCCAGAGCTTGCCCATCTCCTCCTCGCTCAGTACCTCGAGGTCGGAGACGGCCGTCTGCAGGACGGGATCCCAGTTTACCAGACGCTTGCCGCGATAGATGAGGCCCTGTTCGTAGAGGCGGACAAAGACCTCCGTGACCGCCTCAGACAGGCCGCTGTCCAGGGTGAAGCGTTGTCGACTCCAGTCGCAGCTGCTACCCAGCCGACGGATCTGGTGGACGATGCGGTCTCCCGATGCCTCGCGCCAGCGCCAGACGCGCTCCAGAAAAGCGGTCCGGCCCATCTCCCGTCGTTCGAGGCCCTCTCGCTGGAGCTGTCGCTCCACCAGCATCTGGGTGGCGATGCCGGCGTGATCGGTGCCCGGTTGCCACAGCACCCGCTCACCGCGCATGCGATGGGTTCGCACCAGGACATCCATCAGGGTATCCTGAAAGGCGTGCCCCATGTGCAAGGTGCCGGTGACGTTGGGTGGGGGCAGCATGATGCAGTAGGCAGGACCGTCGCCCCTGGGAGCGAATACTTTGTGCGTTTCCCAACGTCGGTAGCAGTCGTCTTCGATCTCCGCGGGCGCGAAGGGACGATCGAAAATGTCCGTCATGCCTCTCTTCCTGGATTGGGGTTGGCTTCGGCTTCGGCCACATCGGGATGCAGGGCCTGATCGAATCCCTCGTGCAGGACCTGCTGCAGGATATTGGGCAGGCTATCCTGCAATTCTTTGCTGATGCTCTCGCGCAGACGTATGCCCTCCAGGGAAAGGGCGCGCAGCACGGCAATGCTGACCTGCTCTTTCCAGACCTTTTGCAGGTGTTGGGTAAGGCGTTCCTCGAGTTCGCTCAGTACCCGCCGTTCCACTTCCTGGAACAAAAGGGTCTCGAATTCCTGGAGGAAGTCCATGTCCAGTGCTGGGCCAGCGGCTTCGGCTTCGGCGGCTGGGGTTCGGGCGCCGGCTGCCTCGTCCGCCGGGGTGGCGCTGTAATGAAAGGAGAGATTGCGGATGCGCTCCAGGGCCTCGGCCAGGTCCGCCTCTTCCATGCTGGTGGCTGGCTGCGCATCGCCGGCGGATGCGGTCACTTCGGATGTGCTGGCGCCAACGTTCACCGGGCTGGCGATGGCCTGCTCAGCTGCCACCCTGGGCACACGGTCAACGGGGTGGTATTGGTCCGCATCCTCGGGATCGACGACCGATGTCCCCGCGCTTGCGGGTACGGCCGGAGTCTCCAGGGTTGGCGCTGTCTGCGCTGGCGCCGTGGGCTCGTGCAGTTCGTCCCCCGCGGCCGGGTCTGGCGCCAAAATGGGCTCTGGATCGGGTAGCGGCCCCCGTTCGTCGGTGTCTGGCGCCTTGGGTTCCACCGTACTGCGTGAGCCGTGCCACAGGGGTGGCGGTAGTCCTTCGCGGACCAGATTGGTGAGCAGGAGCGGCTCCACGTCCTCGGGGAGCTCTTCTACGGCGAGAATGGGTTCTTGGCGCGAAGGGGATGACATGGCTGAGCTCCGTCAGGCTTCCAAAGTGTAGGTCTGTATAGTGTAGCCTGCCTCGCGCAGGATTCGGTACCGCTGGCGGGCGTCCGCCACACCGGACTCGTCCGGAGGGATGAAATCGAGCAGGCGCGCTGCATCCGGCAAGTTTCCGGGGAGTTCGCGCAGTCCCACCAGAGCCAAGGCTGGCGCCGGCCGCAGCACCGAAGCGTCGGTGCCGGCATAGAGGCAGACGGGTTCCTGCGGGTCGCGTCCGTGGGGCGTGAAGGCGCCGGCCTGATAGGTCCAGAGGAGATCGTCCATGCTTTCGGCCAACTCCTCATCCCGGCAGAGGATGTTGACCTGACCCAGTACCTGCCAGGCCTTGGCAACGACTCGGCAGACGGCACGGTGCTGCTCCGTTGCCGTGAGCAGATTCGCAGGCAGGCGGTAAAAGCTGGCGCTGGGCAAGGGCTAAGTCTCAGCGCGGTTTGCTGGCACGCCGCCTGAGGTATTCCACCAGAAGCGGCACAGGCCGGCCCGTCGCTCCCTTGTGCTCGCCGCTTTTCCAGGCGACTCCGGCGATGTCCAGGTGCGCCCAGGGGATATCTTCCACGAACCGCGAGAGGAAACAGGCAGCGGTGATGGTACCGGCTGGGCGGCCGCCGACATTGCTGAGATCGGCAAAGGGGCTTTTCAACTGTTCGTGGTAGACCTCGAAGAGCGGCAGTTCCCAGGCGCGATCGAGGCTTTGGCGACCCGCCTCCAGCAGATCCTGGACCAGCGTCGCGTCGGTGCCGAGCACCGCGGCCGTCTGGTGCCCCAGGGCAATGATGCAGGCCCCCGTGAGGGTCGCCATGTCGATGATGGCCGCCGGCTTGAAGCGGCGGGCGTAGGTGAGGGCATCGGCGAGAATGAGCCGCCCCTCGGCATCGGTATTGAGGATTTCAACGGTCAGGCCACTCATGCTCTTGTGGATGTCTCCGGGCTTCGTGGCCTTGCCATCGGGGAGATTTTCCGATGCGGGAACGACGACGCTGAGGTTCAGCGGCAGACGGAGGTCGGCGGCGGCACGGATGGCGGCCAGGGCCGTTGCCCCACCGCACATATCGTATTTCATCTCGTCCATCTTGTCGGCGGGTTTCAGGGAGATACCGCCGGCATCGAAGGTGAGCCCCTTGCCCACCAATACCAGCGGGGCGGCAGCGCTGTCGGCACCACGGTAATGCAGGACGATGAGGCGCGGTTCCTGGCGCGAGCCCTGGGCCACGCCCAACAGGAGCTGCATGCCAAGCTCCTCCATCTGCGCCGGGCCGAGGATTTCGGCCTCGATCCCGCGGCTGGACGCCATGGCCTCGGCCTGCTCGGCGAGCCAGGTGGGGGTGCAGACGTTGCCCGGCTCATTGGCGAGATCTCGCGCCCACGCCGCAGCCTCGCTGGTGATACGGGCGGCGTCGGCGGCGGCGAAGATAGCCTCGCTTTGCGGGGCGAGGTGATCGTCCACGGCCAGGGTTAAGGTCTGCAATTCCCGGCGCGCAGTCTCGGCGGGCGCTTTGTGATGATCGAAGCGATACTGTCCATCGGCGATGGCCTGTACGGCGATCTCGGCCAGCGCCGCCGGCTCGCGCGTGGGGACGTCGAGATCCAGGCCGAGGAGGGTGGCATGGACCACGCCCTTGTCGGCCAGTGCGCGACCCGCCGCGAGCATGGCTTTCTGGTAATTCAGGGCGGAGATCTTGTCGGACTTGCCGACACCCACCAGCAGGAGGCGGGCGGCCTGGATACCCGGGACATCGTAGAGGGTCAGAGTTTGACCGCATTCGCCGCGGAAATCCCCCTGCTCCACGCGCTTCTTCAGCGCGCCGGAACCCGCCTCATTCACGGCCGCCGCTGCCTTGGGCAGGTCGCCGTCGGCAAAGAGGGGGACGATGAGGCAGTCCAGAGGGTCACGGCAGGGATCGACGGTGCGGACTACTATCTCCAAGGCTTCTCTCCTGTGGTAATCTTTGCCGTAAGGTGACGGCGAGGGGACAGCAATATGGGCAAACATAAGCCGTGAGACGCAGCGGATCAAGTTTGCAAGGCGGCTGCCTCCGTGGAGTCTGGCCTTGAGCCGTATCCACGCGCGGATCCTGCGTGACCTTTTGCGGGTCTTCGTCTTTGGCTGTCTGCTGGTGCTGGGAATCCTGGCCATTGGTCAGCTGAGTCAGCTTCTGAGTCAAGTGGCGTCGGGACAACTGCCCCTGGGGGTTACTTTGCAACTTCTGGGACTGGCGACCCCGACCTTGCTGGTGACGGTGCTGCCACTGGCCTTTTTCTTTGCTCTGTATCTGGTTTTTTCCAATCTCTACCGCAGCAACGAGATGATGGCCATCCGCAGTGCTGGGCTGAGTCTCCTGGATTTGCTGCGTGCCTTGGCTTTGCCCATCCTGGTCATCGCCCTTCTCGAAGCGTTGCTGTCCTTGTCCTGGTCGCCCGCCGCCCAGCGGCAACTGCAGGCGGAAAGTCTGCGGCTGGCCAATGCCGCCGCCGAGGCCCTGATCCAGCCCGGCAGTTTTGCCCGCATTGCCGGCGGACACATCCTCTATGTGGGTCAGTCGGCGCCCGGTTCGGAGCACCGCTATCGGGAGATCTTCGTGGATCTGGGTGGCAAGGGTGAGCCGGATATTGCCACCGCTGCCTTTGGTGAAATTCGCAAGGACCAGGATGGTGGCATCGCTTTGGTGCTGATCCAGGGGCACCGCTATCTGGGACAACCCGGTACCGCCGGCTTCAAGATCCTGAGTTTTGTTCACTATCGCATAGCGCTGGCGGCCCCTCAGGGAAGCTCGGATCAGGGTATCCATTGGGCGGCTCTGGATCTTCCGCAGGTGCTCCAGGCCCTGCGGGAACCACGATACGCCCGCCATGCCCTCGCCGAACTGGAATGGCGGCTCATCTGGCCCCTCCTGATCCCCGTTCTCGCCCTGCTCGCCATACCCTTGGCCTTCGGCGGGCCGCGCGGCGCGGGACGGGCCTCGGGTGCCTTGCTGGGGATCCTGACCTTGCTCGCGGCCAATAACCTGCTGGTTTTCCTGAAGGAGGGCATCATCCAGGGGCGTATCGGAGGATTTCCCGGCCTCTTCTGGGTGCTGCTCCTGTTGGGCGCGCTGGCGGCCTATGCCTTCTGGCGGCGTCAGGGGGATCGCCCCGTGCTGCCCTCCTGGTTGGGGCTGTTACGCCCATGAAACGTGCCGATCGCCTGCTCTTTCGCGGTATGTTGGGCTACAGCACACTGGTGCTGTTCGTTCTGCTCGCACTGATGTTTGTGGCCAACCTCATCGCCAAGTCCGGTGGACCCGGCCACGGCAGCTGGGACATGGGCAAGCTCGTGACCTATATTTCCCTGCAATTACCGGACCTTGCCTACAATCTCATTCCCCTTGCGCTGCTGCTTGGTGCCTTGATCTGGGTCAGCCTGCTCAACAGCCACTCGGAGCTCGTCGCTTTGCGCATGTCCGGATGGTCTTTGTGGCGCCTGCAGCGGCCCCTGCTCTGGGTTGGACTATGGGGAGCGCTGCTGACCTTTGCCCTGGGTGAGTGGGTAGTCCCCTACACGGCTCCCGCAGCGGAGGCCATCTGGGCCAATGGTGGGCAGGGTAGTGGTTTTCAGGCCCTTCCCGACGGCGGAGTCTGGCTGCGCCAGGGGGACCAATTGATCCAGATCCGCGCCATAGCTGCCGACGGGAGACGCCTGGAGGGCCTGCGCATCGTCATCACCACGCCGAGTCTCGATGCGGTCACGCGCATGCTCGATGCCAGGGAAGCGTTGTATCGCGACGGCGCCTGGCAGCTGCAAGGGGTACAGAGTCACGTCCTGGGGGCGCAGCGCATCGTCTCCACGACGCTCGTCCAGCAGCCCTGGGATGTGCGTCTGGACCCCGGTACCTTGCGCAGCTTTTCCCATCCGACGCGCACCATGACGCTGCCGGCGCTCTGGGAAAGCTACCAGAATCTCCAGGGTAGCGTGCTGAGCATGAACCGCTTTGCGCTGGCTTTCTGGAAGCGGGTGACCTATCCCTGGGTTGGGCTCGTCATGATCTGGCTGGTCGTTCCCCTGGTCACTCGCAATCCACGGGGTGGCGGTCTGGCTGGGCGCATATTGATGGGTCTCGTTCTCGGCTTGGCCTTCCATTTTCTGACGGAGATGTCTGGGTTTATCAGTATCTCCGGAGGCATCCCTCCGGTTTTTGCCACGGTCTTCCCCTTGGCCCTGTTTGCGAGCATTGCCTGGGGATTGCAGCGTTATTACCGCTGAGGGAACCGGTCCTGTGGATCGTCAGGGTGTTTTTTGGCGTTTTGCGTCTAATTAGGTGCAAGTCCCGGAGACGGAAGACGGAATGCGCAACGTGCGGCGTCGAACGCCAGACCGCAGTGGTGCGATACACGGCCTACATGGGACGTTTTATGGGAGAGTGCGATGGAAAAGCCGCTGTTGATCCATAGATTGCAGGAATATCACCAATGGCGGCACCACATTGCTGCGGCCGTTCAGGAAATGGCGCGATTCAGTCTGAGTCTGGAGCTGCTTCCCAGCGGTACCCTCCTGCGGATGGAGAGTTTGGCCCAGGAAATACTGGACGATCAACTCAAGATATCGTTTTACGGTGAATTTGCCCGGGGCAAGTCGGAGCTCATCAACGCGCTGTTTTTTCACGATTACGGTGCCCGGCTGCTGCCTTCGGGGCCGGGTCAGACGACCATGTGCCCCGTGGAAATCCGGGCTACCTCCGGCCAGGCTGCCCATATGGAGCTCCTGCCCATACGGTCCCGAAGTCTGCGCGGCTCCGTAGAACAGCTCAAGCGTTCCCGTGAACTCTGGACGGTGTTGCCTCTGGATAGCGATACGGCGCAAGCCGCGGCCATGGCACAACTGACCGAGACCCTTTGTGTGGGACTCAGTGAGGCCAGGCGTTGGGGGCTCTGTCCGCCCCTGGATGGTGCCAAACCCGAGCAGAGCCAGTGCCCATCTTGCGGTGACGGCAAGGTCCGCATACCGCGGTGGCGCTACGCGCTTCTGCGTCTGGACCATTCGGTTTTGCAAGCGGGCCTGGTCATCCTGGATACCCCCGGTCTCAATGCCTTGGGTAGCGAGGGTGACCTGGGCCTGGAGCTGGCGCGCGATGCCGATGCCGTGATTTTCGTGCTGGGTGCCGATACCGGCGTGACGCAGAGCGATCTGGAAATCTGGGAGCAGGCTCTGGGACGCAGCCCACTGCTCAACCAATTGGTGGTGCTCAACAAGATCGATACCCTGTGGGACGAGCTCAAGCCCGAGGCGGAAATCGATGCCATGGTGGAGCAGCAACGCCAGGTCGTGGCGCAGCGCCTGAATCTTCGTCCCGATCAGATCGTCGCGGTATCCGCCCAGAAGGGGCTCGTGGGGCGCATTCGCAAGGACGAAACCCTGCTGCACCGGAGCGGACTCGAGGGTCTCGAGCGCGCCATTGCCGAGGTGCTGTTGCCGGGCAAGCGCAAGGCCATCGAGGAGAATACGGGTCGACTGTTGCGGCGGGTGCTGGTGGACCAGCAGGTCTTGTTGGACGAACAGATCCAGAATCTGCGCACGGAAATGGAGAGCATGCGGCGTCTGCAGGCCCAGACCGGAGAGCAATTGCCGCGCCTTTTGGAGCGGCAGCGTAAATTGCTGGAGAGCTTTGCCCGCGATCGCAGCAGCTTCCTGCGCAAACAGCAGGAGTTTCTGGAGTTGTCCCGCACCTGGTCGCTGGAGTCCCTGGCCATGGACGGTCTGGACGGTCTGATCGAGGAGGCGCGGGCGGAGTTGCTAGCGGCCTGGACCACCGTCGGCATCTACGATCGGTTCACACGCTTTTTTGCAGAGACCATCGCCCAGTTTGACCAGGCTCTGGAGCGCGCCAATCGCTTGTCGGCCATGATGCTGGAGGCCTATCAGGGACTCGAGCAGCAGTATCTGCTCCCGCGTCTGGATACCGTCCCCTACGCGCTCTTGCCGCGGCGCGCCGAGCTCCTGTCCTTGGCCGACAGTTACGAGCGTTTTGGCAAACGTCTGGAAATCGCCGCCAAGCCCCAGGGCGTGGTGGTGCGCAAGGCCTTTCTCAGCCTCGCGGCGCAGATTCGCCGTTTTGTCGAGGCCACACGCCGGGATCTCACGAGCTGGGTGGATGAGGCCCTCGAACTGATGAACCGGCAGCTGGTCCTGTATGCCGAGCAGTCCGACGAGAAACTCCGTGCTCTGGAGTCCATTGTCGAATCTTCCGTGAACATCCAGCCCCGCATCGAGGCCCTCATGGGCAAGGAGCAGGTATTGCAGCGCCAGGCCCAGGAACTTCAGGCCCTGCGTGACCGGCTCCAGAACCTGTTCCGCTGGACCGAGGAGGATTCGCAGGGGTTCCACACCCTGCGCCTGTCCTCTTGACGGGAGATGCGCGGGCTCTCGGTGAGCGGCGCCGGAGTCAGTGCGTTTGCGCTGCCTTTTGGCGGATGACTTCCTCGTCGAAGGCGCGATCCAGGGTTTCCGATAGCTTCAGTACCTTGCGGAACAGGGCTGGATCGGAGTCATCCGCCTGACTGCGCAGACGCAGGGCGGCCAGGCCGTCGAAGCTGCGGGCGCGATCCACGGGCGCGGCGATACCGTCGCAGGCATTGCCGGAATAGATGGCCACCAGGATCTCCTGCGCCAGGGGGTCTTCCATTTTCCCCGCCTTGGCCTCGGCAAGGAGAGCGTCGAGATCCCGTCCCGAGGTGAGGGTATAGCCCAGATGGGTGTCGAGAAACTGGATCAGTTCGGCGTAGGTCATGTCGGTTCTCCTAAAACGGACGGCTAAAAATCGGTACTCAGGAAAGCTCGCGGGTGCTTCGGGCTGCCTCCAGTCCGCTGTCCAGGGACAGGCCACACTGACCGGCTACCCGTTGGAAATAATAGAGAAGGTCGATGGGTACGGTCACCCCGTCGAGAAACCGCAGGGCGTGGAAATCGGCGGTGAGGACGATATCCACGAGGCTCATCTCCTCGAGGTAGAACTTTTTTTGCGCCAGAATGCGGGCAAGTTGGCGCAACCGACCCCGGCGCTCCAACTGTTGATAGGCGCCGTAGCGATCGTTGGCCAGGGCCTCTGGTCCTTGACCGAAACGCCGCTCGCACTCCTGCCGATACCAAGCGAAGTCCTCGGGATCCGCAGAAATCTCTGGATAGAGGGGGAGGATCGGCGCCAACAAGCGTTGACGCAGCGGCTCCAGTTCGGCGCGCCAGGCCACGAAGGCCGGCCACTCTGCCATAAGCGCCGGATTTGCAGGGGTTCTCCCCAGTTGCGCGTCCAGTTCCGGCAGGGATTCCACCGCCCCCGTCCAGCGGCGACCGTCGCCATCCACGAGCACCGGTAGATCGGCGAAACCCAGGTCGAAAGCCGTTTCCAGATCCCGAAGCGGGCGCGGTTCCAGGCGCAGGTTCAGGCCGCGCCAGGCACAGAGGAGGCGCAGACGCAGGCCCGCTGCGTCCGCGTGGCGAAAGTAGAGCACCGCTTCAGACAAGGGTCACTCGCGCCAGTACCGCCTGCCACTGGCTCTCGCTGATGGGGACGATGGACAGGCGATTACCCTTGCGCACCAGCGGGTTGTCGGCGAATTCGGGCATCTCGCGCAGGGACTCGAGGGAGACGGCTGGCACACAGTGGGCAAGGTAGGCGATATCCACCAGATCCCACCGGGGGTCCGCAGGGCTTGAACCGGCATCGTAATAGGGGCTCTGGGGGTCGAACTGCGTGGGATCGGGATGGGCCTCCGTGACGATCCGAGCGATGCCGACGATTCCGGGAACCGGTACGCGCGAGTGATAGATGAAGACCTCGTCACCCACCCGCATCTGCCGCAGAAAATTGCGGGCCTGGTAGTTACGGATCCCATCCCAGGGCTCCTGTCCTCGGGCCTTGAGATCGTCGAGAGAGAAGGCTTCGGGCTCGGTTTTCAGCAACCAGTGGGCCATGGCTCACAACCGAATCTGCAGCGTGCGGCCAAGGCGCCGGCCAATGAGCGTACCGAGAACCTCCCCCAGTTCCTGGTCAGTCTGGGTATCGCGCCAGCCCCGATCCGTGTGCTGAAAGCGCGCCGGACCATCGCTGCAGGCGAGCCAGATCTGCTCCACGGCCTCCTGGCGATTGAGGACGATGGTGCTGGAGTCTGGTAATTCCAAGGTCAGGACACTGTCCACCAGATCTGCCTCCACCTCGGGGGCGTTGCCCTCCAACTGGCCGAGAATCTGCTCCAGGGTGCGTTCTGCCGAAAGCGCAAAGGTTTCGTCGGACATGCGGTTCTCCCATGACGGATCGGCACATGATGGCCTGTGCTACCCATCGTCGCAAGCGGCAGGCCCGGATCCGCCACCCCGTTGGCGCAAGAGGCGCAGGAAAGCGTCACCGAAATTCTCCAGCTTGCGTTCGCCAACCCCGGGGATGGCGGCGAGGGTGGCGCGATCGCGGGGTTGGCGTCGGCGGATTTCCTGCAGGGTGATATCGTGAAAGATCACGTAAGGCTGTACTCCCCGCGCGCGCGCTAGCTCCAGCCGCAGTGCCCTGAGCGCCTCCCACAGCTCGTCTTGGGGAGCGCTGCCCGGCGATGCAGTGGCGTGCTTTGGGCGATCTTCTTCTGCCGGTGCGCGAATCCAAACCTCCTCCTCGCCGCGCAGGACGGGGCGTGCGCGCGGCCCGAGGCAAAAGCCGCCGTGCCCCTCCGGGTGGGGCAGCACCTGACCGCGCAGGGCAAGGTGGCGAAACAGGCTACGCCAGGTGTTGGCGGGGAGGTCGCGACCGATGCCGAAGACCGACAGCTCGTGGTGCCCGAAGGAGCGCAGCCGGGGATGATCGCGTCCCAGGAGTACGTCGATGAGGTGCTGGACACCGAAGCGCTGACCGGTGCGGTGTACGGTGGACAGAGCCTTTTGCGCCGCCTCGCTGGCATTCCACACCGCTGGTGGCGCAACGCAGTTGTCGCAGTTGCCGCAGGGCCGATCCAGATGCTCACCGAAATACGCGAGCAGCTCGCGGCGGCGGCAGCCCACGGTTTCGCACAGCCCGAGCATGGCTTCCAAGCGCTCCAGCTCCAGGGCCTTGTGGGCGGCGTCGGCTTCCGATTGCTGGATCATCTGCCGCAACTGCACGACGTCCTGCAGACCGTAGTGCAGCCAGGCATCGGCGGGCAGACCATCCCGCCCGGCGCGGCCCGTCTCCTGATAGTAGGATTCGAGGCTTTTGGGCAGATTGAGGTGGGCGACGAAGCGTACGTCGGGTTTATCGATGCCCATGCCGAAGGCGATGGTAGCCACGACGATGCGTACCTCATCGTTTTGGAACATGGCCTGATGCCGGCGACGGGTGGCGGCATCGAGCCCCGCATGGTAGGGCAGGGCCGACAATCCCTGCTCCTTCAGCCATTGCGCCGTCTCCTCCACCCGTTTGCGCGACAAACAATAGACGATGCCCGAATCCTTTGCATGGTATTGATGGATGAAGTGCAGGAGTTGCTGGCGGCCACTCTCACCGCCACTTTGCAGGCGATAGTGGATATTGGGTCGATCGAAGGAGCGCTGGAATACCGGCGCCTGCAGTAGACCGAGACGGCTGCGGATTTCCTCGCGGGTGCGGGGGTCTGCCGTAGCGGTCAGGGCAACCCGTGGAACGCTTGGAAAGCGCTCGTGCAGCAACTGCAGGCGCAGATATTCCGGACGGAAATCGTGTCCCCACTGGGACACACAATGGGCCTCATCGATGGCAAAGAGGCTGATGTCGAGACGGGCCAGCAGGCGCAGACTGCGCTCCTGTAGGAGTCGCTCCGGTGCAACGTAGAGGAGTTTTATCTCTCCCCGGCTCAGTGCTTCCTCGATGCGTTGGGTCTCGTCCACCCCGAGGCCCGAATGCAGGGCATGAGCGCTGACACCATACTGTTGCAGCGCCTGAACCTGATCCTCCATCAGGGCGATGAGGGGGGACACGACCACGGCCGTGCCCGGCAAGGTCAGGGCCGGTACCTGATAGCACAGGGATTTTCCGCCACCCGTGGGCATCAGCACCAGGGCATCCCCGCCTCCCAGGAGCCTGGCGATCACCGCATCCTGAGGCGGACGAAAATCGCTGAATCCAAAAACGTGCTGCAGTATGACGCGCGCAGGCTCGAGGATGTCGGTCATGGCCGGATTCAGGGCCTAAACTCCCCCGCCGCGGGAGCGCGTGGAAGGTCCGTTGCCGCCACGATCAAGGATGCGGTCATGAAGACCATCGCCGCACTCAGGAAAAGGGCGAGGAAAAGCGCGATGAGTATCGCCGTCAAGGCCTTGCTCAGTGCCACCAGCCCCATGAGATGCAAAAGCGCCCCCAGGAGTCCGGCCACCAGTGCCAGGGCAATCCCAGATACCACCAGGGCGAGGAGAACGACCAGGCCGAGGACCAGGGGAAAAAACAACCAGCGCAGGCGATCACCGTAGATACGCAGGGCGAGGCGATACGCCTGGACAGGGGCAAAGCTACCGGTACCGTACAGAGCAAAGGCGTACTGATACCAGGGCGAGACGAGAACCCCAAGGAGCACGATCAAAAGGTAGTTGGGGCTCAGGAAGAAATGGATCACCGCCGCCGCCGGCGCACCCGGGGGTGGAGAGGGATAGATCTGCTGGACCACAGAACCATACAATGCCGGGAGGAGGGCGATGAGCCAGGTATCGGAGCGCAACAGCCAGCCCGTGAAGGCAGCGAAATCGGCTTTCGAGCCCGCCAGGGCCAGACCGATGGAGCGAAAGATGGCAACGATGAAGGCATTGACCACCAGCAGGAGGATCAGTTGCCAAAGGAGTGCCAAGCGAGCCACGAAGTGCTGTAGGAGCCCGACGGCTACGAGGGGTAGCAGTGCCAACAGTCCAGCGAGGACAAAGAGCCAGACGAAAGACCAGAAGCGCTGGCGCAGCAGGCGCCAGGCCAGACGCATCGCTTCACCATAGCCTTGGGCGGTGGGAAGATTCACGGTTTCCATGGGTACGCATCCTTTGTGGTGGACGGGCTCGATATCATTCGCTGGCCTCCGGCTGGGCGTAGGCGGGACAGCTCACCTGAACCACCTCGACGGGAAGAGGTGAAATGCGCGCCGCACTCAACTGCCGGCCCCAGACACAGCCACTATCCAGGGCGAGCAAGTGCGGTTGCTGCAATAGCCCTTGTGTCGCCCAGTGCCCGCAGACGACGGCCATGTCCGGCTGGCGCTCGTGCAGGAGCACGTGCCAAGGTTGGTAGGCGCTGTCCGCCGGCGTCTTGCTGGGCCAGAAGAAGCGTCCGTCGGCGCGGACCCGCCGCGCGCGGGTGAAGACCGCCACGCGAAAGCGTTGCGCGTCCATCTCCGTGCGGCAATCCTGCCAACGCTCCGGCGCCGGAGCTTCCCACAGGTCGCGGAGAAAGCTGCGCCATCGCCGGCCCTGTAGGGCCTGTGCCACCGCCTCGGCATGCCCCAGGGCGTCGTCTACGGACCAGTCCGGGTGGATGGCGGCGTGTACCAGAAGCCAGGGTCGCTCGGGAAGCTCTAGCAGCAAGGGTGCGTGGCGCAGCCAATCCATCCAGGCTTCCGCCTCCTTGTCGGCAAGGAGGCTGGCCAGGGTGTCGCTCTTTTTGGCGGGCACGATGCCGGCCCAGCGCGAGAGGGCGTAGAGGTCGTGGTTGCCCAACACGAAGGAGACGTGCTCGCGCATGTCCCACAGGCGCCGCATGACCCCAGCGCTGTCGGGGCCGCGGTTGACGAGGTCGCCCGCCGGATAAAGGCGATCCCGCCTGGGGTCGAAACCCGTCGCATCCAGCAGGCGCTCCAGAGCATCGCGGCAACCCTGGATATCGCCCACGGCATAGGACGCGCGCAGCTCCGTCGCTGGTGCCATCAGTAGGTGATGACCTGATCGCTCATCTTGCTGATGCGCACGAGCTCCTTCATTCCCGCCGAGACGACCCCCTCCAGCAGTGGCCGGGGGGGCGTTTGCGGCAGCCACTCCAGGCCCACGGCGCGAATCTCACCGCCCAGTTCGCGGATTTCCGCCAGGAGGTCGCGCTGGATGGTGTGTCGTGCCGTGTGGTCATCGGCGTCGGCCAGAGCCAGGGAAAGGGCATCCTGAGTCAGGAAGATGCTGATACCGATCTCGTCCGCCAGGGCGCTGGCGGCCATGCGCAGGGCCTGAAGCACCGGATTGCCGTCGGCATCGGGATGGGATTTGATGATGAAGGTCCAGTGCATCCGAGTTTCCTGCGTGGTGATGTCCAATCCTGCCCGTCGTCAGGAGCAGACGGCGCGCGGTCCAAGACGATATGGGCCACGGCGATATGGTAAAGATTAGCATAATCGCCGCGTTCCTGAAGGGTTCAAGGTGCTCGGCCGGTGGTCGCTGCTTCCGTGCCAGACTCGGCAGAGGGGTCGATGCGGCCTCCCGGCGCATCCCCCATGGTCGCGAATCCGCTTCTCGGTTACACTGGAGGCGACCTTTTGGATAGGAAGCAGGAAACGGCATGGCTGAGCAAGAACCCACCTTCATGATCGAACGCATCTACGTCAAAGATCTGTCCTTCGAGTCTCCCAACGCCCCTGCGGCCTTTACCATGACCGAAGCGCCCAGCGTCGACGTTGGCCTCAACACCAGCACGCAGACGGTGGACCCGGCCAACGGCTTGACGGAGGTCACCCTGACTGTGACGGTCTCCGCCAAGGGTGGCAGCACCACCTACTTTGCCGTGGAAGTGCAGCAGGGAGGCCTGTTCCGCCTGCAGAACATCCCCGAGGAGCACATGCCCATCCTGCTGGCCGTGCACTGCCCCACCATACTCTTCCCCTACGCGCGGGAGGTGGTGGCGGATCTCGTCAGTCGTGGCGGTTTCCAACCTTTGCACCTGCACCCCGTCAATTTTGAAGCCCTGTATCAGCAGGCACAGCAGGAGCAGGGGCAGCACACCACCCAGTAAATGTCGCACTGGCTCGTCTGCGGAGCTGGGCACTGGGGCACGGCCCTCGCCGTTTACCTGGCGGGTCGTGCCATACCGACGCAGCTCTGGGGGCATCGACGTGAACATCTGCCCGGCATGGGCGGAGACCTTGCACCCATCTTCCCCGGTGTGCCGCTGCCAGCAAGCCTGCAGATCACGGCAGAGCTCGAGCCGGCCCTGACGGATGCCGAGGTCTGGCTCATCGCCGTCCCCAGCCACGCGCTGCGCGGGCTCCTGCGCCGCTTGCGTGGGTCGATGGTGCCATCCCCCCTTGCCCTGGTCTTGGCCAGCAAGGGGCTGGAGCTGGATACGGGAGCTCGCCTCGATGAAGTCGTGGCCGAGGAGTTTCCAGGCGTGCCACTGCTGGTGCTTTCCGGGCCGAGCTTTGCCCAGGACATGCTGGCGGGAAGGCCCCTGGCCATGACCCTGGCCGGTCGTGACGACGACATCCGCGAAGCGATACGCCAGCGTTTACGCAGCGCCCAGCTGCGGCTTTATCCCAGCGCCGACGTTGCCGGTGTTTGCCTCGCCGGCGCCATCAAGAACGTCCTCGCCATTGCCGCCGGGATCTGCGATGGTCTGGGCCTTGGCGAAAGCGCCCGTGCCGCCCTCATCACCCGGGGACTGGCGGAACTCCAGCGCATTGGCACCGCTCTTGGGGGCCAGCCCGAGACCTTTACGGGGCTGGCTGGAGCCGGTGACCTGATTCTCACGGCCAGCAGCAACCTGTCCCGCAATCGCCGACTGGGGGTGGCCTTGGGCCAGGGTCTCGGTCTGGAGGCCGCGCGTGCGCAAATCGGAGAGGAGGTGGAAGGTGTGCGCAGCAGCCGTGCCCTGTATGGGCTGGCTCTGCGTCTGGGCGTGGAGGCGCCCATCAGCGAACAGGTCTATCGCGTCCTCTACCAAGGAGAATCGCCGCAACGGGCCAGTGTGGCGCTGATGCAGCGGGGGCTGGAGGGGGCGGCGCCGATAATGCCGCACCGGGATATGGGCTGACCATGGCCATATTCCGTCTGCCGGGCGCTACGGGCACGAGCAAGCGCGTTCCCTTTGCGCCCTTTCGCACCATTGGCTTTTTGCTGGTGCAGTTTGTCGTGCTCGCCCTCCTGCTTTTGGGCGTGTTGCTGGTACACACCAATCAAGATCTGGCAACACTCGATGCCTATACGGCCTACATGACCCAATTGGCCCAGATCGATGCCGAGGCAAGCCAGACCTGGGTTACGTCTGGCAGTACCCAGGCGCTGGAGCAGCTGCGGCAGGGTCTCGCGCGCATGCCGCCGCAGCTGCTGCGCCACCAGGGCGACGCGCAGGCCCTGGAACACCTGCGCGATCTGGCAGCGCGGGCCTCCCCTCGCGAGTTTCCCGAGGTGATGTCGGCTCTGGCAGATCTCAGCCTCAGCGAGCATCGTCGTGGATGGCACCTGGTGTTGGCCGCCGGTCGGGACGCTCGCTATACCCTCATCGGCACGGGTGTCGCTCTCCTGGCCTTCATGATCTTCGTCCTGGTCACTCTCGCATTTTTCCGTTTGCGTATCCTGCGGCCCTTGCGCCGGCTTCAGGAGGCCATGCACTCCCTCGAAGTGGGAGCCTTCGCGCGGGTTGCAGAGGGTCAGGCCGATCCGGGCATCAGTCCTCTGCTGCATTACTACAATCAGATGGTCGGGCGCCTGGAAGAGCTGGAGCGCCAGCGCCGACAGTATCTCCAGGATCTGCAGCGCGAGGTGCATCAGGCGGCACACACCCTCATCGCCCAGCAGGCGGCCATGGCGCGCTCCGAACGTCTGGCAGCAGTGGGAGAGGCAGCCGCCGCCTTGGCGCATGAACTGCGCAATCCTCTGGCAGGGCTGCAGGTGGGTTGTGCCAATATCCGTCGCGAGATAGCGGACGCGGACATCAACGAGCGTCTCGGCCTCATGGAAGATGAGCTGCGCCGGGTCAGCCGTCTGCTGGATCATCAGCTGCGCGGTGCCCGTCAGGCGCAGGAGGCTGGCCAGTGGGTAAACCCGGCGGAGACCCTGGAATCCCTCATCAATCTGCTGCGCTACCAGGTGCCCGGAAATATCCGGCTGACCTTCCAGGCCGAAGCCACGGGCCGCTGCCTGCTGCCTCTGGATCACTTTCGCCAAGCGGTGTTGAATCTGCTGCTCAATGCCATCCAGGCCCTGGGAAGCGAGGGCGGCGAGATTCGGGTCCAGCTGTCGCGCCGCGATCCGGATCTCGAGCTTGCCGTCTGCGACAATGGCCCGGGTTTTCCCGAGACGCTGTTGCGCGAGGGCATTCGGCCCTTTGCCAGTACCCGGGAGCAGGGCACGGGCCTCGGCCTCTCCATGGTACGTCGTTTTGCCCGCAGTCTCGGCGGTAGTATCCAGCTTGCCAATGCCGAACCCCAGGGCGCCGTGGTGGTCTTACGTCTGCCCTGTCCTGAAAACACCGCAAAGGAACCTTCCTGAATGGCCGACCCGCTACTCATCATTGAGGACGAGATCTTCCTGGGACGGGAGATGCGGCGCTATTTCGAGAAGGAAGGCTGGGAGGTGCACTGGGTCGAGCGCATAGCCGACGCCGAGCAGATCCTCAAGGAGGGCCTGAATCCCCTGGTTACCCTGGCGGACCTCAACCTGCCGGACGGCAACAGCCTTGATCTTCTCGAAAAGACCCGTGAGCGCGGTGGGGGCGGTGAGTGGATCTTTTTGACCGCCTACGGTAGCGTGCCCGACTCCGTCCGCGCCCTGCGCCTGGGCGCTTACGATTTTCTGGAGAAGCCCTGCGAGATGGAGCGCCTCGACATGGTCCTGCGCTCGGCGGCGCGCGGCGCCCGGGCACAGCGGCGGGTGGCCGACGACACGAGTCATCGCTCCCAGCGCTATCATCCCAACAGCTTCCTTGGCGATAGCCCTGCCGCCCTGCGGGTACGGGAAATCCTGGGACGCCTGGGACAGGTCCCGTACAGCGCCCTGATCATTTCCGGCGAAACAGGGACGGGCAAGGGCCTTGCAGCGCGCATCCTGCACTACAGCGGGCAGCGCTCCGATGGTCCGCTGATCGAGCTGAACTGTGCCGCTCTGCCCCGGGAGTTGCTGGAGTCGGAGCTTTTTGGTTACGAACCCGGCGCCTTCACCGGCGCCAGTTCGCGCCATCGCGGGCTGGTGGAGCAGGCCCATGGCGGTAGCCTATTTCTGGATGAGATCTCCGAAATGGACCTGGATCTCCAGGCCAAACTCCTCAAGGTCATTGAAGACAAAAGCCTACGGCGATTGGGGGCGGATCGGGTGCAGCAGGTGGACGTGCGCTTTTTGGCAGCCAGCAATCGCGATCTGGACGCCATGGTGGCAGCGGGACGCTTCCGGGCCGACCTCTACCACCGCCTCAGCGTCGTCCGCCTCGAGTTGCCGCCTCTGCGCGAGCGCAAGCAGGATCTGCGTATTCTCGTTCCCCACTTCATCGCCGAATTCAATGCTCAGGCAGGCAAGCGCGTGCGTTACGTCAGCCCCGCCGTCTGGGAGGCTCTGGAGCACTACGACTGGCCCGGCAACGTGCGCGAGCTGCGCAACGTGGTGGAGCGGGGCGTGCTCTTTTCCGAGGGCGAGGAACTGCCCTTGGAATGGCTGCAACTTCCGGGACGCGGCGCCACATCCTGTCCTGCACCGGGATCCTGTCCCGTGGAGGATGACCGGCAGATCATCCTTCCCATCGACGGCAGCATGGATCTCGACAGCATGGAACGTCTGATCCTGCAGCGGGTGCTCCAGCGCACCGACCATAATGTGACCCAAGCAGCGCGGGTCCTGGGCGTCACCCGGGAGACGCTACGGTATCGCATCCGCAAATACGCACTGATGGAAGACGGCGACGCCTGACTTTGACGTCACCCGGGCGGGCGCGCTACACTCCGCGACACGGAGAGATGGCCGAGAGGCTGAAGGCGCTCCCCTGCTAAGGGAGTATGGGGCTAAACACTCCATCGAGGGTTCGAATCCCTCTCTCTCCGCCAGCATTTCGAGGAACCCTGGCGCGCTTACTCATCGACGGTGCCAGGGTGGTCCGTCTTTTTGGCGACCAAAGCCTCATTCACGAGCGGCTGCACACACCGATGGCTTTTCTGCCCACGCCGATCAGCGCGAGTCGCTCGCCTGGCAGTAGGCGCTGCGCCCGACGCAGGTCATTATAGTGCACGGCGATCACGAACCTGGTCGGTGAGAGCGAAAACGGCATAGGCACGAGGGAAGACGGCGGCGAGGATTCAGGTAACTGCCATCCGAGTACGTCGCCGTGCCTGTGTAGCAAACGCCATGGTGTGCGCTGAATCGGTCCTCAAACCTCGCTCACGTTACTCAGGCCCAGGCGGGTCATGCGTCGCCACAAGGTAACTCGATCGATACCAAGCTCTCGGGCTACGGCACTGCGGTTATTGGCATGTTTCTGAAGCAGATTGATCAAGGCGTCGCGCTCCTCGTCCAAGGGTCCCGCCGAGGCTTGACCCTGACCGATCTGGTTTTTCTGTACTCGCTCGACAAAATCCTGCGGTAAATCGGCCAGTTCGACCTCGTTGCCCGTGGCGCAGATGCTGGTGTACTCCATGATATTGCGAAGCTCGCGCACATTGCCCGGCCAAGGGTAGTCGAGGAGCAGGTGCTTGACCTGGGAACCGAGTTTACGCGCGTTGCGTCCGCCAAACTTGGCAAGAAAATACTCGGCAAGCAGGATGATATCCGAACGCCGCTCCCGCAGCGGTGGGACGTGCACGGGTATGACGTTGAGTCGATAGAAGAGATCGGCACGAAAATCACCGCGCTCTACCGCCGCCTTCAGCCCCTGGTTGGTTGCGGCTACCACTCGCACATCCACCTTGCGAGTTTTCATCGAGCCAATGGGCTCAAAGGACTGTTCCTCCAGAACCTTCAGCAATTTTGCCTGATGCGGTTTGCTCAGTTCGCTGATCTCATCCAGAAACAGCGTGCCGCCATCGGCCGCGGCAAATCGTCCGATGCGATCGCCGACTGCGCCCGTGTACGCACCTTTGGCAGCACCGAAAAATTCCGCCTCCCAGAGATTCTCGGGAATGGCGGCGCAGTTGACCTCGACCAAAGGTTTGCGGGCGCGCAGGCTGCTGTCGTGGAGCAGACGGGCGAGCATTCCCTTTCCGGTCCCTGACTCGCCTTGGATGAGGACGCTGGCGTCGCTTTGCGCCACTTGTTCGATCAACTCGATGGCGCGCAACATCTGCGGGTCGCGACTGTGGATGCCCGCGCGTGACTCGCCGGAGAGGCTGCGTTCAGCCTGCCGCAGGGTCGTTACGTCTTCGATGAAAAAGACCCGATACTTTCGATCCCGTTGTCGTACCATGCGGGTGCGCAAGGCGAGGATCCGGGTTTCGTTGTCGTTGGTCACCACGCGATCCCAACTGACGCAACTTTCCGCAGGACGACTTACCGCATCCCCATGACCAGCGGAAATGGACGCCCGCACGATCTCCTTCTGCAATTGTAAATGTGGAATCTCACGTAAATGGGTGGCCCGATTGATCCCCAAGAACTGATCCGCAACGGAATTGAAATACAGAATGTTTCCCTGTTGATCGGCAATCATCATGCCGAACGGGATATTGTCTATCAGTTGCGGCATGACGGCCAACAGGACGTCCCGAGTCTTGCTATCGAGGTCAGTCATTGGTTCTCCTGCGGCGGAGGGCCGTAGCCCCCCGGATAGCCATATGGCCCATAATCCGGCCCAGGATAGGGAGGCGGATATCCAATCTCGCCAGCATAGCCTCGGCTGGGCGGTAATGGCAAAGGACGTGGAGGTCCAGAATATATGCTATTCTCGTTTGCCCAAGGAACCATACTGGCGAAGAAGGAGAACGGTGGCGACACGTTCTTGTTGAGACTCCAAAAATCCGCCTGCATTTGCCCCGTTGCCTGGGCCATGTAGTTGGTGGATGCCGTCATCCTGCGCATGTCGCTGGCCATGCTGTCCATATTCCGTTGGACATTGGGGCTGAGGGCTTGCACCTGCTTGGTCATGGCGCGTAGGTCGCGGCTCATTTCTACGGCCAGATAGAATTCGTAGGCTGCCAGCACCATGAAAGCGGTCAGGCCAGCAAAGACGATCAGACGAAGCTGGCGATCCGAGAGTCCTGCGAGGTTGTGATGATCCGCAGAAGACGGTTGAGAATCTTGGGTCATTTACGCTTTTCCTTGGTTCGTGTCTGCTGCGCGAGCAGTTCCTGTGCAAGAGGAGGGTCGAGGCGCTGCAAGATCGGTAGCAGAGCACCGGCTTCGAGAGGACGACCCTCGGCGATTAGAGATTTTGCTGCCAGATAGTAGTTTTTTGCCGCGAGCTGCGGACGTCCGGTCTGATAATAGATATTGCCGAGTTCACCATACCAGCGTGGCTGAGGATGTTCCTTGATAAGTTTCTCATACGCCGTTATGGCACCATTTATATTCCCATGCCAATAGTCTGCTCGTGCCTGAATGGCAAGACGGTCCAGCTGCGCGTTCTGTTCCTTGGAAGACGATTTCCCTGGCGCCTTCTTTGCGATGTTCTGGGCTTGTTTTGCTTTGTTTTCAGAGCGCTCGGTCTTGGTTTTTGCCGGCTCTACCTTCACGGCATCTGCCGCGATTGCGGGAGGGAAATTGCTCAAGACAAAAACAACGACCATGGTGACTATGGAAATCTGCCCAATTTTTCCCATTGATAAACTCCTTGCAGTCATTTTGCCAGCTCTGCCTGCAGCTGCATGGCCGCCTCGGGATTCAATCGGGTGAGGATAGGAATCAGTGCTGCAGCCTGCGCGTAGCGCCCCTGCGCCAATAACAACCGCCCGGCATGGCCGTAGGCGTTGCCAGCAGCAATTCTTTGCCCAGCAGCCCAGAGCACATTGCCGAGCTCACCGTAGAGTGCAGCGCGATCGGGATCTGCTTCGATCAACGCACGGTAATCGCCAATGGCCACCGCATAGTCGCGCAGCCAATACGCCTGTCGTGCCGCCATGAGCAGGGTGAGTTGACGATCGCTGAGACGATTTTCCGAACTCGTGGTGGTCGTCGGCGCATGGCCTGGTATCTCAGCCTCGTGCGTTGGCAGGGGGGCAGTTGCCGCCGGCGTTGGCGCAGGGGCCGGGTGGACCGCGGCGGGCTCGACTGTTTTACCGCGCCAGTCTGCCCAATGGCGTGCAAGGTAGGCGCGTACGCTTTGCCAGTCCTGTTGCCAGGTGCCGGGATGTTGGGCGATGGCAATGCCAATGAGCACGATCGCCACCAAAAGTATAAGAAAGAGCAATCGTGCCAGAAAAGCTCGCATATCAGGACTCCTGCCGAGGTGGTGATTTCATCGTCATGGTACGAAGGGTCCCGGAGGCGGGGGCACATCCATGGAGGAACTGGCGGCGGGCGGCGGCAGGGTACCTGTAGCCATTTGTGGGGTAGCCGACGCGTCGTTGGGATAGCCATAGTAGGCACCCTCAGGCGGGTATGCAGGCTCCGGTGCTGGATAAGCGGGAGCAGGATATCCACTGGGACCCATATAGGCGCCGCCGTAGTAGGCCGCATATGGACCATCGTAGGCACCATAGCTGCCGGTGCTAAAGGTCATGGGACCACCCCTTGGCCGCTGAATATGCATGCTGCCCATACTCCAGGGACCCATGCTGCCGGAAAACGGTCCACCCCAGCCCGAGAATGGGCCGGCAAAATTCTCCATGGGTCCCCACCCTCCCCAAGGCCCCCAGGCAAGAGCAGAGCTGCTGGTCAGCACAGTCATCGCTGCCAGCGTGAGGGCAGCGGCGCGACGCGATTTCATCCGTAACACGATTCGCTCCTCCACTCACCACCAACCCATGGGAGACATCGGTCCCCAGGGTGACATCGGACTGCCCCAACCCGACCATGGACTCCCGCCCCATGGTATTCCGCCACCCCAGGGTCTGCCCCAACCGGACCAGGGCGTGCCGCTACCCCAGCCGGACCAAGGCTGTCCCCAGCCGTCCCATGGGCCACCGGAAAAGCTCATGGGACCACCGTGGGGAAACTGCATGCTGAAGCTGCCCATATTCCACGGGCCGAAACTGCCGTTTCCCGGTCCCCCGTAGCCACCCCAAGGTCCGGCATAACCATCCCAAGGGCTGCCGTACCAGCCTCCGCCCCAAGGCATCCCTCCGCCCCAGGGCATTCCTCCACCATCCCAAGATCCCCAAGCAAGAGCAGAAGCGGGTAGGGCCAAGATCAACAACGTAGCAACGGCTAATGGTACTTTTTTCATGACGATGCACCTCTCGAATCGACGGGACGATGAGCGTCCCAGCACAAAATCACCGCGATCCCCGGGGATCTACTGCCAAGGCGGCGGCGCATATGGGCCAGGACCCACGGGTGGACGGCCAGGGCCGTAGCCGGACGGGGGCCCATAGGGCATGGGTGGGGGCGGTGGCGCCATCGGTCCTTGCCATCCACCGGCTGGGTGCCCGCCCATCTCCGGCAGGGGTGGATAGGGCCCCTGGGGTGGTGGACCGTAGGCCTCTGCCTGTGGGCCGTAGGCCGGTGGCATCGCGTAGGGCTCGGGGTAGGGACTGGGACCCATGGGTGGACGGCCAGGGCCGTAGCCGGGCGGAGCCCCATAAGGCATGGGTGGAGGCGGTGGCGCCATCGGCCCCTGCCATCCCCCGGCCCATCCCCCAGCGGGACTCGCATGCGTAGCGGACAGTGGAGGGTATGGCCCCTGTGGCGGCGGACCGTAAGCGGGCGTCCTTGGTCCGTAGGCTGGCTGGGGATAGGTACGTGGGGGCATCGGCGGATAGCCTTGTGCTCCGGGCGCCGTCCAGTACGGCTGTGCCATGGCGGGGTAGGGGGCACCCTGGGATGCGGCGGGATAACCGCCCATGGAGCCGTTACCACCAGATTGCGGACTGCTGTTGCCGGCACTCAATTCTTCTGGAGATACGGGGTAGGGCCCGGGAGGTGGCGGCACGTAGGCAACGGCTTCGGCTCGTGGGGCCAGGGGCGCTTGAGCGATACCGTTCCACTCCGGTGCGGTGCCATCGCTCTGCACCCCCCCACGCGACGGTATGGAGTCGTCGCTGGGAGCGGGCATTGCGGACGGACCAGTATCGCCTTGCCAGGGAATCATCCCGGAAGTACTGCCGCTGCCCACGGTGGTGTAATTCCCATCGTAGGGCGCGGCGACAGCGCCACTGCCGACGAGGAGACCGGCGAGCGCCATCAGGGCTCGGAGGCGATTGGTGGAAGGTTTAGGGTACATACGGATTCTCCTCGAGGCAGTTACTTCGTGAACAGGCGCGTAAGAAAACGGCGCCACGCGGTGACAAAAGCCCGGAGATCCTCCCAAAGGCTATGCCAGATCAATGACAGCAGGGCAAAACCATTGCCGCCGCGATGCTTCGTCCGCTGCGGACGGGTGCCGCTGTCCACCTTTTCGCTACGGGTAAGGGGCATCTCCCCAGGATGGACGACGATCCAGTTGCGGCGACTCATGGGAAATGGTGGCTTCCCCCTCATCGTGCCGTTATCCAGGTCGATACTGGCCGGACAAAAAGCGCGGCGACCACTGACGCAACCCATGGGAATGACCAGCAGGGTGAGAATGGTCGACACCATCACCCCAAAGAGCAGGGAGATACCCATGCCGCGGAAAATGGGTGAGGTGATGATCTCCGCCGAGCCCAGCATCAGTGCCAGAGCGGTAATGACGATGGGACGGGTACGGGTGGCACAGGCTTCGATCAGCGCATCGAGCACGGGATAGCCCTCGGCGACCCGCTGCTGGGAGTAATCCACCAAGAGGATCGAATTGCGCACGATGATACCGGCCAACGCGATGAAGCCGATCATCGAAGTAGCGGTAAAACTGGCGCCAAAGAGCCAGTGTCCCGGCAAAATCCCGATCAAGGTCAATGGAATGGGGACCATGATGATGGCAGGAATGATGAAATTGCCGAACTCCCAGACCACCAGCATGTAGATCAGCACCAGGGCGACCAGGAAAGCCGCGCCCATATCGCGGAAGGTGGTATACGTCACCGTCCATGCCCCCCCCCATTTGATGGCGGCACGGTCCCCACTCGGCTGACTGATCCAGTCGATTCCCAGAGCCTTGCCCGTGGGCGCTAGGTAGTGACGTAGGGCGGACTGGACTTCGAGCATGCCGTACAGAGGGGCATCGAGACGTCCCTGGGTATCCGCCATGACGTATTGCACCGGGCGAAGATCCTGCTGGTATATGGGCGCCTCTGCGGGGACGCGCTGGAAATTGCCCAGACTGTACAGTGGCACCACCCCGTAGTGCGGCGAAGGAATCGGCAGGTTGGCCAGATTCTGTACATTGCTGCGTAGATACAGAGGTGCCTGCAGGAAAATCGGTACCGCCAGAGTCTGTCCGTAGGGATGGAAATCCCCCAGCTCGTAGCCGCCCATGACCAGGGCCAGGGTATCGTTGACCGTGGCGTTGCTGATTCCTGCCATGCCGGCGCGGGTGGCATCCACACGGAAGGCAAGCAGGTCGTGGGGCGCCATCAGGGTGTTATTGACGTCCGTCAGGTTCCTGCTGTGTTCAAAGACCGTGGTCAGATGTTTGGCCACCGCATCCCGAACCGCTGCTGATGGACCGTAGACCTCGGCCACCACGGGCGCCAACACCGGAGGACCCGGCGGCGTCTGCACCACCTGAAGCCGTGCTCCCCAGCTCTGCGCCACGGCTTCGATACGCCGTCGCGCCTCCTTGGCCAAAGTCGAACTGGAAGCAGAGCGATCGCCGCTGTCCACCAACTGCACGTGGATCATGGCCTGCCAAGGCTGGTTACGCAGGTAGTAGTGGCGAACCATCCCATTGAAATCGTAGGGTTCCGGCGTGCCCACGTAGCTTTGCAGGGCAACGACATCGCGCATGCCCCGTAGCCTTTCCTCAATGGCGTAGGTCGCGTTGGCGGTATCGGCCAGTGCAGTGCCCGCGGGCATGTTCACCACCACATCGAATTCATCGGAATTATCGTGGGGGAGCATGGTGAAAGGCACCCATTCCACCACGAACAAGGCTAAGCTCCCGAAGAAGGCGACGACGATACCGGCGAGAAACAATCGGCCGTAGAGCTTGCGCCGTACCAGCGGAATCAGGGTCTGGGCGAAGAATTTGCGCAACCAGGCCGCTTGCCGTGCCTCGCGATGGTGCATCTTTTCGAGCACCCGCAGATTGGGCTTGAAGCGCACGATCAACCACGGCGCCAGAGCAAAGGCGATGAGTAAGGAAGAGAGCATGGCCACGGATCCCAGCACCGGAATCGGAGCCATGTACGGACCCATCATGCCGCCCACGAAGCCCATGGGCAGCAGGGCTGCAATGACCGTGAAGGTAGCCAGGATGGTGGGATTCCCCACTTCGCGTACGGCGTCGATGAGGGTTTCCGTCGAAGTGTTGTTCTCTTGTAGCCAACGACGATAGACGTTTTCGACGATGACGATGGAGTCGTCGACCAGAATACCGATGGAGAAGATGAGTCCAAAAAGGCTGACGCGATTGATGGTGATGCCCAAAAGCCACGCCGCGAACACCGTAATCAACAAGATCAGCGGAATGGTGATGACGACAACGGCGGCAGCGCGCCAGCCCAGGGTGAGAAAAATGAGTGCGCTGACGGCAGCAGTGGCCACCAACAGCTTGAAGAGGAGTGAGTTGACCTTGTCGTTGGCGGTCTTGCCGTCATCCCGAGTGATGCTGACGTGGACATTCTCTGGAATGACAGACCCCTCCAGGGAATGGATCCGCGCAATCAGCGCCTCGGCAACGCTCACGGCATTGCTGCCGGCCGTCTTGGCCAGGGCAATGGTCACCGCTGGAGCGTTGTGAATCGGCTCGCCCCTGTGCGCTGCACCGGTGCTGTAGGTAACGAGGCTGTGGGGAGCGATGGGACCGTAGTGCACGCTCGCCACCTGGGAGAGGTACACCGGTGCCCCATGGAAGACGCCGACGACGAGATTCTCAACCTGCCGTGGGCTGCGCAGGAAACCACCGCTCAGAATCGCCAAATGCTGGTTGTTACCCTCGGCGCTGCCACTTTGCGACTCCTGATTGGCGGAGCGCACCACCTCGGCAACGGCCTGGGGCGGCAGGTCATAGGCCGCCAAACGGCTTGGCTGCACATCGATATTCAGCGCGTCGGTAGCGCCGTGAACGATAAAGCTCTCGCCAGTGTCGGGAACCTCCTTCAAGCGCTTCAATACGCTCTGGGCGATTTCATCGAGGGTTCCCGGGCCCACACTCTCGGACCAGAGCGTAAAGGTCATGAAGGGGACGCTGTTGATACCCTTGGCGCGCACCAGGGGCTTGCCCGCCCCGACGGGGATACGATCCATGTTTGCGGCGAGTTTGTTGTACACCGCCACCAGAGCCGGGGCCATGTGTTCGCCCACCTCAAAGCGCACCGTGACCATGGCCTCGCCCTGATTGGAAACCGAATACACGTGGCGCACGCCCGGCAGTTCGCTCATCAGCTGCTGCAGGGGGTCTGCGACCATGCGTGCGACTTCTCCGGGCGAATGCCCAGGGTAGGGCACGAAGATGTCCACCATGGGCACGGATATCTGCGGATTGGATGCCCGCGGTGTGGAAACCAAGCCCAGAATACCGGCGGCGAGCAGCACCACGAGCGAGAGCGGCGCCAAAGGCGAGTTGATGAAAATACGGGCAATGCTGCCTGCGAGACCAAGGCTTTTCTTCTCCGGCGCTTGCGGAGTGGGACTGCCGTTGCAGGTGCTCATGCATCCGCTCCCGAAGCAGTGCGCAGCCGATAGCCGGAGCCAATCCCGGCGGGCGGATCGTTGACCACGATCTCTCCAGGTCGTAATCCCGACAGCACTTGCACCATGCCGTTACCCAGGGGTTCGCCCAAGCGCAAGACGCGCAGTTGCGTGACGCCGCGCACGTCCACCAGTACCGAGGGCAGACTACGGCCGGGCAGCAAGGCCGACTTCGGGATGGCCACACCAAGGGAGGTCGACCGTGCAGCGGGCAGATGCACCGTCACATAATCACCGGCACGAATACCGGTGTCCGGCGGTAGAGCGAGCTTGACGGCTATGGTATGGGTCTGCGCATCGGCCTGGGGCGCGATCTGTATCACCCGCGCGTCCACGGAACGCCCATTGCTGGCGACTTCCAATGCCTCCCCAAGCCGCAGGCCCGCGCTCATGCTGGTGGGAACCTGAACCAGGACCTGCGCTGGTCCAGCCCCGCCCAAGACCAGAAGCGACTGGCCGGGCTGTACCACATCGCCCGGGTTCACATCCTTCTGCAAAATGACCCCGTAGAAAGGAGAGACGCCGTACGCGTTGCGGATCTCGGCGTCGATTTCGCGAATGCGATAGGCCGCCGATTGCAGCTGGGCCTGCGCCTGCAAGGCGGCGGCGCGGCGATTGTCCAGGGCTGCAAGATAATTGGCCCAGGGATTTTGCTGGTTGCCCATCATGGCAGCGAAGGCCTGACCAAACCAGGCGAAGGGATTCCAGGGATTGGCGCCGCCGTAGTTGTAGAGCTGCACCTGATACTGGGAGTAACCATTGTCCACTGCCACCTGTGCGGCCGCATAGGCAGCCTCCGCCTGTGCCCGTTGTGCCAGCAGACCGGCGGTATCCAGCGCAACGACCACCTCGTCGCCGCGAACCGGCGTGCCCGCAGGACCGGCAACGTACTGTACGCGACCGCCCGTCTGCGCCCGCAACACCACAACCTGCCCAGGAATGGCACGGGCACCCAGGACCGGACCCAAAGCCGGCGCTTGGTGTACCTCGATCAAGGTCGGTGCGGCAAAGGCAAGGGTCGGCACAAGGCCGAGCGCCAGCATGGGCAACCAGCGAATTACGGTAAAGCTTCGAGAGGTCATTTTGTCTACGTTCCTGAAGAATGTTCGCCATTGGGTTAGCATAGTTCGTGCCTAATAGTAACGTATTGTTTTCTATGCAATAATAAAATATCGATCGGTGATCTGTTGCACGACGGAAGGGTGTTTATAATGAAAAACAAAGAGATGATCTGTTGCAGGGGGAGCGTTGCGTTGCAGCACTCTTGGTCATCGATAGCGTGTGAGTCCAATTATCATCGTGGATTCAGACGGTTTTACGCGCTCGCGGAAATCGTCTGCTGCACATGCAACGGCTGCAACAGGCGTAATATCGCAAGTGCATAATAAAAACAATGCGATATGTAATACCGTTGCAAAAAGAAAGAAGTCCGACCTCTAATATATAATGAAAAAACATTGGGTTATAATTTGGCACGGACTGTGCTTGCCGTCATCTCAGTAATTCTGGAATGGGATTGCCGGGTGTCGAAAGGGGCGCAAAAGGCGCTCCGGACAACGACAGAAGATGGCGACTATGCGCAGGAGTACACCAATCATGAAGATGAAGAAAAGGTGGATGTTTGGTTCGGCCGCGGTTCTGGGGGTGTCTGCCCTATTGGCCGCGGCGCCGGCCTTTGCCTGGGGTCCGTGGGGTGGTATGCCCTGGGGAGGCGGCATGCCCTGGGGCGGGGTGAGCAATCCCTTTACCGGCAGTAGCGGCCCTTTCAGCGGCTACGGCGGCCCCTTTACTGGCAGCAGCGGACCCTGGGACATGGGCAGCATGAGCTTCAACGGGCCCCATGGTGGCCCGATGAATTTCAACAGCGGTCGTTATGGCAGCTACGGGCAAGGATTCAATGGCTACTACGGCGGTGCCTATGGCGATGGCTATGGTCAAGCCTATGGCCCGAGTGCTCCTTATCCCGCCTATCCGGGTTACGGACCTCAAGGGGCTTATGGGGCTTATCCTCAGCCAGCACCCGGTTACGCCCCGGCCTACCCACCGGCGCCAAACTATGCGCCGCCCGCTGGTCCCTATGGTTACGGCCAGCCCTATCCCGGTTACGCGCCCAGCTACAACCCCTATGGTTACGGGTATCGCTGAGCCGCAGAGACAGAGTGGGCAGACCAGGATGTTACCCGCCAGGGGACCCCGTCCGTCGGCTCGGGCCCCCATTCGATCGTCACGATAGGAGTGAAGCATGACAAGCAATGAGAAGGACCTGCACGCCAGCGAGGACGAGACGCCGTCCGTTGGCGAAGGACCCGACGCCGAGCGCAGCGTGCACGAGCACGGCGATGCCGTGTCCGAGACGGCGGCGTCCGAGGCCACCCGTCTGGCTGCGGGGAAGGAATCGGAGGGCGAGGCCGTGCCATCCGGGACGCAAGCGCCGCAGGTGACTCCCACGACGGGAACCACGGCACCCAGTTTTGCGTCCCAGAGTTCGGGCACGACGGCACCCTCCCTTGGCTCTGCGGGGGGTGGTACGACTCCGCCCGGAGGCACCACGAGCTATCCGCCGCTGCCGCCTCGGCAACCCAAAAAAAGCGCGGTCAGCCGGCTGCTCTCATGGCCCGCCCTGGTTGCCCTCCTGATCATCCTAATCATTGCGCTGTTCATCTGGGGGATTAGCGCCCACCAGAAAAGCAGTGCCCCGAAAGTCGCCGAAAAGACCCTTACCGTTGCTCCCATTGCTGCACCTGGCATGGCGGCAGGCTCGCAGGCGGCACCTAGGCTCAGTGCCGAGCAGCGTCAGGAGCTCATGGCGGCACGTGCCGCCTATTGGCAGCACGACATTCCCGCTGCCATCGCGAAGTATCGGGCACTGATCCGACAGGTCCCCAATGCAGCCTTTGCCTACGGTGAATTGGGCAATGTCTATTATATGGACGGTGAGCGGCACAAGGCGGCGGAAAATTTTTCCCGCGCAGCCATGCTGTTGATTCGGCAGGGTCAGGAACAGAGGGCCGCGAGTCTGGTTCCGGTGCTTGGGACCCTGGATCCTGCCTTGGCACAAAAAGTTCAGGAAGCGCTGGCGCACAGTCCTGAAGATCGGGGCTACGGCAGCGAGGATAGATATTAGCGGAATGGGTCCCCTTTTCCGGGCAGAGTCATCTCTGCCCGTTTTTCAGCGGCACTAGACCCGGGCCATCACCGAAAAGCTTTTGACGAAAGGTGTGGCCATGCGTGGATCTTTCAACATGCTCTTGTAGTCCCCCACCTTGAACTTGATCTTGCCGGTAGTGAAGGCCATACCTAGGCCCGTCATGCCGGGCGGGCTCGATATCCACTTCATCCACTGATCGACGCTGGCACGAATGTCCCAGTTCAGCGCTTGCCCTTGATAGGCGCCGGCACTGGCCACCTGCCCCTTGAGTACCTGAAGAAATCCGCGAGGCGCTTCCTCCTCCACGAAGCCGTAGGCGATGTTGGAGGCAAAGTCGATTTGTCCCAAGGCCTGGGCCAGGTCGGGTTCTCGGTTCCACTCAGCGGCAAATCGTTCCATCCATGCGGGCGAAAATAGTTCTGCCATGCGTTGACTCTCCTTGTATCTGTCAGACGGGGCACGATGCCCCGTGCGCATGGCTCAAGCAGCTTTCGTTCCCACGCTAGGGATATCGTATTAAGCATAAAAAAACAATAGGATAGTAATCGGGTTGCGATAGGATTGGCGAGAAGCCGTTGCAGGTGCAACGCGGTATCCGTAGCTTGCAACACCCCCCCCCCCCGAATGGATCCAAGCCGGCGTTGACGGGATCCAGCCAGGGTCCTGAAGTTAGCCGAATTGGGTTGGCAGATTGGCGGATCTCGTACCGGGTTCTCCGCCTCCCTGGGCTGTGGTCGCTTGACAGCCGGTGCTTGTCGGTAGGGGGTAGGGATGGATGTTCGCGATGGTGCGCATCGCCAATTCACCCTTGTCGCTCCCAGGAAACACCTGCGAGCCACCCGGGGGGCTCAAAGCCCGATAATTACAGTAGGCACATACCTTGCTTGTAACGCTGTGTACTTGGGTGACAAGGAGATCCACGCATGTCGGTTGGCAACTCCAGACGGCTGATTCTGGCGGTGGTGGCGGGGGCTCTGCTGAGCACGAGCGCGGCACTGGTGGAGGGCGGAACCCGGTATACGCAGCTTGCAGGCCCGAACACGGTGTCCCCGACTTACCGCGTCAGTGATGCCGATTACCTACGCCCCTACCCGTATCCCTATCCCTACGGCTACAGCCGCAAGGCCTTGCGCATCTACGGGCGTTGGAAACGGCATCTGGAAAGGAAGGAGGAGAGGGCCGATCGCCGCTACTGGAAGGCACGGAGAAAATACGACGACCGAGTATATCGAGCGGAGCGGAAGTACGACCGCTCCGTATATGGGTACTGAAAAGAGGATATTGACCATGCATTTACCTTCAATGCGCCCCCCTGTGGGCTTGCGCTACCGTGGTCTGCGCTTTGGACTACTGCTTGGCCTGGGTCTGATCCTGTCCGGCTGCTATGCGGCAGTCCAGCCAGGCCCCGGAGGCTACTACAATGCTCCTCCCCCGCCACCACCGCCGGGCGGTCCGGGAGCGCCACCCCCGCCGCCACCGGGACCACCTCCGCCACCGCCTCCCGGCTGGTAAAGGGTCGGGTGCGGCCCCCGACAGGGTGTGTGTCTATTCTGCCGGGTGTCCATGACCTTCAGGCTCGTTCGAGCGCTTCTCGGGCTCAGGATCGAGGTCACGGCCTGAGTAGCGCCGGCGGTCACGCCCCCTTCGGGGGGCCGCAGAACGCTCTCCGTTGGAAAAAGCCCTTCCAGGAGGACGGCGGCAGTCCGGCGACATGGACGGCCAAATCCTCTGCTCGCGCTCTGGTTCCGAATTCGAGGCGAGCTTCGCCCAAACCCTCACGGAACGGCAGAACCCGCCTTGGTAAACCTAGCCCCAGACGCCGACAATGAACGTCCCTGCCGAACGCTACCGTGGCACCATCCACGAATCCTTCGTCGACGACCACGAAGACCTGCTCTTTACCGACCTCGCCCGTTTCAAGCAAAAGCTCGCCGATTGGCTCGTCTTCGACTACGCCGAACGACCACACCATCGATTTAGCCAACGACCACCGCTATCCTTCCTCCGGCAAGATTACCACGAGTACCAAAAGTGGTGGACTCGAGCACCACGAGACGCGCGTGTCGGAAGGTCTGTTATACTCCTCGCGGGAAGGCCCACGACAGCGAAAGGACAATACCATGAAACTCTCCTTCCACGGCGCTGACCGTAACGTTACCGGCTCTTGTCACTTGCTCGAGGCTCGGGGCAAGCGTGTACTCATCGACTGCGGCATGTTTCAGGGCGGTCGCGAGCTGGACGAGGAAAATGCCGACGATTTTGGCTTCGATCCTCGCTCCATCGACCTGCTTTTGCTCACCCATGCCCACCTCGACCATTGTGGTCGGATCCCGTTGCTTGCCAAGCGTGGATTTCGCGGCGAGATCATTACCACTGCCGCTACTCGCGAACTCACTCGTGTGGTTTTGCTCGACTCGGCCCACCTGCAGGAGGAAGATGCAGAACGTCGCCAACGCCATGCCAATCGCCACGGGGAAGCGAGCGCTCAGCCTTTGTATACCACCCTCGATGCCCTCAACGCGCTGGAATTCTTTGGTCGGACTGCGGAGTATGGTCAGAGCCTGGAACTTGCCCCGGGGTTGACAGCTACCTTCTACGATGCCGGACATATCCTCGGATCGGCGAGTATTCGCATCGAAGCGCATGGTACGGGTGCGCCCAAGTCCATCATTTTTTCCGGAGACCTTGGCAATGCCGGGCGCGCCCTTCTGCGTGACCCCCAACTCCCGCCGCGAGCCGACAGCGTGGTCATGGAAACCACCTATGGAGATCGCCTCCACAAGCCCATCGAGCCCTCTATTGCCGAGCTCTTTGCGGCGATCCGCGATACCCTGCAGCGAGGGGGTAATGTCATTATTCCCACCTTTGCCCTGGAGCGTGCGCAGGAACTCTTGTTTTACCTGCGCAGAGGTATCGAGGAGGGAGAATTACCGCAACGCCTGCCGGTCTTCCTGGACTCTCCCATGGCCATTTCGGCTACGGAAATCTTCCGACATCATCCCGAGTGTTACGGTGAGGAGGTGGATGCACTCTTTCGAAAAGGCCAAGACCCTTTCGCTTTGCCTGGGCTGCGCTTCGTGCGCGAGACGGCCGATTCCATTGCGCTCAACCGCTTGGTTGGCGGGGCGGTGATCATGGCCGGTTCGGGCATGGCAACCGGGGGGAGGGTGCGCCATCATCTGCGCCACAACCTCTGGCGAAGCGATTCGAGTGTGGTTTTTGTCGGCTATGCAGCCCGCGGAACCCTGGCGCGCTTGCTCATCGACGGTGCCAGGACGGTCCGTCTTTTTGGCGACGAAATCCCCGTTCACGCGCAGCTGCACACCATCAACGGCTTTTCTGCCCACGCCGATCAGCGCGAGTTGCTCGCTTGGCAGCAGGCGCTGCGCCCGACGCGGACCATTCTCGTGCACGGCGATCCCGACAGTATGGATACCTTCGCCGCATTGCTGAAGGATACGGAGGTCAATCGGCCGGCTCAGGGGGAGGTCATCGAGCTCTGAGGCACCGACCGCCGCCCCTGCTTCTTGCGAGATTGCCCCAGCAGCAAAGGTGATGGACGCATACAGATCCTTGACACTGGGGCGACAGCGGCCGACAATGCCGAGCTTCATCCGCCCACGTGGGCGTTGCTTAATGATTCGGGAGTTGGTTCCGTGGCAAATAGTGCTCAAGCGCGCAAGCGCGTTCTGCAAAATGAAAACCGTCGGCGGCACAATGCCAGCCTGCGGTCGCGTATGCGTACCTACGTCAAGTCGGTGCTGAAGGCGGTGCGTGAGGGCGACCAGGAGCAGGCGCGCCGTGCTCTGCATCAGGCTGAATCCATCATCGACAAGACGGCCAGCAAGGGTATCGTCCACGCCAATACCGCAGCGCGGACCAAGAGCCGGCTTTCGGCCCGCGTCAAGGCTCTGGGCACCGCGCAGTCCTGACAATCCCGATGGGCGCCCCTTGCTGCCGTTTGCGGGGCGGGGGGCTCTGGCCAGTTTTGGCGCCTCAGTCGTCCAGCAAGGCGCGCAGGCGGGAACAGGCCGCCGTCGCGCTCAGGGCTTCCTGCTCTTCCGCACCGCTCGCCCAGTCCAGCAGTTCACGCGGTAATTCCTGCAGAAAGCGAGAGGGTTCGGGCGCCTGCGCCTCACCATAGCGCTTGCGTCGGCGGCAATAGCTGAGACTCAGTTTGTGTCGTGCCCGCGTCACACCGACATAGAAAAGACGGCGTTCTTCCTCGATCTGGGCTGGCGTCTCGCTGTTGCGGTGCGGCAAGAGTTCCTCTTCCACACCCACCAGAAACACGCGGGAAAACTCCAGTCCCTTGGCTCCGTGCAGGGTAGACAGACGCAGTACGTCGCGCTCCTCGTCGTCCTCGTCGCGCTCCAGGATGTGGATGACGCTGAGGCGATTGAGTAGCTCCGCCAGGTTTTTCGGGCCGTCTTCCTGCTCCAGCAGCCGTGCCATCCAAGCCAGCAGTTCTTCCAGATTCTCCCACTTGCGCCGAGCCTCGCGCTCATCGCCCTCGTTTTCCAGATAGCGACGATAGCCGATCTCTTCCAGGAGATCGCGTAGCGTTGGCATGAGCTCGCTTCTGGCGCAGGCTTCGGCGGTCCGGTTCAGCCAATCGCCAAAACTGCGCAGGGCGAGCAGCGGGCGTTCGGCGAGATCCAGATCCTCTTCCCAGAGTGCGGCAAAGAGCGACATCTGCCGCGCTTTGGCATGTTCTCCCAGGGTTTCCAGGGTTGCACTGCCGATGCCTCTGCGGGGGGTGTTGACCGCCCGCAAAAAGGCCGCATCGTCATCGGGGTTGGCCAAGAGACGGCAGTAGGCCAAAAAATCCCGGATCTCACTGCGCTCGAAGAAGGATATGCCGCCGGATAGTTGATAGGGGATACGCGCATTGCGTAAAGCCGTCTCGAAGGGGCGGGACTGATGATTACTGCGGTAGAGTATGGCGTAATCGCGATACTCGCCCTGCCGCTGGAAGCGATCGCGCAGGATGGCATTGACGACCTGTTCCGCTTCATCGGTTTCGTCTCTGGCGACGATGACCTGAATGCGGTCGCCCTCACCCAGACTGCTCCAGAGTTTTTTCTCAAAGAGATGGGGATTGTGGGCGATGAGGTGGTTGGCTGCCTGGAGAATGCGTCCGGTGGAACGGTAGTTCTGTTCCAGTTTGATGAGTCTCAGGTCGGGAAAATCCTGGGCCAGTCGCTGGAGGTTGTCGGCGGCGGCGCCGCGCCACGAGTAGATGCTCTGATCGTCGTCCCCCACGGCCGTCAGATTCTGTCTTTTTTTCAGTAGGTTTTGCAAAAGTCGGTATTGCGCGCCGTTACTGTCCTGATACTCGTCCACCAGGAGGTACCGGATCCGCTCCTGCCAGCGTTCCTGCGCTTCGGCAAAGCGGCTCAAGAGCTCTGTAGGCAAGAGGATGAGATCGTCGAGATCCACGGAGTTGCAGGCCTTCAGGGCGCGCTGGTAGGGACGATAGACGCGCTGGGCCAGTTCATCGAGACGGTCCCGTATGGGCATATCCTCGGGCCCATGACCGTCGTTCTTGGCTTTGGAGATGCGCGCCTGAATGCTCTCGGCCAGATCACTGGGCCCCTGCATCTCACGCAGGAGATTGCGTACCAGGGTGAGGCTATCGCCGGGATCGACGACGCTGAAGTTCTCGCGATAGCCCAGCTGCGTGATGTCTTGGCGCAGGATCTCGAGCCCCAGGCGATGAAAGGTGGAAATGGTCAGCCCGCGGGCAGAGCGCCCTTCCAGGGACTGCTGCACGCGCCCCTTCATCTCCCGCGCGGCCTTGTTGGTGAAGGTCACGGCGGCGATATGGCGAGGCTCGACCCCGTGATCTTGAATGAGGTGGACGATCTTGCGGGTGATGACGCGGGTCTTGCCGGAGCCGGCGCCGGCCAAAACCAGGACGGGCCCGTGCACCCGGGCTACGGCTTCCCGCTGGGGACCGTTGAGGTCAGCGAGGGCCGCGCTCATACCCCTTCGCGGGCGGCGGAAGCGGCAGCCGAGTCGGCGGCGGGCGGGCTGCTGGCGAAACCGCCGCGGTACGCCCACCAGATGATGACGGGCCCCAGGACGATCATGGGGACAGACAGGAATTGCCCCATGGTAAAGGGTCCCCAGACAAAGCCCAGCTGGATGTCCGGTTGCCGGGCAAACTCCGCCAGGAAGCGAAAGATGCCGTAGAAGAGAACGAACATGCCACCGACGGCACCGGCGGGTCGGGCCCGCCTGCTGTAGACGGCCAGGATGATGAAGAGCAGTACGCCTTCCAGTAGGAATTCATAGAGCTGCGAGGGTTGCCGGGGCTGTGGCCCACCCGCCGGGAAGACCATCGCCCAGGGCAGGTGAGAGACACGCCCAAAGAGCTGGTCGTTGATGAAGTTGGCCAAGCGGCCAAGACCCAGGCCGATGGGCACGGCGGGCGCGATGAAATCCAAGGTCGGAAGGAAGGCGTGCCGGTGGTTTCCCAGAGAAAAGATCCAGCAGGCCAGCACCACTCCCAGGAGGCCGCCGTGAAAGGACATGCCACCGTCCCATATGGCCAGGGCCTTGAGGGGATGGTCCAGGTAAAAGGGCAGGTTGTACCAGAGCACATAGCCTACCCGTCCACCAAGGATGGCGCCCAGGGCAACGTAGAACTCCAGATCCACCACCTCGCCCTTGTGCCAGCGCCAGTGGTCCTGGCGACCGCGACGGATCAGCCAGAAGGTGGCGATGACAAAGCTGATGATTTCCAGTAGGCCATACCAGTGGATGGTCAGGGGCCCCAGCTGGAAGCCCACGGGATTGATGTCGGGATAGTGCAGCATGGTAGCCCCCTTACGCTGGCGCCAAGATGGCCGAGGCCCATGGCCCTGTCAAGCCATCAGGATGGTATCTGCATGGTCACGCAATGCAGACTGCCATGCTGCCGGGCGAGTTCGAGACAAAGGATGGGGACGACCTCGCGCTGTGGAAAAACCTCGGCCAACCGTTCCATGGCCACGGCATCGGCAGCGTCGTCGTAGGTGGGGAGGAGCACAGCACCATTGATGATGAGGAAGTTGGCGTAACTCAGGGGCAAGCGCGTGCCCGCTTCGTCGTAGCGTGCCCTGGGCCAGGGCAGAGGCACGAGGTGGTAGGCCCCGCCATCGGCGCGTGGAAAGCCAGCCAGCTCCGCCGCCATTTGCTGCAAAGGCGCAAAGTGGTTGTCGTCCGGATCGTCGCAGGACTGGTAGGCGATGGTGTCGGTGCTGCAGAAGCGGGCCAGGGTGTCGATGTGGGCGTCGGTATCGTCGCCCTCCAGATAGCCGCTCTCCAGCCAGAGCACCCGCTCGGCCCCCAGATACTCGCACAGGCGTGCGCTGATCTCTTCCCGCGACCATTGCGGATTGCGATTGGGCGAGAGTAGGCAGGCACTGGTGGTGAGCAAGGTCCCGGCGCCGTCGCTGTCGATACTGCCGCCTTCGAGAATCATGCCCAGAGTACGCAAGGGAAGATCGCCATAGGCACCGGCCTGGTGCAGGCGCCGTGTGAGCAGGTTGTCCCGGTCTGCTGCAAACTTGAGTCCCCAGGCATTGAAGCCGAAATCGAGCAAACGGCGGCGGCCATCCGGGGCACGCAGCGTCAACGGTCCGTGGTCACGGGCCCAGGAGTCGTTGCTCGGCGCCACGACGAAATGGCAGCGATCGGGACTGGCGCCGGCATCCAGCACCCGTGCGCGCGCCTCAGCCAGGCTCTCGGTATCGTGGCAGACCAGGAGTACGTCCTCGTGCTGGCTGATGGCCAAGGCAATCTGGGTGAATACGGGCAAGACCAAGGGCAGCCGCTCTGCCCAGTCCGTGTCCCGGTGTGGCCAGGTAAGCTGCACCGCAGACTGCGGCGCCCACTCGGCGGGTAGCGTAAAGGTCATGGTAATCTCCTCTGGGGATCCCATGATACGGCCTTCGCTGGCTTTTCGACAGAGCCGGCGGCGCGCTAGACTAGGGCCATGGCAGCCCCACAGGAACGTCTGGATCGACTCTTCTCTCGCCTGGGATATGGCAGTCGCTCGGAGCTGCGCGAATGGTTGCGGGCGGGACGGGTTTCGGTGGGGTCGCGGCCCGTTGGCTCGCCAAGTCTGCGTGTGGACCCCAAGTTGGTGCAGATCGACGGCCAGCCCCTGGACCACCCCGAGGGCCTCTACCTGCTCTACCACAAGCCCCGGGGCAAGGTCTGTGCCCACGGCGAGCCACGCAGTGTCTATGGCGATTTTCCCGCAGCCTGGAGTGTGCGGCGTCCGGCCATCAACACGGTGGGACGCCTGGATGCCGACACCAGCGGCGTTTTGCTGGTCACCGACGATGGCGGCTGGCTGCATCGTTGGACCCACCCCCGTCGGGCGGTACCGCGCACCTATCGCGTCGGCCTGGCGGAGCCCATCACCGACGGGGCGCTGGCGCAGTTGCGGTCGGGCAAGCTGCTGTTGGCTGGCGAGACCAGTCCGTGTCTGCCCGCCGACGTGGAGGTCCTCGCGCCACGACATCTGCGTCTGACCCTGCGCGAGGGGCGTTATCACGAGGTCCGGCGCATGCTGGCGGCCCTCGGCAATCGCGTCGACACCCTGCACCGCGAGGCCTTCGGTCCCTTCCGGGTGGACGATCTGCCGTCCGGCAGCTGGCGTCTGCTCGATCCCCACGAGGCCTCGCTGCCATGAATCCGATCTGGTCGCCGCACGTCACCGTTGCCGCCATCGCCGTCGATGATCGCGGTCGTTTTTTGTTGGTGGAAGAAGTCGTCGACGGCCGCCGCTGTCTGAACCAGCCCGCCGGCCATTGGGATCCCGGCGAAACGCTGCTGCAGGCGGTGGTGCGGGAGACCCTGGAAGAGACCGGTTACGCCTTCGCGCCCGAGTACCTGGTCGGAATCTATCACTGGGAGCATCCCCACAAGGATCTGACCTATCTGCGTTTTTGCTTTGCCGGCCGGGCCGACTCGCGGGACGAGTCGCGACCTCTGGACGTCGGCATCATCGGTCCACTCTGGCTCAGCCCCGCGGAACTGGAGGCGCGCCGCGACCAGTGGCGCAGCGGCATGGTCGGTCGCTGCATTGCCGACTACTGCGCGGGAGAGCGCTATCCCCTGGAACTCCTGCACTGCCTTGCCGCTGACGCCTGACGGCGACGCGCATTTTTGGTATATTCGGAAAAAATCTCATTGAGATACCCAGATGATTGACGCAGATGGCTATCGTCCCAATGTCGGGATGATCGTATGTAACGACCACAATCAGGTGCTCTGGGCCAAGCGCGTGGGCGAGAATGCCTGGCAGTTTCCCCAGGGCGGCATCGACGGCAACGAGACCCCGGAGCAGGCCATGTTCCGCGAGCTTCAGGAAGAAGTGGGTACCAGCAAGGTAGTCATTCTTGGGCGGACACGGGGCTGGCTACGTTATGAGGTCCCCTGCACACGGCAGCGTGCTGCGCGACGGCGCTACCGCGGTCAGAAGCAGATCTGGTTTCTGCTGCGTTTTCAGGGTAGTGAGGAGGACATCAACCTCGCTACGGCACACCCGGAGTTCGAGGATTGGAAGTGGGTGGACTATTGGCGGCCGGTGCACGAGATCATCGCCTTCAAGCGCCGCGTGTACTGGCAGGCCTTGCAGGAGTTGGCTCCACTCATCGGCACGGGACCGGCACCCATGCCGGCCCCGCGTTGTCCCGAGCCCGCCAGAGTGGGGTCGCGGGGACGCCTGAGAACGGCCACGAGAGCCGGCTGAGGCAGCAGCCGGACCCCAGAGTTCCGGCTTACTTCTTTTTGGACAGGCAGGAACGCATGAAGGCCTTGCGCTCCTCACCTTTCTTGCCCTTGGCCTGCTGATTGCACATGCGCATCTTTTCTTGCTGCGCCGTGAGCTTATGGGGTTCTTTCGCCTTTTCCTTGGCGGGCATCTGCGTCATGGGCATGTTCCCCATGGCGCCACCGTGGGTAGCGGCGTTGGGTTCGGCCGCGACGGCGGCACCGGCCAGCAGGAAGCTCAGGGACAGCAGGCTCGCACTGATCTGTTTCAACATGGTTTCTTCTCCGTCGTGTGGTGGGTACCGCGACCGGGATTGTAGCGTTTGGCCGAGAGTGCCAGCTAGGTGTAAGGCTTTGTATACACGAATTATGATGCTTGGAACGTTGCGGTCACATCGCCTGTCCATCCAGCGCCTGGGTGCGGTCCATGCAGACGCCGGAGTGCTCGAGGTTCGGTACGCACCGACCCGGGTCTCGCCGCGATGCTGCGGCGTGTGGCCTCCCAGCGCTACTGTCGCAGCCACAGAAGGGCAGGATTTTGGCTGAATCGGGCGGGCGCGTGAGCCGGATCGACGCCGGCCGCCGGCGGATCGAGGCGATCGCTGCAGACCTGCCTCCCGGTCGATTTCTACTGCTCAATCTGGCCATCGGTCTTGCCCATTTTCTGGTGCTCTTCAATGCGGGCGCCTACCTCGCCATGATTCCCGAGGTGGCCGGGGCCTTGGGCGTCAATGCGAACTTTGCCATCTGGCCACAGACGGATTTTTTTGTCGGCATGGCGTTGGCCGCGCCGCTGTCCCTGTGGCTTGCGGCACGGCAGGGGGAGTCGCGCAGCTTCCTCCTGATCTTTGCTGGCTTTGGTATCAGCGCCCTGGGCTGTGCCGAGACGACGGAGTTTTGGTCTTTCATCCTGGCCCGCTTCGCCATGGGTTTTTTTGGCGGTTTGAGCATTCCCCTGTCTCTCGCGATATTGCGGCATCGCTACCGCCCTGGCCACGAAAGACTGGTCAGGTCCCTTTGGGGCGTGGCGGCCCTGACCCCCTTCACCCTGGCGCCTGCCGTGGGCGGATGGCTCTGTACCTATTGGGGCTGGCGCAGCCTCTTCTATCTGGACGGACCGCTGGCCTTGGCGCTGACGGGCTTCGTCTTCCTTGCCCTGCGGGGTTTGCCGTCCCTGCCTGTGCGGGTGCGTTCGATGGACTGGCCGGGGCTCATGCTCTTGGCAGCGGCTCTCGCCACGACCCAAGTCACCCTGGACCTTGGGACCTACCTGGACTGGTGGCACAGCGCACACTTTTGGATCCTCACGGTCATCGTTGCGATCCTCTGGGTGACCCTGTGGCTCTGGGAGTGGCAGCATCCGCAACCGCTGGTGGCGTATCGACTCTTTCGCCATGGGAATTTTTTCCTTGGAGTGGTGGGTGTGTTTGCTGGTACCCTGCTTTTTCAGGGGATGATGGCGCTGCTCGTGGTGCAGGCGCAGTTGGTCTGGGGCTACACGGCCTTCCTTGCGGGAGTCCTGGTCTTGCCCATGGCCGTTACCGCCAAGCCCGCTTCCCTGATCAGCCAATGGGCGCTGAGGCACTGGGATGCCGGGCTATTGGCCGCCGTCGACCTGGCTGGGCTGGCCTTGAGTTGTTTTCTCATCGCTACTTACGACCGCGACGCCTCCTACACCGCCTTGCTCTGGCCACAGTTTGTCTTGGGTTTTTTTCTTGGCGGACTTTTTCTGCCTTTGACCCGGCTGGCGCTGGGTGCTCTGCCGGAAAGTGAGGCCGAACGGGGTCTTGGCGTATTCAACCTGTTCCGGGTTGCCGCCCAGGGCTACGGCATTCCCATTCTGGTGGGCTGGCTGGCGCGCGTGGAGCAGGAGGTCCACCATTTCCTGGTGGAGCCGGGTGTCGCATCGGCCCGCCCGTGGCAGGCGGCGACGCGTGCACTGTTGGCGCGGGGACTGTCGCCCCCCGCTGCCAAGCTACAATTGGCCAGAGAACTCAGTCGGCACGCGAGTTTTCTCGCCTTCAATGCCCTCTTTTACGCCTGTGCCTGGGCATTTCTGGCACTTTCTGCGTTACTTCTGATCTTTGCTCGACCGACGACCACAGCCGTGACACCGTCACCGGCCGAATGGATGCGTGAGAAAATGGCAGAGCCTGCATAAGTTCACAAACCTTTGGCACTTCTTTGGCGAGGGAGGAGTGCCATGCAGGTTCAACATGTCGGGTACCGGATCCGAGGGTTTTACCGGGTAGCGGGCTTGGGGCATCGTTGGGAGATGACTCCGAAAGATGCACAAGAGCGACTCAGAATTGTACAGTTCTGGGACAAACACGGTTTGGTGGCCGCCTGCGATGCCTTTGGGGTGTCCCGAAGGACGCTCTATCGGTGGCGAGCGGCCTTGAAGGCCGAAGGCGGCAATCCCGCCGCCCTGGCCAGCCAGTCCAGCGCGCCCAAACGCCGACGCAGCCCCAAGACCGACCCCAGGCTGGTAGCGGAAATCCGGCGGCTACGTATCCTTCACCCCAATCTCGGCAAGGACAAGCTGCACGTCCTGCTGCGCCCCTGGTGTGCGGAGAAGGGTATCGCGCTGCCATCGGTGTCCACCCTCGGCAGAATCATCGCCCGTGCACCGGATAAAATGCGCCACAGCCCCGCGCGCCTCGATGCCCGTGGTCGCCCCAAGCCTATGCAGCGTTCTCGCAAGCCGCGCAAGCCCAAGGGGGTGGCCACCACTGCCTTGCAGTGCCTGGCGGTGGACACTATCGAGCGGGTTCGCGACGGGCTGAAACGCTACCTCGTCACCTTCATCGACCCAGCCAGCGCCTTTGCCTTGGCCGTCGCTTTACCCAGCAAAGCCACACGCCACACCCAGGCGGCCCTCGCCGCCGTCCTGGATCTGCTCCCGCAAAAGCCCCAGGTGCTGCTCTCCGACAACGGCTCCGAGTTTGAGGCGGGCTTCGCCCAAACCCTCACGGAACAGCAGATCGCCCGTTGGTATACCTACCCCAAGACCCCAAAAATGAATGCCCATGCCGAACGCTTCAATCGCACCATCCAGGAATCCTTCGTCGACTACCACGAAGACCTGCTCTTCACCGACCTCGCCCGCTTCAACCAAAAACTCGCCGAGTGGCTCGTCTTCTACAACGCCGAACGACCACACCATCGACTCGGCCAACAACCACCGCTATCCTTCCTCCTGCAACATCAGCCCCAGTGCCAAAGGTGGTGGACGCATACAGAGCCTTGAACCGGTCGGGCGGCTGAGGTAATCTCGCGTTCATAATCTTATTGAAACGCGTTACTGCACCGTCTATCCTCAAATCCAGCGGTATTGGCCCACATGCCACCCATATCCATCTTTTCTTCGGCGATACCAGCATCGCCCTCCAGTGATATCCGAGGAGTTTTCTCCCATGAGTGACGCCATCCTATACGTCTCCGACGACAGCTTTGAGAACGATGTCCTCAAATCCAGCAAGCCTGTACTCGTGGATTTCTGGGCGGAGTGGTGCGGACCCTGCAAGATGATCGCGCCGATCCTCGAAGAGGTGGCCAAGGAATATGCCGATCGGGTTACGGTGGCTAAGTTCAACATCGATGAAAACCCCGCCACGCCGCCGCAGTACGGCATCCGCGGCATTCCCACGCTCCTGCTGTTCAAGAACGGCAAGCTCGAGGCCACCAAGGTGGGGGCGCTGAGCAAAGCGCAGTTGCAGGCCTTTCTGGATAGTCAACTTTGAATACGCCGCGTCCCCGCCGCAAGGCGCCCCGTGCGCCCAAGTCCTTTCCCAATGAAGATATCCTCGTAGAAGAAGAGGAAGCCTTTCTCCCCGCCCCCGGGGCCAAGACCATGAATCTGAGCGAGCTCAAGCGGAAGTCTGCGGCCGAGCTCGCGGTGATCTGTCAGGACATGGGTCTGGATGGCACCTCGAGGCTCAAGAAGCAAGAGATCATCTTCAATATCCTCAAGGCCCACGCCCGCAATGGCGACGCCATCTACGGCGATGGGGTGCTGGAGATACTCCAGGACGGTTTCGGCTTCCTGCGCGCGGCGTCCGGCTCCTACATGGCCGGGCCCGATGACATCTACGTATCACCTTCCCAGGTGCGGCGTTTCCATCTGCAGACGGGCGATACGGTGTCGGGACAGATCCGCCCGCCCAAGGAGGGCGAGCGGTATTTTGCCCTCCTGAAGGTGGAGAGCATCAACTTCGAGGGCCCCGATGCCACCCGCAACAAGGTCAATTTCGATGACCTGACGCCGCTCTTTCCAGAGGAGCGGCTGCGCCTGGAGTCCGACAACATTCCCTATGGCGAGGTGGCGCCGCGCATCATCGATCTCGTCTCGCCCATCGGTAAAGGGCAGCGCGGTCTCATCGTCGCTCCACCCAAGACCGGCAAGACCGTGCTCCTGCAGCAGGTGGCGCACGCCATCACCGCCAATCATCCGGAGTGCTACCTTATCGTTCTGCTCATCGACGAGCGGCCCGAGGAGGTCACCGAGATGCAGCGCTCCGTCAAGGGTGAGGTCGTCTCCTCCACCTTCGACGAGCCAGCCACCCGCCACGTCCAGGTGGCGGAGATCGTCCTCGAAAAGGCCAAGCGTCTGGTCGAGCACAAGCACGATGTGGTCATTCTGCTGGATTCCATCACCCGCCTTGCGCGGGCGTACAACACCGTCGTGCCGTCCTCGGGCAAGGTCCTCACGGGCGGCGTGGATGCCAACGCCTTGCAAAAGCCCAAGCGCTTTTTTGGGGCGGCGCGCAACATCGAGGAGGGTGGTAGCCTGACCATCATCGCGACGGCCCTGGTGGAGACGGGCTCGAAGATGGATGAGGTGATCTTCGAGGAATTCAAGGGCACCGGCAACATGGAGGTGCATCTGGATCGGCGTCTGGCCGAGAAGCGCACCTATCCGGCCATCAATATCAACAAATCCGGAACCCGCCGCGAAGAGCTGCTGGTCCCCGCCGACATCCTCAGCAAGATGTGGATCTTGCGCAAACTCCTGGCACCCATGGATCCTCTGGAGTCTATGGAGTTTCTGCTGGACAAGGTCAAGGCGACCAAGAACAATGCCGAGTTTTACGACTCCATGAATCGCTGAGGTCCCCGGCGGTGGCCCTCACGCTGGACGCACCGGTGCTCGGGGGCTATACTTTTCAGCTTGCAAAATTCACGAGCGCTATGCCATGAAAGCCGATATCCATCCCCGATACGCAGAAATCACCGTGACCTGCAGTTGCGGAAACAGCTTCAAGACGCGGTCCACCGCTGGGCGTGACCTGCACATCGATCTGTGTTCCGAGTGTCATCCCTTCTATACGGGCAAGCAGCGGGCCGTTTCCGCCGCCGGCCAGGTGGAAAAGTTCCGCAAGCGTTACGCCAACGCGGGCAAGTAAGCCGTGGCGGATGCGAAGTCCGCTCGGTCCCCGGATATCGGGGGTGGAGCGGCCGACGCGCAGCGGGCGGAAGCACTGCGCTCCAGGGCCCTTGCCTACCACGCCGCGGCTCCTGCGGGCAAACTCGCCATCGAGGTGACCAAGCCGTGTACGACCCAGGCGCAGTTGTCTTTGGCCTACACCCCCGGGGTCGCAGCGCCGGTGCGGGAGATTGCGCGGGATCCTGAGTTTGCCTACGACTACACGGCCAAAGGTAATCTCGTCGCCGTGGTAACCAATGGCACCGCGGTTTTGGGGCTGGGGCGGGTAGGCCCGCTGGCGGGCAAGCCCGTCATGGAAGGCAAGGCGGTGCTCTTCAAGCACTTTGCCGGTATCGATGCCTTCGATATCGAGGTGGAAGCACGGGATGCCGATCACCTCATCGACGTCGTCACCGCCATCGCGCCTGGCTTAGGTGGCATCAATCTCGAGGACATCGCCGCCCCGGACTGCTTCCGCGTGGAGCGCGAACTGCAGGAGCGCCTGGATATCCCGGTGTTCCACGACGATCAGCACGGCACGGCCGTCATCGTCGCGGCCGCCCTGCGCAATGCCCTGATCGTTCAGGAAAAGAACCTAGAGTCGGTAAAAGTGGCCATTGTCGGTGCGGGAGCTGCGGGCGTGGCCATTGCGCGCATGCTGCAATCCATGGGGGTTCAGCGTTGTTTCCTGAGCGACGTGCATGGGGTATTGCATCGCGGTCGAAAGGATCTAAGCCCCTGGCACGACGACCTCGCGGTGGCGCCCGAGGACTGGACGCTCGCCGAGATGCTCGCGGATGCAGACGTCGTCATCGGCGTGGCGGTGCGGGGCGCGATTCCCGAGGCTGCACTCCCAACCCTGGCGCCGCGTCCCGTGGTGTTTGCCCTCGCCAATCCAGACCCCGAAATCGACCCACGTCGGGTCCGGCAACTGCGTCCCGACGCGGTCATTGCCACCGGTCGTTCGGATCTGCCCAATCAGGTCAATAACGCTCTCGGTTTCCCGTACCTCTTTCGCGGTGCCTTGGACTGTCGAGCGCGCCGCATCGACACCGGGATGTTGCTGGCTGCCGTGGATGCCCTTGCCGACCTGGCTCGTGAGCCCGTGAGCGACGCGGTGCTCGCCGCCTACGATCTGGCTCCGGACAGTCTGCGCTTCGGGCCGGAGTACATCATCCCCAAGGCTCTGGACCCGCGCCTGCGCGAGCGCGTGGCCGCGGCCGTTGCGGCGGCGGCTCGTCGCAGCGGCCAAGCGCGCCGCTGAGACGGCCTCCGGGTCACGCTTTTTGCGGTGACTCGGAGCCCTCGCTACAATCCAACACCGTGCTGTTTTTCTGGCGGGCCTCGGGCCCGCAGTCCGTCGCGAGGTACCCATGCGTTCCGATACCATCAAAAAAGGTTTTGAAAGGACTCCCCATCGCTCCCTGCTGAAGGCCTGTGGGGTGACCGACGCCGATATGGATAAGCCCTTCATTGGCGTGGCCAACTCCTACATCGACATCATCCCGGGCCATGTCCATCTGCAGGAGTTTGGACGCATCGTCAAGGAGGCGATTCGCGCGGCAGGCGGGGTTCCCTTCGAATTCAACACCATTGGTGTGGACGACGGTATCATCATGGGACACGATGGGATGCGCTACTCCCTGCCCAGCCGCGAGCTCATCGCCGATGCCATCGAGACGGTGGTTCAGGCCCACCACCTGGACGCCCTGATTTGCATCCCCAACTGCGACAAGATCGTCCCCGGCATGCTCATGGGCGCGATCCGTTGCGATGTGCCCACGGTCTTCGTCTCGGGCGGGCCCATGGAGGCGGGGCATCTGGCGGACGGTACGCCCATCGATCTGGTGACGGCCTTCGAGGCCGTCGGTCAATTCAAGCGCGGTCAGATCGACGCCCAGCGACTCAAGGAGATCGAGGACAAGGCCTGTCCCACCTGCGGTTCCTGTTCCGGCATGTTCACGGCCAACAGTATGAACTGCCTCATGGAGGTGCTGGGGGTGGCACTGCCGGGCAACGGCACCATTCTGGCGACGGCCAGCGCGCGGCGGGATCTGGTGCGTCGGGCAGCCGAGCGGGTGGTTGCCCTGGCCATGGCGGGTGGGCCCACCATGCGGCAGATGGTGGACTTCGAGGCCATCGACAATGCCTTCATCCTCGACATGGCCATGGGCGGATCCACCAATACGGTGCTGCACACCCTGGCCCTGGCGCGGGAGGCGGGCGTCGACTATCCCTTGGCTCGTCTCAACGAACTGGCTCAGCAGGTTGCCTATCTGGCCAAGGTCTCGCCGGCGTTGTCTACGGTGCACATCGAGGATATCGGCCGCGCCGGGGGTATCCCGGCCATCCTCCACGAGGTGCACACCCGCAACCCGCGGGTCCTGCACCTGGACAAGCCCACCGTGAGTGGCCAAAGCCTGCGCGAGATCGTCGAGGCGGCGCGGGTCAAGGACAGCAAGATCATCCGTCTGGCGACGGAGCCCTTCTCGCCCACGGGTGGTTTGCGGGTGCTCTTTGGTAATCTGGCGCCGCAGGGCAGCATCGTCAAGGTGGGAGCAGTCTTGCCGGCAATGCGCCAGTTCAGTGGCCCGGCCCGCATCTTCGAGAGCATGGAGTCCGCTTCGGAGGGGATTCTCGCGGGGCAGGTGCAGCCTGGCGATGTGGTGGTCATCCGCTATGAGGGACCCAAGGGTGGCCCAGGCATGCCGGAGATGCTGACGCCGACGGCCAACATCATGGGCATGGGCCTGGGCGAGTCCGTGGCCCTCATCACCGATGGCCGCTTCAGCGGCGCCACCCGCGGTGCCTGTATCGGTCATATCTCGCCGGAAGCCGCAGAGGGCGGACCCATCGCCCTCATCGAAAACGGCGATATCATCGATCTGGACCTCGATGCGGGCAAGATCGACGTGCGTCTGAGCGAGGCGGAACTGGCCCGGCGGCGCAGTCAGTGGCAACCCCTGGAAAAACCCCTTACCTCACCCTGGCTGCGTCGCTATCGCAAGCTCGTCACCAATGCCGCCATGGGCGCCGTGCTGGAGTCTTGAGGCCGATGGGTGCTGCGTCGCGACAGGGCATTGGTGTCTATGTGGACGCCGAAAACATCCGCTACAACGGCGGCTACGCCATGCGCTACGATGTACTGCGGCGCTTTGCGGGGCGCGGTGACGATGCACGCCTGTTGCGTCTGAACACCTACATGGCCATCGATGAGGAGCGTCTGCGTCGGGATCCGGACTATCGCGATGGTATCCGCGGCTATCAGCAGGCGGTGCGTGACCTGGGCTGGAAGATCATCGAGAAGCCGGTGCGCTGGTTCACGGACGAAGAGGGGAATCGTCTGTCCAAGGCCAATGCCGATCTGGACCTTGCGGTGGATGTCATGCTGCAGTCCGAGCGCCTCGACCAGGTACTCCTGGTCACTGGCGATGGGGACTTTCTGCAGGTGGTGCGCGCCCTGCAGAACCGCGGTTGCCGCGTCGAGGTGCTGGCCTTTCGCAACGTCTCCCGGGACTTGCAGCACGAGGCGGATGCCTTCTACTCCGGTTTCCTGATCCCGGGCCTCTTGCCTGTGCGCGGCGACACGCGGGTGGCCTGGGGCGAATTCGGCTCGCGCATCCGCGGTATCTGCACGCGCTGGGAGGAAGAACGCGGTTTTGGTTTCGTGCGCTTCCTGCGCCAGATTTCCGATCGCCTGTGGGTGACGGATACGCGCCAGGAGGAATCGCCCTACGCCTCTGCCTTTCTGCATATCTCCGATTTGCCTCGCGATCTGGACGTGTCGGATCTGCCCAGCCGCGATATCGTCCTGGAGTTCGATCTCGAGCCCAGCGAGATGGAGCGCGGTGGATTCGTCGCCAAGCGCTGCTCCGTGCCCTATCGCTACGACGGCCGTCCACTGCCCACAGGACAGGCCGGACGCAATGCCGCCGAGACGACCACACTCCAGCAGACGGCGTCGGAACCGGTCGGTGAAGCGGCGACGGGGACTTCGTCGGGGGTTGCCCATGGCGAGGTTTCCGGGCCAGCGGAGGCCGTACTGGATGCCGGTGCAGAGGACTGATCCAAAGTCCCTTTCGGGACGGCACCCCTTTCCTCAGGTTTCGTCCACGGAGCGGATGAACACGGCGCTGCGCCGTTGCAGGTTGTACAAGGCCTGACGCGGCATGGGCAGGTCGCTGATGTCGGCCCGTTGAAAGGCCCGCTCAAGAAACCAGTGACTGCTCTGGGTGCTGAGGACGAAAAGGCGGCGAAGTCCCTGTTGTCGCGCCTGTAGCAGGCAGTACTCCAGCAGGGCCTCGCCGCGTCCCTGGCGGCGATAGGCATCGTCCACCGCAAGACAGGCCATTTCCGCCATGCTGAATTCCGGGTAGGGGTAAAGGGCGACGCAGGCGATGATCTTGCCGTCGCGTTCCATGACGATGAAACGGTCTATCTCTTGCTCGAGGCGCTCGCGACTGCGGCGTACGAGGATGCCCGCCGCTTCCATGGGACGGATGAGGGCGAGAATGCCCGGAATATCCTCGAGCCGAGCGCCTCGTAGGTGCTCGAAGGGATCTCGGGAAATCATGGTGCCCAGGCCATCGCGGGTGAAGAGTTCGCGCAGCAGGGCGCCATCCACCCGCCGCGGGATGAGGTGGACCCGATCCACACCGGCGCTGCAGACGCGGCGCGCGCTGTGCAGATGCTCGAGGACGGCGGGATCGGCCTGGGGAATATCCAGGAAGCCATCGATCTCCGAGAGGGTGATCTGCCGGGTGAGCTGTCCCGCCGCATCCACCACGCCGGGAGCGTCGGTATAAAAAATGAGTTTGGCGGCCCCCAGGGCAGAGGCGGCAGCCACGGCGACGTCCTCGGCGCGGATGTTGAACAGTGTCCCCGTCGGCGACACGCCCACGGGGGAGAGCAGGATGACCTCGTCCGCGTCCAGGTGCCGACGCATGGTCTCGACGGCGACGCGGCGCACGGCTCCGGTATATTGGTAGTCCACACCGTCGAGAATGCCCAGGGGGCGGGCGATGATGAAGTTGCCGCCGATGACCTCGAGACCGGCGTGGGCCATGGGCGAGTCCAGACGGCCCTCGGAGAGGATGGCTTCCACCTCCAGGCGCGCCCCGCCCACCGCTTCCCGTAGTGCGGCCATGATGGCCGCCGTCGTAATCCTTTGGCCGCCGACCCGCTGCGATTCCAGACCGTGGCGAGCGAGCGCAGCATCGATCTGGGGCCCGGCGCCGTGCACCAGGACCAGGCTCACCCCCAGGCTATTGAGCAGGGCGAGATCTTGGGCAATGCCGGCGACGCTGCCGTCGGCAATGGCGTCACCGCCGAAGTTGATGACGAAGATCTGGCCGCGAAAGCGGTGGATATAGGGTGAGGATTCCCGAAAATGGCGGACGAAGCTCTCACCGGCCATGTTTAGCGGACGGCAGGGCGCTGCCTAGAGTACCACCGGACGGCTACGCCCGGTGCTGCGCCGGGCCGCGCGTTGCGCGTGCTCGTCGGGGGTCCAGGCGCGAATGGCCAAGGCATGGATGTGCGGGATACGGGCGCTGACATCGTACACCAGGCGATGGCGGTCCAGGGCCGACAAGCCCTCAAAACGACGACTGACGACGGTCAGCTCGTAGTGCCCACCTTCACTGGCACCGCTGTGACCGGCGTGTGCTTCGGTGCGGTCGCGGACTTCCAGGAGCTCGGGCGTCAGCGCTTCGCGCAGGGCTTTTTCCAGCAGGGTTTTGCTCATGGGAATACCACCTTGTAGGGACGTACACTGACGTCGGCATAGACACCGGCAGCAAGGTACGGTTCCGCCGCAGCCCAATGCTGGGCCTCTTCCAGGGACTCGAAGCGAGCAACGATGAGACTGCCCAGATAACCGGCGCTGCCGGGATCGTCACGGTCCACCGCCGGGAAAGGGCCCGCCGTCAACAGGCGACCTTCGGCCTGAAGTTGATGGAGCCGGGCCAGGTGATCGGCGCGGGCAGCAGCCCTCTTGGTCAGGGAGTCGGGATTGTCGATGCCGATGATGCAATAGTACATGGTCGGTTCCAGCGCGATGCGATGATGGTTCTATGGTAGCACAGGGAGGGACGGGACGACCCCGTTCGGGCGCGCCTAGGACTTGCCACCGTCGCTGCTTTCCGCGGGCAAGGCGCGGGAGATGAGTACGGCCTGAAAGACGACGAAGATCACCGTCAGGGCCAGCAGACCAAAGAGTTTGAAATCCACCCAGAGGCTGGTGGGCAGTGTGTAGGCAACGACCAAGTTCAGCACGGCACCGAAGAGGAAAAAGGCGATCCAGTAGGCATTGAGGCGGCGCCAGAATGCCCCCGGCAGGGTGGCCGGCAGCTGTGCGCCCATCAAGCGCTGCAACAAGGGCTCGTCACGCCAGTGGGTGAACAGCAAGGCAGCCGCGAAAAGGAGATACAGGATGCTGGGTTTCCACTTGATGAAGAGATCGTTGTGCAGATAGATGGTCAGACCGCCGAATATCAGGATCAGCAAGGTCGACACCCAGGTCATGGTTTCCACCCTTCCCTGACGGCGCCACTGCCACAGCATGAGCAAAACGGAAGCGACGATGAGTACCTCCGTTGCCGTGTAGATGCCGTGGAGCTTGTAGACCACGAAAAAAAGCAGGATGGGCAGAAAGTCGACCAGGAGTTTCATGACGCCGCGATTCGCTGTAGGGTTAAGGTCCGTATTTGAGCATAGCGGGGAGGATTTGCCCAGTGGAAGGTCGGGAGTTCCTGGAATGGCTTGCGCACAGTATGGAGGGGCAGGGATCCGCTGCGGGTCCCGATTTTGCCGACAGCATCGCCGCACGCTGGCGCCATCGCCCCTGGGGCGGGCACCTGGAGGCGGTGCGACGTGCCGATCTGCCCGACCTGGACAGTCTCTTGGGCATCGATGAAGCCAAGGCGACCTTGTTGGAGAACACCCGCCAGTTCGTAGCCGGATTGCCTGCCAACGACGCCCTGCTCTGGGGTGGGCGTGGCACCGGCAAATCCTCTTTGGTCAAGGCCCTCCTGGGAGCTTTCCACCCGAATGGTCTGCGTCTGGTAGAACTGGATGCCGCCGGCATTCTCGATCTGCCCGAGATCCTGGCCGCTTTGGCGGTAGCCGACCCAGAGGCACGCTATCGCTTCATCCTCTTCTGCGACGATCTGTCCTTTGGCAGTGAAGATCCCGCCTACAAGGCCCTCAAGTCCCTGCTGGATGGTGGGGTGGAGGCGCGGCCGGAAAACGTCCTGCTCTACGCCACCAGCAACCGACGGCACCTGCTGCCGCGCCACTTTGCCGACAACGAGGAATACCATCGCCACGGTGAGGAGATCATCCCCGGGGAGACGGCCGAGGAAAAAATCAGCCTGTCGGAGCGCTTTGGCCTGTGGCTGGGTTTCTACCCCTTCGATCAGGAACAGTATCTGCGTATCGTCGCCGAGCACTTACGCCTTTTGGGGAGCAACGCCGACAGCGCGCTGTGGCGCGACGAGGCCCTGTGCTGGTCGTTGCAGCGCGGCTCACGCAGTGGCCGGGTGGCGCGGCAGTTTGCACGCCACTGGGTCGGATCCCGGGCCTTGGCCGGGGGCCAGGGTTTTGGGTCTTAGGCCGGGGCGCGGGAACGATCGAGATGCTTTTGGATGGTGCCCAGCAGCTGGGCGTGAATCTTGATGTTGCCGGCGACGATGTTTCCCGACTCCAGATAGCTTTGCTCGCCGTGAAAGTCCGTCGCAACACCGCCGGCCTCCTGAACCAGCAGAGCACCCGCCGCCATGTCCCAGGGTTTGAGATTGAACTCAAAAAAACCGTCGTAGCGCCCGGCGGCGACGTAGGCCAGATCCAGGGCCGCAGAGCCGGCCCGGCGCAGTCCGGCGGTGTGCTGCATCAGGTCCTTGAAAATGGCCAGGTAGTCGTCCAGATAGCTGAAATCGCGAAAGGGAAAACCGGTGGCGATGAGACTCGGATCCAGGTCGCGCACCGCCGACACGCGCATACGGCGATCGTTGAGGTGCGCACCGCTGCCACGACTGGCCGTAAAGAGTTCATTGCGCAGAGGATCGAAGATGACGGCGTGTTCGAGGCGGTCGAAGTGGCGTACCCCGATGGAAACGCAGAGGGTTGGTACGGCGTGGATGAAGTTGGTAGTGCCGTCCAGAGGGTCGATGATCCACTCGTAGTCGCGATTGGCGATACGGCTACCCTCCTCGCCGAGGATACCGTGATCGGGGTAGGCGCGCTGGATGGTCTCGACGATGACGGCCTCGCAACGCTGGTCGATTTCGGTAACGAAGTCGTTGTGCCCTTTGCTGGATACCTGCAGTTCGTTGACCCGATCGATGGCCCGGTTGATGATGTCGCCCGCCTTGCGCGCAGCGCGCACGGCCGTAACGAGAATGGGGTGTTGCATGACAACTCCGCTGGCTGGGAATGGAGAGTAGATGGCTGAGTATAGGGAAGAAGACGGATCCCTGCACGGAAAAGCGCCACTGGCGCCGGATCTGCGCATCGTCCTGGTGGAAACCAGTCACCCGGGCAATATCGGGTCCGCCGCCCGCGCCATGAAGGTCATGGGCCTGGAGCGCCTGGTCCTGGTGCGGCCGCACCGTTTCCCCGATGCCCAGGCGACGGCGCTGGCCTCGGGCGCCGAGGATCTTCTGGAGCGCGCCGAGGTGTACGACGATCTTGCCGCGGCGCTGGCAGACTGTCGGCGGGTCTATGGGACGACTGCTCGCGATCGGCACATCGCTTGGCCGCAGTTGACGGCACGCCCGGCGGCAGCGGAAATCGTGGCCTTGGGTGCTTCGGCACCGGTGGCCATTCTGTTTGGCAACGAGCGCGTCGGGCTCAGCAACCGCGAGTTGGACCTTTGCCAGTGCCTGATCCAGATTCCCACGGCCGAAGCCTACCGCTCCCTCAATCTCGCCCAGGCGGTACAGATCCTGGCCTATGAATTATTGCTGGCGCAGCGGGAGACACGGCACCCGGCGCCGAGTGTGCTGGAGACGGCGGCCCCTCGGGCCGCCATGGAGGGTTTCTATGGGCATCTGGCCCAGGTCCTGCGTCAGGCGGGATTTCTCCAGGCACCGCGTGAGACGCACATGATGCGCCGTCTGCGCAGGCTCTTCGATCGCGCCCGGCCCGACCTCAACGAAGTGTATATCCTGCGGGGCATCCTCACCGAGGTGGAGCGCTGGGCGCAGATGGACAAGGGCGATGGGCATCGTCTCTAATGCTCCGATGACCGCGGATGGCAAGGGCAGGCTAAGGGAGTGAAAACGCATGGCCGGTAGCTGGCGTGAGGAAATGGAAGCCATCTTTGCCCGCGATCCGGCGGCGCGCACGCGCCTGGAGATCCTGCTCACCTATCCTGGTGTGCACGCCCTGCTGATCTACCGGCTGGCACATCGGCTCTGGGTTCACGGCTGGCGCTTGCCGGCACGGCTGCTGTCGGCCTTTGGACGCTGGGCCACGGGCATCGAGATTCACCCTGGCGCACGCATCGGCAAAGGCTTTTTCATCGATCACGGCATGGGGGTCGTCATCGGCGAGACGGCGGAGATCGGCGATGACTGCACCCTCTACCATGGGGTCACCCTGGGCGGTACCTCCTGGCAGCCGGGCAAGCGGCACCCGACCCTGGGCCGGGGGGTGATCGTCGGCGCCGGTGCCAAGGTGTTGGGGCCGATCCGGGTGGGTGACGGCGCCCGGATCGGCTCCAATGCCGTGGTGGTCAAGGACGTGCCCGACGGGGCTACCGTGGTGGGCGTACCGGGTCGGATCGTCAACAAGGGTGCGGGATCGGCACAGTTCGATGCCTATGGTCAACGCGGTCAGATGCCCGATCCGGTGGCGCGGGCGGTGGAGTGCATGCTGGAGCACATGCACCGGCAGGATGCCGAGATTGCCCAGCTGCGGGAGGCCTTGCGGCAGCTCCAGCCGGGAGCCGGCGAGATTGCCGTGGAGGAGTTGCACTGTAGCCTGGATGCCGAGGCGGCGGAGACGGATGTGCGGGAGGGAACCTCGGACCGGAATAGTTGACTAATTCGGTAGGAATTAGTAGGATGCTCACCAGAGTGAGGTAAGGCAATGAAACTGACGACCAAAGGCCGCTACGCGGTCACTGCGATGCTCGACTTGGCCCTGCACCAGGATGGTGGGGTGGTGACCGTCGCCGACATCTCGCAGCGGCAACAGATATCGGTGGCTTACCTGGAGCAGCTTTTCGGTCGTCTGCGCCGGCGGGGTCTGGTGGAGAGTGTGCGGGGTCCCGGCGGTGGTTATCGCCTTGCCGATCCCACGGCGCAGATTCCCTTGACGCAGATCGTCGAGGCGGTCAACGAGTCCATCCACACGACGCAGTGTGGTGGGGATCCGGTGCAGTGCTGCAAGGGCGAAGGCCAGCAGTGTCTGACCCACGATCTCTGGGAGGCCTTGGGACAGCAGATAGCGGCTTTTTTGGGTGGCATCACCCTGGCTCAGCTGGTGGCGGAGCAGCGGCGCAAGGAGGCGCAGGTCGCCGCACCCCTGCGCCTGGCAGCGCGAGCCCGACCCGGTGAGCCTCTACACGGTTGAGGAGAGTGTGACGATGAATCAGGTCAAGTCCCTGTCGGAGGTAAAGACGCAGATGCTGCACAACGGCCAGCACCAGCGCCCCATCTATCTCGACTATCAGTCCACCACGCCGGTAGACCCCCTGGTGCTGGAGCAGATGCTGCCCTACCTGACCCAGGAATTCGGTAACCCGGCGAGCCGGTCGCACAGCTATGGCTGGGCGGCCGAGGAGGCGGTGGAGCGGGCGCGGGCGCAGGTGGCGGCAGCCATCCACGCCGATCCCAAGGAGATCGTCTGGACTTCGGGAGCGACGGAGGCGACCAACCTGGCCATCAAGGGTGCGGCGCATTTCTATTCCGGCAAGGGCAAGCACCTCATCACCCTGCGTACGGAACACAAGGCCACCCTGGACACCTGTCGGCAATTGGAGCGGGAGGGCTTCGAGGTAACCTACCTGGACGTTCAGGAAAACGGCCTGGTGGATCTCGACGCCTTCGTCGCTGCCCTGCGCCCGGACACCATACTGGCCTCCGTGCTCTTTGTGAACAACGAGATCGGGGTCATCCAGCCCATGGAAGCGATCGGTCGCATCCTGCGCGAGCGCAAGATTCTTTTCCATGTGGACGCCGTACAGGCCCTGGGCAAGGTGCCCGTGGACGTGGAGGCCATTCACGCCGATCTCATGAGCCTGTCCGGTCACAAGATCTATGGCCCCAAGGGTATCGGTGCCCTCTATGTGCGGCGCAAACCGCGGGTCCGGGTCGAGGCGCAGATCCACGGTGGCGGCCACGAGCGCGGTATGCGCTCGGGCACCCTGCCGACGCATCAGATCGTCGGCATGGGAGCGGCAGCGGAGCTCGCCGTGCAGTCCATGGAGAGCGACTCGCGGCGTATCCGCCAGTTGCGCGACCGGCTCTGGCGCGGGATTCAGGAGCGGGTTGAAGAAGTCTACGTCAACGGCGACATGGAGCATCGGGTACCGCACAACCTCAATGTCAGCTTCGCCTTCGTCGAAGGCGAGTCGCTGCTCATGGCCCTCAAGGGCATTGCGGTATCCAGTGGTTCTGCCTGTACTTCGGCAAGCCTCGAGCCCTCCTACGTGTTGCGCGCGCTGGGCAAGTCCGATGAATTGGCGCATAGCTCCATCCGCTTCGGTATCGGTCGCTACACCACGGAGGAGGAGATCGATACCACCATCGAGCTCATCGCCGCCAAGGTGGGTAAGCTGCGTGAATTGTCTCCTCTGTGGGAGATGCATCAGGAAGGTATCGACCTCAACAGTATTCAGTGGGCGGCGCACTGAGTTTTTTGCCCGTCGCAAGATCGGAATCGAGAAAGGAGTGAACTACCATGGCCTACAGTGAAAAAGTCATCGATCATTACGAGAATCCCCGCAACGTCGGGAGTTTTGACAAGGGCGACGAGTCCGTCGGTACCGGCATGGTTGGCGCGCCCGCTTGCGGTGATGTCATGCGTCTGCAGATCCGGGTGAATGCGCAGGGCATCATCGAGGACGCCCGCTTCAAGACCTATGGCTGCGGTTCGGCCATTGCCTCCTCGTCGCTCGTGACGGAGTGGGTCAAGGGCAAGACCCTGGACGAAGCCATGACCATCAAGAACAGTCAGATTGCCGAGGAGTTGGAACTACCCCCGGTAAAGATCCACTGCTCGGTGTTGGCCGAGGATGCCATCAAGGCGGCGGTGCAGGATTACCTGCAGAAGCACGGCAGTGCTGCCGGTGAAGCGAAGGTCGCAGCCGAAGCCGCGAGTCACTGAGGCGCCAGCATGGCCATCGTCCTAACGGAACGGGCTGCCGAGCAGGTGCGTCGCAGCATCGCCAAGCGCGGCAAAGGGCAGGGCATCCGTATCGGGGTCAAGACCAGCGGTTGTTCGGGGCTTTCCTACGTGATGGAGTTCGTGGATGAGCCAAGACCCGAGGATCGGGTGTTCAGCCATGCCGATGTGCGCCTCTTCGTGGATCCCAAGAGCTTGATTTATCTGGACGGGATGGAAGTGGATTTCACCCGGGAGGGGCTGAACCAGGGCTTTCGCTTCAACAATCCCAACGTCAAGAACACCTGTGGTTGCGGCGAGAGCTTCACGACCTGATGGCCCCGCTGCGTTGTCCCCAGTGCGGGGCAGAATGCGCTACCTGTTCGGTGCTCTGCCCTGCCTGCTCTGCCCTGCTGCCCTTCGATCCTTCCTGCAGCCTCTTTGCCAGTTTGGGGCTGCCGGAGTCCTACGCCTTGGATGCGGCAGATCTGCGCGAGCGCGCCCTGGATCTGCAACGGCATCTCCACCCCGATCGCTTTGCTCGGGCGTCCGCATCCCTGCAGCGGCGCTCCCTGGAGTGGAGTACGCGGATCAATGAGGCCGCAGCAGTGCTCGGGGACCCCCTGCGACGTGCAGACTATCTTTTTGCTCGACGTTTTGGGCATTCGGCTTTGGGTGAGGCGCAAGGCAGTATTCGCGATCCCGAGCTCCTCATGCGCCAGATGGAGTATCGCGAACAGCTGGAGTCCATTGCCAAGGCGCGGGATCAAGCGGCTCTGGATGACCTGCGCCGACAGATCGGGCAGGATGAACAGAGCCTGCAGCAGCGAGTCGCCGCAGCCTTCGCGCGGGAGGACAGCGACGGCGAGGCCTTGGCTGCGGCCCTTCAGGAATGGCAGTATCTGCGCAAACTGCGGGCAGAATTGGAGCGCAGGGAAGAGTCCTGGGATTTTGCCTAGGGCAGTTGGGCGCATAGCACGAGGAGGGACGTATGGCGTTGATGCAGATTGCCGAACCGGGACAGAGCCAGGCTCCCCATGAGCGGCGTCTGGCCATCGGTATCGACCTCGGCACCACCCATTCCCTGGTGGCAACGGTGCGCTCGGCCATACCCGAGACCATTCCCGATCTGGAGGGGCGGGTGTTGTTGCCCTCCGTGGTGCATTACGCTGCCGATGGGCGGGTCGAGGTGGGCTACGCGGCCCGCGCGGCTGCCGTGGAGGATCCCCACAATACCATTGCCTCGGTGAAACGTTTCATGGGCCGGGGGGCGGCGGATGTCGGCCGTCTTGCGGGGCATCTGCCCTTCGAGATCGTGCCGGGGGAGGGCATGGTGCGGATTCGCACCGTGGCCGGGGACAAGAGTCCCGTGGAGGTCTCGGCGGAGATCCTCAAGGCCCTCAAGGAGCGAGCCGTCGCCGCCCTGGGCGGGGAGCCCCAGGGGGCGGTCATCACGGTGCCGGCCTATTTCGATGACGCCCAGCGGCAGGCCACCAAGGATGCGGCTGCCCTGGCCGGTCTCCCGGTTTTGCGTCTGCTGGCGGAACCGACGGCCGCAGCGGTGGCTTATGGTCTGGACAAGGGCTCCCGTGGTCTCTACGCCGTCTTTGATCTGGGCGGCGGGACCTTCGATTTTTCGCTGTTGCGCCTGCAGCAGGGCGTCTTCGAGGTGCTCGCCACCGCCGGCGATGCCGCTCTGGGTGGTGACGACATGGACCATGCCATAGCCGAGCATCTGCTGGAGGAGTTTCCGGATTTTGCCCGCGACCCGGGCTTTCGGCGCCAGAGTCTGCAGCTTGCGCGTGGTCTGAAAGAGCGTTTGAGCGAGGTGGATTCGGCCACCGCCCAGCTCGTCCTGCCCACGGGCGAGAGCCGTAGCTGGACCTTGCAACGCAGTGATCTCGAGTCCTGGATCGCGCCCATCTTGCAGCGAACCCTGGCGCCTTGCCGCCGGGCCCTGCGCGACGCGGGTGTGGAGCGCTCGGCCATCGACGGGGTGGTGCTGGTGGGCGGTGCCACCCGCGTTCCCCTGTTGCAGCGCATGGTTGCCGAATTCTTTGGCCGGGAGCCCCTGACGGACATCGATCCCGATCGCGTGGTCGCCCTGGGTGCAGCCATTCAGGCCGACGCCCTGGTGGGTAACCAGGGTGAGGACCTCCTGCTCATGGATGTGCTGCCCCTGTCGCTGGGCCTCGAGACCATGGGCGGGCTGGTGGAGAAGATCATTCCGCGCAATACGCCCATCCCGGTGTCGCGCGCCCAGGAGTTCACGACCTTCAAGGATGGTCAGACGGCCATGTCCATCCATGTGCTGCAGGGTGAGCGGGATCGGGTGGAAGACAATCGTTCTCTGGCCCGCTTCACCTTGCGCGGTATCCCTCCCATGGTGGCCGGCCAGGCGCGCATTCGCGTGACCTTTCAGGTGGATGCCGATGGCCTGCTGGCCGTCCGCGCCGAAGAAACCAGCACGGGGGTGCGTGCCGAGGTGCAGGTGAAGCCCTCCTACGGCCTCGACGACGCCGCCATCACCCAGATGCTCCAGGATGCCCTGCAGAACGCCGCCGACGATGTCGCCCATCGCCGCCTGGCCGAGGCCAGGGTAGAGGGTGAGCGGGCGCGTGAGGCCCTGGCCAGCGCCCTGACCGCCGATGCGGCCCTGCTTGCGGACGCTGAGCGCCAGGCCATCGAGGCGGCCCGGGACGATCTCGACCGGGCCCTCGCCGGAAGCGATGCCGATACCATCACCGCCGCCATGGAAGCCTTGGAGAAGGCGGCGGAGGTTTTGGTGGAAAGGCGTATGAACCGTGCCGTGCGCAGTGCCATGGCCGGCCACTCCATCGACGAATGGAAGGATTGAATGACCCACATCCGAGTCCTGCCGCACCACGAACTCTGTCCCGAGGGCGCCGAATTCGATGCCGAACCGGGGGAGAGCATCATCGAAGCGGCGCTGCGCAATGGCGTGCACATCGAGCACGCGTGCGAGATGTCCTGCGCATGTACCACCTGCCACGTGATCCTGCGCGAGGGCTTCGATAGCCTCGAACCCGCCGAAGAAAAGGAAGAGGACCTGCTGGACAAGGCCTGGGGCCTGGAACCGACCTCCCGATTGAGCTGCCAGGCCAAGGTGGGCGATGCCGACCTCGTCATCGAGATTCCCAAGTACACCATCAACCTGGAAAAGGAGCGGCACTGATGCGTTGGACGGACACCCAGGATATCGCCATCGCCCTGGATGAAGCCCATCCCGATGTGGATGTGGCCCACATCCGCTTCACGGACCTGCACCGCTGGGTGACGGAGTTGCCGGAGTTCGCGGACGACCCGGAGCGCTCCAACGAGGGTATCCTCGAGGCCATCCAGATGGCTTGGCTCGCCGAGCGGGACTAGGCGCGGGGCGTGGCGAGAATCGTCGTCGCCCTGTCGGGTGGGGTAGACTCGGCGGTGGCAGCAGCGCTCCTCGCCGATGCGGGTCACGACTTGGTGGGAGTCACCCTGCGTTTGTGGCCTCAGAGTCGCTGCTGCGACGAGCGCGATATCGAAGATGCCGCGGACCTGTGTGCGCAGCTAGGGATCCCCTATCGGGTGTTGGACTATCGTCAGCGGTTTCGCGAGGCCATCGTCGAGCCCTTCGTTGCCGATTACCTGGCCGGACGTACCCCCAATCCCTGCGCGCGCTGCAATCAGCTTCTGAAATTCACTGCCCTGTGGCAGGAATCGGCGGCGCTCGGAGCCGATTTTCTGGCGACAGGGCATTACGTGCGCCTGCGCGAGGTGGGGGACGACTGGCAACTCCGGCGTGCCGTGGATGAGCGCAAGGATCAGTCCTACTTTTTGTTTGCCGTCCCCGGGGAGCTCTTGCCCCGGCTGCGGTTCCCCCTCGGGGAGTGGCGCAAGGAGGAGGTGCGCACCTGGGCACGGCAGCGCGGTTTGGCCATCGCCGCCAAGGGCGATTCACAGGATCTCTGCTTCATCCCCGATGGCGACACCGGCGCCTTCATCAAATCGCAGACGCAGGTGGAGGTACGGCCAGGGGACATTGTCGATGCCACGGGAGCCGTGCTGGGACAGCACGAGGGTCTCGTCCACTACACCGTCGGCCAGCGCCGCGGTCTGGGTGGAGGGGCAGCGGTGCCGCGCTATGTCCTTGCTCTCGATGCCAAGCACAACCGGCTGCAGGTGGGCCCTGAAGCCGCCCTGTTCCGCGGCGAGGCGCGCTTGCGCGACTGTAACTGGTTGACAACACAGAGCGTAGCACTGGACACTCCGGTCACGGTCAAGCTGCGCTACGCAGCGTCCCCGGTCCCGGCGACGCTGCGGCTGCTGGATGGAGCGGCGGCACACCTGCGCTTTGCCACACCACAGCGGGCCATTACCCCGGGGCAGGCTGCCGTGTGCTATGATGGCGATCGGCTGCTGGGCGGCGGTTGGATCGCGGACGGATGAGGCATGCGTTGGAATTGGGTTCTGAAGGAGGGGCGGGAACCGGTGTCCGATCTCGAGCTAGGCAAGACCGTCTATCGCATCCTCGTGGTGGAGGATGAGGAAGGCATCCAGGAGCTTTTGCGTCTGAGCCTGCAGAAACAGGGCTTCGACGTGACCTGCGTGGCGAGTGTGGAACAGGCGGAGGAGCATCTTCGGGATCCCATGCCCCACCTCATCGTGCTCGACTGGATGCTGCCCGGTGAAAGTGGAGTTGCCTGGTGTCGCAGCCTGCGGCGGGCGGAGCGGACCCAGAGCCTGCCCATCATCGTGCTCACCGCCCGGGGCGAAGAGGGCGATCGGGTCCACGGACTGGAGTCCGGCGCCGACGACTATCTGTCCAAGCCCTTTTCGCCGCGGGAACTGGGCGCCCGGGTGCAGGCGCTGCTGCGCCGCAGCTACGGAGGGCTCACTCCAACCCACGTCCGCATTGGTGAACTGCTGGTGGACATCAAGGCCCACCGGGTCACCCTCGACGATGAACTGGTGGGTATGGGCCCCACGGAATTCCGCATGTTGCGCCTCTTTGCCACCAATCCCGACCGCGTCTATTCCCGGGAAGCCCTGCTGGACCACATCTGGGGTCGGCAGAGCTTCATCGAGGAGCGCACCGTGGATGTCCACATCCGCCGCCTGCGCCGTGCCCTGGCCAAGGTGGGCTACGCCAATATCATCGAGACGGTGCGCGGTGAGGGCTATCGCTGCAATCCCTTGGCACCGCGCGGGCTCCTGGTGGAGGAGGATGCGTGAGTTTTCTGCGGGCCTGGTTCCCGCTGCTGCTGCCCCTGAGTCTTGCCCTGCTGTGGTGGTGGGGACGGGTTCCGCTGCACCAGATCGCCGCCTTTCTCTGGTTTTCGGCCTTTGTCTCGGCCCTTTGGGTGGGCTGGCATCGGCAGCAGGCCCTACGCTTTCGCGCCTGGTTTCGGGAAAAACGCACCAGCATGCCGCCCTTGAGTGCGGGCATCTGGGAGGAAACCTTTGCTGAGGGCTACCACTGGCGCCGGCATCAGGAGATCACCCAGCGGCAATTGAGCGCCCAGATCGTGCAGTTGCGCGATGCCCTGCAGGCCATGCCCGATGCCGTCATCCTCATGGACGAGGACGGCCGTCTGCTCTGGGTCAACCCGGCGGCGGTGCAGCTACTCGGCCTGCACTGGCCAGACGACCTCGGCAAACCCTTTGCCTACTGGCTGCGTCTGCCGCAGATGCGCCAGTTTCTGAGCGGCGAGGCAAGCACGGCAATCCAGATGCCCATGCCGCGTGATCCGGAGCGGATAGTGGAGGGCTTGCGCTACCCCCTGGGCGATGCCGGGGCCCTGGTGCTCTTTCGCGACATAACCCGCTTGCGGCAACTGGAGCAGGTGCGCCAGGATTTCGTTGCCAACGTCTCCCACGAACTGCGCAGCCCCCTGACGGTCATCCGCGGATTCCTCGAAAATCTCCTGGACGGCCCCCTGGGTCGTGACGCCGAGGTCGGTCCGCAACTGCGGCTCATGGAGGCACAGAGCCAGCGCATGCAGTCCTTGGTGGAGGATCTGCTCTCCCTGGCCCGCATGGAATCGACGGAACCCGACCCGCAGCGCCTCCAGGAGCTCCTCCCAGCCGAACTTCTGCACCGCAGCCTCAATAGCCTGGCTCCGCGGATTCAGGAAAAAGCGCTGCGACTGGCGTTGGAGGTGGATGAGGATCTGGCCATCCTCGCGGAACCGCTGGATGTTCAGAGCATCGTCCACAATCTCGTGGACAATGCCGTGAAATATTCCGCCGCCGGCGGGCTGATCCGGATAGCTTGGAGTGAGACGGCGACGGAACTGTGCTTTACGGTGGAGGACCAGGGCGATGGCATCGCGCCGGAGCATTTGCGGCGCATCACCGAGCGCTTCTATCGGGTCGATCGCGGACGCTCCCGACGCGTCGGCGGGACGGGTCTGGGGCTCGCCATCGTCCGCCATGCCGTGGAGCGGTACCGCGGACGGCTGGAGATCCACAGCGAGGTGGGTCGCGGTTCGGTCTTTCGGGTCCATTTCCCGTTGGCCCTGGGGCGGCGCCGAGAGGTAGAGCGCGAGCCGGAAAACACCGTCGCTGTCATCAAAGTGTCATAAAATGCCGTTATAATCGGTCGAGTTTTTTACTCGGATGGGGGAGAACATGGCGGAGCAAGGCAAGGCCAAGATCACGGTAAGCCACCTGGATTTTTTTTACGGTAACAACAAGGCACTGAAAGATATCAACATCGAGCTCCCGGAGAAGCAGGTGACGGCTTTCATCGGTCCCTCGGGCTGCGGCAAGTCGACCCTGCTGCGGGTGTTCAACCGGATGTATTCCCTCTACCCCGGGCAGCGGGCCGTTGGTCAGGTGCTGTTGGACGGAGAGGACATCCTCAGCCCCAGCATCGACGTGAACCTGCTCCGCGCGAAGGTGGGAATGGTCTTTCAAAAGCCCACGCCCTTCCCCATGTCCATTTATGACAACATCGCCTTCGGCATCCGCCTTTACGAAAAACTGCGGAAAGTCGAGATGGACGAGCGGATCGAGCAGGCCCTGCGCCAGGCAGCCCTCTGGGATGAAGTCAAGGACAAGCTCAAGGCCAGTGGTCTGAGCCTCTCGGGCGGCCAGCAGCAGCGCCTGTGTATCGCCCGGGCCGTGGCGGTCAAGCCCGAGGTCATCCTTCTGGACGAGCCCACGTCCGCCCTGGATCCCATCGCCACCCTGAAGATCGAGGAACTGGTGAGCGAACTGCGCGATCGTTTCACCATTCTCATCGTCACCCACAACATGCAGCAGGCAGCCCGCGTCTCCAATTTCACGGCCTTCATGTACCTGGGGGAGATGGTGGAATTCGGTCCGACCCAGCAGCTCTTCACCAACCCACAACAGAAGCAGACGGAAGATTACATCACCGGTCGCTACGGCTAAGGAGTCGAACATGGACAAAGAGCCCCACATTTCGCAGCGTTTCGACGAGGAACTTCAGGGTGTGCACGAACTGGTCTTGACCATGGCGGGCGTGGTGGAGGAGCAGTTCGCCAACGCCATGGTGGCCCTGCAGCACCAGGACAGTGAATTGGCCAACGAGATCATCTCCCGGGATGCGGTGGTCAATGGCTATGAGGTCCGCATCGAGGAGGAGTGCATCGGCATCCTGGCCCGGCGGCAACCGGCAGCCGGCGACCTGCGTCTGGTGATGACGCTGATCAAGACCATTGCCGATCTGGAACGTATCGGCGACAAGGCCGCCAAGATTGCCAACATGGTGCTGTCCATGGGCCACGGTTCCCAGGCGATCCACGCCAATTTTCTGCGCGATGTGCACGCCATGGGGGAATATGCGCTGCGCATGCTGCGCGAGGCCATGGATGCGCTGGCGCGGGCCGACGCCGATGCGGCCATCCGCATCGCCCGAGGCGACGAGGAACTCAACCAGGAGTACCGCGGGGCGACGCGGCGTCTCGTGACCTACATGATGGAGGATCCCCGCACCATCACCGCGGCCATCGACGCCCTGTTCATCGCCAAGGCGGTGGAGCGGGTGGGCGACCATGCCCGTAACGTCTGTGAATACGTGATCTACCTTGCCAAGGGGCGCAATGTTCGCCATATTCCCCTGGAACAGGTTGCCAAAGATCTGCAGAAAGGAGCTTCATGACCCTGCCGTCGTCCTCCCCCGAACCTGCGCTCCTGGCTGCCGTCGACCTTGGCTCCAACTCTTTTCACATGGTGGTGGCGCAGGAGTGGGGGACGGAGCTCCGGCTTCTGGATCGTCTGCGTGAGGGCGTGCGTCTGGCCGAGGGCCTGCGTCCGGACGGCAGCCTCGACCCAGCCGTGGCGAGTCGCGCCCTGGAGTGTCTGGCGCGTTTTGCCCAGCGCTTGCAGGGAGTGCCGCCCGAGCGCGTGCGGGTCATCGGCACCAATACCTTGCGCCTGGCCACCCGTGCCGAAGACTTCGTGGGCGCCATCGAAAAAACCCTCGGTTTTCCGGTGGAGATCGTCGCCGGACGGGAAGAGGCGCGCCTGATTTATCTCGGTGTTGCCCACAGCCTCGCCGTGGATGCCCGTGAGCGGCGGCTGGTGGTGGATATCGGCGGTGGCAGCACCGAGGTCATTGCCGGCACCGGTTTTCAGCCCTGGATCACCGAGAGTCTGAATTATGGCTGCGTGGCTTCGACACGCAGCTTCTTTGCCGACGGCCGCATCAGCGAGGCTGCCATGGCGGCCCTGCAGAATCGGGTGCGGCTGGCCATCGAACCGAGCCTTGGCGATTATTTTCGCCACGGTTGGGATCAGGCGGTGGGCTCTTCGGGCACCATCAAGGCGGTATTGCGCATCCTCAGTGAGAACGGCCAGGGCACGCGCATCACCCCCGGCGGTCTGGAGTGGCTGCGCGCGCAGGTACTCCAATTGGGACAGATTTCTGCCCTGCACAAGCTGCGCGGACTGAAGAGCGATCGGGCGGCGGTCTTCCCCGGCGGACTAGCCATCCTCCTCGCCCTCTTCGCCTCCCTGCGGATCCAGGAAATGCGTTTTTCCGAAGGGGCCTTGCGGGAGGGAGCGATCTACGATCTGCTCGGGCGCATCCACCACGAGGACAGTCGTGAACTGAGCGTTGCCAACCTCCAGCAGCGCTTTCACAGCCAGGTACAACGCAATGCCGAAGTCGTGGAGTGGGCAGGGCAGCTGTTTGCCGCCGCACGTCACGCCTGGGCGCTGCACGATGGCCACCTCGCCTGGCTGCGCTGGGCTGCGGCCACCCACGACATCGGGCTGGACATCGCCCACTCGGGCTTTCACAAGCACGGTGAATACATCTGGCGCAATGGCGACATCGCCGGATTCTCGCGACGTGAGCAGAATCTCATCGCCTGTCTGGTGCGCTGCCAACGCAAAAAACTCCTGAGTCTCTCGCAATTGCAGGCCTTGGGAGTCGCGGCGGAGGATGTCGAGGGACTGCAGCGACTGGCCGTGCTCCTGCGCCTGGCCATCGTCCTGCAGCGCGGTGCTACCGGTCTCGACCACAAGCCAAGCCTGACCATTCGTGGGCGGACGCTGGAGTTGCGCTTTCCCCCGAACTGGCGTACCACCGCCCCCTTGTTGGCCGCAGATCTGGAGCAGGAGCAGATCCTGGTCAATCCCGATTTTCAGGTGCTCTGCTAAACCATCGCCCGCAGGGAGGGGAATCCCATCGATCTGTTCAATGGGCTCCTGGAGAGCCTCGGTTACGCGCCAATCACCCTCGACATGGTGATCGAGTTCTTGCGCCACTACGGCTACGGGATCCTCTTTCTCGGAACCCTGCTGGAGGGAGAGGCGGTGGTGGTCGTGGCCGGCGCCCTGGCCCAGGCGGGTATCCTGGAATTGCCGTGGGTGATTGCCGCCGCCTTTGCCGGCAGCACCATCAACGATCAGGTCCTGTACCAGGTGGGGTATCGTTACGGGGATCGCGTGCTGGGATGGATTCCGCTCTTCCTGCGGCGTCATGTGGTCAAGGCCGAGGGGCTGATCCGCCGCTACGGCAATGTCATCACCCTGGTGTTTCGCTTCATCTATGGCACCCGCACCATCACGCCCATCCTCCTGGGTGTGCACCGTTACCCGCCGCGTCGCTACCTGTGGATGAACCCGCTGGCCGCACTGATATGGGCGGTGGTGTTGTCGGTGGTGGGTTATCTCCTCGGCGCCTCGCTGCGCCCGTTGCTAAGGAACGTGCACAACGTTCAGCTGGCGCTTCTTGGGCTACTCATCGTCGGAGCCATCGTCGCTTGGTGGCTGCACCGGCGGCGCTGAAGCGCCGAGGATGGGGGCGCCGGTCTGCGGCGATTGCGGGCGCAAGCATTCTTTGGTATAAACCGCCAGGGCTCATGGGCGAGGGCTTATGGGCCCAAATTCACACACCGATCGGCGCAGGCGCGCGGGTGTCCTTCGGGATCGTCGTCTGGGATCGGTGGCGGACAGCAACCCCTACGCAGGAGCATCTCCATGAGCAGTCCCAATGTCAGCATGCGCGCTTTGCTGGAAGCCGGTGCGCACTTCGGTCACCAGTCGCGTTATTGGCATCCCAAGATGGCCCCCTACATCTTTGGTGAACGCAATCGCATCCACATCATCAACCTCGAGCATACCCTGCCCATGCTGCGTACCGCTCTGGCTTTCCTCGAGCAGGTCTCGCGCAAGCACGGTCGCGTGCTGTTCGTGGGCACCAAGCGTCAGGCGCGCGAGGCCATCGAGGAGGAGGCGCGCCGCTGTGGCGCTTTTTATGTGAACCAGCGCTGGCTGGGCGGGACCCTCACCAATTTCAAGACCATCCGGCAGTCGCTACGTCGCTTTGAGGAGCTGGAGCAGATGAGCGTCGATGGCACGCTGGAAAAACTCACCAAGAAAGAGGTGCTGACCCTCACCCGCGAGCGGGAGAAACTGGAGCGCAGTCTGGGCGGCATCAAGGATATGACCGGTGTGCCCGATGCCCTTTTCGTCATCGATGTCGGGCACGAGAACATCGCCGTTGCCGAGGCCAAGAAGCTGGGGATCCCCGTGGTTGGCGTAGTGGACAGCAACTGCGATCCATCACCCATCGACTACCCCATCCCCGGTAACGACGACGCCACCCGCGCCATCCGCCTCTACGCGAGCCTGGCTGCGGATGCCATCCTCGCCGGTCGTCAGGGCAGCGAAGCCGATCTCCTGGACGATTTCGTCGAGGTCGAGGAAGAAGTCATCGAGATCGACGCCGACTGAACGGCGAAGTCGCCCGAATCACGGACACAAAGGAGCAGCTATGGCTATTTCTGCGCAGCAGGTCAAGGAATTGCGGGAGCGCACGGGCGCCGGCATGATGGAGTGCAAGACGGTCCTGACGGAGGCCGACGGCGACATGGAGGCGGCAGTGGATCTCCTGCGCAAGCGGGGGCTCGCCAAGGCCGACAAGAAGTCGGGCCGAGTGGCCGCCGAGGGACGCATCGCTCTGGCGGAAAGTGCCGATGCCCGCGCGGCGGTGGTGGTGGAGGTCAATTGCGAGACGGACTTCGTCGCCAAGAACGAGGCCTTCGTCGCCTTTGCCCAGGACTGCGCGGCGGCGGCGCTGGAGCGGGGGCTGACGGAGGTGGCGCAGCTGCTGGCCGACGCCGAACTGGAAGAGCGGCGCAAGACCCTGGTCAGCCAGTTGGGTGAGAACATCGCCGTGCGTCGTCTGCAGCGCCTGGAGGTTTCCCAGGGACGTCTGGGCAGCTATCTCCACGGCAATCGCATCGGCGTGCTGGTGGCCCTGGAAGGCGATGGGGCCTCGGAGGATCTGGGCCGCGATCTGGCCATGCACGTGGCGGCCTCCCGTCCGGAAGTGGCCTATCCGGAGCAGGTTTCCGCCGAGCGTCTGGAGCGGGAAAAGGAAATCTATCGCGCTCAGGCGGCGGAGAGTGGCAAACCCGCCGAGATCGTCGAGAAGATGATCAGTGGTCGGATGAGCAAGTTCGTAAACGAGATCGCCCTCGTGGGCCAGGCCTTCGTCAAGGATCCGGACCGGAGCGTTGGCGACCTGCTCAAAGCGCACCCGGGGCTTCGCGTGACGGGCTTCGTCCGCTTTGAGGTGGGTGAGGGCATCGAGAAGCAGCAGGGGCCGGATTTCGCCACGGAGGTCATGTCCCAGGTCCGGGGTGCCTGAATGGGACCCGCCATCCGTTACTCCCGCATCCTTCTCAAACTGAGCGGTGAGGCCCTCATGGGAGAGGGCCAGTACGGTGTGGATCGTAGCGTCGTGCAACGGATGGCGGCCGAAATCAAGAGCGTGGCCGATGCCGGGGTGCAGGTGGCTCTGGTCATCGGTGGCGGCAATATCTTCCGGGGCATGGCCAAGGCCGCCGAGGGCATGGACCGGGCGACGGCGGACTACATGGGTATGCTGGCGACGGTCATGAACGCGCTGGCGGTGCAGGATGCCCTGGAGCACCTGGGGCTGCCCACGCGGGTGCAGTCGGCCCTGCACATCGAGCAGGTGGCGGAGCCCTACATCCGGCGGCGGGCCATCCGTCACCTGGAGAAGGGGCGCGTGGTCATCTTTGGCGCCGGTACCGGCAATCCTTTTTTCACGACGGACACAGCGGCTAGCCTGCGGGCGGTGGAGATCAATGCCGAACTGGTGCTCAAGGGCACCAAGGTAGATGGCGTCTACACCGATGATCCGGTCACCCATCCGGAGGCCATGCGCTATCGTGAGTTGACTTTCAATCAGGTGCTGGAGCAGGGGCTGCAGGTCATGGACGCCACGGCCATTACCTTGTGTCGGGACAACGACATGCCCATCGTCGTCTTTTCCATGAACAAGCCTGGCGCCCTCATGCGGGTGCTGCAGGGTGAGGAGGAGGGGACCTTGGTGCAAAGAGAGGTGTCATGAGTATTGCGGAAATCAAGAAAGATGCAGAGCAGCGCATGAAGAAGAGCATCGAGGCGCTGAAATCGGAACTGACGCGCCTGCGCACAGGAAGGGCCAGCGCCGGCTTGCTGGACCACGTCGAGGTGGACTACTACGGGTCGCCCACGCCCCTGTCGCAGGTGGCCTCCATTTCCGTTGCCGATGCCCGCTCTCTCCTGGTGACGCCCTGGGAAAAGCCCCTGATCCCCAAGATCGACAAGGCCATTCGTGACGCGGGCCTGGGCCTGAATCCGGTGGCTGGGTCGGACAATGTGCGGGTGCCGCTGCCGGCGCTGTCGGAAGAGCGGCGCAAGGAAATGGTCAAGATCGTGCGCCAGGAAGGTGAGGGTGCGCGCGTGGCCATCCGCAACATCCGCCGCGATGCCATTGCCCAGGTGAAGGATCTGCTCAAACAGAAAAGCATCTCTGAGGATGAGGGGCGGCGCGCCGAAGAAGAGTTTCAGAAGCTCACGGATCGCTTCGTCGACGAGGTGGATGGCGTGGTGGAGGCCAAGGAATCGGACCTCATGGAGGTCTGATGACCGGGCTGAATCGCAGCACGACCCTACCGCGCCACCTCGCCATCATCATGGACGGCAATGGACGCTGGGCGTACCGGCGTCACCTGCCGCGCGTGGCGGGGCATCGACGCGGGGCGGAGGTGGTGCGCGAGATGGTGCAATCCTGCGCCGAACTGGGCGTGGCGCACCTCACCCTCTTCGCCTTCAGTACCGAGAACTGGCGGCGCCCGCCGCTGGAGGTTCGTCTGCTGATGAACCTGTTCCGTCTCATGCTGCGCCGCGAGGCGCGCCGCCTTCACGAGCATGGGGTACGGCTGCGGATCATCGGTGATCGCCGGGCTCTGGAGGCGGACATCGTGGCCCTCATCGAGGAAGCGGAGACGCTCACCGCCAGTAACGATCGACTCACCCTCAACCTGGCCGTCAACTACGGTGGGCGCTGGGACATAGCGCAGGCGGCCCGTACCGCCGCCTTGGAATTGCAGCGTCGTGGAGGGGATCTCGCTGAACTGGACGAGGCAAGCATCGCGCCACACCTCGCTTTGGCCGATAGCCCCGAGCCGGATCTGCTCATCCGCACCGGCGGCGAGGAGCGTATCAGCAATTTTCTGATCTGGCAGATGGCCTACACGGAATTCTATTTCACTGAGGTGCTCTGGCCGGATTTCGATCGCGACGCGCTGGAGCAGGCGCTGCGGTCCTTTGCGCAACGGCAGCGGCGTTTCGGCCGCACCGGCGATCAGCTTCTGGACGACGCTTGCAGCAGCGAATAGTCACTGCTGCGCTGTTGTTCCTGGTTTTCGTTCCTTTGGTGTACTGGGCGCCCGCGCCCATCTTCCGCCTGTTCCTTGCCGGCGTTTTCCTGCTCGCGTTGGACGAATGGCTGCAGCTCGCGCAGCTGGGACGGCATCGTCTCTGGGCCCTTCTGGGGAGCCTCGGCTTTCTGATCCTCGTCTTTTTTTGGCGCGGCGGCATCTGGCTTTGCGCTGTTGCCGGCATATTCTGGCTGCTCATCCCCATCGTCCTGCTGCGTGCCCGTACTCCCGCAAAAGTGCAGAGGGCGCCGCGGTGGATGGCGCTACTCGCCGTGCCGGCGCTTTTCCCTGCCTTTCTCTTGGCGGCGATCCTTCAGGGGCAGCGTCCGCCACTGCTCTTGTGGGTCATCCTCCTCGTCAGTGCCACGGACATTCTGGCGCTGGCCGTGGGCAAGACCTGGGGGCGCAAGCCGCTGGCGCCCTGGCTGAGTCCAGCCAAGACCCGAGAAGGTCTCTACGGTGGCTTGCTTGCCGGACTGATGATGGGCACACTGGGGGCAATGGTCCTGATCGGCAGGGATCCCCATGCACTGGTGGGCGGTGCTGTGCTGGGCTTGCTGGTGGCCGCTTTTGGCGTGGTGGGCGATCTCCTGGAGAGCCTGCTCAAGAGGCGCAGTGGTCATAAGGACAGCGGCAGGATCCTGCCTGGTCATGGCGGTGTGCTGGATCGGATCGATGCGATGCTGGCGGGAATTCCGGTATTTGTTCTGGGTCTGATAGCTCTGGGTTGGTGGAAATGACACGCGGAATCTGTATCTTGGGGGCCACGGGCTCCATCGGCAAAAGCACCCTGGACGTGATCGGCCGGCACCCGGAAGCGTTCCGGGTCCTCGCCTTGACGGGTAACCATCGGGTCCAGGAAATGCTGGAGATAGCCCTGCGGCACTCGCCGGAGTTCGTGGCCATGGCCAACCCGGATGCGGCGACGGCGCTGCACACGGCCCTGGTGGCAGCGGGTCGCGACGATATCCGCGTGGGCAGTGGGACGGAGGCCTTGCTGGAAGCGGTGCGATGGCCGGGTGTGTCTGAGGTGATGGCGGCCATCGTTGGCGCTGCGGGCCTGATGCCGACCCTCGCCGCCGTGCGCGCAGGGCATCGCGTCTATCTGGCCAACAAGGAGTGTCTGGTCATGGCCGGGTCCTACTTCATGGAGGAGGTGCGTCGGCACGATGCCACGCTGCTCCCCATCGATAGCGAACACAATGCCGTCTTTCAATGTTTCGGGGACCCGAAAGGCGTGCGCCGCATCCTGCTGACGGCATCGGGGGGGCCCTTCCGGACTTGGCCCCTGGAACGCCTGCAGGACGTCACCCCGGAGCAGGCCTGTGCACACCCCAACTGGGTGATGGGACGGAAGATCTCCGTGGACTCGGCGACCATGATGAACAAAGGCCTGGAGGTCATCGAGGCACACTGGCTGTTCTCCCTCCCCGCAGACCAGATCGATGTGCTGATCCACCCGCAGAGCATCATCCACTCCATGGTCGAATACCTGGATGGGTCGGTGCTGGCGCAGCTCGGCAATCCGGACATGCGCACACCCATTGCCCACGCCCTGGCATACCCGCAGCGTATGCACAGCGGCGTATCCTCCCTCGACCTGGCGCGCGGCCCTGCCCTGGAATTCGAGGAGCCGGACCTTGCGCGCTTTCCCTGTCTTGGTCTGGCCTTCGCGGCCCTCCGTGCGGATGGAGCAGCGGCTACGGTGCTCAATGCGGCCAATGAGGTGGCGGTGGCGTCTTTTCTGGACGGTCGCTTGCCCTTTTCCGCCATTGCCCGTCTCGTGGAGCAGACCCTCACGGATTACCAGCCGGCGCAGCCAACGGATCTCGACGCTGTGCTGGACATCGATGCCGAAGCCCGCCGGGTCGCTGCGGCGCACCTTGGGCTGGCAGCCGCCTGAGCGTCTGCTGTTCATGGGCCTGTTGCTCACCCTGTTGGCCTTTGTCATCGCCATCGGTCTGTTGATTCTGGTGCACGAATCCGGCCACTTCTGGGTGGCCCGGGCCATGGGTGTCCAGGTCCTGCGTTTCAGCATCGGCTTTGGCAAGCCGCTGCTGCGCTGGCAACGCAGTCCCGAGGATACCGAGTATGTCCTTGCTGCCATCCCCTTGGGGGGCTATGTAAAGATGTTGGGGGAGCAGGATGGCTCCACCTTGCCGCCGGCGCAGCGGGCGCGCGCCTACGATCAGCTGCCACCGGCGCGGCGATTTCTCATTGCCCTGGCGGGACCGGCGGCCAATTTCGTGCTGGCCGTGGTCGCCTATGCCGGCGTCGCAATCATCGGCATTCCCGGTCTTGCTCCCGTGGTCGGCACCGTGGCCCCCCATGGCCTTGGACAGCGCGCCCAGCTCGTGCCCGGCGACCGTATCCTGGCGGTGAACGGACATGCGGTCAGCACCTGGGAGGATCTGCGCATGGATCTCCTGGCGGCGGCAGTGGGTAGCGAGCGTCTGCAGTTGCGCATCCGCAGTCCGGATGGTCGGCTTGAGTCCCGCGAATTGTCGCTGCAAAAACTGCCCCCAGACAGTGTTGGTCCCGATTTCATGGAAAAGGTGATGGGACTCGGTCCCTATCTGCCGCCCGTGGTGGGTGCGGTGCAGGCCGACAGTCCGGCAGCCATGGCCGGCCTGCAGCCCGGCGATCGCATTCTGGCTGTGGACGGCAGGCCCGTATACAGCTGGCAGGATCTGGCCCGTCGCATTGAATCTTATCCGCACCAGCGTCTGCTGTTGCGCCTCGAGCGCAAAGGTGTCACCCAGGTACGGGCCGTGACCACCGAATACGTCCTCGATGCCAAGGGGCAGCCCCAGGGACGGATCGGGATCGTCATGGCACCGCTGCCGGCGGACCTCATCGTGCGCAAGGAGCGCGGCCCACTCGCAGCCATGGCCTACGGCGCGCGCCAGACCTTCCGTATGTCGGTCCTGACGGTGGAGATGCTGGGACAGATGATCTCGGGCCGGGTCTCGCCCAGCAACATCAGCGGTCCCATCGGCATCGCCGAGGCCGCTGGGCAGAGTTTTGCCGCGGGTCTCGCCCCGTATCTGGCCTTTCTCGCACTCATCAGCATCAGCCTGGGGGTGCTCAACCTATTGCCCATCCCCATCCTCGATGGCGGTCACCTCGTCTTCTGCGCCGTGGAAATGGCGACGGGTCGCCCCCTGCCGGCGGCGGTGGTGCAAAAAGCGCAGATGATCGGTATAGTGCTGCTTCTGATGCTCATGTCCTTCGCCTTCTACAACGATATTCTGAGACTGTTGAAACCGTGAAAAAAATCAGCCTCGTACCTCAAGCTTCCAGCGTCCTGGTCGTAACGGCGGCGATCGTCGGTAGTGTCTGGGCTACTCCTGCCCTGGCCTTCGCGCCCTTTACGGTCAAGAATATCGAGATCCGTGGGTTGGAGCACATCGCCCCGGGTACAGTCTACAACTATTTGCCGATTCACATCAGCGAAACCGTGGACGATCAGAAGGCGCAGCAAGCCATCAAGGAACTGTACTCCACCGGGTTTTTCAAGGATGTCACCATCGCCCGTTCCGGAGACGATCTGTTGGTGGTGGTGCAGGAACGGCCCATCATCGCCAGCATTCGCACCAAGGGCATCAAGGCCTTCTCCAAGGATGAACTGCAGGGAACCTTCAAGGGCATCGGTCTCGAAGAACGGCATATCTTCAACCGTGCCGTCCTCGATCAGGTGGTGCAGGGATTACAGCAACAATACGAGGGCATGGGCTATTACAATGCCAAAATCACCACCCACGTCGAGAAACTGCCGCGCAATCGCGTGGCCATAGATATCGATGTGCATCAGGGTGAGCAGGCCACCATAAAACAGGTCACCATCGTCGGGAATCATGCCTTCAGCGAGAGCCGGCTGCGCGGGTTGTTCTCCATCGGTGCGCCGGACGCTTTTTCCTTTTTTACCAAGAACGATCGCTACTCGCGGGAGAAGCTGGAAAAAAGTCTGGAGAAGCTCCACGATTTCTACCTCGACCGGGGCTATCTCAATTTCGCCATCGAGTCCTCCCAGGTACAGGTTACGCCCAACCGTCGCTACGTCTACATTACCGTCAATATTCATGAGGGGCCGGTTTATCGAATCAGCAAGGTCGAGTTGACGGGTAATCTGGTCCTGCCGCGCAAGGATCTGGAAAAGCTGGTGGAGGTCAAGCCGGGTGAGCGTTTCTCACGGGAGCGGATCAACGCTACCAATCAGGCCATTGCGGAAAAGCTCGGCGATTATGGTTACGCGTTTGCCAATACCACGCCGGTACCCGAGGTGGACGAGAAAAAGCATGAGGTCGCCATCGATTTTCAGGTGGATCCGGGCAATCGCGTCTACATCCGGCGTATTGAAATCAGCGGTAACGACAAGAGTCGGGATTACGTCATCCGCCGTCAGTTCCGCCAGATGGAAGGCGCCCTGTACAATCGCGAACTGATCGATCGCTCCAAGCTGCGTCTGCAACAGACGGGTTTCTTTGACAAGGTGGATACCAAGACGGTGCCGGTGCCCGGACATCCCGACGAGCTGGATCTGGATGTGCACGTCAGCGAGCGACCGACGGGCAGCTTCAGCGTGGGTGTGGGCTACTCCAACGCCCAAGGCTTCCTCTTCAATGGCTCCATCAGCCAGAATAATTTCATGGGTACGGGTAATGCGCTGTCGTTCTCTGCCAACGTGGGCGGCCTGGGTACGGCGTACAACCTGTCTTTTACCAATCCGTATTTCACGCCCGATGGCATCAGCCTGGGCTTCAATCTCTATCGTAACGACACCAATCTGTCGACTCTGGCCATCGCGCCGTATCAGGAGATCGACTACGGCGCCTCGGTGACCTTGGGTATACCGGTGCTGGAGTACGTCTACGATTACATGACCCTGGGCTTCGATCATACCAACATCAATCTGCAAAACGGCGCGAATTATCCGCTTTACCAGAACTACATCGATCTGTACGGCAATTCGGCCAATTCCATTACCCTGGGTAATGACCTGGTCTACAACAGCACCAACTCGCCCATCTTCCCCACCAAGGGCGTGTACGGTAGCCTGTCGTTGAAGGCAGCGGTGCCACCGGGAAAATTGCGTTTCTACAAGGCCGAGATCAAAGCCAATTATTATCATCCCTTCACCTCCTGGTTGTCTGGGGGGTTGGGTGCGCGTTATGGCTTCATCAATAGCTATTCGGGCAAACCGGTGCCCTTCTTCGATAACTTTTATCTGGGCGGGCCGACCACCTTGCCCGGGTACCAGACCTATGCCCTGGGCCCGCAGATCGACGGTTATCCTGTGGGTGGTACGCGTGAGCTCCTGCTCGATGCCAACCTCTATTTCCCCTTGCCGGGCCTCCAGGACAACAAGAATTTTCGTATGAATCTGTTCGTTGCCAGCGGCTGGGTATATGGCGTGAGTGCCGATTCTGCGGGCAATTTCCAGTACACCAACAACTATTTCCCGAGCCTTGGCAATCTGCGGACCACAGCCGGTGTGGGCTTTCTGTGGATCAGCCCCCTTGGCCCCCTGCGCCTGTCCTTGGCCATTCCCCTGGACAAGAAGCCGGGTGACCTGACCCAGCCGCTGCAGTTCACCGTAGGAAACGCCTTCTGATCATGTGGTTGCGGAGGCACGGGAACCGGCTCTGGCTGTCTGTTCTGGCGCTACTGCTGCTTGCCTGGACGCCCGGGGCGATAGCCGAAGGCATAAAGATTGGCTTCGTGGACCTGGACAAGGCCCTGCGCGAGTTGCCCGAGGCGCAGGCGGGGGCGGCCAGCCTCAATCGACAAATCGAGGCGCGGCAGAAGGAAATCGAGGCCAAGCGTCAGGAGATCGACAACTTTCAGCGTAGCCTCGAAAAGGATTTCCCCAAGCTCAGCAATGCCCAGCGCCAGGAGCGGGAGGCGCAGTTGCAGGCCATGGTCATGAGCCTGCAAAAGTATCAGCGCAAGGCTCAGGACGAAATCAGTGTGCAGCGCAATGAGATCCTGGAAAAGATCCAGAACCGCCTGGTTCACGTGGTGAGCCAGATCGGTCAGGCGGGTCACTACACCCTCATTTTGAACGACAAGTCCGTGCTGTACGTCAACGGCGCCATCGATCTGACCCAACAGGTCGTGGCGGCCATGGAGAAACAGCCGGCAAGCAAGGGCGACCGGAAATGATCGGTTGGCGGGAAAGGCCGTGAGCAGGTCCGCTACCACATCGGCAAGCCTCGCGGAATTGGCGCAGGTCGCCAGGGCCGAGTTGCGCGGTGACGGCCACTTCCAGATACTGGGAGTAGCACCTCTGGAAGCGGCGGGACCCCACGACCTGAGCTTTTTTCAACCGCCCCGTTCACCGCAGATCCTTGCCGAGACCCGCGCCGGTGCCCTCATTCTGCGGGAGCAGGAACTCAGCCTGTACGAAGGCAACGCGCTGGTGAGCAGAAATCCGTACGCAAGCTTCGCGCGTGTGCTACAGCATCTCTATCCGGCGCCTCGGCCGGCGCCAGGGGTGGACGAGGGGGCCTGGATTGCCGTCGATGCCCACATCCACCCCGCTGCCCGCATCGAGGCCGGAGTACGGGTGGCTTCGGGGGCGGTGGTCGAGGATGGCTGTTGGCTGGAGACGGGTGTGGTCGTCGGTGCTGGTGTGCGCCTTGGCGCGGGCTGTCACCTCTTTCCTGGGGTAAAGGTCTATGCGGGCGTCCAAATTGGGCCCAACTGCAGTATCCACGCCAATGCCGTCATTGGCGCCGATGGTTTCGGCTTTGCTCCAGACGGGGATGCCTACCTCAAGATCCCGCACATCGGCGGAGTGCGCATCGGTCGCGATGTGGAGATCGGCGCCAACAGCTGCATCGATCGCGGGGTGATGGCCGACACCGTCATCGGCGATGGCGTCAAGATCGATAATCTGGTGCAGATTGGTCATAATGTCCGCATCGGCGAGCATACCGTCATTGCCGGCCAGACCGGAGTGTCGGGCAGTACGACCATCGGGGCACACTGTCGCATCGGCGGCCAGGTGGGCTTCGCCGGCCACATTCGCATCGCCGATGGCTGCATCATCGCAGGACAGAGCGCCATCACCCACGATCTGCGTACCCCGGGGGTGTACTCGGGAGTGCTGCCCGCCCGCCCTGCCCGACGCTGGCGGCGCCTGGCGGCGCGCTTCGACACCCTGGAGGAGTTTGTGCAGCGCTTCAAGCAATGGGAAAAAACGGCAGCGGCCCGTGCTTCTGCTCACCGGGAGGAGAGTGACGACTGATGGTGCAACTGGATATTCACGAGATACTGAAACGTCTGCCCCACCGCTATCCGTTCCTGCTGGTGGATCGGGTAGAGGAATTGCAGCCCAATCACTATCTGCGGGCGCTGAAGAACGTCAGTATCAATGAGCCCTATTTTCAGGGCCATTTCCCGGATTTCCCGGTCATGCCGGGTGTGCTCATCGTCGAGGCCCTGGCGCAGGCGGCAGCGCTGCTGGCCTTCGTCTCCGAGGAAAAATACGGCGAGAACGAGGCGGTATACTTTGCCGGTATAGACAAGGCGCGCTTTCGCAAACCGGTGGTACCCGGAGATCAGCTGATCCTGCTTGCCGAGGTCAGTCGTCGTCGCGGAGGTATGTGGCAGATGCAGACCACGGCACACGTCGGCGATACCCTGGTTGCATCGGCCATGCTCATGGCTACCTTGCGCGAGCGCGACGCATGAGCGCGGTGGTCCACCCGCAGGCCGTCGTCGACCCCTCTGCCCGCCTCGGAAGCGACTGCACCGTCGGCCCCTTTGCCGTGATCGGCGCCGATGTCGAGCTGGGTGAGCACTGCTCGGTCGGGGCCCATGCCGTCATCGAGGGTCCCTGCCGTATCGGCGCCCGCAATCGCGTCCACCCCTTTGCCTCCATCGGCAGTGCTCCCCAGGATCTGGGCTATCGCGGCGAGCGCACGGAGCTGGTGGTGGGGGACCACAATACCTTTCGCGAATTCGTCACCATCAACCGCGGCACGGTCAAGGGTGGCGGGGTAACCCGTATTGGTGACCACAACCTTTTCATGGCCTACTGCCACGTGGCCCACGATTGCCAGATCGGCAATCATGTGGTCATGGCCAATGCGGCGACGCTGGCCGGCCACGTCTGCATCGAGGACTATGCCATCCTCGGTGGCCTGTCGGCAGTGCATCAGTTTGCGCGGGTGGGGGCGCACGCGATTCTGGGCGGCGGGACCATGGCCCCGCTGGACGTGCCGCCCTACATGATGGCGGCCGGCAACCACGCCAGCCTGCACGGTATCAACGTCCGCGGGCTGGCGCGGCGGGGCATTTCGCGGGATACGATTCTGCAGATCAAGCGCGCCTATCGGGTGCTCTTCCGTTCCGGACAGCGTCTGGAGGAGGCCATGGAGGAGTTGGAGCGGCGCGGTCTCGATGCACCGGAAATCGCTCACCTCCTGGCCTTTCTGCGCGGTACCCAGCGCGGTATCACCCGGCCATGAAGACGCTGCGCACGGCCGTGGTGGGTGTGGGGCATCTTGGCCGCTTTCACGCCCAGAAGTATGCCGCCTGTTCCAACTTGCAGGGGGTATTCGACCAGGATCCCGAACGCGCGGCGGCGGTGGCAGCGGAACTGGGCTGCACCGCCTTTGCAAGCCTCGAGGAACTGCTGGCAGGGGTGGATGCCATCTCCATTGCTACGCCCACCTCGACGCATTTCGCCGTGGCAACGGAGGCGCTTCGGGCGGGCGTGCACTGTCTGGTGGAGAAACCCTTCACCCTGGACCTGGCCGAGGCCGAGGCCCTGGAAGCCCTTGTCGCCCAAGTAGGAAAGGTGCTGGCCGTTGGCCATATCGAGCGCGCGCACCCGGCCATCCGCCATCTGCGCGGCCGTGGCTTCGGCGCACCGCGCTATGTGGAGGCGGAGCGCCTGGCGCCCTTCAAGCCGCGCTCCCTGGATATCGATGTCATCATGGATCTCATGATCCACGATCTCGACCTGACCCTCTGGTTCAGTGGCGAGCACCTCCAGGACATCCGTGCCGTGGGTGTGGCGGCGGTCACGGACAAAGCCGACATGGCCAATGCCTGGGTCACCCTCGGCAATGGTGCCGTGGCCAATCTCGCGGCCTCCCGGGTAGTGCGTGAGCCGGTGCGCCGGATGCGGATCTTCTGGGAAGATCGCTACGCTTCCGTCGATTTCACGACGCGGCAGCTGCGCCTGGTGGAGCGGGGGCGTGGCTCCGTCCCCGGTATCCCGGGAGCGGAGGAGCAGGTCTTGGAACTGCCGGCGGAGGACGCCCTGGAGTATGAAATTCGTAATTTCCTCGGCGCCGTGCTCGGGCAAGAGGCACCCATGTGCAGTGCCCGGGAGGGGAGGCTGGCCCTTGCCGCCGCCCTCGGCGTGCGAGACGCCGTAGAATCGTTTTTGCATGCCAAGGAGGGCACCCCGTGTCGGGAGCCGTGAACCAGATGGAATCGTCAGCCCGTCCCGAACCCATTCCCATGGTCGATCTGCGCCAGCATTATGCGCCGCTGAAGGAGGCCATGCTGGCCGGTATCGGTACCATCCTGGATGGTGCGAGCTTCATTCTGGGCGAGCAGGGGCGGGCTCTTGAGGCGGAAATCGCCGCCTTCATCGGCGTTGGACACGGGATTGGCTGCGCCTCCGGAACCGATGCCCTGATGCTGGCCTTGCGCGCCCTGGATATTGGTCCGGGGGACGAGGTCATCGTCCCCACCTTCACCTTCATCGCCACCGCCGAGGCGGTGCGCTACGTGGGCGCCACCCCCGTCTTCGTCGATGTGGACGATCGCTATTATCGCATCCAGCCCGAGGCGGTCGCCGCTGCCATTACGCCGCGTACCCGCGCCATCATCCCGGTGCACCTCTATGGTCTCGGTGCGGACATGCCGGCGTTGCTGGAGTTGGCCGCGGCCCACGGCGTGGAGGTCATCGAGGATTGTGCGCAATCGCTGGGCGCCACCCTGGGCGGACGCAAGCTGGGGAGCTTGGGTCGCCTTGCCTGCTTTTCCTTCTTTCCCAGCAAGAATCTGGGTGGCGCTGGCGACGGCGGGATGGTGGTCACGGACGATGCGGAGTTGGCCCGCCGCCTTCGTGGCCTGCGCAATCACGGCTCTTGGCAGACCTATCGGCACGAGGTGCTGGGCTACAATAGCCGGCTCGACGAGATTCAGGCGCTGATCTTGCGCGAACTCTTCGTCCACATCGAAGCCTACACCCGTGGCCGCCAGCAGGCTGCGGAATACTACCGTGAGGCCCTGGCCGGTCTCGACCTGCGCCTGCCGGAAGTGCCCGCGGGACAGAACCACGTCTACCATCAATACACGATCCAGGTGCGCGATCGCGATGCCCTGCGCGCGGCCCTGCAGGCAGAGGGAATTGCCAGTGCCATCTACTATCCCATCCCGGGACATCGTCAGCAGGCCTTTGCCGATCTCGCCCCGGCCTCCTGTCCGGTGGCAGAGCGCCTCAGTGAGACGGTGCTCTCCCTGCCCATGTTTCCGGAGTTGCGACGGGACCAAGTGGAACGCATCGCGACGGTGATCCGCACCCACCTGCGGTCCTGAGGATGGGAAACTCGGTTTTCCTGATAGCGGTGGAGCGCTCGGGGGAAAATCTGGGACTCGACATCCTCCGCCGCACGCAAGCAGCGGGACTTGGCCTGCATTGGTACGGGGTGGTGGGAGCGCGACTGCAGGCGGCGGGCGTACGCTCCGTGGCCGACGGTGAGGTGTTGGGGGTCATGGGGTTCGTGGAAGTGTTGCGTCACTATGCCGCCCTGCGCAGGCTGTATGCGCGCATCGAGGCGGTACTGCGTCAGGAACGACCGCAGGCCGTGGTGCTCATCGATCATCCTGCCTTCAATCTGCGCGTGGCGCGCCTGGCAAAATCCTTGGGTATCGCGGTGCTCTACGTGGTGGGTCCGCAGATCTGGGCCTGGCGGGCGGGACGCATTGCCAAGATGCGGGAGAGGATCGATCGGATGTTGGTGCTCTTTCCCTTCGAGCGCCCGCTCTATGCCGAGGCCGGTATTCCCGTGCAGGTGCTGCCGCACCCGCTGCTCGCCCAGTGCCAGGCGGCGCCCAGCCGGGAAGCGGCGCGGGCCGCCCTGGGCATTGCCGCCGATGTGCCGCTTTTGGCCCTGCTTCCCGGCAGCCGGCCAACGGAGCTGCGGCGTCTGGCGCGAGGTATGGTGGAGACGGCACAGTGTCTGCGCGAGCGGCTTCCCCAGCTGGAGGTGGCCGTAGCCTTGGCGCGCGAGGATCTCCTGCCACTGTGGCAGTCTGCCCTGGGTGAGGAGCGCGGCATTCGCCTGGTGCTGGCCCAGAGTCTGTTGTTGTTGGCCGCCGCCGATGTGGTGCTGGTGGCATCGGGTACGGCAACCCTGGAAACGGCACTCATGCGGCGCCCGGCCGTGGTCGTCTACGCCATGCAGCCCGTCACCTTCTGGCTGGCGCGACGTCTGGTACGGGTGCCCTTTGTGGCCATGCCCAACATCCTGCTCCAGCAAAAAATCTATCCGGAGTATCTCCAGGATGCCTTCCAGCCAAAGATCGTGGCCGAAGCACTGGAGCGGCTGCTGGGTCCGGCGGGTCGCGCGCAATGCGCGGCACTGGAGGCGCTTCCGGAAAAACTGCGTGGCGACGACGATGCGGCCATTGCCGCCGCCCTCGAGGCGGTACTGGGGGGGGGACGTGCCTGAGCTGGAACACCGTGGTCGCGGCTGGGTCGGTCTCGATGAGGCGGGGCGGGGTCCTCTAGCAGGGCCTGTGACGGTGGCGGCGGTGATCCTGGCGCGGCCGCTGCCTGGCCTGGCGGACTCTAAGAAACTCAGCCCTCTGCGGCGCGCGGTACTCTCTCAAAAAATTCGTGCCGAGGCTTGGGCCTGGGCCATCGCTTCGGCGGGCAGCTGGGAGATAGAGCGGTATAATGTCTTGCAGGCTACCCTGCGGGCCATGGATCGGGCTCTGCGGGCCTTGCCGCCGGGGCCCTGGCGGGTGGCGGTGGACGGTAATCGAGCCCTGCCGCACTGGCAGGCCGAGACTCTGGTGCGTGGAGATAGCCGCCTAGACGCCATCGCGGCGGCCAGTATTCTGGCGAAAACGGCACGCGATGCCGAGATGGACGCCCTGGATCGGCACCTTCCGGGCTATGCTTTTGGCCAACACCGCGGCTATCCCACTCCCCTGCATCTGGCGGCGCTGCAACGGCTGGGTCCAAGTCTCATTCATCGACGCGGCTTTGCGCCGGTGGCGGCACGGACGAGGAGCGCATGAGCACTACGGGTTTCGTTCATCTGCACGTACACTCCGAGTATTCTCTGGAGGATGGCATCATCCCCATCAAGGCGCTGATTCGCCGTTGCGTAGACTGGGGTATGCCGGCCATTGCCGTCACCGATCACGGCAATCTGTTCGCATTGGTGAAATTCTATCAGGCGGCGCGGGAGGCCGGAGTCAAGGCCATCATCGGCAGCGAGGTGTGGCTCTGCCCGCCGGATCAGCCGGAAGATCCCAGCAGCCTGGTCTTACTCTGCCGCGATCGCACTGGCTTTCGCAATCTCAGCCGGCTGCTCAGTCGGGGCTATCTGGAGGGCCTGCGGCACGGTCGACCGCAGCTGCAGCACGACTGGCTGCAGGGGCACACGGAAGGCCTCATCGCGTTGTCCGCCGCTGCCCGAGGCGATGTCGGCAGGGCCCTGCTCCAGCATCAGCCAGACGTGGCGCGCCAATGGGCCGAGCGCTATGCCCAGTGGTTCCCGGAGGCCTTCTATCTGGAACTGCAACGCAATGGCGAGCCAGGGCAGGAGGCGTTGCTGGCGGCGACGGTGGATCTGGCCTATGCACTGGATCTCCCGGTGGTGGCCACCAACAACGCCCACTTTCTCGACGCCGAAGATTTCAAGGCCTTCGATGCCCGCCAGTGCATTGCGGCCGGCTATACCCTGGATGACGAGCGTCGTCCGCGACGTTTCAATCCCGAGCATCGTCTGGCCTCGCCGGCCGAGATGCTGGAGCGTTTCCGAGATCTGCCCGAGGCCTGTCTGCAGACCGTGGAAATTGCCAAACGCTGTACTGTGGAGCTTACCCTGGGTCGGTACGCCTTGCCGGATTATCCCACTCCCGATGGCAGTCCTATCGACGTCTACTTCCAGAAGGCCGCCGAGCAGGGCCTCGCGGAACGGCTGGAGGCTCTGGGTATCGATGGTGCGGCGGCGACGCCCTACCGCGAGCGTCTGCTGCGGGAAGTGGACGTCATCCGCCAGATGGGCTTCCCCGGTTACTTCCTCATCGTCGCGGATTTCATCCAGTGGGCCAAGGATCACGATGTTCCCGTGGGTCCCGGACGCGGCTCCGGTGCCGGATCGTTGGTGGCCTATGCCCTGCGCATCACCGATCTCGACCCCATCGCCTATGGCCTTCTTTTCGAGCGCTTTCTCAATGTCGAACGGGTCTCCATGCCGGATTTCGACGTCGATTTCTGCATGGAGCAGCGCGACCGGGTGATCCAGTACGTCGCCGATAAATATGGGCGGGACCGGGTCGGGCAGATCATCACCTTCGGCACCCTGAAGGCGCGCGCCGTCGTCCGCGATGTCGGTCGGGTGCTGAATCTCCCCTATGGTTTCGTCGATCAGTTGGCAAAGCTCGTACCGGGAGATCTGGGCATGACCCTTGCGCGTGCTCTGGAGGAGTCGGAGGAGTTGCGCCGGCGGCAGACGGAAGAGGACGACGTGCGTGAGCTCCTGGACATCGCTCTGCGACTCGAGGGGCGGCCGCGCCACGCATCCACCCACGCCGGTGGCGTGGTCATCGGCCCGGAGCCGTTGGCGGATCGCCTACCCCTGTTCAGCGACGCGACGGAGGGCAGCGGTAACGTCACCCAGCTGGACAAGGACGATGTGGAGAAGATGGGTCTCGTCAAATTCGACTTCCTCGGCCTACGTACCCTCACCATCCTCGACATCGCAGTAAAGGGCATCAACCGGGCCCGAGCGGCGGAAGGCAAGGCAGCCCTGGACCTGCAGAAGATCCCACTGGATGACCCGGCAACGTTTGCCTTGCTGAAGTCGACCCACACCGTGGCCGTCTTCCAGCTGGAATCCTCCGGCATGCGCGATCTGCTGCGCAGGCTGCAGCCCGACAATTTCGGCGATATCGTCGCCTTGGTGGCCCTCTTTCGTCCAGGTCCCCTGCAATCGGGCATGGTGGACGATTTCATTGCGCGCAAACACGGACGCGCGGCCGTGAGCTACCCCCACCCCGACCTCAAGCCGGTTCTGGCGGAGACCTACGGCGTCATGGTGTATCAGGAACAGGTCATGCAAGCCGCCCAGATTCTCGCCGGATACTCCTTGGGCGGTGCCGACATCCTGCGCCGTGCCATGGGTAAGAAGAAACCCGAGGAGATGGCCAAGCAGCGGGAAATCTTCCTGCAGGGCGCTGCGCGACGCGGTATCGACTCCCATCAGGCCGGTGCCATCTTCGATCTCATGGAGAAATTTGCCGAATACGGCTTCAACAAGTCGCACTCGGCGGCCTACGCCCTGGTGTCCTACCAGACGGCCTACCTCAAGGCGCACTACCCTAGTCACTTCATGGCGGCGGTACTCACCGCCGACATGGATCACACCGACAAGATCGTTGCCATGATTGGTGAGTGCCGACGCATGGGACTGGCCATTCTGTCCCCCTCGGTGCAGCACAGCGCCCTGGAGTTCTTGCCCGTGGCCGAAGGTATCCGTTTCGGACTCGGCGCCATCAAGGGGCTTGGCCGCGGTGCGGTGCAGGCCATTATCGCTGCACGGGAGGCCGACGGCCCGTTTCGGGACTTTTACGATTTTCTCTGCCGCGTCGACCTGCAGCGTCTCAATCGCCGTGCCCTGGAAGCCCTCATCAAGGCCGGTGCCCTGGATGATCTCGGACCATCGCGCGAATGCCTCCTGGCTTCCCTGGATGCTTTTCTCGAGGCCGCTGCCCAGACCCGCGCAGCCCGCGACAGCCAACAGATCTCACTGCTGGGTGCGGCAGAAGAGCAGCCCTCGGCTCCCCCGTGGCGCGAGGCACCCGCCTGGACCGGGATAGAGCGCCTACAGCGGGAGCGGGAGACGCTGGGTTTTTATCTCAGCGGTCACCCGTTGCTGGAACATCGACCGCAGTTGGCGGCCATGGGTGCCCAGGATCTGGGGGGCTTGACCGCCGGCAGCGGTCTTGTGCTGGTAGCAGGGATCGTCGTCGGACGGCGCAGTACCCGCAGCAAGCGTGGCGATCGTATCTACTTCCTCACCCTCGAAGACGAAGTGGGGCGCTGCGACGTCGTGGTCTTTGCCGAGACCTGGCAGCGCGCCGAGTATCGGGGCGAGGGCGATGCCCCCTTACTGGTGTTGGGTGAAATCGCCGAAGACAGCTACTCCGGCGGCCTGCGCTTGACGGCGCAGCGCTTGCTCGCCCTGGATCAAGCACGCACATTGCTGGCAGAAACCCTGGAGTGTCGCTTACTGGAGGGGACCCGTGCTGCCCAGTTGGCCTCCTGCCTGGATACCCCGGGAGGTTCACTGCGTTTACGCCTGTGGCTGCCCCTAGCCGATGGCGTCGAGGTGCTGCTGGAACCGGACGATCGCTGGCAGATCATGGCCTCCGATGAGGTCCTTGCCCGCCTTGCGCAGTTCGCGCCAGCCGCTGCCTGGCGCTGGCGTTTTGCGCCCCTGACCAAGCTGGTGGACAATGTCGTCTCCCTGGAAAGCAGCCGTGTCCTGCGGCGGCACCCGGCGTGAGCATGCGCAGGGCCCTGTGACAGAACACCAAAGCCCATGAAGGAGTGTCCATGAAGACCGGTTACCTGGATTTCGAGCAGAGCGTGGCAGAGCTGGAAGGCAAGGTGGAAGAACTGCGCGCCCTGAATCAGCCGGGTATCGAGGAGGATATCCGTCGTCTCGAGCTGAAGGCGCGCAAGGAATTGCAGCGCATCTACAGTAAACTGAGTGCCTGGCAGACCGTTCAGGTGGCACGACACCCGCAACGGCCCTACACCCTGGATTACGTGCGGGCACTCTTTACGGAGGTGCAGCTTCTGGCTGGCGATCGTGCCTATGCCGACGACCACGCCATCGTCGGTGGCCTTGCCCGTTTCCACGGACGCGGAATCGTCTGGATCGGCCAGCAGAAAGGCCGCGACACCAAAGAGAAAATCCAGCGCAACTTTGGTATGCCGCGCCCCGAAGGGTACCGCAAGGCACTGCGCCTCATGCGTTTGGCCGAGCGCTTTCAATTGCCGCTGTTCACCTTCATCGACACCCCCGGCGCCTACCCCGGCATCGGCGCCGAAGAACGTGGCCAGAGTGAAGCCATCGCCCGCAACCTGGCCGTGATGTCGGACCTTGGCGTTCCCATCCTGTCCACGGTCATTGGTGAAGGCGGATCCGGTGGTGCCCTCGCCATCGGCGTCGGTGACCGCCTGTTGATGCTGGAGTACAGCGTGTACTCCGTGATCTCCCCCGAGGGCTGCGCGTCCATCCTCTGGAAAGATGCGGCGCAGGCGGAGACAGCGGCTGAGAATCTGGGTATCACCGCGCGCAGGCTTTACAGTCTGGGCCTTGTGGATGAAGTGGTACCGGAGCCCCTGGGGGGTGCCCAGCGCGATCCCGAGGCCGTCTTCCAGGAGCTGGATCAACGGCTGGAGATTCACCTCAACCAGCTGCTGGCGCTGGACAAGGGCAAGCTCCTCAGTAATCGCTATGAGCGCCTCATGCACTATGGGGTGGTGGGCGCCGCTTGAGCGGGGGTGTGTGAGGGACGACATCGAGGCGCGGTTGCGCCGCCGGCTGTGGCTCGAGTGGGGCCTTGCGCCGACAAGGCCGGTGATCCTCGCTTTCAGTGGCGGTCGCGATTCCACGGCACTCTTCTGGGCTTTACACGCCATTGGTCAGGATTTCGTGGCGGCCCACGTGGATCATGGCTGGCATCCCCGAAGTGCAGAATGGGCAGCGCGCTGTGCTGAGGTGGCGGCGTCCGCCGGCGTTCCCTTCGTCCTGCGCCAGCTGGGCAAGGATCTCTGTGGTGAGGGGCCCGAGGACGTGGCCCGGCGCGGTAGATATGCCGCCCTGCAGAGCCTCCTTGGGCCAGGACAATTCCTGCTCACGGCCCAGCATCGCGACGATCAGGCCGAGACCTTTCTCCTACAAGCCCTACGCGGCGCCGGCGCCGCCGGTCTCGCCGCCATGCCCTGGCGCCGACCTCTGGGTTCGGGCGTACTGGCGCGACCCTTGCTGGATTGCTCCGGGCAGACCTTGCAGGGCTATCTGCACCGCCGTGGACTGCAGTGGATCGAGGATCCGGCCAACCGCGATCCGCGCTTTGCCCGCAGTCGGGTGCGGCGGCAATTCATACCGGCCTTGGTCCGTTGCGGTTGGTCCGATCCGGCCACGCCCATCGCCCGCAGTGCCGCCAATCTTGCCGATACGCTCCAGGTAGAAGCGGACTGGTTTCGCCGGATGTGGCGGGATTACTGCCGAGCATGCCCGGAGAAAGGGGCTGAGCCGCGCCTCTCCCTGGCTTTTTTGCGGACGCTGCCGGAGTCGCTGCACCGCGTGTTTTTGCGCCAGTACCTGCGCCATCGTCGCTTGTCGCCCCCCAATCACGAAGATTTGCAGACCCTGCTGGCGCGCACGGCGCAACCTGCCCACGGTCAGCGTCTAGCCTGGCCGGGAGTGGAGGCCTGGGTGCAGGGAGGCTGGCTGTGGCTGTGGCCAGCAGACCTCCACTGGGGCGAAGGCGGTCCCCAGGGCACCTGGTGGCCGCAAGCACCGGAAGGTGTCGGCTCGGGGTTTGCCTGGAGTTTTGGGGGAGAGGCGCCCGCGGCGACGCGCCTGCATCGGCTGGACCCCGCCGTGCTTGCGCGACCGCTGCGCTGGGAGCGTCCGCAGCCGGGCATGCGCTATGTGGACGCGGCGGGACACCATCGTCCCCTCAAGAAACTGTTGTTGGAGGCGGGCGTTCCACCCTTTCTCAGACCGCAACTGCCCCTGCTTTGGGATGCTCGGGATCGTCTGTTGCTGATGCTGGGGTTCCCCCGCGACAAAGGTCTGGGCGAAACGGCGGATGGGCCCCTGCGGCTCTGGCCGAAGCCGAATGACCAATGGGATTTTTCCCTGAAGTTCGAGGAACCGGGTCTCGGAGTGCGATGAAGCATGCCTTGACCTTGGGTTCATACCGACCGTATGGTATCTTAGAAAACGGTGGTTTTCATCCCAACAAGGAGCAGAATCGTGCAAGACAAGGCCTCGGAACCGACACAAAAGGATCTTTTCGCCCCCTGGCAGTTGGGGGCTTTTCGCTTGCGCAACCGCATCGGTCTTGCCCCCATGACCCGCATGTCCGCGGAAAAAGACAGCATTCCGCGCCAGGACGTGCTGGATTTTTTGGTGCGGCGGGCGGAAAACGGGGTGGCTCTCATTACGACGGAGGCCATCGTCAGCGATTACGAGAGCGCCCAGGGCTATCCGGGGCAGGCGCGTCTTCTCACCCAACGGCAGATCAATGCCTGGGCCACGGTCAACGAGCGCATCCGCGCCGCCGGCAGTGTCTCCATCCTGCAGATTTTTCACTGCGGACGGGTGGCCTGGCCGGAGGTCAACCCCGCCCAGCGCACCATCGCCCCCAGCGCCATCGCGCCGCGCCAGAACAATCCTTTGACCCAGGCGCCCTATCCCATCCCCGACGCCATGTCCGCCTACGACATCCAGCACAGCATCCAAGGCTTCGTCGAGACCGTCAAAGGGGCCATGGCGGCGGGTTTCGATGGGGTAGAAATTCACGGCGCCCACGGCTACCTCATCAGCCAATTCTTGTCGAGCTATAGCAATCGGCGGGAGGACGCTTACGGCGGCTCCCTCGACCAGCGTTTCCGTTACGCCCGCGAAGTGGTCGAAGCCGTGCGTCCCTGGGTGCCTCAGGATAAGTTGCTATTGTTCCGTATCTCCAATTGGGGTGTTGTGGATATGGACGTCTCCCTTTTTGCCGATGCCGAGGAATGGAAAGCGCTCATCGCCCACATCGATGCCTTGCCCATCGACGCCATCTCGGTATCCACCTACCGCTTTTCCGATGAGGCCTTTGGCAGCGGCATGAACATGGCCCAGCTGACCCGCACGGCGACGAAAAAACCCATCTTCATTTGCGGGCAGATTTACGATCGCGATACGGCGGAAGCGGCCCTGGCCGATGCCGATATGGTCCTTTCGGGAAAGTCTTTGCTGCTCAATCCCCACTGGGTGCAGGACATCCAAGCGCGCAAAGCGCTGCGCCCCTATCGCTCCGAGGAAGCGAACATCGCCTATACCAAGGAACCTCTACCGTGAAGGTTCGGTTCCGGCCGTCGGTCCCGTTGGCGCTGCGGCGCAAAGGCTCTCTCCCTTGGAGAGACGCTCCCAAATTTGGGCAAAACGCTGCGGGTCCGGCACCACCCGAGGCACTTTGTTCTGGCCGCCCAGCCGGCCTTCGGTCTTGAGCCAGTGGGCGAAACTCCCCGGGGCGAGGACGTGCAGCTCGGGAGGGGTGAGTTGCAGGGCACGGTGCTCGTCGTAATCGGCATTGCGCCGGCGCAGTTCCTCGTCGAGGGTTTTCGTCATGAGCTCGAGGCGTGGCCGAAGTTCGGCCGAAGGCGGCAAGGGAGCGGCGGACTCCAGCAAAAAAACGTGATGACCAAGGCCAGGTCGGTCCTCGGCGAAGGACGGCCCGACCATCCACTCGGCGACGGGCATGCCGCCTGTGGCGGCGGCGCGCGCAACGGCCGCAGCCAACTCCTCGGGATGGAGATGCTCGCCGAAGACCGAGAGGTAATCCTGCAGGCGTCCGACGATGTGAATGCGCGGCGGTCGCCGCGTGAGGACGCGGACGACGTCGCCGATGAGGTAGGACCACAGGCCGGCGGCGGTCGTGAGGACTAAAGCGTAATCCTCGCCGCTGACGCAATCCCGCAGCCAGTGCCGACGCGGCCGTTCCCGACCGAGTTCCGCGACGGGCACGAATTCAAAAAAAGCGCCATGTTGCAGGTGCAGGCGCAGGCCTGCTTCGGGCTCGCCGTCGGCGCTGGCGATGAAGGCTTCACTGGCGGCGTAGACCTCCCGCAGTTCGGCCCGGGTGCCCGTGAGGAAAGGGGCGAACAAAGGCCGGTAGGGGGCGAAGGGCACGCCGCCGTGCAGGAGCAGCTCAAGCCTTGGGAAAGGCGGGTTGCCGACCTGGGCGGCGACCGCCCGGAGGAGGAGCAGGAGCCAGCTCGGCGTCCCGGCCAAACGACGAATGTCGTGGCCAGGACTATCCGCCGCGAGGATGCGGAGCTTTGCTTCCCAGTCGCCAAGCAAGGCCAGCCGTCGGGGCGGATAGACAAAGGGGCGGGCCCACCGGGGTAGGGTGGCGGCGGCGATGCCGCTCAGATCCCCAGCCCGGATGCCGGGAGCGAGGGAGCGCAGATCCGTGCTTCCCCCCAAGAAAAAGAAGCGGCCACGCATTGGCCGCGCCCAAGGGCACGCGCGCTGATGCCACACCAAGGTATCCAATGCGGCGCGCCGCTGGGCCCGCAGCATCGTCCAACTCAAGGGCAGATACTTGCTGCGCCCACTGCTCGTTCCGGAACTCAGGGCGAAAAAAGGGATGCGGCCAGACCAGGTTTGGTTCTGGATCCGCGGAAATTCGGGTTCCCAATAGCTATGCCAGAAAGACTCATAATCGCGCAGGGGAACCCGGGACTGAAAATCGCGCACGCTCTGGATCCGCGCGAAGTCGTGGTCCTCGGCAAAACGGCAGGCACGCGCTTGACCTATGAGGTGCAGCAGGAGATGCTGCTGGCATTGCACCGGGTCCAGGGCATCGAGGTAACGGGCCCGACGCCGGGCGTAGTGTCGAAAGAACCTATCCGGCACTTCAGTCATTGGCCTTTCAGTTCCAGGCGGTGAGGGAAGCGCTGGACGACCGTCTCACGCCGCAGAGGCATCTGTATATAACGTCCTTCGCGCCAGTGTGGGATCTGATCGGCAAACTGCGCGCTACCCAGCCAGCCGTCTTGACCACCCAGGAGCACGCAGTGGTTGTCGTCCATATCTTCTAGGCGACAGAGGAAACGGGCCTGGGCGCCAAAGCTGGCGCGGTGCGGGCCGCGTACCAGCCCATGTGCCACCTTCATGAGCGTCTCGCGGGAACCACCGCTGGGCCATTGCTGGCCAGGCAAAAGGCGGCCCAGAAGGGGCAGCGATGCCAGCCAGTGAGCACTGTGCATTCGGTGTAGGTCACCCCAGCGGGGATGGCGATGCCAGCGGCGCTGAGCCAGCGCCACAGCACGTGTCAGGAGTCGCCGCCGTTGGCGGGACGGCAGAGCGCGAAGATCCTCGGGGAAAAAACGGCAGATGACCCCCCAATCCGATTCCCCTTTCCAGATCCCATCCACATGCCCAAGCTCTTGGAGTGTGGCTGCCAGGAGCAGCTCAAAAGCGCTGGCGCCGCGGCTTTCGACGGTATAATCCCCGGGCCAGTGTTGCAGAGCATGGCGTAGGTCGTCCGCGCGCGGCAGACCGTTCAGCTGTTCCGCCAGAAATTGCGCGAGCGCCCGCGCCCTGGAGGAGTGGACATCCCGTTGCCAGGCCATGAGCTGCGCTTTGGTGAGGGGTCCCTGACGGTCGCGAAGCAGTTGACGCAGGCGCTCCGCCCGATCGGGATTGCTGAAAAAGAGCCCGATGAAGTCGGCACCGGCGGGCTCGTCGTTGGCCGAGACCGCGATGTCCGCCGCCGCCGGACTGCCCATGACGGTGGAGTAGAAAGCACCCGCTTCGGTGCGCTGCACCCGCACACGGTCGGGGCATTGGTGCGGGTTGGCCGTCCAGCGCATCCGTGGGTCCCTTGGATCGCGCAGGAGGTCGGGATAGGCACTGGCGCGCCGTGGCAGGGTCGCCGCGTAGACGTGCTCCACGCCGCCTTGGCGATCCGCTGCCAGAAAATTGAGACCGGGCACGGACCAGGTCGCCAGGATCCGGCGCAGACTCCCTGCCTCCTTGGCCTCCATCAGTTCCAGCAGGGGCGTGAACTCATCGCTGGGACGGTGGCCCATCCAGGCGAGAGCCACTTTCTCCTGGCCTTTGGGCCAGAGGCGGGTGTCGCTGACCAGCGGCCCTACAGTAGTCCAGCGTCGCCAGACGTTTTTGGCGGGGAAGAAGCGTCGGCTGAGGCGAACGCGTTCTTTCCCGCAGATATCGTCGTCCTTCACGGCAAAGAGATCGCTGCTCAAGGAGCGCAGATTGGTCCCGCCCCAGGCCAGATCTCGGTTACGACCGATGCTGATGAAGGGGATACCTACGGGAGCAAGACCGACGGCGTCCATGCCCGGGGCATGGAGACCCAGGAGCAGCCAGGCATTGGGCAGGGCGAAACCCAGGTGCGGATCGCTGGCCAGCCAGGTGCTGCCCTGCGCACCCTCGGTCACGGCCAGCGCGTTGCTGCCACTCCGGGCTACGGTGAAAAGAGAGGCCAATTCGGCCCTGGTGGTCGTATTCGTGGCACCATGCGTGGATCCCGCCAGCAAGCGCCGCTGCCAACGACGTTGCCAGTGGGCTTGTCGACGCTGCCGCAGAAAACGCCCGAAAAGCAGCCAGTGGACGTCGGCCGCGATGACCCGGCTCATGCGGACGATGTCCAGCGGCGCCCAGGGGCGACGTTGTAAACCCAGCCAGCGAAACTCCGGTGGTCGCCGATCTTGTGCCGCAGCGTAGGCATTGAGGCCGGTGACGAAGGACTCCAGCCAGTGCCGGGTGCGGTCGGGCAGCAAGGCGAGGATCTCCGGGGCAGCCCGGCCGGGATCCAGGCAGCGGATGAGTTCGTCCACAGGGGTGAGCAGCGGGCCCAGGAGTTCGCCCAGGCGACCCTCGGCCAGGTAACGCAGGAGGTAGAGCTGCGTTTCCCGCAGATGGCATTGCACGAGGCCGATGGCAAGGGCCAGATCCCCATCGTTCTGGGCATAGATCTGGGGGATCTGATGTTCATCCCAGAAGATCTCCACCTCGGCCAGCAGAGGGAGACCATGGCGTGGAAACCGCTCCAGTCTGGTCCCCAGGGCGATGGGTTCTCTCCTGCCGAGAAAGGGCATACGTCGCCAAACCATTGGGACTCCTTCCCCCGGGGTGTCGTGCGCTCTTGAAAGGCATGGTAGCTGTCGTCCCGTGTACGAGCAAGGACAGGGGTGCCGGTTCACTGCGATTGCTGCCCGGGATCCAGCCTAAAAAACCCGATTATCATCAAAACCTGTGAAAACTTCGGATCTTATTGGGAGCGATGGTCAATGCCAGCATGCCTTTTTGGTCACGGAACTCGTGCCAAGTTCAGGAGGTCAAAGTCGGCACAGGTAAACTCCTGCATATCGAGACGAAATAGAGGAGGCAGTAATGAAGAGATTACTTGCAGCGGGCGTTTCTGCGAGCCTTGCCGTTCTGGTTTCTGGTGCTGCATGGGCCACACCCTTATCTCAGACACTGAACAGTATCGGAGTTTATGGAAACGTCACGGGAGTGAGTAACGATGGCGGCAGCACGACCGGCGGTATCGGTTTTCGCGCTTCCGTTTATCGCGATAACTTTCTGTTTTCTGCCAATTATAGGCACGATTTCGGAGCGGCCTTCCAGAATTCCTCTGGCGGTGATACCAACGCAGTCAATGTCAAGGGCGCTTATCTTGTACCCTTGAACGAAGATTTTGCCGTTGGTCCTTACTTGTCCTATCAGTACACCCGTTTTACCCTGAATGACCCGGTCGGAGCCTTTCACTACACCAACAACGCCATCGGCGGGGGAGGGTATGCAGCCTTTCACCAAGGCCCGCTGACCGTCACGGGAAATGTCGGGTATCTCTCCGGAGTGTCTGCCACGTACAGCTATACCAATGGTGGGTATCGTCAAGCCTTCACCAGTGCGAACGGCTCCGCCAACGTGCTCCAACTGGGTATGCAGGCGGATTACCAGGTATCCGGACCCTGGTACGCCTTCACCGGTTTCAAGTGGGATCGCTATATGCACCACGGCGATTTCAATCTGCTCCAGGGAAATGTTGGGCTCGGTTACAGCTTCTGAGCTCCGGATTTACCCGGCGTAAACCACAGCCTTTACTTCTGCCGCAGGAATGCGGCAGTTTTTTTGCCAATCAGCCCAGGCGTGGTTCACGACGACGATCGGTGTGCCGCTCCGATTCCGGTTCAGACGGACCGTTCGCCCAGAGGCGAATTGCCCATATGAAAGCCACCAACCAGAATACCAGGGTCCATCCCAGCAAGACGTTCATGGCGATAAGTCCAGAACGGGGGCTTCCTGCAGCCCAGGAAAGGAGGCTTGGCAGCAGATAGATGACGATCCCCAAACCGGTGCCCAGAAGCAACAGGACGTCAAAGCCCTGAGGACTATAGAACAGCCAATGTATCATGTTTATCCTTTTCTCTGCGGCTAGTCAGACGGCCCCATCGAGGAGCTTTTCCGCCTGCCGAGCGGTATTCCGATGACCATCTCGCGCCGCCATTTTCCAGTAATGGACGGCCAAGTCGGCATTTTTTGGTACCCCCCAGCCGTGGGCGTAGGCATCGCCGAGTTCGAGTTGTGCCGGAGCACTCAGATGCTTGGCCGCCCGTCGCCACCAATGTATCGCTTTGGCAAGATTCTGTGGTACTCCATTGCCGGCCGCATAGTCGAGACCCAGACGATACTGGGCCGGAGCGTACCCCTCACGGGCGCTGCGCCGAAGCTGCTGCAGTTGCGTGCCCCCCCCAGGGGACACCGGGGTGGCAGCGGGCGCGGCCCAGACTTCCGGTGCACAAAGCAGGCAACACGCAACGCCCCAGGAAAATGCCTTCCGGCTTACTCTGAACATCAGTCCTCCATTTTGTTCCGTGCCGTTCCCCGATGGATCGTGGTCCGACCTTGGTCCGTCACTGCAGTTTCACGTAACGAGCAGCCCGGCACAAGGTAGTCGGGATTGATATCCTGCATACGTGCCTGACTCCGCGTCTGGCAGACATAGGTAGAAACATTGGCATGGGCTATATAACCCGTTTCGGCAACAGCGGCGGCCGAAAATGCCGCCAGAATAAGCGAGACGACCATCGCCAGGTGGCCCCGTGTCCGTCTCATGCGGTGTTCGTTCTGTTTTTTGAGTCTACGGATCATGTCTCCACCAGATATACCTTTGTCCAAAAGAAGGGATACACGCCGATAGGACCATCAAAAATCGCTGTGGTTCGCACATAAAAAAAGGGCCCGGAGGCCCTTTCCGCAGATCCTGTAGGATCAGCTCTTCTTGGCTTCGGCGTGCTTGACCATGGGCTTGTGCACGACCTTCTTGGCGGCCATCTTGTGCATGGGGGCCTTGTGCGCCACCTTCTTCTTCATCGGGGCCTTGTGCATCGGAGCCTTGTGCATTTCGGACTTGGCGGGAGCCTTGGCGGTTTCCTTGGCGGGAGCGGTGGTGGCGGCGAAGGCGGAAGACACGGCAAAGACCGAGATCAGGGCGACAACCACAGCGGAAGTTTTAACGGACATGATACATCTCCTCATGGAAAGTGTGGTACAGCACTCCTTCTTAAGCATACATCGTGCCAATTTCCTTGAACATTGATTTTAATAGAATAATAGGGGTGGTCGTAAGGTTGGAGTGGTGATTTTTTGTCGGGTGCCGGCGACGTCGGCGCTGCGGATGCGCCTATCTGATGTAAAAACCTGATTCCTCCGTGTCGGGAGCTTGCGACAGTGCCCCATGAGAGCCCAAGCCTTGCAACTCGGCGAAGTGGCGGTATGGTTCACACTCGCGCAGGAGCTCCCTATGTGTGCCAAGGGCGATGAGATGCCCGGCATCCAGGACGGCGATGCGATGGGCGTGGACGATGGTCGCCAAGCGATGTGCAGCCACCAGGGTGGTACGGTCGGCAGTCAAGAGCGCCAGCGCTTCCTGTATGAGCCGCTCGTTTTCCGCGTCCAGGGCACTGGTGGCCTCATCCAGAATGAGTATGCGTGGATCGCGCAGAAGCGCGCGGGCGATGGCAATGCGCTGGCGCTGACCGCCAGAAAGCGCCACCCCTTTTTCGCCGACGTGGGTCTGCAGTCCCTGAGGGAGTCGCTCGGCAAACTCGTCCACCCGCGCCGCCTGTACCGCCCGGCGGAGGGCCGCTTCCGTAGCCTCGGGTCGGGCCATGCGGATATTGTCGGCAATGCTCATGGAGAAAATCACCGCCTGTTGGGGGACGATGGCGATCTGGCGACGCAGCTCATGCAGGCGCAAGGCCCGCAGATCCTGGCCGTCCAGCAGGATGTGTCCGGTCTCGGGTAGATAATGGCGCAGGAGCAGGCTGAAGAGCGTGCTCTTGCCGGCTCCGGAGGCGCCCACCAGGGCCAGGGTCTCGCCCGGGGCGACATCGAGGTCGATGTGGTGCAGTGCGGCGATGTCGGGGCGACTGGGATAGCGGAAGGAAACGTCGACGAAGCGCAGACTGGCAGGGGGATTCTTGTGGCTGACGGCGACCGGAATGGGGGGCTCCACGGCGCTGGCTCTGGTCTCCTCGGGAGTTTCGTCCAGCAGGGCCAGGAGGCGTTCCGTAGCGCCAGCCAGGCGCCCCAACTGTCCCCACAGGCTGCCCAGGGTGGACAGGCTCGAGGTGGCCATGAGGGCGTAGATGAGGAAGGCAGCAAGCATGCCCATTTGGGCGCGGCCGTGCACCACCAGCCAGCCGCCCAAGTACAACATGACGCTGAGCAGACCGAATATCAGTGCGCCGCTGACCAGGCTGGCGCCGACCTGAACGCGAATCCGTCGCCGCACCTGCTCCAACAGATGGACGATATCGGCGCGGTAGCGCGCCTCCGCTGCCGTCTCCTGGGTCATGGCTTGTACCACCCGGATACCGTTCAGACTTTCTTCGGTGTGCGCCGACAGGTCGGCAAGGTAATCCTGTTCAAGCCGGCTGTAATGCCGCTGCAGACGGCCTGCACGCAGATTGATCCACACCAGGGGTGGCAGGATCAGGAAGCCCGGCAGCACCAAGAGAGGAAGCGTGGTCACCATCAGCAGCAACGCACCCACCAGGGTCAGACCACTTTGCAGGGCGCCGCCGAGTACACCGGCAAGGCCAAAGCGCAGGATGGTGACGTCGCTGCTGAGCCGGGAGATGACCTCACCGGTACGGAAGCTCTCGTAGAAGGGCGCGGGTAGCCGCAGGACGTGGGCAAAGACCTGCTGCCGCAGATCGGCGACGATACCCTGGCCGATCCAGGTGGCCAGGGCCTCGCGCGCGGCCCGCGCGGTGACGGTAAAAAGGCCGAGAATGAACAGGACGATGCTGGCGATAAGCAGCATCCGGGTCTGGACGATGCCGTGGTCCAGTAGGAACCGAGCGCCTTGCGGCAAGGCGAGACTCCCAGCAGCACTCAGCAGGAGCGATAGCAGATAGAGGGCAAAGAGTCCGTAGCGACCGCGCAGGAAAGGCAGGAGCTTCAGCAGAACCGAAAAGTTCTTGGTGGTGGGTCGTTGCCAGGGGTTGGCAGCCACGACGTCCTAACCTCTCTCGGTAGACGGCGCCACGGGGACACCTGCGGCGCCGTGGCGGCGGTGTTCCCGCCGCGCCACTGTTCAGTGATCCTCGCGGAAGATCTTGTCCACCCGCGCCTGCGCCCGCGGCTTGATCACCAGGCGATCGACATTGACGTGGGCCGGCAGGGAGAGTATCCAGCGCACGGCTTCGGCAATATCCTCGGCATGCAGGGGCTCGAGCCCAGCATACACGGCGCGTGCCCGTTCGCTGTCGCCGGCAAAACGCACCAGCGAAAATTCCGTCTCTGCCAGACCCGGGTCGATTTCCGTCACCCGAATGGGCAAACCGAGCCATTCCAGGCGCATGGTCTCGCTGATGGCGCGCACGGCGTGTTTGCAGGCCGTATATCCCGAACCACCGGGGTAGGTCTCGGAGCCGGCAACGGAGCCGATGTTGATGACCGTCGCCAAGGGTGCAGCGCGCAGTTGCGGCCACAGTGCCTTGGTGACTCGCGCAAGACCGAGGACGTTGCTCTGCCACATCTGCTCCCAGTGTTCCTCGCGGAATTCGGTGATGGGCTCGAGGCCCAAGGCACCACCGGCATTGTTGACGAGTACGTGTACCGGCCCCGGGACGCTGCGCGCGAATTCCGCCACGGAAGCGCTGGAGGCGACATCCAGCACCTTGGGGATGCCGCCGTGCTGGGCGGCCAGTTGCTCCAGACGCTCCCTGCGCCGGGCTGCCCAGATCACCTGGTAGCCCTCCCGTAGCAGCACCTGGGCGATGGCCGCACCAAAGCCTGAGGAAGCTCCGGTCACGACAGCCGTTTTGCGTTCTGGTGTGGTCATGTCTCTTGCCGGTTCAGTGGAGATCTGCGCACAGGGCCTGACGCACGGGCTCCGGCGGCAATACCTGCGTCTGGTACAGCGGATGGTCGACACCAAAGTGCAGGGGCGCGCCATCCAGGGCCTGGCGTTTCTGTTCGGCATTCAGCTGAAAACGCAGAAAATGCACAGCGGAGGTTTTGTCCTCCGTCGCCCGCGACAGGTCTTCGTCGGCAATGGCGTAGACGCGCTCACCTTCACCGATCTGCACCCAAACGCGGTGCTCGATCCCGACGAGTTCGCGGCAGCGCTGCTGGCGTTCTGCGCGATCCGGATATTCCAGCATGAAGGTGGCCTTCCAGTTGTCGCCATCAGGAATCAAAGGATTGTAGGCCGCCAACTCCTCCTCGATGGCCGCCGGCTCGAAGATCCGCTCGACACGCAGCATCTCCTGCACCTGGTATTGGATGCTCAGGCGGTCTTCGAAGTAAAGGGTGGCGTGCTCGCCGAGGGGCAGGCGACGCCGACTCTTGTGCTCCATGACCTGCTGGCGAAATCCGGCGCGCTTTTCGGCGTAGTGCTCCAGGCTCCAGAGATCGGCACGTTGCAGCTTTTCCATGATCAGTCCTCCAATCCGTAAGCATAGGCCAACATACGCCAGGGAGTCTTGGGCCGTGGTGCTTCGTCCATTCCCCAGAGTTCACGAATCTGTTCTGCGGCCAGCGGACAGTCGCTGCCCCAGTGGTCCGGGCCGGCTTCTTTCATCTGCCGGGCGATGGGACGTCCAATCTTGCAGGCATGGGCGTGGAATTCGGCCTTGACGGTGTAGGTGCCATCGTGGCCGGAACAGCGCTCGATCACCTCCACTTCGGTGTCCGGTATGAGACTCAGGATCTCGCGGGCCTTGGCGCCGATGTTCTGTACCCGCTGATGGCAGGCGGCGTGGTGCATCACCCTGCCCAGGCTGTGCTTGAAATCCGTGCGCAGAAGGCCCTCCCTGTGGCGCAGGGACAGGTATTCCATGGGGTCGAAGATGCGACTCTGGACACGCCGCACATCGGCGTCGTCGGGAAAGAGCAGGGGCAATTCCTGCTTGAACATGAGCACACAGGAGGGGATGGGGGCGACGATGTCGAAACCGTCCTCCACCAACCGCAGCAATTGCGGAACATTGGCCTCCTTGGCCCGCCGCACCGCCTCCAGATCGCCCAGTTCCAGTTTCGGCATGCCGCAGCAGCGCTCTTTCTCCACCAGCCGCAGGGCAATACCGTTGTGGCGATAGACGCGGGCTAGGTCGGTGGCAATCGTCGGGTCGTTGTGCTCGCCGTAGCAGGTGGTGAAGAGAGCAACCTTACCGCTGGTCCGCTCACCTGCGCGCACCTCCACCTCGCCGTCTTCGGCCAGGAGTTGGGTGAGTCGCGGACGCGCAATCTCCTCGGCAAAGTCCGGCAGTGGCGCATCCTTGGCGATGCCGATGGCCTGTTCCATGCTGGCGCGTACCCGGGGCGACCGATTGAGGCGGTTGATGGTGGCCGATACCACAGGAATGCCGGCAAGATGGCCCAGCAGGTCCGTGGAGGTAAGGGCCTGATCGCGCAGGGAGGCACCGTGCTCGCGATAGTGTACGGCCTTGGCGCGCAGCATCAGATGCGGGAAGTCCACCTCCCACTCGTGAGGAGGGACGTAGGGGCATTTGGTCATGAAGCACAGATCGCAGAGGAAGCACTGCTCAGCGACCTTGTAAAAATCTTTTTTGTCGACGCCATCCAACTCCAGGGTCGGCGAGTTGTCGATGAGATCGAAGAGGGTGGGAAAGGCTTGACAAAGGCTGACGCAACGGCGGCAGGTGTGGCAGATGTCGAATACCCGTTCCAGCTCGGCATCCAGTTTATCGTGCTGGAAAAATTCCTCGGACTGCCAGGGGATGGGATGGCGATAAGGCGTCTTGTCCGCCGGCGCCTTCGCGCTCGCGTTGGATTGGTCCGCAGCCATGGTGGTGCTCCATAGGTCGGTGCGAGCGCCGTTGCCAGCGCCCGCGGGCACGTGTGGATCAGCCCAACTCGTCGAGGGCCTTCTGGAAACGATTGGCGTGCGAGCGCTCCGCCTTTGCCAGGGTCTCGAACCAGTCGGCAATCTCGTCAAAGCCTTCTTCCCGCGCGACCTTGGCCATGCCCGGATACATGTCGCTGTACTCGTGGGTCTCCCCGGCCACCGCACTCTTCAGGTTGGCGTGGGTATCACCAAAGGGCTCATTGGTGGCAGGATCGCCGACCTTCTCCAGGTATTCCAGGTGGCCAAAGGCGTGGCCCGTTTCGCCTTCGGCGGTGGAGCGGAATACGGCCGAGACGTCGTTGTATCCCTCCACGTCGGCCTTGGATGCAAAGTAGAGATAGCGTCGATTGGCCATGGACTCGCCATGAAAGGCCTCTACCAGGTTGGCCGCCGTCTTGCTGCCTTTGAGTTCCATTGCGTTTCCTCCATAGGTCAGATGGGACATCCCCGTTTTCACAGGTGATCTGAGTCTAGACTGTGTATAAGCGGACGTCAAGGAAGATGGAACCCCCGTGCCAGCCGTCGTCTGATGCTCGGAACGTTCCACGACGTTCCGGCCTGCTTCAGTCAGTCCCAGTGCCCGTGTGGGGTGCCCAAAACGGCGATGACCTCGATTCCCAGGGTGACGGCGACGGTGTTTTTTGTGCTCACAGGGCCGAGTTTGTGGATGCTCGCGGGATTGACGGCCGTTCTGGTCATCGTCCTTGGGATATATCGCGCCGTGGGACCCGGGCGGATGTTGCTGGCCGCCCTTATTGCCTTTTCCTGACCTGCGCGCCGCCGATCACACCCGTCCGCGGGGTGAATCCGGGCCGTCGCTCGGGTACTAGCCACCAACGCTGCGCAGTTGTGCGCGCCAGTTGCGCGCTTTCACCGTTTGTACCTGGCGTCCGGGCAGACCGAAGCTCTCCCGCAGGAAGCACCAGCCATACAGACCCACCATCTGCAGCAGTGCGACGGCCAGTACGCCGATGAAGAGCGCCGCAGGCTCCGTGTGCAGGCGCGCCGTCAGGAACTGGCTCAAACCCTGCAGGGCCAGGCTTGCCAACAAAAACCCAAGCCAGACACGAACGTTGATGAGCACGGCCTGAAAACCCGCCAGCAGGGCGATATAGCCCGTGCGCGTGATTCCTGCCACCACCACGCCCACCGACAGCAGCAGGAAGACGTTACCGAGGAGGACTTGGGCATTCCCGAGGCTATTGCTGATGAGGGACCGCAGCCAGAGGGGGAGGGCGTCCCAGGCTGGGGTATGCAGGTGGTGGAGGCTGGCTGCCGTGGATAGGTGATCCTGGGCCAGAATGGCCCCGAGATACTGCCGCAGCGCCAGCATCAGCAGCAAGAGGACCAGGAGCAGGACGGCCAGATCCAGGATGAGACGCAGCAAGGGCCACCAGGGCACATGACCTAGGCGACGCAGCACCGGAAGCAGGCCCGTCTCGCCGCTGTGCACTGCCATGGTAATGGCAAAGATCAGGGTCATTTCCACACAGGCGATGGGTATGCCCAGCAACAGCGGTTGCCAGGCGGTATTTACGGCAGCAAGGGCGCCGAAGAGCAGAAGGAAGACCGCAGGACTGCTTGCCATGAGATCCCAGGATTCTCGCCACCAACGGCGGATCCATCCGGGCTCCACGGGCTGGGGCTTCAACAGGGCACTCACTCCGGCGACCGTCCACGTACCTGCAGCCGCAGTCTCCCCCGCGCCAGGGTCGCGTCCAGTTCTGCCCCAAGGCCAACGCTACGACTGTCGCGCACGATTTGGCCATCGCCATCTCGAAGAATGGAGAAACCGCGCTGGAGCACCGCCTCCGGATTCAGCAATTGCAGGGCGTTGCGCAATTGCTGCAGGCGCTGCTGCTGGTGTTCCAGGCGCAGGCCCATGGCCCGCTCCAGGGCCTTACGCTGGTTCAGCAGGTTGCGCTCGCCCTGCAAGAGGAGGTGTTGCGGGTGGTGGCTGCGCCGCCGACGGTCAAGATTTGCCAGCCGCTCGCGTGCTTCCCACAAGCGTCGGCGCACGGCTTGGCGCAAACGCTGTTGCAGGCCAGCAAGCCGGTGTTGCCCGTGGTCCAGGGCCTGGCGCGGGTCACGCAGACGCAAGCGCAAGTGATCCAGACGCTGCGTTTCCTCGCGCAGCCGCCGGACCATGGCCCGTGTCAGCTGTTGTTTGAGTTTCTCGATGCGGTCGCGAATCTCTATGCCATCGGGGCTTGCCGCCTCCGCCGCAGCCGTTGGCGTCGGTGCGCGGAGATCCGCAGCAAAGTCGGCGATGGTGAAGTCGATCTCGTGGCCGATACCCGTTACCACCGGCAGGGGACAGGCCCGGATCGCGCGCGCGACGGATTCCTCATTGAAACACCACAGATCTTCCGCACTACCACCGCCGCGGGCGAGTATGACGAGATCTTCCTGCGCCCGCTGCCCTGCGCGCTGCAGTGCGGCACAGATCTGGGCTGCAGCCTGATCGCCCTGGACCAATACCGGGTAGACGACGATTTCCAGCACTGGCCAGCGTCGGGCAAGGGTCACCCGGATGTCGTGCAGGGCGGCGCCGCTGGCGGAACTGATGACCGCCACGCGCCGCGGCCAGGCTGGCAAGGGACGCTTGAGTTCCGGGGCGAAGAGCCCCTCCGCCGCCAATTTTTCTTTCAGGGCGGCAAAGCGTGCCTGGAGATCCCCTGCACCCACCGCCGTGAGGCTTTCGATGAGTAGCTGAAAATCCCCGCGTCCCTCGTACAGGGTGGGCTGGGCCAGCACCTGCACCTGGAGACCGTCTTTTGGGCGCAGGCGGCACAGGGCATTGCGCGCCCGGAACATGGCACAACGGACCTGCGCCCGGTCGTCCTTGAGGGAAAAATACCAGTGTCCCGAGGCCGGCTGCACAAAATTGGAGATCTCACCCGTCACGCGCAGCAGCGGAAAATTACCCTCCAGAATCTCACGCACACTGCGATTCAATTCGCTGACGCTCAGTGCCGGGATTTCCGCCTCATTCGTCATGCTCGATCCTCCAAGCCTTGCCCTTGGCCATCACTAAGCCCGTTTTCGGGTCAGCGCGCCCTTGACCCATACCGATGCAGCATTTATGGTCAGCCTAACACGAATCTTCGGCAAACGACGAGAAAGGAGGCCCCATGGCCGTAGTAGAATTGACCCAGGAAAACTTCGAGGCGACGGTAACGGGCAACGACATGGTACTCGTCGATTTCTGGGCCCCGTGGTGTGCACCCTGTCGCGCCTTTGCACCGATTTTCGAGGCAGCCTCAGAAAAGCACCCCGATGTCGTCTTTGCCAAGGTAAACACGGATGTCGAGCAGGAGCTTGCGGGAGCTTTCCAGATTCGCTCGATACCGACCCTCACCATCTTTCGCCAGCAGATCGGCATCTTTTCCCAGGCCGGTTCACTGCCGGCCAGCGCCCTGGAAGAGGTGATCCAGCAGGCCTTGGCGCTGGACATGGACCAGGTGCGTAAGGAAATCGCCGCCCAGCAAAACGGCCAGGGCGAACCCTCCGCCTGACTGAGCAGCGCGGCTGGGCGCCCGGTGTTTCAGGTGCCCGTGAGTATCTGCACCAGCATCAGGGCCAGCAGAGCGATCACCGCCGAGGTCAGGCCGGTGCGCAGGGGCATGAACCAGGACGGCAGTTGAATTCTGGAACGCAGGCGCCGGTCCGCCAGCCACTGGGCGATGAAGCCCGCGATCAGTATGAGGATGGCGGTGCCGGGCGTCCACCATAGCGCCATGAAGCCCCACAGGGCTGGGATGACGCTCCAGAGCAGGAGCATGGGAGCCTCGCGCTGTCCTTCCCGGTCCAGGGCCAGTCCCCAGTGTATGGCCCCCAGAAAGCTCAGGATAATGGCAGCGTAAAGATTGCCCAGGGTTGCGGCAACGATGCCATAGCCTTTGAAGAAGGCAAGATTCGCCAACACCAGCGGCAGGATGCCGCTCCAGCCCAGGATCCGGGCCATTCCCTTGCTGTCATTCATGGTCGGTGGACTCCGCTGGATGGGCGACCTGCGTCGATTGGCTAGGGCTACTGCTGCCAATCCCGGCCGGCTGGATATTGGTGAAACCGATGACCACCAGTCCCACCATGGCAGCCGCCCACAGTAACAGGAACAGGCCCAGGAGCAGGGTACCCGTCTTGGGACGTTTCATGATTTCCATCTCCCGAGGTTACCAGGCGCTGACATGGCGGACGCCCAGAAAGTGCATGTTCAGAGGGATCTCTATTCGCCGCGTCTGCTTGCGCAACTGCTCCGAGAAGGGCGTGTAGGGAAAGGATAGGCGGATTATACGCTCGGCGGCGGCATCCAGGGCCGGATTGCCGGAGGACTGATCGACCACGATGCGCTCGAGGTCTCCCTTTGGATTCAGTACCACCGTAACCTTCAGATTTCCCACCATCTCACCAGGATAGTTGAGATCCCCAATACGCTCCAGCTTCTGGATCCAGCCGGCAATGTAGAAGTCGGCCACGGGGCCCGTGGGATTCTTGAACTTGGGCAAGGGCGGACTCGCCGTCGCCTGGCGCGCCGCCTGATCCATCTGTTGCTCCAGGGTGCCGAGATTGATGCGTGGCGGAGCCGTTTCTGCCCGGGCGCTGGGAGTGCTGGCGGGAGTCGCGGGCGCCTTGTTGGGCCGCGGCAGGGGTCTCGGAGCCGGGGTATGGGAGATTTGCGGTTGTACCGGCTCCCGACTCTGGACCCGCGGCCTCGGCTTCACCGTGGGCCTGGGCTCGACTTCAGGCCGTAGTTCCGTCTTAGGCGTCGTCCGTGCCGGCGGGACGGCTTTTGGTCGGGCGACGCTGGGCCGGCTGGGTGCTGCGGGCTGCGGCATGATCTGAAAGGTCTTGTTCTGGATCTCGTTGCTTTTCAGACGCAGGGGGTGGGGTGGAGCCACGTGGACCCACAAGGCCAGGAAGAGGGCCAACAGCGCAGCCGAGAGCACGAGCCAAGGGAGCAGGCTCTCGCTCCAGTGCGGTTTTTCTTCCGGAACCAGAAAAAAGAAAGGTCGTTCAGCGCTAAGCAAGGACGCTACACCTCGGCCAGCTGTCGTGGATCTGCATGGTAGCTAGCTTGAGGCATCGTCTCGCGTGAGTAAAGGGAGTATCGGCGTGCACATGCCCATCACTGTGGGCGGCGCAGTTCCCGCAATTCCGGCAGGCGCTGTGCCCAGAGCAGGAAAAAATACAGCGCGATGGCACTACCGATGAGCAGGAGCAGGTGTACCAGCCGATCCCACAGGCCCCAATGCAGCCACTGCGCATGGGCTCCCCGACCCCACCAGAGAAACAGACCCATGGCGCCAGAGGCAAGGCTCGTCTGCCGCAGGAATCTCCACCAACCCGGGAAGGGGCGATAGACGCCATCGCGGCTCAGGCGTCGCGCCAGGAGGATGGAATTCACGAGCGCCGCCAGGGTGGTGGCCAAGGCCAGCCCCAGTTGCCGAAAGTGCCAAGCGAGCATGAGACTGACGACCACGTTGACCAGCACGCTGATGACACCGAAGCGTACCGGCGTCCGGGTGTCCTGACGTGCGTAAAAGGCGGGGGCAAGAACCCGGGCGGCGATGATGGGAACGATGCCGAGGCCGTAGCCCACCAGACTCAGGGCGCTCTGTGCAGCATCCTCGGCGGTGTAGGCGCCGTAGTGAAAGAGGGTGATGAGCAGGGGTTCGGCCAGCAGCACGAGGCCCAGGGTAGCGGGAAAGCCCACGAGCCAGGTCCAGCGCAGACCCCAATCCAACGTTGCCGGAAACTCGGAGGAGCCGCTTGCAGCCTGACGCGACAGCATCGGCAAGACCACGGTGCCCAAGGCTACACCGAAGACCCCCAGAGGGAACTCCACCAAGCGGTCCGAGTAATACAGGTAGGACACGACATTGGCGCCCACCAGGGAGGCGAGGATGGTGTTCAGAAAGAGGTTGACCTGTGCCACCGAGGCGCCGAAGGCGGCGGGTCCCATGAGTCGCAGCACCTTGGCCACTCCCGGGTCGCGTCGGCGCAGGCGCGGCCAGTGCAGATGGCCGATACCGCGCAAGGCCGGAATCTGAAAGAGCAACTGCGCCACCCCGCCCAGGGTAACCCCCCAAGCCACCGCCACCGCCGGTTGCGCGCTGTGCGGTGCCCACAATAGGGCGGCGCCAATGATACCCAGATTCAGAAAGACCGGGCTGAAGGCGGGTACCGTAAAATGTCCATAGGTATTGAGGACTGCTCCCGCGAGGGCTACCAGAGAGACCAGGAAGAGATAGGGAAAGGTGATGCGCAGCAATTCGACGGTCAAATGAAACTTGCTGGCATCCGCTGCAAAGCCGGGCGCAATGAGCAGTACCAGGATAGGGGCGGCGACGATGCCGATGACCGTCACCACCACCAGGGTAAGGGCCAGCCAGCCGCTGACATCCTCCACGAAGGCGCGGGTATCGGCAGGACTGCGCTGGCTGCGGTATTCCCCGAGCACCGGGATGAAGGCCTGCGAGAATGCCCCCTCACCAAATAGACGCCGAAACAGGTTGGGTATGCGTAGCGCAACGAAGAAGGCGTCGGCCATGGGGCCGGCACCAAAGAGGTGAGCCAGGACGATATCGCGGACAAAACCCAGGATTCGCGACAGCAGGGTATTGCTGCCCACTTTGAGAACACTTTTCAGGTTCCGGGACACGAAAGCAGAGACTTAAGGCCGAGGGGTGGTGGCAGTGGCCGCCGCGGGCTCGAGACCAAGGTCCGGCTGCAGTTGCCACAGGGACAGGATGTCCGGTTCCTTGCCCTGGAGCAGGGCGCTGTAGATGGCCGCATTGCTCAGCACCGCCTGCACGTAGTCGCGGGTCTGTTGGTACGGAATGTTGGCTGCGAAAATGGCTCCGCCCCAGGGGCCTGGCTCTGGGCTCCAGCGCTGGAGCCAGCGCTGGACGGCGCCTGGCCCGGCATTGTAGGCGGCCGCAGCCAGTGGCAACGCCCCTTGAAACCGGTGGAGCAGGTGTGCCAGATAGGCACTGCCGATATCCAGATTCCCGCTATTGCTGTGCAGGTCGGCGCCGGCGAGGGTCGGGTCACGACCTTTGATCCAGGCCGCCGTAGCCGGCATGACCTGCATGAGTCCCTGCGCGCCTGCCGACGAGGCAATACCCGGAGCGAAGCCCGACTCCTGCCGGATCAGACCGGCCACGAAGGCCGGGTCCAGGGCATGGTCTTGCGCCGCTGCAAGAATGGCGCGGGGAAAGGGTAGCACATAGCCCTGCCGCCAGTCGCCATCCTTGGGAACCCGAGTGCTGGCATTGATGACCAGTAGCCAGGCCTGTCGGTCCGCAGCGGCAGCCGCCGCCGAGCGAATAGCGTTGGCGTCGGACAAGCCATCGAGGACGTGCTGCCACTCGGCCAGGGCGTCAAAATACAGGCCGAGCTGGTACAGGGTAATGGCGCGTCGGAAATCCCCCCGGCTGGTCAGCGCTGGCGTAGCCTTTGGAGCCGGATCCGCGCTGGGTTCCGGCAAGCGCAGGGGGCGCCCCAGCGCCGCCAGGGAAAGCTGGCCGGCGTAGTCCCAGGGCCATGCCAGCCGGGCAAAGGTTGCCCGCGCCGCATCCACACGCCCCTGCTGCCATTGGGCAAAGGCATTCCAGAATTGCCACTCGCCGCGCTTACGCTGTGCCGTCGACATCCGTGCATAGGCGCGCTCCACCAGGGGCCAATCGCGGGCGCGCAAGGCGGCACGGATCATCCAGGCCAGCACCTCGTCGCTGGGTCGATAGTCGGGATCGCTGCGATAGGCCTCGGCATACCAGGTTGCTGCCTCGAGGTGCAGCTGCCGTGCCCCGCTCCAGGCCGCCTCGTACAGGATTTCAGCGCGCAGCGCCGCGGGCAGCCCCTGCCCCCGACTCGAGGAAATCCAGGCTACGGCGCGTTCCGGTTGCTGATAGGCGAGTTGCAACCAGGCGAGCGTAATAAGCTGCCGAGCGACCGCAGGTTCCGTACCCGCAGCCTCTGGAGCGGTCCGCGTCACGATCCACGCGCCGGGGTCCTGTATCAGTTTCGGCAGGTTGCGCGCTGCCGATGGCGGCAGAAAGGGAGCAAACTGCAAAGCTTGCTGGAAGAACCCTTCGCGAAAAAAGCGTTGCAATTGCTGCCAAAGTGCCGACTGCGGTATCTGGCCGGCGGCCAGCGCCGTTTTCGCCAGGCCGTTGCAGGCCCGGTCGGAGGGCGAGGCAGCACGCCACAGGAGCAAGGGCGGCTCCAGATCCACCGCGGAGCTCAGCAAGGGGTCGCTGGCAGCGTAGCAGCGCAGACTGATGAGCCGCGGCGTGGGCCCCTGGCGATAGACCTTGGCAAAGTCGGCCCAGTCCTGACGCTTGCCCAGTTGCAGGAGCCACTGGCGACGCAACAGTTCTGGTGCCACTCCCGAGGGAAATTGATGAATGTATGCCTCATACTGGCTCTGGGTGAGGGTGGACAGACGTGGCTGCAGAGCCCAGTAGCCCACCCAGGATCCCATGTAGGTCTGGGCGAGGTCGGGCAGGGCGCTCGCCGCTGGTAGATAGTCCTTGTTGGCGAAGCCCTCCGCCGCTTGCCGTAGTAGCTGCTGCTGAGCCGCCGTGAGTTCGGTCCCGGCCGTGACCAGTGCCGGGAGCAACACGGTGCATGTCACAGCAAGGCCGAGAAAGAACTTCAGCGGGCGGCGTGGCCGGGACATGGTCAGCGTTGGCGCAGATGTAACCAGCGGCTGAGGTGCTTGCTGACGGATGCCAAGCGGTTGGGGTGATCCTCGGCCAGGGGGCCGACGTGCAGATTGAGGGGCTCACAGTGGTCCTTGCCGTGGCAGATGACCCCGTGTGACTGACAGTTGGCCCCGGCCGCCTTGAGGATCTCCACCATCTGTTCTTCGGCTTCTGCACCGCAGCGCCCGTCGTATTGAATGAGTGCCAGATGTTTTTCCGGGATGTGGTCGATGTGTCCGCCCATTTCTTCGAATTGCTTGAGTTTTTCCAGAGCGGCTGGGGTCACGCCGTGGAGCGCACCACTGATGATGAAGCGGGGTGGGCGTTTGGGCTCAGCGTTTTGCATCGTGCATGTACCTCCTGGGAGTCACCCGTCGGGTCGGGTTCCCGTATCGGGATCGCCACCATGATGCCACCTTGTGCCTCGCCGAAAAAGCCTCGCTCCGGCCTGTGGCGACCAGAGCGCCGCCGGGCGAGCGCGCAGAGCGATGAAAAGCGCGGCACCCAGTGTGCCGACAAAAAATCCCAGAGGCCAGTTGCTCCAGTAAGACAGCGCGATGGCCGACCAGACCAGGATCTCGGCCAGGACCATGCTGAGCAGGAACGCGCGGGCGGGCTTCGCACTGAGGCGTTGCGCTGCGGCGGCGGGAGCCACCAGCAGGGTGAAGACCAGCAGGGTGCCGACGACGGGCAAAGCCGTTGCCGTGACGATGGCCAGTAACCCCAGGAAGAGCCAGTCCATGCCAGCACGGCTCAACCCACAGATCGCTGCCAGATCCGCGGACGTAGATTGCAGGAGCAGTGGACGAAAACTCAACACGCAGAGCGTCAAAACCAGAACGCAGACCACCGCCGTCGGCGCCAGCGCGCTGTGCGGGATGCCCAGCACCTCGCCGAAGAGCAGGGCGTAGACCGCAGGCGCATAGGCGCCCGAAAGACTCAGCAAGAGCGCCCCCAGGGCGAGAAAACTACTGAGGAGTAGACCGATGGCTAAATCCCTGGGACCGAGGCGCGCCCCCTGCTGCACGAAGAGCACCCCGAGAAAAGCGAAACCGAGCAGGCCCACCAGGGGATTGATACCGGTCAAAACCGCCGCCGCCCCCCCGGGAAAGGCGCTCAACGGTAGGGCGTGGGCAGCAAAGACGGAGCGACGGATGACGGTGAAATAGCCCATGGCCCCTGCCGCCAAGGCGAGAAAGCTCGCGGCTATCCAGGTGGGGAGCATGTAGCTTGCGAACATCAGCAGTCCTTCGCGCAGCCGCTGGGCGGCGGCATCGCTGCCGCCCAGATTTTTCTGCCGCGCTGCGCCGCCCACAGGCTTGCGCCCAGATATTCCAGCAGCGTGAGCAGCACGATGAAAAAGCTGACGGGCCAGGATGCGCCGGAGAACCAGTAGTAGCTCTGCCACGATAAAAAGATTCCAAGGACGACGGCGAGCGTGGCAAGGCCTGCCGCCCAGACAAATGCCCAGACCGGGCGCGTCGCCAATTGCAGAGCGGCACCGGCTGGGCCGAGGAGCAAGGCCGTGGCCAATATCGCGCCGATGGTCATGGCGGAGATGGCGGCGGCGAGCCCGAGGAGGAGAAGGTACAGTATCTCGAGAATGGCGACGGGAATGCCTTGTGCCCGGGCGAGATCCGCGTCCGCGGCGATGAGGAGGAGCGGCCGAAAGCCGAGGGTGATGGCACTTAAGGTGCCCAGGGTAAGCAGGAGCACTGGGGGCACGAGGCCCGGAGAGACGGCAAAGAGCGAGCCAAAGAGTACCGTCACGGTACTGCCGGAGGCGCTGGTCGTGGTCATGGCAAGGTAGAGAAACAGTGCCGTGAGGCCGAGACCCGCCCCCAGCACGATGCCCGTGGCCAGATCGCGCTCGCGTGCCTCGCGCAGACCCAGCCAGCCCATGGCCAGGGCGGCAAGCCAGGCCATGCCGAGAAATCCCCACAGGGCCGAAATACCCAAGAGAAAGGAGGCGGCGCCTCCGGCGCTACTGATATCGCCCAGGGCGTGACCGGCGAAGGCATGGCCGCGCAGAAGGGTGAAAACGCCAAGGCTCGCATTGATCAGCGCGGCGGATATCCCCATCAGCAACGCGGTGCGCACCGCCGAGTTGGCGAAAAGGGCGCCCCAGTCCACCGTCAGTGCTGCGGACATGCGCCGTGTTCCCTCGGCGGTGGCGGCGGCAGTTCGGTACCCGCGTGCCGCAGTTCGCCGGGGCCATCCGGGGAGTCCGGCAGTACCAGATAGCGGCCGTGGTGGCGCAGGACCGACACCGGATAGCCATAAAGGCGACTGAGCACCTCGGGGCGCACCACCTCGTCCACGGTGCCCGCAGCTGCACGCCCACCCACCAGATATACCAGTCGATCCAGCACCGGTAAAAGCGGATTCATGTCGTGTGCCGTGACCAGGACCGTGATCCCATGCTCGCGGACCAGCCTGCCCAAGAGTTGGATCAGGCTCGTGGTGCTGCGGAAATCCAGATTTGCCAAAGGCTCGTCCAACAGCAGCAGCTGCGGTTGGCGCACCAGGGCGTGAGCGATGACGGCGCGCTGCTGCTGTCCCCCGGAAAGTTGCCCCAGGCGTTGTTGGGCAAAGGATTCCGCGCCAACGGCCGCCAGTGCCGCTTCGGTGGCGGCCCGATAGCGTCGGCGCCGCCAGGGTAGACCAAAGTGTCTGCCACTGATGCCGAGTTCCACCAGATCGCGGGTACGCAGCGGCAGTTGCGGGTCGAAGGCAATTTTCTGGGGAACGTAGCCCACAACATCGCGCATCGCCCCCACTGTCCCGCCGGCAAGGCGGATCGCCCCGGAGGAAATCCTCTGAAGACCCAGGATGCTGCGCAGGAGGGTAGTCTTGCCCGCACCGTTCTCACCGATGAGACCGCACAGGACACCCCCCTCCAGACTCAGGCTCAGTCCCTCTAAAACCTGTCGGCCGCCCAGGCGCACGCCAAGGTTTTCGATCTCGAGGAGCGTCTTTCCAGACGCTGGAGGGAGGGAGTGGGACATGCTACATCGCTATGCAACCAAGTTGCGCGATGATTCACCCTCAGGCATCCCGCGTCAAGGTCATTCTCGGCGACGGGAGATCGGCAGGCGGCCCGCTCCCGCCCACTGCCCCTGTTCCCCACTTCCGCTCGTCGGCCTTCCGGCAGCGTCAGGACGCGGCATCCGCAAGCCTGGCGGGCAGGTTGGGCTGTCGCGGCAGGAACGCGGCCAGCAGGCCGATGAGGGGCAGGAAGGCACAGATCTCGTAGACGCGCACGATACCCCAGAGATCCGCCAGTTGCCCCAGTGCTGCGGCACCGATCCCCCCGAGACCAAAGGCGAGCCCGAAGAAGAGGCCAGAGATGGTGCCCACCTTGCCCGGTACGAGCTCCTGGGCGTAGACGACGATGGCGGGAAAGGCCGAGGCGAGCAGGAAACCGATGATCAGGGTAAGCACCGCACTGGCAGTAAGGCCCACATAAGGGAGGGCCAGGGTAAAGGGTGCTATGCCCAGCAGAGACACCCAAATGACGGTCTTGCGACCAATACGATCGCCAATGGGGCCGCCCAGGAGGGTACCCGCAGCCACCGCCGCCAGGAAGAGGAACAGATGCATCTGCGCCTCACGCACCGGTATGGCAAAGCGCTGGACCAGATAGAAGATGAGATAGCTGCTGATGCTGGTGAGATACAGGAACTTGGAAAACATCAGGGCTACCAGGATGGCGAGGCTGCGGCGCACCTGCGCGCGCGGCAATGCCTGCCGATCCTGGCTGGCACGCCGATGGCGAGGCTGGCGATGCTGATGCTGGTACCAGCGCCCGACGAAGCTGAGGATGACGATGGCCGCCAAAGCCACCGCCGAGAACCAGGAGAGACTGTGCTGCCCATTGGGCATGACGATGAAGGCGGCCAGCAAAGGACCGGTCGCTGAACCCACATTGCCGCCCACCTGAAAGATGGATTGTGCGAGCCCGTGCCGTCCTCCCGAGGCCATGCGCGCCACTCTGGACGACTCCGGATGGAAAACGGAAGAGCCCAGGCCAATCATGGCCGCCGCCAGCAGCAGAACGGGGTAGCTGGGTGCCACCGAGAGCAGCAGCAGACCGAAAAACGTCGACACCATGCCCAAGGGCAAGGAGTAGGGCATGGGGTGCGCGTCGGTGTAGCGGCCCACCAGAGGTTGGATGATGGATGCCGTCAGTTGATACGCCAGGGTAATCAGTCCAATCTGCGCAAAACTGAGATCGAAGTGACCCTTGAAGAGGGGATACACCGCCAGCATCAGGGACTGGATACTGTCGTTGAGAAAGTGAGAAACGCTGATGGCGCCCAACACCTCGAAGCGTGTGCGCTCGGCGGGATCGCGGTAAAGCTGGCTCTCCTGGACAATTTCGTTGGTGGACATGCCTTGGCTCGGTGCGAGAGGATGGAACAAAGGGCGCAGTGTAGAACGACCTTTTGATACCGTCCAGTCGGTGTCTTGCGCGTCGGCACGGCCCGTCGCCTTTTGCTGACGACCGCAGCCCGGGACGGGTATCATCCGGTAACAGGACAGGGGAGGACGCCATGGCAGCTTTCGGAACCAGTGGATTGCGGGGTTTGGTGGAAGAGTTGGACGACCGCCTCGTCTACCGCTACGTACGAGCCTTCTTGCGGTATCTGGAGGACCTTCGTGAGTTCGCGCCGGGCAGCGAGGCCATCCTGGGAGGCGATCTGCGACCGAGCACCCCGGCGATACTCGAAGCCGCCTGGGCGGCGGTGGACGATGCCGGCGGCGAGCCCCGCTTCGCCGGTTACCTGCCGACCCCAGCCCTGGCCCTGGCCGGCTTCACGCGAAAGGTTCCGTCCCTCATGGTGACGGGCAGTCACATTCCCTTCGACCGCAACGGCATCAAGTTCAATCGGGTACAGGGTGAGCTCGGCAAGGCCGATGAGGCGGGCATTCTTGCCCACCTTGCGGCCGTCCCTGAACCCGAGAGAGACGGGCGCGGAGCTCTGCGCCACAGGCCGGTTTTGCCTGCACCCGAGTCTTCCTTCACGCTCGACTATCTCCGTCGTTACCGGGATTGTCTGGATTCCCGGGCCCTGGCGGGGCTGCGCATCGGCATCTATCAGCATTCCGGTGTGGCCCGTGACCTTCTGGAAACGCTCCTCGCCGGGTTCGGTGCCCAGATCATCCCTCTGGGACGGACGGAGGACTTCGTTCCCATGGATACGGAAGCCCTGCGGGCGGAAGACCGGGAGCGGGCGGCCCGCTGGGTGCGCATGCACGCCCTCGATGCCCTGGTCAGCACCGACGGCGATGCCGACCGGCCGATGCTGGCCGATGAGTGCGGCAACTGGTGGCGCGGCGATCTTCTCGGCCTGGTCAGCGCCCGTATCCTGGCTGCCGATGCCGTGGTGACGCCCGTCTCCAGCAATACCGCCCTGGAGCGGAGCGGCTTTTTTGCCCATGTCCTGCGCACCCGCATCGGCTCGCCCTACGTCATTGCCGCCATGGACGAGGCGCGGGCCCAGGGTTACCAGCGTATCGTCGGTTATGAAGCCAACGGCGGTCTGCTCCTGGGCTCGGAGATTCCCTGGGAAAAGGGCAGACTCGCGGCCCTGCCGACTCGGGATGCCGTCCTGCCCCTGCTCGCCGTTCTGCGCGAGGCGCGGCGTCGCGAACAGCCCCTCTCCAGTCTGCTGGATACCTTGCCGCAGCGCTTCACCAGCAGTGATCGCCTGCAGGACTTCCCCACCGAGGTCAGTCATCGACGCCTGCAACGCTATCGTGCGGCGGATGGCCGCGCGCTTTTTGGCCGGGATTTTGGTGATCTCTGTGGTGGCGAGCCGCTCCGGCTGGATCACAGCGATGGCGTTCGCGCATTTTTTGCCAGCGGCGACATCCTCCATTTGCGGCCCTCGGGTAATGCCCCGGAGCTGCGTTGCTACACCGAGGCTGATTCGGTCACGCGCGCCGAAGCACTGTTGCAGGGAGCGCTGACGCGACTGGCGCGTTGGCGTCAGCCGGAGGAGGCCTGATTGCCGCGCCGCTCCGGGAGCCTGGTGCTGTACCTCGGTCTGGGTCTGCTGCTACTGGCCCTGTTTCTGATGGTGCTGCGCTATCTGGGCGTGGTTTTTGCCACCAGTGCCAAGGCCCAGCTCGCCCTGCAGGCGGACAATGCCGAAGCACTGGTACTGCTGCACCTGGCGCAGATCCTCAATTGGGTCCGCTGGCGCTGGATTGCCGACATTCTTGCCGCTGGAGTGCTCTTGACCTTGTGGGATAGCCTGCAGGGCCTCCGGTCGCGTTTATGGCCTCCGCGCCAGGACTGAGCCTCGGGGGACGCAGGCAGGTAAACCGACCCCCGCTCAGGCCTGCGGCAGCCGGGATCCGCTTCCCTCCCGCCGCGCCATGAGTGTGGGCAGATCCTCAAGATTCCAGGCGGCGACGAAGGCCGCCAGGGTGAGCGCCGCGGCAATGCCGAAATCCCAGTGCAGAGCGTGGACGATGTGCGCAGCGGCACGGCCATCGGATGCTGCCGACGTGCTCCCCAAAAAGTGGGTGAACACCGCACCAAAGCCGGCCACCCCCAAGGTCCCGCCCAGAGAGCGGAAGAGCGATACCGTCGCTGTGGCCACGCCCAGATGGCGATGGGGGAGCGCCCATTGGGCCGATAGCACCATGACCTGCATGGTCGAGCCCAGCCCCACGCCGAGCAGGATCAGAGCGCCATCGATCTGCCAAAAGGGCGTCTGCACCGCAATGTGCGAGAGCCACCAGAGCGCGATAGCCGTCAACAGGGTCCCGAGGATCGGCACCCACCGGAATTTTTGATGTTTGCTGATCCAACGCCCGCTGAAGATCGAGGTCAAGAGCATACCCACCAGCAGGAAAAGCATTTCCAGACCCGATTCCGTCGGTGTGAAGGCGCGCACCGTCTGATAATAGGTGGGTAAAAAGCTGATGGATCCAAGCATTGCCGTGCCCACGAAAAAGGACACGATGACACTCGCGCTGAAGGTCTTATGCCGGAAAAAACCTAAAGGTAAAATGGGCTCTGGATGGCGCGGGCTCCAGTAAAAAATCCCCCAGAGACTCGCCAGTATCGTCACAAGGAGGATCCAGTGCCAGGGTCCGGTATTTTGCAATTCCGTGAGCAGTACCAGAGCAGACAGGCCCAGGAATAGGGAAGCGGCACCGACGATATCGAAAGGAAAGCGTTTTCTTGGGGTTTTCGGAAATGCCCAGTGGATGATGATCAGGCAAAATAGGCCAAAGGGGATGTTGATGTAGAAGATCCAGCGCCAGCCCAGATGCTGGACGACGAATCCGCCCAGAAAAGGCCCGATCAGGGTCGCCAGGCCAAAAGCGGCGCCCACCAGACCCTGGTACTTGCCGCGCTGCTCCAGCGGCAGGAAGTCGGCGATGCTGGCAATGGCGGTGACCAGGATGCCGCCGCCACCAAGACCCTGCAGAGCCCGAAAGCACACCAAGCTTTCGAGACTCCAGGCCAGCCCCGAGAAAATCGAACCCACCAGAAAGAAAGCCACCGCAAAACTCAACACCAGCTTGCGCCCCATCAGATCGCCGACCTTGCCGTAAATGGGCAGTGAAACCGTAGAACTCAGTAGATAAGCGGTAATTACCCAGGGGAGGTGAGCGAGTCCGTGCAAATCCACGGCGATGGTTGGCAAGGCCGTGGCCACGACGGTCTGATCCATGGCCGCAAGGAATATGGCGGACAGTACCGCCAAGAACATGCTCTTTTGCGCCAAGGACAAACGATAAGGTGCAGACATGGACCATCCCGGATCGACAGACAATGACGACGATGCTAACACAAAGGACACGACCGAGAGGATGGAAAGCGGCCTCAGGCTGCAGTCTTTTGGCGCCGAGTTGCTTAACGTCGCCAAGGCGTCACCACGGCGATGGGCATGAGTCGCGCTACCAACGGTGCCGTGGCGTTGGAAGCACGCCCCCGGATTGATCCCGCATAGTGACCGATACGGTCGTGCCATACTCGGCTATAGCTGACTGCGCTGCCGCCGTCACCACAGGATGGCTGGAGTATATCACGACGTCGCGCTGGTGCATTGCGACCGACTGCGTCTGTCCGAGGCTTTGCCAAATTTTTTCATAAGGGTTGCGAGCGCGCCTGGGACCTTGCTCCATCCGACGGGTACGCATAGGTTTGGTCAACCGTTGGCTAGCGCGCAGGACACCATGCTGAAAGTGAACATGTGCGAAGCGAAGACCCAGCTCTCTAAACTCGTGGAACGTGTGCTGGCGGGGGAAAGCGTGATCATCGCGAAGTTTGGAATGCCGGTGGTGCGTCTCGTCCCCACGTCTATCGAACATCGGCAACGACGCCCGGGACTGTTCGAAGGAAAAATTCGTATGGCGCCGGATTTTGACCAAACCAGAGAGGAAATTTCGTCGGGGTTCGAGCGCGAGTGAGTCAGCTGCTGCTGGACACGCATTCTTTTCTTTGGTGGCTCGAAAATGATGCTGCATTGGGGGAGCGGGCTCGCGCGGAGATTGCTTGTGCCGAAAATCCGGTTTTTGTCTCTGCCGCGAGTTTTTGGGAAATCGGTACCAAAAGGTCTCCAGGAAAATTGGAGGCCCCAGGCGATCTGCAAGATGTTTTGTCGGAGGATAATTTTCTGGGGCTTCCACTTCAGGTAGCGCATGCGGCGTTGGCTGGAGTTTTGCCGCTGCACCATCGCGGTCCTTTTGATCGGATGCTCGTCGCGCAGTCGATGATCGAGGACTTACCGTTGGTTACGGCTGATCGTCAACTACACGTTTACGATATTCCTATTCTCGATGCCTGCTCCTGATCCGCTAAAAACACCCCCATTGCGCGTTTGGCTGGAGCGACGCCTAGCCCTGGATGGCTTTTTACGGCATCCCCCAGGGAGGCTCTGAACTGGCCTCCTGATACAATGGGCTGACCGAGTTGCGAGGAGACGCCATCCACGACCGGGCAGATGACCTCTGCCGAAGAACCCAGCCTGTCGCGGCGCCGAAAGCAGACCAAGCGGGAACGCTTTTTGGCTGAGATGGATGCGGTGGTTCGCTGGGCCGGACTTGTGGCCTTGATTGAACCGCACTATCCCACGGGGGCCATCGGTGGTCCTTGCGGACCGGGGCTACGATCATCCTCGTGTGCATGACACGCTGGCGGCCCGAGGCATCCGAAACGCTGTAGCGCGTCGACGTTTTCCTGGTCAGAAAACGGGATTGGCCGCTCTCAAACGCTATAACCGCGCTATTGCCCGGATCCGTGCCCGGGGTGAGCATGTCTTTCGGGCGCTCAACTGACCACGCTCTTTGCCTTGGCCAACTTGCACATGCTGCGCAGATATCCACTGGCCGAGTAGTGAGTGGTGCGTCCAGATTCTAGGAATCTCCCAGAAAATGGTGGTATTTCGATCGGACATGGGCCTCATGGCGTCGTTTTTTGCGATTCCGGATCAGCGACGGTGTCTTTTTCGACTAAATCGGACCTTCCCTCGTCGCTGGGGTACTTCTGCGCTACCCCGTATATATCGGGCGGCGTGGACCCATCGAGGCGGAAACAGCCGTGGCGGAACTCATCTGTTGGAAGCATTTGCGTCAGGGGCGCAGGTATTGGTGGCGCAAGCCCTATCGCTGGATCCTGCGGCGGGTCATTGGCGTGCGTTGAGCCGCGACGCTTCGGTCTTGACCACCCGGATAGGTGCGACAAGGCGCATGGGGCAAGGGGACGGTGTTGCCGTTACGTGAACGCATCTCCGTATTCCTAAGGGCTCTGGGCTCATCGCGCTCTTGGATAGCCAGGAAGCGAGACGCAACAGGACGCTTCGCCGCCTGGCGATCGCTAAAAATTCAGCGATTCAATATGGTGCCCAGGGCCGGACTCGAACCGGCACGGCATAAGCCGAGGGATTTTAAGTCCCTTGCGTCTACCGATTTCGCCACCTGGGCGCGCAGTCAATGACGGGCTTCATTCACGCAGGTACCCTGTGCAGATGGGAGGATACTCGGCACAGAGCAAGTATGATGATGACAGACCGCGATGCCCTTTCCAAGACTTGACCCGGTGTGGCTCGGGTTCTGCGCCGGACAGGGGAGAGGTTCGCCTGCGGTACTTGAGCACGTACCCGGGTACGGTGATATCACTGGGGTATCTACCGTCCGCCGGAGTATGATCATGTCCATGGTATCGCGTGTCGCTGAAAAAACGGGAGTCATTGGTGCTGTTGTGGGCAGTTTCAGTTGTGCTGCCTGTTTTCCTGCCGCGGCGAGTCTCGGTGCGGCCATCGGCTTGGGCTTCTTGAGCCAGTGGGAAGGCCTCTTCATGCACTGGTTGATCCCAAGCTTTGCAGCCTTGGCCCTGCTTGCCAATTTGTTGGGCTGGTTCGCTCACCGGCGATGGCAACGCACCGTGCTCACCTGTCTCGGTCCATTTCTGGTGCTCCTCGGAGTTTTTGGGATGACTCAGCATTTCCTGGTGCGCGACTGGTCTCGCGGACTGTTTTACTCGGGCCTGATCCTGATGATCCTTTTTTCGCTGTGGGATTTCTTCTGGCCTGCTCAGCCTCGCTGCACTTCCGAGGTCTGCAAGAGTCCAGAGCAATCGCGCTGAGAATCCTCGAGTCCTGCCCTGGTTGCGCGGCTCGCGCGGATGCGCAATCAGAGCTTACCGGATACGGGTCGCCTTCACCCAACCCTCTGGAGAGGCGTCCCTTTGCAGAGCGCCTGCCCGGATCGCCGCTGCACCTCGGCCGGTCGTGAGCGTGCTGTCGATCTTTGCTGGGCGTATTGACCAAGCGGCCTTGGTTGTGGATGGTAGCTCGGCGGTCAACGCGCGAGGAATCCGGGGAATACGATGACGAAAAGTGTGCCTTATGCGGATGTCATCATCGTTGGCGGTGGGATAAGTGGTCTATATGCTGCCCGGCTGCTAACGGACCTGGGGGTGGATTGGCGCTTGTTGGAGGGCAGGAACCGAATGGGCGGTCGAATTCTGTCCGTGGTTCCTCCACGCGCTGTGAACCCGATCCACCCGACCCAGGCACCCGGTTTTGATCTTGGACCGTCCTGGTTTTGGCCGGAATACCAGGGCGATCTGGCTCGACTCGTGGAGCAGCTGCAACTCGAGACTTTTCCCGAATTTGAGACCGGTGAGATGGTGGTCGAGCGCCTTGCGACGCCTGCGCCGTATCGTGTACCCGGCTATTCTTCCGCACCACAATCCTGGCGACTGGCAGGCGGTATGGGTGCACTGGTAACCAGGCTGCAGGACGGACTGAAGGGCGACCGTATGCATCTGGGGCAAGTCCTACACAGGTTGGAAATTTGCGGAGAGCAGATAGTCCTCACCACCCGAAACGAGAAGGGAGAAACGAAGCAGTGGCAGGGTGGTACGATTCTGCTGGCACTGCCGCCGCGCCTTGCTGCCCAGACCCTGGATTTTCAACCCGCGCTGCCTCAGTACCTGGTGGAAGACTGGTCTGCAGTACCCACGTGGATGGCGCCCCACGCTAAATATGTGGCCCTCTACGATAAACCCTTCTGGCGCGAGCAGGGCCTGTCGGGTGAGGCTCGGAGCGTTCTTGGACCGCTGCAGGAAATCCACGATGCCTCTGCGCCCGATGGGCCGTTTGGACTGTTCGGTTTTTTGGGGCTGCCGGCGCGAGATCGTCGCAGTCTCACGGAGCCACTTCTGCTGGAGGCCTGTCGCGAGCAGCTCGGTCGCCTTTTCGGGATGGCGGCAACGGGGCCCGTGACTGAGTATTACAAGGATTGGGCAGCTGACCCATTCACCGCGACCGCAGCCGATACCCACATCGGCGATGGCCATGTGCCAGCTCCCAGAGCCGCTCCCGAGGAAGGTCCTTGGGCGGGCCGTATTTACGCCATCGGAAGCGAATGGGCGAGGGAGTTCCCGGGCTACGTGGCGGGTGCTCTTGAGAGCGCAACGATTGGAGTAAACCGGATCTGCCTGAACCGTGAGGACAGGAACCGGTAGCGCCGGAAAGCAGGTTTTCGTCTTCCCATCTGAGGCCCGGTATACTCGTTTGCCGCTAACTAGCGGGGTACGATTGGTAAAACGGCAACCCCGTTTCCTATTATAGGAGCGCGAAAACCTTGCCTGCCATGACCTTTTTCCTGAAGGTCGCCAGCCGTCTTCTTAAAAGTTCTGTTCGACGCTTTTTTCGAAGCTACGCACTTCGGGACTAGAAGCGCTTTACCGGAGGGCAAGTCAACCCTAACAAATCAGCGAGAGCATATACACCATGGCATTCATATTGCTTGTTGGAGGCGGTCATCGACTCGACAGGCAGGGATGATCATGAACTTTAGAATATTCGTATTATGCTGCGGTATTTTGTTTGGCGTTATGATGGGCGTCGGTCAGGCAGGTACTCTGTCGGATGCGCAGGCGATCTCTGGCCTGCATGCCGCAAAGGCCGTTTTTCTGGTCAATGTAAAAAACCCGGACGCCCTCTACCATGTCGTCAAGGTTATCGAGCTAACACGCAAGCAGCTCGAACAGCAGAAGGTCGCGCCCCATTTCATCGTGGTCTTTATTGGTCCCGACGTCGCCTTCCTGACAAAAGATCGCAGAGGGATTCCATATACCGATGAACGCGCTGTCGCTGGTATACAGCATGAGATTGAACGGTTTGCTAGGAAAGGGATTCAATTCCAGGCCTGTGGCGTCGCTCTAAAAGGCATGGACATACATCCCTCCATGCTCATATCCACGGTGCAACCTGTGGAGAGTGGATTCATTTCGGTCATCGCTTATCAAGAAAAAGGATATGCCTTGGTTCCAGTATATTGATGTGCGATTAGAGAAAATCCAATAGTTGCCCGGGCAGCAGACGCTAAATCTATATACCCGGGCTATTGGTGGAACTCTGCGCTATCAAACAGCTCCGGGTATGCTCTTCAAAGCCGCGATGACCACAGAGTCGATCCGATTTGCAATAGTGTCGGCGGAAGTCTTCTGGGTATAAGCGATCCGTTCCGGATAGACAATCGTCGTCGTCCCGTTCTTCGCGAACACCGTAAGATCCAATGGACAGACGGCCGCGGATTTCCAATGGCTGTTCAGCAACTGGCTGAAGAACATGGGGTTACAGAAGACAAAGGCCTGCACGTCGGTGAACTTGCCCTGGTTGAGATCGGGGATATGCAGCACCTTCTCCTTGGCTTCGATCCGTTTCAGCACGTCCAGATGCATTACCACCTTGAAGTGGTGTGCAGTCAGCGCGCGCTCCAACTCGGGTACGACCCGGCGGAGAGGAGCGTGTATATTTTCTACATACAAGTCGCCGGCAAGGGCTGACGAGCTGAAAGCCATAGCCACTGCGACGCCGGCGATAATCTTTACGGAAAGATGCATTTCGTTCCTCCAGAATATGAGTGGAAAATTATACAACTAACATCTGTTGTTCCCATCTGGGCATGTGCCCAGAGGAACATTGTGCCATTTGGCCCCAACCTCAATGGTAATCTGAGGTTCTGCGTTAGTGGCATAAATCATGCTTTCACGAATTTGCGATTAACACAAGACCAAAGGAGAGGACACCATGAACGTTTCTGTCGTCGCGAAACGACGAGTCGCCGCTGCGCTGGCTGTTTCCTTGATTGCCATGAATGCCGGCACGGTTTCAGCAGCAAACTGGTTCAAGATTCAGGACACCAACGCCAAGAAGGTACCGTTGATCTCGGGTTTCATTGAACCAGACGTATTCGCGATGGCAGGTACTCCAGTAGCGATTTATAATCCGGTTCTCAAAAAATACGTAGAAGCTGTACCACATGTGAATTTGGTAGGCCCAAACTTTACACAAAGTACGACTGGGATCATCCAGCGAGCGCGTCTCATGATTCGGGGCTGGATCGACCCCCATATTTCGTACTTCTTTGCTGGTGAGTTTGGAAACAACGCTGCTACCGACGTGCGTGGGCATTACCAGCCGCAGTTGCAGGACGGGCGATTCACCTTCAGCGGCTATATTCCGGGTATCCGGGTAGAGGCGGGGATAATTCGAGCTCCCAGCGCCGAAGATGCCATGAACGGGTACATGAGTTATAATTACGTTGTTTTCCCAACGGTAATAAATCAACTCATGCTGCAGCCATTTTACGCAGCGCGGCCGTCTTCACCCTATGCTGCAGGCCCCAGCGGCTCAGTTCTCGTACCTTCCAGTGAATCCTTGGGAGTGAATGCCTTTCGTTACCCGGGTATCCAACTGTTCGATTGGAAAACTTGGGGCCATTGGCAGATCGCGTATGCAGCCATGGTTGGCATGTACGGCAGCGTTGCCGCCGGGAATCTTTCCAATAGCCCCCTATATGCTGCCCGATTGCAGGGTTCGTACATCTTTGGTGGGCACGGTCCGTTCCGAAGTGATGTGACGGCGTGGATCTGGTATCAGAACGCCCAGCCAGACTACCTGGGACATGCGTATAATATGCAGCGTGAAGGCGCGGGTTTCCAGTATCTAGATGGTTATATGCATCGCTGGGGCCGTCGCCTTAAATTCGAGTACATGCGGGGGAATGGCTGGATTTCTGCGCCGGCGGCCTTCAGCCAGGCAATTGGCCTCCAACCGGCTCTATACAACAACCAGCTGTATACGAATATCAGCAACTCGGCCTATGGATATTATGTGGAGGGTGGAGTATTTCTTACTAAACGAATTGAAGCGGATGTCCGCTACGATTACTACAATCGCCTCCCCAATCTGGAAGCTGCCGGACAGGAGCGCGTCTTCAAGACGTGGGCACTGGCTCTACAGTATCACTTCACGCCAATCACAAAGTTGATGGCAGGATACTATTTCCGGACCGTAGACGCCCCGGGAGTTGCTCCGAACACGCCGGGAGCCGCCGTAAGTGCCGCTACCGATAATGAATTTGCCATGCAGGCCATGATCAGTTTCTGAACCAGGGAGATCAAACGAATGCAATACCAGTTTGCACAGGCCATGAAAACTCTGATGCTGTAGCGATACTCATGCTCTTGGAGTGGAGTAGCCACGGCGATGTATCGATGATGAAGATTTACTTGACATCCAGCCTTGCTCACGATCATCCTTTGCTAGTCGCAAACTGGTCGTTCAGGTCAGTCAGGATAATCCAGCCCGTTGGGATCTGGTGTTGAATACTACCCAGAATATACTGAATTACTTTGGGCAGGAGAAAGTCCAGATCGTCATCGTTGCCTTTGGGCCCGGTCTCAAGTTTCTGCTGGCCAATAGCCCGGTGAAGCAAAGGATTGCCGCGTTGGATGCGGAGGGCGTCGAATTTGACGCCTGCCACAACACCATGCTGCAGTTCCAGAAGAAGCTGGGGCATATGCCCGAATTGGTCCCATCGGCTGTTGTTGTGCCTGCAGGAATCGTGCGGATCATGCAGTTGGAGAGTCATGGATTTGATTACGTTAAGCCCTGAAATACAGCTGCCTTGGCAGGATTGCCACAGTTAATAGAGTGCCGACCGGTAGAAGAGGCGAGATTGATGTGGGCGCTTTGGAGAGATTGTTGAGATGGAAAAATTTGATTCGGGGCTCGCCATAGATCAGGCTATGCTGGAATTTACACCGCCAGCCGAGGTGATTCGGCCACACGGGCGGAACGTGGACATGCAGCGCAAGACGAATGGCGTCCTGGTTGCCGCATTTCTCTGTTCTCTATGCGTATCAACGGCCTACGCCAATGTATCGTTGACTCCTCAGCGCTGGGATACCTACGCACTGCAGGGATCACACAATGCATATTACCCGTCAGGCTTTCCGGCACGGTCGTGGACATTTGTGGTTCCGGGCGCGAGAAACATAAATCGCAAAATCGTGCGCAGCCCAATCACTATCCGCGACCTCGTGGGGTTTCCGATAGGGGTCTCCGTAGTTGGTGGGGTGGTGTACGCGCCCAACGACAACGGTTACCTCTACGCGCTTAATGCAAAGGATGGCCACCTGCGGTGGGCAGCGAATGCCTACGGGCAGATCATGACGACACCCCTGGTCGAGACCGTAAAAAGTCAGAAACTCGCATATATTGGTGTGGGTAATTCGGTTTTTGCTTATAGCCAAGCCAAGCGGTTTGGTATTCCCGGGGCGCATGTCGTTCGTGGCACGGACGTTTCGGCAATCGAGGCTATTGATACTAACGACGGTATGCTCCGATGGGTGTATCCTACCAAGGGCGAGGATATGCCTACACCAGTGTTCGTGAACGGAAAGATAATTTTTGGTAATGGAGACGGGCACGTATATGCGCTGGGGGCTGAGAATGGCACGCTTTTATGGAAAACGAGCATTGATTCCTTCGTCAGTATGTCCTCGGCGACGCCTGCAGATGGCGGTCAGATCGTTGTTTTGGGTGGTACGCATCCCAGTGCCATCTATGGGATCAGCAGTGTTTCCGGGAAAATACTTTGGAAGGTATACCCGCGCGGAATATATTCGAGCAGCGGAGGCGATGGTACCTGGGCAGCTCAAGGTAATGTGGTAGTAGGTCAGATAGAAATCCACCGCGCGGCTCAAGCAAAGGGGATGTCCTCGTCCGAGGAAATTGCCTTGAACGCCAGGAGTGGGCACGTTCTGTGGTCAAAGGTCCTTGGCTCCGGGAAAGTTCCACCACGCAACAAGGATGCGGTTCCCACAGTCGTGGACGGCACCATTTTCACCGGAAGCCCGGTCACCCACGACGAGTATGCCATGGCCTTGGAATCGGGCAGGATCTTGTGGAAAGTCCATTTGTCGGCGGGCATGAAGGCGGCGCCATTGGTGCTGAAGGATCGCGTGATCCAACCCACGGGCAACGGAGACCTGTATGCCTTGGACAAGCAGACCGGAGCGGTGGAAAACATCTATCGCAATCGGTGCGGTGGATTCGGCCCACAAAATGGCGTTGTGATAGGAAGCACGTATTTTATCGGGTCAAACGCCGGCTGCGTGGAGGCGATACCGACCTCGGAGATTCTGGACAGACACCGAGGGTGATTGCCGTCCACGTTCGGCGAGATTAGGAGGTCGCTGAAAAAATATTGAAAAATCTCTTTTGATTGGGATATTCGGTCACAAAACCCCGGGAAACAGGCGCGGGCGCAGCTGTTTTGTTGTTTTTCTGAGCTTTTGGTAGCCCTTGGACGGATTCCGGACGCACGAATCCCATCAAGCCACTGCCAGTCGCGCCATCCGCACGAGGTTGTACGCGGTGGCCGCCAAGGAGAAGTGCAGACCGACCCGTTCCAAACCACGGAATCGGGTTTTCCGCATCCCTCCCACAGTCTTCATCCAGCCGAAGATGGATTCTATCCGCCGCCGGACGTGGATGCTCATGGCATAGCCCCGGTGGCGAGTAGTCCGGGCATCGATGGCCGAGCCTTTCCGCTTGCGGGCTACATGAGGGGTCACATTCCGGTCCCGGAGATCCTGAACAAAGCCGTGACGGTCATAGCCCTTGTCGGCACCGAGGGTGATGCGCTGGTTCCCGCCCAGATCATCCACCAATTGGGTAGCGGCATCCACTTCTGCCGTGCCATCGGCGGTGGTCACCTGTTCCCCGGCAATCAATCCATGCCGATTATCCATGAGCACATGACCCAGGTAGGCCAGACGGGACGCCTCTCCGGGAGCCTTCTTGTACAGCCGGGCATCGGGGTCCGTCACCGATGCGTGGGTCTCATTGCTGCGCTCCTGGCCCCGGAAGTCGGAGCCATCACCGCTACGATCTTCGGGATCCTTGGGCTGAAAGGATTTCTGCGAGGCCCAGGCCTCCAACAGCGTACCATCGACGGAGAAATGCTCTTCGGAGAGCAGATTCTGGCCGCGAGCCTGTTCCAGTACGGATCGGAAGAATTCCCGTACCGTCCCGTGATCCAGCAACCGATCGCGATTCTTAGTAAAGACCGTGGGCACCCAGACCTCGTCGTCCATTCCCAAACCGACAAACCAGCGGAACAGCAGGTTGTAGTTGAGTTGCTCCATCAGCTGCCGTTCCGAGCGGATGCTGTAGAAGACCTGCAGGAGCAGTGCGCGCAGGAGAAACTCCGGGGGAATGGAGGGGCGACCGTAGCTCGAGTACATCGTGCTGAAGTGGCTATCCATCTCCGCTAGGGACCGCTCCACGATAGCCCGGATCGCTCTCAGCGGATGGTCCTGGGGCACCCGTTGCTCCGGGGAAACGTAGCTGAATAACCCTTGAGTCTCTACCTTGGCTCCACGCATCTTTCCACCCCCCGCTGCACCATTTTGCCCAGTATACCACCGACTTTTTCAGCAGCTTCTTAGACCTGCCATCCCGCGCTCAAAAACGAAGTGCGTCGCCCGCGCCCAGTAGGCCCTCCCAGGCCTGCTGGGCGCGCAGACCCAGGCGTTGCGCCCAGGAACTGGGGCCTGACGCGCGCACGGCCAGGACCCTGCCGCGGTCCGCGGCTTCCTGGATCACGGTATCGCTGGTCGCTAAACGATCCACGAGACCAAGCTCCTGGGCGCGGATGCCGAGCCAAGCCTCGCCGGTGGCGACCTGCTCCAGATCGAGGCTTGGCCGATACTCGGCGACGAAGTGGCGGAACATGGCGTGGATATCCTCTAGTTCTTCCCGGAGCTTCTGTCGCCCAGCATCGGTGTTCTCACCAAAGAGCGTTACGGTGCGTTTGTACTTGCCGGCGGTGAATTGCTCGAAATCGATATGGCGTTCACGCAGCCAGCGGTTGAAGTTGGGGATCTGCGCCACCACGCCAATGGAGCCGACGAGCGCGAAGGGGCTCGCGACGATCTCGTGCGCGGTGACGGCCATGAGATAACCGCCGCTGGCGGCCACTTGGTCCACCAGGACCGTGAGATGCAATTGTGCTGCGCGTAGACGGAGGAGCTGGGCAGCGGCAAGGCCATAGGCATTGACCATGCCGCCACCGCTTTCCAGACGCAGAAGGACGCGATCGCCAGGGCGAGCGGCGGCGAGGATGGCGCTCACCTCCTCGCGCAGACTGGCCACGGCCGAGGCACGCAGATCGCCCTTGAAATCCAGGACAAAGGTACAGTCACCCACCTGCGCGGCTTCGTCCTTGGCGTGGCGCTTACGCGCCTTGGCAGCGGCCTTGGCCGAGGCCTTGTCCAGCCGTTGCTGCTCGACGAGGGCGCCGTTGCGCCGCAATTGGGCACGCAGGTCCGTCACCTGGATCCGCGCTCCGGGTTGCCGCATTCCCTTGCGACCGAGAAAGATCAGCCCGCCGGCGAGTATCAGCAGGGCCAAGACGATGGTCGCCGTTTCTGCCAGAAAGACGAGATAGTGGGTCAACATGGAGTCCTCAGGGGTCGGGTTTGATAAGGGGGGCGGCCGCACGCACCGAACGGGCAAGGAGCGCCTTGCTTGAAAGCCATTAAGGTAGGGTCTACCATCCAGAACATAGCGAGGAGGTTGCGAGAGTCCATGCTGCACGTCAAGTTCTTTGCCAGCGTTCGCGAGCGGGTAGGTCGTTCCCAGATGGACTTGCCCTGGTCGGAGGGGATGACGGTGACCGCTGCCCTGCAGGCTGTGGAAGAGGCCTCGGGGGTGACATTGCACGGGCAACACCTGCTTGCCGCCCGCAATCAGCATCACGTGACCTTTGCCGAGCCCCTTGCCGATGGTGATGAAGTGGCTTTTTTCCCGCCCGTGACCGGAGGCTGAGTGCTGGTCCGAGTGCAGGAAACGGACTTCGATCCCGCCGAGATCCTTACGGCTGAGCTTCCCAACGCCTGCGGCGCCGTGGTCAGTTTCGTCGGCACCGTGCGGGATTACAGCGAGTCCAGCGACATCCTCGCCCTGGAGATCGAGCATTATCCGGGCATGACCGAGCGCGAACTTCAGCGTTTGCAGCAAGAGGCGGCGCGGCGCTTTGCCATTCTCGACAGCGCTATCGTGCACCGTTTCGGTCGCTTGGGGCCCAGTGAGCGTATCGTTCTCGTGGCGGTGTGGTCCAGCCACCGCGCCGCTGCCTTCGATGCCTGTCGCTTTCTCATCGACGTTCTCAAGACCTCGGCGCCTTTCTGGAAGAAAGAGATCACCCCAACCGGCGCGCGCTGGGTGACGGATTGCCCCGGCTGTCGGGCCGGCACGCGCCACGGCCACGTCCATCCCGACGTTCTACAGGAGTCCTGACCCGTGCCCAGCTTTGATGTCGTTTCGGAAATCGACCTCCAGGAAGTGGACAACGCGCTGAATACCACGCGCAAGGAGATCGGCACGCGTTACGATTTCAAGGGCAGCAAGGCCAGTATCGAACGTAAGGATCACGAACTCATCCTGCTGGCGGAAGACGAGTACAAGCTGGGGCAGATGCTGGACCTGCTGGCGGCCCGCCTGGTCAGACGCGGCGTCGATCTGAAGGCACTGGATTACGGGGCGGTGGAAACGGTGGGGGGCGGTCTGGAGCGGCAGGTGGTCCGCCTTAAGGCGGGCATTGCCGCGGAGGTGGGCAAGCGCATGATCAAGCATCTGAAAGACGGCAAATTCAAGGCGCAGGCCAGCATCCAGGGCGAGCAACTGCGGGTCAGTGGCAAGAGCCGGGATGAACTGCAGGCAGCCATTGCCGCCTTGCGCGCCGAGGATTTTGGCCAGCCTCTGCAATTCACCAACTTCCGCGACTGAACATGGACGGCAGCGGTCAGAGCATTCGCCGTTTCCTGCGCGCCCACTATCGGGGAGCCGTTGCTACCCTCGCTGCCGGCGACGGAGTGCCCTACGCGTCGGTGGTGCACTATGCCTGCGATCAGCAAGGAAGGCCCTGGTTTCTGTTTTCGGACCTGGCGGTGCACAGCCACGATCTGGCCGCGGATCAGCGCGCCTCGCTCCTGGTCTGGGAAGATGGACCCGATCTCATGGCCCTGCCGCGTGCGACCTTTCTCGGATGCATCGCTCGTGCCGACCCCGATCCGGCGCTGGAGGGGCGGCTGATGACCCTGCTGCCGGGCGCCGAGTCCTACCTCGACATGCCCGATTTTCGCTTCTATCGTCTGGAATGTGCCCGGGTGCGCTGGATCGGGGGTTTTGGCAGCATGGGTTGGCTCCAGAGCGAGACCGACTTTCTCCTGCCGGTGGCGCGGGAGCTGGAACTGCAGGAGGCGGCGGCCGTCGCCCACATGAACGCTGACCACGGCGATGCCCTCGCCGATTACTGGCGCATGGCCTCGGGACAGACGGCTGGGGCGCCGGTTCGGCTTCTGGCCCTGGACGCCGAGGGTATGGATCTGGGCTGCGGTTCCGAACGGTTGCGCCTGGATTTTCCGAGCCCAGTGGCAACGCCCATGCAGTGGCGTGAGCAGCTGGTGGCCATGGCGCGACAGGCGCGCAGTCCACACCCATGACCGTGGCGGCGCGAGCCACACCATTGCGCGCCTGGCACCTGGCCCAGGGTGCGCGCATGGTGGAGTTCGCCGACTGGGAGCTGCCCCTGCACTACGGTTCCCAGCTTGCCGAGCATGCCGCCGTGCGGGAAGCCGCCGGGCTTTTCGACGTATCGCACATGCGGCCTCTGGACGTTTCCGGACCGCAGGCGAGGGACTTCCTCCGCTATGCCTTGGCCAACGATGTCGCCCGTCTCGACGGACAGGACGGCAAGGCGCTTTACACCGTCATGGTGCAGGAGGATGGAGGGATTCTCGACGATCTCATCGTTACCCGGCGCACCGCGCGGGAGTATCGTCTGGTGCTCAACGCGGCGCGTGCCGAGAGTGATACGGTTCATCTGCGCTGCCTTGCGCGTCGGTGGGCCGGTTCCCAGCGCGCTGCCCCAGAAATTCAGGAACGTCCAGACCTTGGCATTCTCGCCTGCCAGGGGCCCGTGGCGGCTCGGCAGTTGGCCGCAGTGCTGGATTTCCCGGAGTTGCTGCAGCGCAAACCCTTCAGTACCCTGGAACGCGACCAACTGTTTCTCTCGCGCACCGGTTACACGGGCGAGGACGGTTTCGAAATCATCGCGCCTGGGGATCGGCTGCTGGGCCTGGCGGACGCCCTGGTCGCCGCGGGGGTGAAGCCGGCCGGACTCGCAGCCCGAGATAGTCTGCGCCTCGAGGCTGGGCTGAATCTCTATGGACAGGATATGACCGTCGCCGACAGTCCGGCACGCAGCAACCTCGATTGGACCGTCGATCTGCGTGACCCGGAGCGGGAGTTCCTGGGACGGTCGGCCCTGGCCGCCGAGCGCGCTCAGGGGGCTAGGCAGGCCCTGCGCGGGCTTATCCTGAAGGATGGCATTGCCCGTGCGGGTTGTGCCGTTTCAAGCCGCGAGGGCCTTCCCCTCGGACAGGTTACGAGCGGACTTTTTGCCCCGAGCCTGCGCCGTGGTATCGCCCTGGCGCGCCTGACGTCCGACACCCCACTCGGCGCCACGGTCTTCGTATCCCTTCGGGGGCGGGAGCACGTCGCCCTCGTCGTTCAACCCCCTTTCTGGCGGCGCGGCCGCCCCTGTCACGATGTCGAGGAGCGGATACGTGAGCACGATACCTGAGCAGTTGCGTTACAGTGAGACCCATGAGTGGGTGGAAGATCTTGGCTCCGGTCGTTACCGCGTCGGTATCACCCATCACGCTCAGGAGCTCTTGGGTGACCTGGTCTACGTGGAACTGCCAGAGAGCGGTCGCGAGGTCCAGGCGGGCACGAGCTGCGGTGTACTCGAGTCCGTCAAAGCCGCCTCCGATCTTTTCGCGCCGCTGACGGGGGTGGTGGTGGAGCGTAACGAGGCGCTCAGCGAGCACCCGGAATGGCTCAATGAAGATCCCTATGGCCGCGCCTGGCTCATGGTGCTGGAAGCCCCGCCCGGTTCCACCGCCGAGCTGCTGGATGCGGCAGGTTACCGGCGGCTTATCGAGGGGCAGTAAATGCCGTACATCCCCCACGACGCGGAGGAGACGGCGGCGATGCTGGCGGCTATCGATGCGGGCAGCATCGATGCGCTTTTCGACGAGATTCCGGAGCACCTGCAGGGTATTCCTCAGGGCTTACCCGAGGGGCTCTCGGAGATGGCCCTGGCGCGGGAGTTCGAGGCGCTGGCTGGAGCTCAGCCGCTCCTGCGCTGTTTTGCGGGGGCCGGCGCCTACGCCCACCACATTCCCGCCACCGTAGCGGAGCTCATTGGACGCGGTGAGTTCTACTCCGCTTACACGCCCTATCAGGCGGAGGCAAGTCAGGGTACGCTTCAGGTCATTTTTGAGTTTCAGACCTACATCTGCCGGCTGACTGGGATGGAGGTCGCCAATGCCTCCCTCTACGATGGTGCCAGTGCGCTCTTCGAGGCCTGTCTCATGGCCCTGCGCTTGCGGCCGGAGCGGCGCAGCATCCTCGTGCCAAAGCACTTGTTACCCAATTGGCGTGAGGTGCTGGACAGCCTGCTGCCTCTGCAGAACATCCGCTGCATCGAGATGGACGTCGATCCGCATCGGGGCACTATGCAAGTACCGGCGCAGGCCCCGGCCGATGCCGCTGCCCTCATCATTCCGCAGATCAATGCCTTGGGTCTTCTGGAGGATGTCGACGCTCTGCAACGCTGGGCCAAGACACAGGGCCTGCTGAGCATTGCCGTCGTTCAGCCGCTGAGCCTTGCCCTGCTGAAGGAGCCCGGCCTCTGGGGTGAGGGTGGTGCCGATATCGTGGTCGGTGAGGCGCAGGCCCTGGGGATTCCCCTGAGTGGCGGTGGCCCCTACTGCGGCATCTTTGCCTGTCGCCGGGGGATGGTCCGGCAGATGCCGGGGCGGCTCGTGGCGAGGACCCGCGATGGATCCGGCAGGGTCGGATATTGCCTTACCCTGCAGGCGCGCGAACAGCATATTCGCCGTGGTCAGGCAACGAGTAATGTCTGTACCAATCAGGGCTTGATGGTGACAGCCGCGACCATCGCGATGGCTACCCTGGGCGCTCGCGGATTACAGGAGGCCGCCATCCAGAGTCACGAAAAAGCCAGTGCCTTGCTCTCTGCCCTGCTGCGTTTCGAGGGTGTGGAGCGTGTCTGGGATGGGCCCTTCTTCAACGAATTTGTGCTGCGTTTCCCCAAGCCCGCCGCCCAGCTGCGCGATGCGCTCTTGGCGGACGGAATCCTTGCTGGAGTACCTCTGGCAGATCTGGGCCTTGGCGAGGCTGGTGATCTGCTCATCGCTGGTACCGAGATGGTGACGGACGAAGACATCGATGCCTACTGCGCGGCGCTTGGCCGATTTCTGGAGCACTGAGTCATGGATACGATTTTTCATCTCAGCGAACGGCGCGATGCGACGCCGCCGGAGGTGGACATCCCCGCGGCCTATCGGCGGCAGGAGCCCCTCGACCTGCCCAATCCCAGTGAACTGGAGGCCCTGCGTCATTACACCCTTCTGAGTCAGAAGAATTTTGCCATCGATACCCACTTCTATCCCCTGGGTTCCTGCACCATGAAGTACAACCCACGGATAGCCCATCGTCTGGCGAATCTGGCCGGTTTCGCTCGCGTCCATCCAGCTACGCCCGCGTCCGCACAGCAAGGTCTTTTGCACCTGCTCTGGGATTTGCAAAATGGTCTTGCACAGCTCACTCAGATGGCGGCCGTGAGTCTGACACCGGCAGCGGGCGCCCAGGGTGAGCTGGCGGGCGTCGCCATGATCCGCGCCTATCACCATGCTCGCGGCGACCTTGGGCGTCGGCGCATGCTCATCCCGAGCGCCGCCCACGGCACTAATCCGGCCAGCGCGCGCATGGCGGGTTTCACGGTCACCGAACTACCCACCCGTGCCGACGGCGATCTGGATCTGGCCGCGCTGGAGCGTGAGCTGGGTCCGGATGTGGCCGGGATCATGCTCACCAATCCCTCCACCCTGGGGGTCTTCGAACGCCAGATCGAGACCATCGCCGAACGGGTCCACCAGGCTGGCGCGCTGCTCTATTACGATGGCGCGAATCTCAATGCCATTTTGGGACGGGTGGCACCAGGGCGCATGGGGTTCGATGTCATGCATCTCAACCTGCATAAGACCTTTGCCACTCCCCATGGAGGCGGTGGGCCCGGCTCGGGCGCGGTGGCTGCCGCCGCCCATCTGGAGCCATACCTGCCTCTGCCGCGGGTGCAGCGTGAGGCGGATGGTAGCTGGCGCTGGCTCGATCGCGTCGATTGTCCCCAGAGTATTGGGCGTCTCAGCGCCCATGCCGGCAATATCGGAGTCCTGCTGCGTGCCCAGGCCTATCTGCGGCGCCTGGGTGGCAGCGGGGCACATCGCGTCTCTGCCTACGCCGTCCTCAACGCCAATTATCTGTTCAAGGAGTTGCAGCGAGTGGGATATCGAGCCGCTTTTCCGCAGCGCCGCGCCAGTCACGAGTTCTTGCTGACGGTGGAGGACCTTCGCCAGCAAACGGGTGTGCGCGCCCTGGATGTGGCCAAGCGCTTGCTGGATTTTGGCATCTACGCGCCGACCATCTATTTCCCCCAGCTCGTGCCGGAATGCCTGCTCATCGAGCCAACGGAAACGGAAAGCAAGGCGACGCTGGATCGTTTTGTCGCGGTGATGGCGCAGATCCGGCAGGAGGCTTTGGAGCAGCCGGAACTGCTCAAGGATGCCCCGCACCAGTTGACGGTGGGACGCCTGGATGAGGCCTGGGCGGCACGCCATCTGGAACTGGTCCAAGGCCGATGCTGAGCGCACAGACCGCAAGCTCCCCGAAGGAGCTTCTGCAGCAGCTGGCTACCGCCGTTCTCGACAAGGAACGGGCCCTGCGCCTGGTGGTGGCTGCCTTGCTGGGGGATGGTCACGTCCTGCTGGAAGACCTGCCGGGGGTGGGCAAGACGACCCTGGCCCTGGCCCTGGCCCGCTCCCTGGGTCTTGCCTTCGCGCGCATTCAGATGACCTCCGATCTGCTTCCGGGCGACATCTTGGGAGGCACGACCTTCGATCCCAACGCGCGGCGGTTCGTTTTCCGCCCCGGGCCCATTTTCCACTCCGTGGTTTTGGTGGACGAAATCAATCGGGCCTCGCCCCGGGCGCAGTCAGCGCTTCTGGAGGCCATGGCCGAGGGACAGGTATCCCTGGATGGCCAGACCTATCCGCTGCCGGATCCTTTTTTTGTCATAGCCACCCAGAATCCCATGGAACATCAAGGGGTCTTCCCCCTTCCGGAAAGTCAGCTGGATCGCTTCAGCATCATTCTTTCCCTGGGCTACCCCTCGGCGGCGGCGGAGGCTCGCCTCTTGGCGGGGGAACTCACGCGCGTCGATGCGCTCGCGCCGGTGGCCGATGCCGTCACCGTGCAGGTCTGGCGACAGGCGGTGAGCCAGGTATTCCTGAGCACGGAGATCCGGCAGATGCTGCTGGACCTTGCGCACCGCAGTCGTGGCGATGGGCGTATCCGCCTGGGTCTCTCGCCGCGGGGACTGCTGGCCTTGCGGCGCATGGTGCAGGCCTGGGCCTTTCTGGATGGGCGCGATTTTGTCGAGCCGGGAGATCTGCGTGCCGTAACGCTGCCCGTGCTCGCCCATCGTCTGCTGCTGCGGGAACCAGGCTCGGCAGCGCAGATGGCCGTTGCCCTGATGCAGGAGTGTTGGGGTTTCGGGCCGTGAGTCGTCCGCCGCGCGAGGTACGCCTGTCGCGTGCCGGCAAGGTCTTCGTGGTTTTTACCGTGGCGGTGGGCTTCGCCGCCGTCAATACCGGCAACAATATCCTCTTTCTCCTGGTCTCCCTGATGCTCGCCATCATGATCCTCTCGGGTCTGGCGGCTCTGCTGAATCTCTGGCGGATCGATGTGCACGTCCCTCCCGGCCAGCTGCTGAACGCAGGTGAGGCGGCGGTGCTGCAGATCGAGCTGCGCAATGACCGGCCTTGGGGGGCGTGGCTGTTGGAGCTTCAGCTTGGTCCGGCGCGGGTTTCCTGGCCGTACCTGGGGGCAAGGACGACGGTGTCCATTTCCCTGCCCTGGACGGCCGCGGAGCGCGGCCAACCGCCTTTGCCGGACCTGCTGCTCGGCTCATCCTTTCCCTTCGCCTTCGTCTGGCGGGGACGCTACCGTGCCATCCCCAGCGCCCATTGGCCCTGGGTTGCCCCGGCGCCCAGCCGCTGGGATGTCACGCTGCCAACGCAGGACGTGGATGGTGCACAGCTGGACCATGGTGCTGGAGGGCAGGGGGATCTGCTCTGGTTGCGTCCCCGCGAGGAGCGCGAACCGCTCCAGCGCGTCTTGTGGCGGCGCTGCGTCTGGCGGGATCCGGAGATCGGGTTGGCGGCTTATCTTCCGGTCGTGGTGCGGGAGCGGGATGCGGACGAGGAAGTCTGGGTCCTCGACTGGAATGCACCGGCGCTGGCGGCATGGAATACGGAAGAACGGCTGCGGGCTTTGCGTGCCGGCCTGGATCGCGCCGTGGCCGAAGGTCGGGCGTGGAGCCTGCGCTTGCCGGGTTTTTCCGTGGATGGCCGTGCCGGGCAAGGGCAGCTGCGCGCGTTGGAAGCACTGGCGCGCCAAAGGCCCTTGCCTCCTTACCCACCGGTGGATCGCCGGCGCGCAGCAGCGCCCTGGTCACGACTGTCGGCGTGGCAGCGGGGTGCGCGTGCGTCCTGACGGGCGTGGCCGGATTCCCCCCGCGCTCGTGGCGGGCATCGCCCTCGTGCTGTTTCTGGCCATTGGTAGCGATGCCCTGCAATGGCCCTTGCTGCTGTGGCTGCCAGCAACGCTCTGGAGCCTGTGGGCAGGCCCCTCGGAGCGTCCTTTTCCGCTGTCCGGGCGCCTGCGTTTCGTCGCCCTCCTCAGCCTGATGCTGGTGGCCGTCGCTGTGGCGGGTCTGGGCAACTGGCTGGTCATGGCCAGCCAAATCCTCATCCTTGCCCTGACCTTCAAGGCATTGGAGCTGCGCGAACTGCGCGACGTCTATCAAGTCGCCGCCCTGGTCCTGCTGGGTCTGGGCATTGCCGCCTGGCTGCGGGTCGATCTTTCCCTCGGGCTCTATCTGCTGCTGGAGGTGCTGCTCGTTCCTCTGGCGCTGCTCTGGCAGGGTTACTGGGATGCCTGTCGGGGGCAACTTGCCCGTGTCGTCGGTTCCAGCCGGGAGCAGCTCGTACCCTTGCGCCGCCTGGTCCTTTTCGACCTGGGCTTCATGTTCCTGTTGCTCCCGGTGCTGGCGCTCTTCTTTCTACTGCTGCCGCGCACCCCCACGCCGCTGTGGCACTGGGGAGCGGCAGCGGGCACGGCGGTATCGGGTTTTCAGGCAAGGCTAGATCCCCGTGACATCCGCGAACTCAGTCTGGATCCGGCCGTTGCCTTTCGCGCGCGCATCCAGGGTGCGGTTCCACCTCCCGCCGAGCTCTACTGGCAAGGGGCCATTCTCTGGCGCGACGATGGCGGCGCCAACTGGAGTCGTGGACTGCCGCCAAGGTCCGATTTTGCCGGCGTGCAGCAAGCCGATCCCCGACTGGGCGGGGCCTCGTGGCGGGAGACTATTTTACTGAGCTCTGGGGAGCATGAGTTTCTCTTCAGTCTGGGGCAGATGCAGTCTGTGCAGAGTTCGCGCCCCGTGGAGCGTCTGCCCGATGGGGCCTGGCGTCTGCGCGAGCCGAGTCACGAGCCACTGCGCTACGAGGCATTGGCAAGCCCCGACACTGGGGCTTCCACCTTACCGGACTCCTTGCGCAAGGTCGCCCTACAATTGCCAGCCAGGGTGGATCCGCAGGTGCTTGCCCTGGCCCGGCGCTTGCGCGGTGCCGATGCCGGGGCCAGTGTTGCCCACATACTGCACTGGTTTGCCACCGCCGACTTCCGCTACAGCCTGAAGGCGCCGGCAGCGTATCCCCATGGGCAGAGTCTTAGCGATTTTCTGCTGCGAACCCACGAAGGCTACTGCGAATACTACGCTGCCGGTTTGGCCCTGCTGTTGCGCCTCGATGGTGTGCCGGCGCGCGTGGTCGTAGGGTATCGGGGCGGTGAATACAATCCGGTGGGCGCTTTTTGGGTGGTGCGTCAGAACATGGCGCATGCCTGGGTACAGGCTTGGCTACCGGGGCGTGGTTGGGTCCGCCTCGACGCAACCCCTGCGGCACCCAGCGGTACCACGGCGGGCGCTGCCGCGGCGGGCCGGGACCGGGCGTTGTCCGGCACCGATTCCCTGTGGAACTGGCTGCAGTGGCAGTGGCTCAACTGGGTGATTCAACTCACGCCTGCCAAGCAGCGCAGCCTCTGGTCTGCCGGGGGCAGCGTGCTGCAGGGCCTTGCCCACTGGCAGACGCCAAAACTGCGGAAGATGCCCACCCTCTGGCAGCACGGTGGTCACGACACGCTACGGGCTTTGGGACTGCTGACGGTGGCGGGCATGGTGCTCATACTTGCCCTGGTATGGCGCCGGATTGGCAGGAGAGGCGTCGAGTTCTGGCAGCAGCGCGCGCGCCGACGACTGGCGCGGGCCGGTTTTGGGGACTCCCGACCGGGCACGGAGTTCGTCGCCCTGGCGCAAAGGTCGATCCCAGCGCCGCAGCGGCAGGCGCTGGTAGAACTCATTCGTCGGCAACGCTACGGACCGCGAGCCGACCGTGCCGGAGATTTGGCCTTGAAGCGTGGGCTAAGGGCCATTCGCCGCCATCCGAGCGCAGATCCGCAGTAGCGCAAAGCCCTTGCGGTCAGTCTTCGCTGGGAGCGTGTTCCAGGCGTCGACCGCCTTCCAGATAGATGCGTTGATCGGCAAGGCGGGTCGTGCGCGGGCGGTGGGCGACGATGATGATGGTTTTCTGGCCATGCAGGGCCTCGATGGTCTCGGCGATGCGCTCCTCACTCTCGCTGTCGAGATTGCTGGTCGCCTCGTCGAGGACGAGGACCGGGCGCTCCAGATACAGAGCGCGGGCAATGGCAAGGCGTTGCCGCTGCCCACCGGAAAGGTTGCTGCCCTGACCCTGGATGACGGCATCGAGCCCGCCTTGGGCCTGCAAAAAATCCCAGGCATGGGCAGAACGCGCCGCCCGTTCGGCACGTGCGCGATCTGGCTCGGGATCGCCGAAGCTGATGTTTTCCAGGGCCGTTCCGGAAAACAGGATGGGTTCTTGGGCAACAAAGGCGAAGCAGCGGCGATAGGCGGCGAGGGACAGCTGCTCCAGATCTTTTCCCCCGAGCCGGATACTGCCGGCCGTGGGCGGAATCAGGCCCAGCAGGACGCGGACGAAACTGGTCTTGCCGCTGCCGCTTCGGCCGAGTAGGGCAACGGTCTGTCCCGGTGCAATATCCACGTCCAGGCCGCGCAGCACCAGTTCATCGCCGAGGCGCAGTTGCAGACCGCGACATTGCCAGTGACCCCAGGAGGGAAGCGGTGTCTTGTCGGTGTCGAGCGTTTCCGGCTCTGGATCCTGGTCGAGCCAGGCAAACAGGCGATCGGCAGCGGACAATCCCTGTTGCAGCTGATTGTTGGCCGAGGACAGCTGCCGCAGCGGTTCGTAGATCATGCCCAGCGCCGCAAGAAAGCTGAAAAAGGCACCGGCGCTCATGGCCCCGCTGACCACTTGGCTGCCGCCGAGGTAAATGATGGCGGCAATGCCCAGGGCCGCAATCATCTCCATCACCGGCACACTGGCCTTCTGGATGCGCACCATCTGCATCATCAGGCGATAGTAGCGCTCGGCCAGTTCGTGGAATCCCCGTGCCGCGAAGCTCTCGGCACCGGTGGTCTTGATGACCTCGATGCCGCGCAGACTCTGGGAGAATTGGTCCAGAATCTCGCCCATCTGCACCTGTTGATGTTGCCCGCGCTGGCGCAGTTTCTGACCAAAGCGGATCAAGGGGTAAAAGGCCAGGGGAAGTGTGGCCAGGCTGATGAGGGCCAATTGCCAGCTCATGTACAGCACCACCGCGATGAGCGCGAGGATCTGAAAGGCCGACAGGAAGAAGCGCGCCAGTACCGTCAGACCCTGCTGCAGCAGGGTGAGGTCGAGACTCATACGCGACAGAGTGGCGCCGTGGCTTTGCTGGATGATCTGGCGCAAGGGCAGACGCAGGGTGTGGTGGAACAGGGCTTCGCGCAGTTGGCGCAGGATCTGTTCCTCGATGCGTGCAAGTACCACGGCCTGAAAATAATCGGCGAGGCCCTTGACGGCGTAGATCACGACGACTCCCGCTGGCAACCAGAGGAGCATCTGGGCCTGCCGGTCGATGAAGATGCGATCGAGGACCGGCTTGATGTAATAGGCGAGGGCGCCGGTGGCCAGGCCCGATATGGCCATGAGCACCATGGCCCCGGCGATGGCGCCGCGGTGAGGTCGCAGCAGGCGGATGAGGCGCCGAAAACTCGGCGAGTGCAGCGCCCCGGGCGCCGGAGCGTTCACTCTTCCAGGAGAGCGCGCTTGTCTTTTACCTTGGCCCAGTCGTCGGCATCCGCCGGTGCCGCCTTTTTCTGGATGATGGGGGGCCAGGTTTTAGCCAGGCGGGCGTTGATCTCCAGGAATTCTTCCTGGCCCTCGGGGAGGTCATCGTCCCGGAAGATGGCCTCTGCCGGGCATTCCGGCTCACAGAGGGTGCAATCGATGCACTCATCGGGATCGATCACCAAAAAATTGGGTCCCTCGCGAAAACAGTCCACGGGACAGACATCCACACAGTCGGTGTACTTGCACTTGATACAGGACTCGGTAACCACGTAGGTCATGGATGGAAACTCCTGAGCATGGGCCTGGGCCCGGACCGGCAACCCGGGCGAGCCCGTCATTCTATCCCAAGGGTTGCCCGCGGCGCATCACCTGGGGCGAGGTGTGCGCCCCGAAGGTCAGTAATAGACCGGGATCACCCCGCTGGCCAGGGTCTGGATGGCCTCGCCAGCGCTCACCATCTTGGCCTCTGGAATGAAGTGCTCCGCCTCGAGGCCGCGCTTCTTGAAGCAGCCGGCGCAGATCCAGATGCGCGCACCTTGATCCACCAGCGCCTGCCGCAATGCTTTCAGGGCCGGGAAGGTGGGTTCCTGCAGCCCGTCCAGATAGCCATCGCCGCGGGCCAGGTGCACCCCATCGAGGCTCAGGAACAGGGTAACTTCATGGCCCTCGGTAAGGGCATTCTTGGCCAGGACCATGCCGACGGTGGCGCGATCGAGGTCGTTGGCGCCGTGGGTGACGTTGACAAAGAAGTGTGCCATGGGAGCTCCTTGGAGGTTGCGTAAGTGTATTAGACTAACCTGATGTTGTTGCCGCCGCAAGGGAGACAAACGCTGCCGTTTGCGCTATAAATGGTTTCCCCAAAAAATGGCAAGGAGAGTATCCATGGCAGTATTGGTCAGCAGAAAGGCACCGGATTTCGTCGCCCCGGCGGTAATGCCCAACAACGAAATTCAGGAGCAATTCCACTTCTCTCAGTATATTCACGACAAGTATGCGGTGCTGTTTTTCTATCCCCTGGATTTTACTTTTGTCTGTCCTTCCGAAATTCTTGCCTTCCACCATCGTCTGGCCGAATTCAAAAAGCGCAATACGGTGGTCGTCTCCTGCAGCGTGGACTCGCACTATACCCATCTTGCCTGGAAAAAGACGCCAGAGTCCGCCGGCGGCATCGGTGCCGTGGAGTTTCCCATGGTGGCGGATCTGACCAAGAGCATTGCCCGCGACTACGACGTGCTCATCAACGATAGTGTGGCCTTGCGTGGGTCCTTTCTCATCGACCGTCAAGGTATAGTGCGCCACCAGGTGGTCAACGACCTGCCTTTGGGTCGGAACATCGATGAGATGATCCGTATGGTGGATGCCCTGCAGTTCTTCGAGGAACATGGCGAGGTCTGTCCGGCGCAGTGGGAGAAGGGCAAGCCCGGCATGAGGGCGAGCTCCGAGGGCGTGGCCGAGTTCCTGGCCAAGCACGCCAAGGAGCTTTGAGCCGCCAATCGTGGCATTGATCGCCGAGCTCCGCTGACGTGCTGCTGCTGCGCCGGTCCCTGGCGTCGGTGCGGGAACCCCGCCTGTACCTGAGCATGGAGCGGAGCTATTTGTCTCTGGTCAAGTTCCTGTTCATAGCCTTTGCCACGGGTATTCTGGCCAAAAAATTCACCTTTCTGTTGTTGGTTCTGCGTTTGCCGAGCTTGCTGCATTTTTTTGATGATCTCTACACCCTTTTGACCTGGCCGTCGTTATTATTGTTGTATGCGGTATTCCTGCTCTTTGCCTCGGATTTGCGTTATGTCGACCGTGGTGGTGTGGTTGCCGCGCGCGAGGTCGAGGATCCTCGCGTCTATTGCTCTGCGGAGCGGACTCTGCTGTCCTGGCTGCGCACGGGCATCAGTATCATCGTCTTTGGCTTCGTCATCGAGAAGTTCGATTTCTTCCTCAGCAAGCTTGCGTATATCCTGCATCGCAAAATAGCCTTGGCCAGCACCTTCGCGGGCATGGATCTTTTTTTCATCGGTCTTGGCATGATCACCCTGGTCTGTGGCTTCTGGAGTTTTTTTGCGACCTTGGCGCAGGTGGAGGCCGGGGTGTATCGCCCGCATTTCTGGATCTATGGCGTCTATGGTCTGGCGCTCTTGCTGACCTTGCTGGGGATGACCCGCCTGTTGTGGATTCTGGGCTTTTCGGCATGACCGCCGTGGTATCGGCGCCGCTCGCGGGCAACTCGGCCAAGACCCTGTCCGTCGCCCCCATGCTGGATTGGACCGACCGGCACTGTCGCTATTTTTTGCGTCTGATCTGTCCAAGCTGCGTGCTGTATACGGAGATGATCCACACCAGCGCCCTGGTGCTGGGCAAATCGCCCGAGCGTTATCTGGCCTTCACCGCTGCGGAGCAGCCCCTCGTCCTGCAACTGGGAGGGGACGATCCCGAGGCCATGGCTCGGGCGGCGATCTTGGCGCGGGATTACGGATATACCGGCGTCAACCTCAACGTAGGCTGCCCCTCAACCCGGGTACAGCGCGGAAATTTTGGTGCCTGCCTCATGCTCACGCCGGCTCTGGTGCGGGAGATCATCGACGCACTGGCGGGCAGTGGCCTACCCGTCAGTGTCAAGCATCGCCTTGGCCTGGATCGGCAGGAAGACTACGGCCAACTTGCGGATTTTGTCGCCCAGGTGGCTGCCGGCAGTTGCCGCCACTTTGTCGTCCACGCCCGCAATGCCTGGTTGCGTGGGCTCAGCCCCGCTGCCAATCGCACCATTCCACCCCTGCGCTGGGACTGGGTGGCGCGCCTGAAGGAAGATTTTCCGGGCTTGCGCTTCGAGCTCAACGGTGGTCTGGATACGGTGCCCAAGGTAGAGGCGCAGTGGTCACGGGTGGATGGCGTCATGATCGGACGGGCCGCTTACCACCGACCCCTCTTTCTGACGGAGTTGGAGCTTGCTCTGGGGCGGCGGCAGGCGCCGGCGCGGCGTGCCGAGGTGTTCGCGGCCCTATTGGCCTACACCGAGGATTGGGGTGCGGCGCTACCGGCACCGCGCCTGACCCGCCATCTGCACGGGTTTTTCTTCGGTGAGCCCGGTGCCAATGCCTGGCGCCAATTCCTGGGCTGCGCCCGACCGGATCAGAGTGCGGCGCAGTTCTTTCGGGAAAACTCCGCGCGCCTGGCCCAGTTTGGCCTTACGCTCGCGTAGCTCGAGGTCTGCGCCTTGGGCTGGACGGGCAGTGGTCCCGGGCGCAGAATCGCCGGCCATGGACGCAACACCCCCCCACACCCGTAAATGGGTAGCCTTCGACCTCGACGGCACCCTGACCCGGCGCGAGACCATGCCCTTTTTCCTTCGGGAGGCACTGGGAACCCCGCGCTTCCTGGCTCTGGTGCTGCGCAGCCTACCGGAGCTCGGAGCCTATGGGCTTGGGCGTCTGCGCAACGATGCCGTCAAGGAGATCGTCCTGCGCCGCAGTCTTGGCGGGCGCGCGCTGGAGGACCTGCGGCCGGTGGCGGCGCGTTTTGCCGAACAGACCTTGCCCCGATTGCTGAGTGGCCCGGTGTGGGCGCGCGCGCAGGAGCATCGGGCGCGCGGCCATGGTCTGATCCTGGTGACCGCGACCCTCGGCCTCTACGCCGAAACCTGGGCGGCGGCCGCCGGTTTCGATGCCACCATCGCCACCGAGCTGGAGTTGGATGATGCCGGGTGCATCACCGGTCGCCTGCGCGGCGCCAATTGCTATGGCCCGGAGAAGGCGCGCCGTCTGCAGGATTTTCTGCGCGGACGGTCGCTGCACTGGGCGTACGGTAACAGCCGCGGCGATGCGGAAATGCTCGGTATGGCCAGGCAAGCCGTGTGGGTAGGGCCGCAGCAGCACCGCGGGCAGGCCCTGCCGCCGCTGGCCGACACGGATTAAGTCTCGGGTTCGGACCGATCGCGCAGCAGAAAGGAAAGAAAGCGCTCCGCGACCGCTGGCAGCCGTTTGTTGCGGCGATGGACGACATGCCAGTGACGGCGAATGGGGAAACCCGCGACATCGAGGATGGCGACATCGCCAGCGGCCACCTCGGCAGCGACAGTGTTGCGCGACAGCACGCTGAGTCCCAGACCACCGGCCACCAGTTGCTTGACCGCCTCGTTGCTGCTCATGGTCATGCGCACCCGCAGTGAATGCCGCGCTCGCGAAAGAAGTTCTCCGCCGTCATGCGGGTGCCGGAACCTTCCTCCCGGAGGATGAAGGACTCTTCGCCTATGCGTTCGGGCGCGATGGCCGAGGCCCGGGTCAGGGGATGATCGGCGGGTGCGATGAGGACGATGGGATTGTCCAGGAAGGGATACGCCGTCCCCGGGAAGCCCTCGGGAACCTGCCCCATGATGTACAGATCGTCCAGATTCTGTTTGAGACGCTCGAGGATGCTGTCGCGGTTGACGATCTCCAGGCGCACCTCGATCCCGGGATACTCCTGGCAGAAGGCACCCACCAGGCGCGGCGCGAAGTACTCCGCCGTGGTGATGATGGCCAGACGCAGGAGCCCCCGTTCGACGTTGCGATGGGCGTCCAGTTCCTGGGTGAGGCTTTCGAGCCGGCGCAGGATATCGCGTCCGGCCCGCTCCACCGCCTCGCCGCTGGCGGTCAGAAAAAGCTTCTTACCCACCTGCTCGTACAGGGGTGCGCCCGCGTACTCCGCCAATTGCTTGATCTGGATGGACAGCGCCGCCGGCGTCTGGTGCAATTCCCGAGCGGCGCGGGTCATGTTAAGGTGACGCGCAAGCACCGTGAAGATACGCAACTGGTGCAGGGTGACGTGGCGAAGGGACATGATTTTGTTATACCAAAAGGTAACGTTAACTTCTTTTTACTTTACCTTAGGTATTGGCCTTTGTACATTCGCTGGTGGATGCAGTTTCGCAGGTCGATTGGATTGATATCTTAGGAGGGATCTATGGCTGGTAAATATGAAGCCGGCGTCAAGGAGTACCGCCACACGTACTGGGCTCCTGACTACGTGCCTTTGGACTCGGACATCCTGGCGTGTTTCAAAATCGTTCCACAGCCCGGAGTCGATCGGGAAGAGGCGGCCGCTGCCGTAGCCGCAGAATCCTCCACCGGTACCTGGACCACGGTCTGGACCGACCTGCTGACGGACATGGATTACTACAAGGGCCGGGCCTATCGCATCGAGGACGTGCCCGGCGACGACACCGCCTTCTACGCCTTCATCGCCTACCCCATCGATCTCTTCGAGGAAGGTTCCGTCGTAAACGTCTTCACCTCCCTCGTGGGCAACGTTTTCGGCTTCAAGGCGGTGCGCTCCCTGCGTCTGGAAGACGTGCGCTTCCCCCTGCACTACGTGATGACCTGCAATGGTCCGGCGCATGGCATCCAGGTAGAGCGCGACAAGATGGACAAGTACGGTCGCCCGCTGTTGGGCTGCACCATCAAGCCCAAGCTCGGTCTGTCGGCCAAGAATTATGGCCGCGCCGTCTATGAGGCCCTGCGCGGTGGCCTGGACTTCACCAAGGACGACGAGAACGTCAACTCCCAGCCCTTCATGCGCTGGCGCGATCGCTTCCTCTTCGTGGCCGACGCCATTCGCAACGCTGAGGCCCAGACCGGTGAGCGCAAGGGGCACTACCTCAACGTCACCGCGCCCTCTCCGGAGGAGATGTACGAGCGCGCCGAGTTCGCCAAGGAACTGGGCATGCCCATCATCATGCACGACTTCCTGACGGGTGGCTTCTGCGCCAATACGGGTCTCGCCCGCTGGTGTCGCAAGAATGGTGTGCTTCTGCACATCCACCGCGCCATGCACGCCGTCATCGATCGCAACCCCCACCACGGCATCCATTTCCGCGTGCTGACCAAGGCCCTGCGCCTGTCCGGCGGCGATCACCTGCATACCGGTACCGTGGTGGGCAAACTGGAAGGCGACCGCGCCTCGACCTTGGGCTGGATCGACCTGCTGCGGGAATCCTACATCCCCGAAGACCGCAGCCGTGGCATCTTCTTCGATCAGGACTGGGGCTCCATGCCCGGCGCATTTGCCGTTGCCTCGGGCGGTATCCACGTTTGGCACATGCCCGCTCTGGTGAACATCTTCGGTGACGATTCCGTGTTGCAGTTCGGCGGCGGTACCTTGGGCCACCCCTGGGGCAATGCCGCTGGCGCGGCGGCCAACCGTGTCGCCCTGGAGGCCTGCGTCGAGGCCCGTAACCGCGGGGTGGAGATCGAGAAGGAGGGCAAGGAGGTGCTCATGAATGCGGCGCGCCACTCCCCTGAGCTCAAGATCGCCCTGGAGACCTGGAAGGAAATCAAGTTCGAGTTCGACACTGTCGACAAGCTCGACGTCCAGAACCGCTGATTGTCCCCATTCGCCTAGCTAGTCAGGAAGGAGTTTGTCATGGCCGAAGTGCAAGAATACAAGCAGGTCCGGCGGTATGAGACCTTTTCGTACCTGCCGCCCTTTTCCGCGGAGCAGGTGCGGGCCCAGATCCAGTACATCATCGCCCAGGGCTGGAATCCGGCGGTGGAACACATCGAGCCCAACCGTCCCTTTACCTACTACTGGTACATGTGGAAGCTGCCGATGTTCGGCGAGCGCAATGTCGATGCCGTCCTGGCGGAGTTGGAGGCCTGCCGGCGCGAGTACCCGAACCACCTGATCCGTCTCATCGGTTACGACAATTACACCCAGAGTCAGGGTTTGTCTTTCGTCGTCTATCGCGGTTCCTGAGGTCACAGGTAGGGGTCGCGGGTAGATCTACCGTCGCGGTGTCTGCCCGCTGCCCAGAAAGGGGGCATCATGTCTGATTCATCCGCAAGAGGCCGTCTGCAGGGCCGTGCGCTGGCCCAGCAAAGGCGGCGTGAGCAGGCCCTGCGTAAGCAGCACGGCCGGCTAGAAGGGGCGCGCCCTTCAGCAGCGCCCAAAGTTCAGCCGACGGTGGCCGTGACACCGGTGGTGCCCTCGGGCCCTGCCGACGCCGATCTCCGAGTGGAGCCGCAGTTGCAGGCGGCCAAGCCGGGCGGACGGGAGCGTGCGCAGCAACACCGGGCACAGCGTTGTGCTGGCGCCCTGTGCTGGTCGGATCCCGAGCAGCGTCGGCGCCACCGCGGTCAGCGCGCGGCGGCCAATCCGGTTCCGCGCGCTGCGGACACGGTGGGCGACGGTGCTGCGGATTCGGTTCGCGAAACCGTGCCACCCCTGGTCCCAGGTGTGGAAGAGCGCTTTTTGGACGCCGTCTGCGAAATGGGTGAGGCCCAGCCCGATAGTTTTGGCTGGCGGCAGAATTCCGTGCGTAAATTGTGCAAGGCGCGGCGTCAGTCCCTGGCGCAGCGCGGCAAGGTGGCATTGACGGTGATGCGCGGATTGAGTTCCGCCGCCGCACGGCTGCGTTACCTCGAGACGGGTAACGCCCACGAGTTCGCCCGACTCCATCGGCAGGAACTGGCGCAGAAGGGGCGGGGTGCCCTGCCTCCGGCAAAGCCCACGGGGCAGCAGCGCTCGCGCAAGTATCGGGTGCCTGCCAAGGTGGAGGTGGGTACCACCCTGGCCGGGAGCGAAGTGACGGGCACCCAGGTGGAGCGGATCCCCGCCGTCACCGGTAATGAGCCGGGATCGTGTCGGGTCATCACCGGTACGGAATACGTGGGTAGTGAACAGTACTCCCGCTTCTGCGCTACCCAGCCCTCCGCCAACCCAGCCAAGGTGGGTGTGGGACGCACCAGTCGCGGTCTCGGGGTCAGCGGAACGCAGGTCGGTCGCGCCGTTGCCGTTACCGGTGACGAGGCCGGCAGCTGCAAGACGGTGACGGGTACGGAGTATCTCAGTCTGGAGAATTTCCAGAGTTTTTGCCGCAGCGATCTGCCCCCGCGGCCGGAGAAGGTCGTCATTGGACATTCCCAGCAGCGTCAGTTGCCGGTATCCGGATCGGACGAGGCGCGAATCAATCGTGTGACCGGGTCCGAGCCCGGCGCGAATGCCCGCATCACCGGCTCCCAGTATGCCGAAACCGGTGTCGCCCGGATGACCATCAATGGCAAGGCGGCTCCGCGCAAGGTCAGTGAAACGCATACGGTCCGAGGCGAAGTGGTCACGGGTACGGCGGTGGACAGCAGTCCGAAGATCACCGGTCTCGAGCCCGGTACCTGCCGTGTCGTAACCGGCACGGAGTACCTCAGTACCGAGACCTTCCAGACGCTCTGTCGCACGCGCCCAGAGCCGACGGAACCGCCCAAGGTGGAGGTGTCCAGTACGCAGCATGGACAGCGGATTACCGGAAATCTTGTGGATCGGTCGGAAAAGGTCACGGGCAACGAGCCCGGCAGCTGTGCCCGGGTTACGGGAACCGGTTACAGCAATCCGCAGTTGTGCGGGGGCGGTGTAGATAAGGTGCATGCCATGACGAGCCTCAGTGGTAGCGTCATGACCGGTACCGGGATGGATCGCCTCCCAAAAACGACCGGTGACGAGCGTGGAGGGTGCTGGCCCGTCACCGGAACAGAGTACTACGGGCGTGAGCACTACGCCCAATGCGCAAGCACCCCGCAGCCCGAGGCGCCGAAAACCGTTTTGAGCCGCACGGGCAAAGGTCAGTGGGTAACGGGACCCGCCATGGGGCCCGATGAGGCCGTTACCGGCAATGAAGCCGGCGCCAACAGCGTTGTCAGCGGCACCCCCTACAGTGGCGAAGAGCTGGAAGAACGGACCGGACAGGAGGTCGTGAATCCCATGCAGAGCCAAGCGGCCGAAAGCGGCAGCGAACACCCCGGCGCGTCCGGCTGTACCGGCTGTTCCTGCCAGGAGCGCATGCGTGATCTGGAGGCGCGCCTTGCGGCGCTGCAAGAACAGCTTGCCGCGAGTCGTACCAGCGCCGGTAGCGAGCCTGCGCCGGTTGCGCCGGCCAGTCGCCGCTTTGTCCCGGCGCCAGCGGCTCCGGTGTCACCGTCGGCCTCGGAGGTGGGTGCCTCGGACTTCAGTATCGTGACCCCGGCCCGTCAGGGGCGTAGCCGAATCACCGGTAACACCGGTACGGGCGGCAAGGTGACGGGCCCGGTCAATCTCGGTCGTGGTCTCATCACCGGCACACCGGAGTTTCGCAGCGGCACGGAGCTTGCTCGGGCACCGCAGCCCCTGCCCGTTCCCCAGGAGGATGTGTCGGCACCGGCCGCTGGGTCCTGGCGGGTCACGGGCGATGACTGGAGTCGTAACGAACGGGTCACTGGCACGGAAGGCCCCTGGGCGCGAGGGCGCAACCTCACCCAGCGCGGTCCTCTGCGCAGCTGTGTGATGGCGGCGGCGATCAACAAGGGACAGGAGTTGGCCGCTCCGGTGCCCGATAGTCGGATTACCGGCAGCAGCGGTAACTCGCGCAAGGGGTCCACGGTGACCTACTCGGGAGGAGCGCGCGGATGAGTTCCCGAGTCGCCGCCCTCCGGCCCGTCCGCCGTGGTAGACGGATCTGAGCATGGACACCCGGAAAGCCTTTGCCTTGCGGCAAGCGCGGGCCAACGGCGCGCGCCAACCCGCCCCCATCGGAATGGGGATGGGACGGCCGACGCCATCGTGGTTCCCGAGTGGAGCGGCCCACGCCCTTGCCCACGGGCTCGAGCACGCCGCCTGCCCCAGTCTGCCCGAACGTGGTTGTCGGCATGCCCTGGTGCAGCCTTCAGAGAACGCGCGGTTGGCAGAGATCGAGAAAAGCGTCAAGGGCAGTTTCGATGCCATCGTTCCGGCCCTGAAATCCATGGCTGCTCTGGGGCGGGGTCCGGATTTTCCCGAACAGGCACAGCAACTGGCACGGCAGGAGTTGGGCTTTGAGTTTCCGCAGGAGGTTCTGGAGCGGGCCTGGGTACGCGGTCCGGAACTGGGTAGGCTCTACGCCGAGGGGACCTTCATGGCTCTCGAACGGGCGGTGTGCGAGTTCGGCGCGCGGATCCAGACGGAGCTTCGGGCAGCGCAGAACCTGGACGCCTTCCTCGTGGATTGTGGCTTCCACGCCCTCAACGTATCGGCCTGTGCCGATGGCCGGCTCAAGGGGCTGTTCCCCTTCATCCTGCGTCTGCCCGATTCGCCACTGGTGTCGCGCAGTGCCTTTGCCGGGACGCTCTTTGATATCGAGGAAGACGTGCGCCACTGGCAGGCGGCTGAATTACGGCGTTTTCGTGAGGGCTATCCCACTACGGCCGATGCCCAGACGCGCTATCTCAAGATCGCGGTCTACCACGGCAGTTCCGTGGACCCGCAGCACCAAGGCTGTGCCGCCCACGGTAGTAACCTGCATGCGGCCATCGAGGCAGCTCTGGAACGGCTCTACCAGTTCCGCATGGCCATCGAGAATGCCTTTTGCTGCGGTGCCAGTACCGACCTGTTGCTCATTGGCGTGGACACCGATACCGATGCCATACGCATCCACATTCCCGATGCGCACGGTGACCTCAGTCCGCACCGCTACGTAGACAATGCGGAGCTCTATAGGCATACGTTGGGCCTCGACGCCGATCAGGCCCGGCTCGCGGTGTACGAGGCCATTCGTGCCGCTAGCGCCAGCGATGGTTGGGGTAAGGGCGAGGGCATGCCCCACGATGGTATGCGCCGGCTCATAGCCACCCTGCTCATCAACAATATGAGCCAGATCGAGTATGTTGGCGAGTACTATGGTGGCTGGTACGGCGACGGCGGGCACGCAGAGCGCTTCATCGGCGTGGGCAATGGCTTTCAGGAAGTCCAGGTGCGCAACCTTGCCTACTACGCCCACGTCGATACGGTGGAGGAGGGCGCAGCGGACCTGGATGTGGGTATCAAGATCTTTCGCAAACTCAATCTGGAGAAAGGTTTGCCCATCCCCATGGCGCTGCGTTATCGCTTCGACAGCCGTGTGCCTGGTAGTCGTGAGCGGGTGGAGCGCAAGGTGCAGCGCATGGCGGCGGCCTTGCGTAACCGCTACGCGAGCCTGGTGGAGACGGATCGTTTGATCCTATGGGGCGGGATTCAAGACCTGCCCCTGGGGAGTCCCATGGAAGAGGTGGATCTTCGATGAAGATCATGCGTGTGGAAAAAACGCTGGTATCTACCAACCGGATTGCGGAGATGGGCCATCGTCCGCTGCTCGTGGTGCAGGAAAAGGAGGGAGGCCCGCGTTCCGTGGCGGTGGATTCGGTGGGTTGCATTCCGGGTGACTGGGTCATCTGCGTCGGTTCTTCGGCAGCTCGGGAGGCGGCAGGCAGCAAGGAATACCCCTCGGACCTCACCATCATCGGCATCATCGATAACTGGGATCCGAGCTGAGGGGCCATCGTGGAGATCATGCGCGTGGTATCGGACCTGGTGGTCACCCGCCGTATCCCCGGACTCAAGCAAAGCTCGTTGCGGGTGCTGGCGGATGCCAGCGGCAAATTGAGTGTGGCCACGGACCCCGTGGGGGTGCCGGAGGGCAAGTGGGTGTTCACGGTGTCGGGTTCGGCGGCACGCTATGCGCAAGGCGATTTTGAAGTACTGACGGATCTCACCATTGGCGGGATCATCGATTTTTGGGAGCCGTAAGGCATTGCAGTCTGGACAGGAGGGACGGAAATGGCAGATGTAACGGGTATTGCACTGGGTATGATCGAGACCCGCGGTTTGGTGCCGGCCATCGAGGCGGCGGATGCCATGACCAAGGCGGCGGAAGTGCGCCTGATTGGTCGCCAGTTTGTGGGTGGCGGTTACGTCACCGTGCTGGTACGTGGTGAGACGGGTGCGGTGAATGCGGCGGTACGCGCGGGTGCCGATGCCTGCGAGCGGGTGGGTGACGGTTTGGTGGCGGCGCACATCATTGCCCGCGTGCACTCCGAGGTGGAGAACATCCTGCCCAAGGCGCCCAGCGCTTGAGCCTTGGCAAAATTTGCTGACTGACGAACAGGAGATCGGAAAATGGCAGATGTAACGGGTATTGCACTGGGTATGATCGAGACCCGCGGTTTGGTGCCGGCCATCGAGGCGGCGGATGCCATGACCAAGGCGGCGGAAGTGCGCCTGATTGGTCGCCAGTTTGTGGGTGGCGGTTACGTCACCGTGCTGGTACGTGGTGAGACGGGTGCGGTGAATGCGGCGGTACGCGCGGGTGCCGATGCCTGCGAGCGGGTGGGTGACGGTTTGGTGGCGGCGCACATCATTGCCCGCGTGCACTCCGAGGTGGAGAACATCCTGCCCAAGGCACCCACCGCCTGATGGTGGGATCCAGGGCAGGGAGAAGGGCCCGGTGCACGACCATGGGGCCTGTATCCCAAGACCGGTTGTGGATCACCCATTGCGCTGCGTGCCACCCAGCGGTGCACGCACGAGGAGAGTGAGATGGTAGCTGTTACAGGCGTTGCGTTGGGTATGATCGAGACCCGCGGTTTGGTGCCGGCCATCGAGGCGGCGGATGCCATGACCAAGGCGGCGGAAGTGCGCCTGATTGGTCGCCAGTTTGTGGGTGGCGGTTACGTCACCGTGCTGGTACGTGGTGAGACGGGTGCGGTGAATGCGGCGGTACGCGCGGGTGCCGATGCCTGCGAGCGGGTGGGTGACGGTTTGGTGGCGGCGCACATCATTGCCCGCGTGCACTCCGAGGTGGAGCACATCCTGCCCAAGGCGCCCAGTGCCGAGGGAAGCGGTCGCGACGGTGATGTGACCGGCAATCTCAGCTGATCGGGGTGCTCGGGATGCGCAATCATCCACGCATCATCGGTCTTTTGGGACAGGCCCTGAATCACGAATTCACGGCCATCCAGCAGTATCTGACGCAGGCCAGCCTCTGCACGCTGTGGGGTGAAGGGGCTTGGGCCCAGAACTTTCGGGAGGAATCGCGGGAAGAACTGGGTCATGCCGATCTGCTCAGTCAGCGTCTGCTGCTGCTGGGTGTGGCGCCCAACGCGGCGCAGCTACGCCCGCCGCGCCCCGGTCGGGATCTGTGGGAGATGCTGCAGCAGGATGCGGAGCTCGAGTGGCGGGCTGTGGAGCTCTACGCCGAGGCCGAGGCGGTGGCCAACCGTCTGCGCGATCCGGAATCTGCGGCCCTCTTTGCGCGGCTATGCCGGGACGAACAGGAACATCTGCAGCATCTGCAGGAGACCCTGGGCGGGCTCGGCGCGGGAGGTGGAAGATGACGGACAAGGCCAGTGCATCCTGTCCCGAAGGCTGGGAGCTGCAAAAGCGCCCCCTGGCCTGGAACCGGCGGCTGGACTTTGCGGACTACGGTGAGACCCGAGATTTTCTGGATCGTCTCGCTGAGCGCTCCGAGGCCTGTGGCTATTATCCCAATCTCAATTTTGCGCGGACCTACGTGGTGGTATCCATCCAGTTCGACGAAGACGCGGTGGATGGGCCGCGACGCGAGCTGGTCAACGCGGTTCAGGAGTGCGAGCGCAGCGCCCGGGGCAAAGCGTGACTTCCGGAGCTGTCCTGCGGATTGCGGTTTTCAACGGCAAGGGCGGCTGCGGCAAGACGACACTGGCGTGGAATCTTGCCATGGGCCTGGGTCGGCGGGCCGCCACCTTGCTGCTGGATGCCGATCCACAGGGGAGCCTGGCGTACTGGGCAGAGTGGTCCGGGCGGGACGGCATCGCCGTCACGGTGCAAGAGTGGGGCGCGACAATGGATGCCGGTCCATATGCCTTCGTCGTCACCGACTGCGCCCCGCGCCTGGAGGCGGAAGAGCTGGCGGAGATCGTGGCTGGCGCCGATCTCGTGCTGCTGCCGGTCCTGCCCTCGCCCCTGGATCTGTGGGCCAGTCGGCGCAGTGCGGACTGGATTCGGGAGCAGCAGGAGCGGCGTCCGAGTCTGCGCGCCGCCTTTGTCCTCAATCAAGTGGAGGCGCAGAGCGCGCTCTCCCGGGCAGCACAGGTGGCCATCGCCGAACTGGGTCTGCCGGTGCTGCAGGCGGCTCTGCATCGCCGCGCGGTCTATCGCAGTGCGGCCCTGGAGGGCCTGAGTGTCTATCACATGGGTAAGCGCGCCAGTGCCGCGCAGGCGGAGCTGGAAAGCCTCATCGAGGAGATCGTGAAATGAGCAGTCTGGAAGACAAGCTAAGTGCCAGTATGCAGGGTCCACGGCGTAGCAGTACCCGGACCGCGGCCTCGGACAAGGCGGCAGAAGCAGCGCCAGTGAAACCGGCAACGACGACCCGTGCGTCGAGCAAGGCGCCAGCCAAAGGCCGTGTCGAGGTGGAGGATCTCAATGCGGGGGGTGGCCGTAGCCTGAACCCGCCGCGCATCTGGCCGGACTGATGGCCTCGTTGGTGGCACCGACAGCGGCGTCGGCGGCTCGCCGCTTCCCGCTCGTGCATCGCGCTTAGGCCATGGCCATCCAACTCTCGGATTATCCCGATATCCTCGAAGCCCTTGGCGATCACGCCGCCGAGCTTTTGGCCTCGCAGTGGCATGAGGCTGCGCGGGTCTTCAGTCACTCGGCGCTGGAAGCCTATCTCCAGGGTGCCGTCAGCCTCAAGGCCCTGGGGCGGGGTAGCGACCTCGTGCTCGCCTACATCGAGAGCGCCCCGCAGGTGGCGCGGGAGATCGGCGAGCAGGCCGTGTTCGAGATGCTGTCGGCGGCCATCCGTATGTTTTCCAAGACCAGCGCCGAGGTCCTGACGCTGTTCTTCTCCAGCGCTCCCTTCGTTGCCCGCCGTCTGGGGGAGATCGAGCTCTTCCGTGGTTATCTGCTCCTTTTGGATCAGCTTCTGGCACAGGCGCCGCGCGGGGTCCGTCCCATGCTCGGGAAGATCGAGGCGTTGCTGGAGCAGATGACCCTGGGCGGTCTGCGTCGTTGGGCCGCCTGGGGGATTTCCGCCTACCGCAACGATTTTGCCGCCCAGGCCGAGTATTTCGGGCTGCAGAGCGAGCAGTCGCGAGCGGTACTGCAGCAGGAGCGCCGCGGTCTGTTGTTCATCGATGTGCAGCGGCGCCTGATCATGTATCTGCGCGCCCTCTGGGGCCGCGATTTCTTTCTGCGTCCCACCTCCGGTGACTTCGAGACGCGCCAGGGTTATCGACCCTACATCGAGCAGTACTTCATCCACGTCCCGGACGCCTACGACGACTGGGAGAATGCCCATGGGCAGCGGGTGACGGCCCTGGAGCTTTTTCGCGCCGCCGTTGCCCACGCGGCGGCCCATGTGGTGCTTTCCCAATACGACCTGCGTCTGGAACTCGCGCCGGCGGAGCAGAAGCTCTGGATCGGCTTGCTGGAAGATGCCTGGGTGGAACGGGAAGCCATGGCCCGCTTTCCCGGACTCCTGCCCCTGTGGCAGCGCCTCCTGCAGGTGCCGGCAACACAGGAGCGTGAGCGCGAGGCCGCCTTCCCGGCGGTCCTCGATCGCTGTGCCCTGGCCTTGCTGGACCCCGACTACGGCGATGACCACCCCCTGGTCGCCCGCGCCCGCTCGGCCTTTGCCGCCTTGCTCGCCGCACAGCCCCAGGATGCCAGTGCCCGCTATACGGAGATCCTCCAACGCGCTCAGGAGCTTGCCGCGGCGGCGGCAGAGGCCGGATTGGAGCTCCCCGGATACGGCGATGACGGCGCTATCCTATACCGGGACGACAACCGCTATCTGTGGACGGCGCCGGCGTCGCAGCTGGGCGATATCCTTGCCGGAGGCCCGCCCCAGGTGCGCAAGTATGTGAGCCTCATGGAGATGATCAACGCCGTCGACGTCGAGACGGCGGGGGACGATGCCCAGGAAATCTGGGTGCTGGCCACGGAATTTTTTGACGACGACGGGACGACCTTCAACGAGCGCGAGGGCAAGGCGCCGGTCTCCCAGCCCGTGAGTTATCCGGAGTGGGACTATCAGACCCAACTGGAGAGGCCGCTTTGGGTGACGCTTTACGAGAAACGGCCAAAGATGGGCGACCCCGAGGTCATCCATGCCTTTTTGGAAGCGCAGAAGCCGCTGGTGCAGCGACTCAAGAAACTCATAGAGGCGGTGCAACCGCAAGGGGTCATTCGCCAGCGCAAGGTGGAGGATGGCGACGAGATCGACATCAATGCCGCGGTCCTCGCCTTTACGGATATCCGCATGGGGCAGCAGCCCGATCCGCGCATCGGGATCCGCACCCGTCTGCACACGCGCGATCTATCGGTGCTGCTGCTCATCGATCTGTCGGAGTCCACCAACGACCGCCTGCGTTCGCGCAGCGAGGGCGACGTTACGGTGCTGCAGCTGGCGCGGGAGGCGGCGGTACTTTTGGCCGAGGCACTGGAGCGTATCGGTGATCCCTTCATGCTCTGCGGTTTCGATTCCAACGGCCGCCACGATGTGGAGTTCTATACCTTCAAGGATTTTGCCGCGGAGTACGACGACAAGGTCAAAGGTCGCCTGGCCGGCATGACGGGTCAGTTGTCCACCCGTATGGGTGCTGCCCTGCGCCACGCGGGCCACCTGCTGGATCAGCAGCCAAGTCAGAAAAAACTGTTGCTGTTGTTGACCGATGGCGAGCCCTCGGATAACGACGTACGGGATCCCCAGTACCTGCGCTTCGATGCCAAAAAAGCGGTGGAAGAGCTGGCGCGTCGCGGAATTCGGACCTTTTGTCTGTCCCTGGACCCTTACGCGGACGAATACGTCTCGCGTATCTTCGGTGCGCGCAACTATCTGGTTCTGGATCATATAGACCGTCTGCCCGAGCGACTCCCGCAACTGTATCTGGCGATGACCAAATAGTTTTTACGTTTATAAAAGGTATCATTAACTTCTTTTTGCTTTACCTTAGGTATCGCGCTGGTTAGCATAGCTTTGGCGTGGGCCGCTGTCGGCACGGTCCGGAACGACAGGAGGATGTGGATGGACTCCATTGCCCTGGTAATACCGCTGTTGCCCCTGCTTTCGGCCCTTACGATCTTGGCCTTTCTGCGTGGGCGCAAGAAGGCGGCCGCGCGGGTCAGTGTGGCGACCTTGACCCTGGCTTTCCTGCTGGCCGCCTTCTTTTTGGGTCGCCACCTCTGGGGAGCCAAAGATGTGCTCCTGCACTCTCCCGGCCTCTGGGGCAGCCTGTGGCTGGATCCCCTGAGCCTCATCCTGTGGACCTTCGTCTCGGGTATCAGCCTCATCGTGCACGTCTATTCGGTGCGCTACATGGTCGAGGAACCGGGTTACCCGCGCTTTTTCGCCATGCTCGATCTCATGACGGCGGTGATCCTGCTGATGGTGGCGGCGGGGGATCTCATCAGCCTGGTGATCGCGTGGTTTTTGGTGGGTGTGGTGCTCTATTTTCTGCTGGGCCACGATCCGACGCGTCCGGCGGCCGGTCGTTATGCCTTCTGGACCCAGATCACCTACCGGGTGGGCGACGTGCCGCTCTGGTTTGCCGCCCTCATCCTCATCCAGAGCTACCATAGCGTGTCGCTGCCGGTCATTTTTGCGCGCATCGGCGAGGATCCCCATGTGCTGCTCTGGGGTCTGCCGGTGCCGGAGCTCTGCGGTTTTCTTTTAGCTCTTGCCGCCTTCGCCCGGTCGGCGCAGTTCCTTCTGCACACCTGGCTGCCCTACACCATGGACGGACCGACCCCGGTATCTGCCCTCATGCACGCGGGTATCGTCAATGCTGGGGGTTTCCTGTTCAACCGCTTCGCGCCTTTGTATGAGCATGCGGGCTGGGCCTTGCACTGGGCCTTTTTCGTGGGGCTCGTCACAGCGGTGGTGGGTTCGGCGCTCATGCTCATCCAGAACGATATCAAGCGGTCCCTGGGGTACTCCACCATGGGGCAGATGGGCTTCATGGTCATGGAATGCGGCCTGGGTGCCTTCCCTCTGGCGGTTTTTCACCTCATCGCCCACGGCTTCTTCAAGGCCTCCCTGTTTCTCGGGTCCGGTGGTGTCATCGGTGAGGCGCGCCAGCGCGATGGCGTGCCGCCGGATCCCGTCTACACCTCGGTGGTGGAGCGGCGGCCCATCAAGCCATCGCGTCTGCCCTGGCTGGTGGCGGCTTCCTTGACGGTACTGGTGCCGGTCATCGTCATTGGTCTATCGCACTTTTTTGTGGCGGAACGCCTTTTTTACGAGCAGGGCGTCATCATCCTGCTGTTCTTTGGCTGGGTGACCGGTGCCCAGGCCCTGTTTGCCGCCCACAAGCTATCGCAGAAGGACCCGTGGCGGCTGATGAGCGGTATTCTGGTCTCCTTTGTGATCATCGTCATCGGCTACACCCTCATCAGCCATTACTTTGGCGACTTTCTCTATCCCGATCGGGCCGAAAGTCTGCGCCTCTACGAAGCCGCCAGTATTCAGCACCTGTCCTTCGATCTTTTGGCGTTGCTGCTCGCCTTCATTTTCGTGGGCGGCTGGATGTTGACCTTTTTCCGCGAGAGTCTCGACTGGGGAAGGCGCCCGGGCGGGCGTTGGTACGGATGGTACCTTGGCGTGTATGCGCTCCTGTCCCGTGAACTGTACGTTGCCGACCTCTATCAGCGCGCCAGTCAGATCCTCCTGCAGTGGTCCCGTCGCTTCAATGTCTGGCTGGGATGGTGCTGACATGCTCGCGCTGATCACGATCTTCGCGGCCTTTCTGCTGCCGCTCTTTCCCCTGAGCTGGGTATTCAACCGCCTGCTGGACAGTTTGCCCATGGCCGCGGCAAGGGCACTGGCGGTACTGGCTCTGCCGCAATTGGGCCTGTTGTTGTTGCAGCACGGGGTGGCACCCTGGATGCTGGCGGCCTCCCAGCGCCGTGCGCTGGTGGCACTGGCCCTATTCTCGGCACTTTTTTACGCCTTTCGCGCCCTCAGCACCCGGGATCTCTTCATCTGGACCCGGCTGAACCTAAGCTCTGGCCTGGCGGTGCTGTGGGTTGCCTGGGCCATGGGCACGGCCATACCGGTGCTGCAGATCCTGGCACTGACCTGGAGCGTGCCGGCCGCCTTGCTTACCCTTTTGAGCGCTGCCCTGGCAGCGCGTCTTGGGGGTGCCTATCTCGGGCTCGTGGGCAATCTGGTGGAACCGCTGCCACGCCTGACGGCCAGTATCGTGGCTACGGCGCTGGCCCTGCTGGCGACCCCCATTTTCCCGTCCTTTTTCGTGCTCTTCGGCACGGCCATGCAGTTGCCCCTGTCCTGGATCCTACCTTTGCTCCTGCTGTTGCTGCTCTGGGGCTGGTCCTGCGGTCGGCTTTTTCAGGATCTGCTCTTTGGCACCTATCGGGGAGAGGTGGTGGAGGACCTGAGCGTGGGCAGCAGTCTGACGATTGTCGTGGTGCTTTTGGGCCTGCTGGTGCTGGGGCTGTACGGTAGCGGAGGTGTCCTGTGAGCCTGGATCTCGGAGATCGTCTGCGGGTGCGCGCCATGGTCTATGTGGCCAGCGAGCCCATCCCGCGTTTCTGGCCCATGCGCACCTTCATTCACCACAACCCCCTATACGGTCTGGAGGATCGTCCCTTTGCCGAGGCCGTTGCCCAAGCTTCGGAGCTTTTTCACGCCCGAGGTTATCTCCCGCGGAGCCAGTATCGGGAATACCTGGCCGCGGGCAGGGTAGACGCGCACGCCCTGCGCCAGGGCATGCACCGCTTCCTCGCCGAAAAAGGCGCGCAAGTGCCCGGGGTGGACCTGGAGGAGTGGTTGTGGGCCCTGAGTACCCGCTATCCGGGTGAACGCGTCGTCCAGGCGGGTGACTGGATCGATGGTGTCGGCCTGCGGGCGGCGCTGCAGGGGGAAGCGCTGCCGCCCCTGGGGGATGAAGAGGCCGTGGACACGGCCCTGCTGGAGCTGCTGGAGGCACGTCTTCCGCCGCAATTGCCGGTATATCTACAGGTGGACCAGCTCTACGGCAGCCAGATTGGGGATAGCCTCGACGATCTATTGACCAAGAGCTGTCTCGACTTTTTCGACGAGGGACAGTCGGCCTGGCAGGCGCCGGGGCGCGAGGCGGGTTTCTTTCAGTCGTGGAAGGCCATTGCCCGGCGCAATGTGCGCTTTCTGTTGCGTGGCCTGCACCTGCGGCAGTTGCTGGCGCAGGAGGATACCCCCGAGGGCACCATCGCCCAGATTCTGCGGCAGCTGGAGGTGCCGGAGACGGCCTGGCAGGACTACATTACCCGCGAGCTCACCCGCATGCACGGCTGGGCCGGGTTCATCCGCTACCGCAGCACCGCCAAACACTACTACTGGGCGCAACGGTATCCGGCGGATCTCGTGGATTTTCTGGCGGTGCGCATGGTCCTGGGCCTGGCCTTGTTGCAGGAGGCCGGACGCCACCAGGGCAGCCCGGTGAGCTACCGCGCCCTGCGCGCGTCCTGGCAGGAGCGGCCGCGTCTGGCCTATCTGCGCAGTGAGTTGCACTCCGCCAGGATTTTACCCGCCTGGGCGCAGCGTATCGATGGGTTGCTCAGTCGGCCAAGGGCGCACGCTATCGACTCGGTGGCGGCGGAATATATCGGTGCGCGACGCCAGTTTGAGCTGGACAGCCAGCGCAAGCGGCTCATGGAACTGGCCCGGGTGGTGGGAGGCGATGCGGAGCAGGCTCTGCGCGGCCTCAAAAGCGAAGATCTGCAGACACTGCGCCGGCTTCTGCGCGAATGGGAGGCGCGGGAAGGCTACGTCTGGCTGCAGGCCATGGAGTCGCACTACATCACGGCCCTCGTGGACCAGCTGCGGGTGCCGCAGCCGGCCAGTCCCAAACGCCCGTTCGCCCAGGCCCTTTTCTGTATCGATGTGCGCTCCGAGCCCATGCGCCGGCAACTGGAGGCACTGGGCGACTATCAGACCTTCGGTATTGCCGGATTCTTCGGTGTACCCCTGGGCTACCTGGAATTTGGCAAGGGTAGTGAGATGCATCTCTGCCCCGCAGTGCAGACCCCCAAGAATCTCGTGCTGGAGATCCCGGCGGATCTGGAGCTGGAGGAAGAGGCCCTTTACGGCGCCCTGGAGCACGTGCTGCACGATCTGAAGAGCTCGGTGTTGTCGCCTTTCGTGGCGGTGGAGGCCATCGGTCTGCTATTCAGTCTCGGCCTCATCGGCAAGACGCTGCTGCCGCTGGGCTACCATCACTGGCACGCCCGTCTGCACAGCGAAAAACCCATCACCCGGCTGCTGTTGGACAAGCTCAGCCCCGATCAGGCCGACTCCATCGTCCGCGCCATCCAGCGCGCCATGATCGTCAAGGCCCTGGCCCGGGAGCTGCGTATCTCGCGGGATCAGGTCACGGACGGCGAGGTGCGGGAACTGCGCGAGATCGCTCTGGGTCACCAGAGTGGTCCGAGCTTCCTCGTCCGGCAACGGAATCTGTCGCCGGCGGAGGAGGCGGCCTTCGTCGACAAACTGCGCGAGATCTACCGGGTCAACCACGCCGAAACCAGCCTGCAGATGGAGCGCCTGGGTCGTATTGGTTTCAGTCTCGAAGAGCAGGTGCGTTACGTGCTGCAGGCCCTGCTGTCCATTGGTCTCGATCGCAATTTTTCGCGCTTCGTCCTGCTGGTGGGCCACGAAAGCCGCAGCGAGAACAACCCCTACGAATCGGCCCTGGATTGCGGCGCCTGCGGCGGCGGGCGCGGTCTACCCAATGCCCGAGCTTTAGCGCACATGGCCAACAAGCCCGAGGTGCGGCGCCTGCTGCGGGAGCGGGGCGTGGTCATTCCCGAGGATACCTGGTTCCTGCCGGCGGTCCATAACACCACCACGGATGCGGTGGAACTCCACGATCTGGATCTCTTGCCGGCACGGCATCTGCTCTATCTCGAGCGTCTGCGCAATGGGCTGTCGGCGGCGACCCGCCGCTGTGCTGCCCAGCGCATGCCGTTGTTGGGAGCGCCAGCGGAACTTGCCGCCGAGCCCTTTGCGGCGGCGGCGCTGGCGCAGCGCCAGGCCCACGACTGGTCGCAGGTGCGGCCGGAGTGGGGTCTTGCACGCAACGTCTATGCCATCGTCGGGCGCCGTGCCTTGACGGAGGGGGTGGATCTGGACGCCCGCGCTTTCCTGCAGTCCTACGACTATCGGCTGGACCCGCGCGGGCGGCTGCTGGAGAATATCCTGACGGGTCCCCTGGTGGTGGGCGAATGGATCAATCTGGAGCACTATTTTTCGGTGGTGGATACGGAAAGCTATGGCAGCGGCAGCAAGGTCTACCACAACGTCGCTGGACGCTTTGGGGTCATGACCGGCAATCAGAGCGATCTACGCACCGGTCTGCCCATCCAGACGGTCATGAAGGACGGCAAGCCCTATCACGAGCCGGTACGCCTCATTGCCCTGGTGGAGGCCCCCCTGGCCTTTGCCCAGCGCACCGTGGAGCGCATTGCCAAGGTCAAATCCCTCATTGGCGGAGGCTGGGTGCGCCTGCTGATCCTTGACCCAGAGGACGATTACCGGGTACACGTCCTCACGGACGATGGGTTCGTGGTTCATCCCCACAGTCCACTACGGCCGTCATCGGTCCATCCGACATCCGCCCCCATACTGGAGCACATCCCATGAAATCCCTGAATCTCAGTCCGCTCAAGAAACTCGAGATCATTCTCGAGGGCGCCCATAAGGATTTCGCCACGGATCTTCTGGATCGCGCCGGCGTGCAGGGCTATACCATCGTCGGCAATCTGTCCGGAAAGGGCAGCCACGGCATTTACGAGGGGCACGTCATGTTCAATGAGGACGACGTCCTCATTATGATCATCGTAGCTGTGCCCGAGGAACTGGTAGCCCCCATCCTCGAGGGCTTCGCGCCCTTCTTCGACAAACACACGGGGGTGGTTTTCGTCTCCGACATCCAGGTCAGCCGCCTGGTGAAATTCCGGAGCGAACGTTCGTCCACCAGCAACTGAGCACGAGGTATATCATGACCGATTTGGCCAGCGCCTATCTCATCGAGAAGGAGCCCTATTACAAAGAGGTGGACGACGAGATCGCCCTCTACGAGGCGGCCTATGCGGCGCGCCTGCCCATGATGGTGAAAGGACCGACGGGTTGCGGCAAGTCGCGTTTCATCGAATACATGGCCTGGCGTCTGAAACGGCCCCTCATCAGTGTGGCCTGCAACGAGGACATGACGGCATCGGATCTCGTGGGGCGTTTCCTCTTGGACAAGGACGGGACCAAGTGGCAGGACGGGCCGCTGACCCTGGCGGCGCGCATCGGTGCCATCTGTTATCTCGATGAAGTGGTGGAGGCGCGCCAGGATACCACCGTGGTCATCCATCCCCTCACCGATCATCGGCGCACCTTGCCGCTGGACAAGAAAGGGGAACTGGTGCACGCCCACCCCGATTTTCAGCTGGTAATCTCCTATAATCCCGGTTATCAGTCCTCCATGAAGGATCTGAAGCAATCCACCAAGCAGCGCTTTGGCGCCCTGGATTTCAACTATCCGGAGCGCGATCTGGAGATCGAGATCGTCGCCCACGAATCGGGTGTGAGTACCGACGTGGCGGGCAAACTAGTGTCCATCGCCGAGCGCTCCCGCAATCTCAAGGGGCATGGTTTGGATGAAGGATTGTCCACGCGTATGCTCATCTACGCTGGCGCGCTGATCCAGAAAGGTATCGCGCCCATCACGGCGTGTAGCGTGGCCCTGGTGCGACCCATCACCGACGATCCCGACATGCGCGACGCTCTGGACGCCGCCGTCACTACCTTTTTCTGAGCTTTTCCTTCACCTGCACGGCGGCGCGCCCATTCCGCGGATGAGCGCGGCGGCCGCCGGCTCAGGGTTGGGCCTGGACGCGACCCTCGCGAAGGATCCACTCTCGGCTTTTGGCCAGGAGCCGGTGGATGGAGCGTTCGCGATTGTAGGCAGGTACCTGGGTCAGGGGTACCCAACGCAGTTCATGGGATTCGTCGTTGCCGGGAATGGGTATGGCGTCGTCGATTTCCACGAGGAAGCGGATGTCCAGGTGTTGATGCTCCGCCTCGCGCCGGTTGGCGGGGATGCGATGGATATCGATATCGAAGACATCCGCGAGCAGCAAGTGGATCCGTTCCGGCGCCAGGGCTGTCTCCTCACTACACTCCTTGAGTGCCACCCGCAGTATGTCCTCATCGCCGTCGGCGTGTCCGCCCGGTTGAAACCACTGACCGAGCTTGCGGTGGAGCATCAGCAGGACCGCGGAGCGACCGGGGTTGATGACCCAGGTGGAACCCGTAATGTGTAGACCCGGGGTGTCCCTGCGGAAGCAGTCAGCGCCGCTGCGCAGGAGCAGACAGCCGCGTCGGGCATAGGCGCCCTCCTCGGGGTAGCGGCTGCGGTAGTGACAAAGGCGTTCTTGCAGCGTGTGGCGATCCATGGGGCTCAAGTCCAGGAGGGATTTTCGACGGCGTGAATGGCCGCGGCCGCCGCCTCGTCCACGTCGGCTTCGCGTCCGGCAATGATCATACGGCCATAGGCGCCCACGGCGCGGACATCCACGAGGGTGATATTGGCAGCCTTTTCGGCCTGGTTGGCGGCATAGATGATATAGCCGGCGGGTTCCGTCTCGAGAATGAACATGCTCTGCTCCGGTAGGATCATGGAGCCCCGGCGATTCTGGCGATTGATGAGCACGGTGTGGTCGGGCATCATGCCGCGGATGATTTCGTTCCAGGTGATGCGGCAGGCCTTGCGGTCGCGCTGATCGGCACCCATGCGCTGCAGTACCGCCCGACCTGCCTCGCGCACATCGCTCTGGTCGCGATGGTGGATGACCATGGCACCGAACTCGCGCTCGATGACCAACTGCGACAGATGCACCCGGGTGGCCTTGAGGGCTATGTCCGTCAGGCGATGCACGGCCATGCCCGGGGACACCTCCACCCACAGGGCCGCATCCCCCGGCACGGGCAGGAAACCCTGGGAGACCGTAGCGATGTAGGCAGCAAGCTGGGGCTGAAGGGAATCGATGTAGACGTAGGTGCGTAGTTGGATCATGGGCCCTGGTGCGCAATATGCAGGCACTATGATACCGCGTCACGCGCTTGGTCTCCAGAGAATTGGCCTGGCACGCCTATGGATCCGTTCAGGAATGGAAGGAAAAAAGCCGTGTTGCGAAAAAAACGCCTCGTCTTGGAAATACTGTTGTGGTCGGGCCTCGTTTTGGGAGTGTATTTTTTCAGTCAGTGGCGCGGCGCGGCAACGGCGCAGGTGCAGCGGCTGCCGCCCTTGCTGGTGACGAGTCTGGGTGGCGAGCCGCAGGTGCTCGCCCCCCAACCGGGCCAGGCCATGCTCGTCAATTTCTGGTCGCCCGATTGTCCACCCTGTCTGGCCGAGACCCCGGCACTGGTAGCCCTGGACAAAATCTTTGCGGGGCCGCACCTGCGCGTTGTCGGCATTGCCACCGCTGGCAGCAGCGCCGAGGGCGTCCGCGACGTCGCCCGACGCTTCGCCATACCCTATCCTCTCTACCTGGACAGGGAAGGGGAGGCCAGCCGCAGTGTCGGCGGGGTCCTCCTGACGCCAACCACCCTACTGGTGAACGGTCACGGTGAGATCGTCGGACGCTTCGTGGGCGCCATCTCCTTGCCGGTAATCTTTTGGAGACTGCTCTGGCTCGGCTGAGCCGCGCAGCCGTGGACCGGTAAGCACCGGCGGGTGCTTGCGGCTCTGGCCGTCCCAGGCGAAGCGCCCCTGCGCCCGCTCGCGCCGATCGTAGTGACGCAGGATCTCCTGCCAGCGACGCCGGGTACCCTCGGGGTCCCGACGCGCCATGGCGAGCATGGCAAAGCCGTCGTCCTCCCAGCCACAAACTTCTTGAATTTCCGCAGGCCAGCGCTGGAAGTAGCTTTCCCGCATGAGGGTCGAGCCCAGCTCCGCGAGATCCTTGGATACCCCCAGGCTCAACGCCCGTTCCCGCCATTCATCCCATTCCAACTCAGTGTCGTTTTCATTGCCCATAGCCCGCACCCCCGCTCTAGCGTATCTCGCCGTGCTTCCGCATACCTCTTAAGGTGTAGTCAAGAATGGCGCGCAAGTCAAATCAAAGCACCCAGGGGTATTTTTAGTGTTTCCATAGATTGTGTTTATCATTTATTGGCGACGTCATTCAGAAGTTTTCTGACCTTCGACAATTTTCCTTACTATACTGAAAGCGTAGATACCGATGCGACAAAACGGGAGTGTCTGAATGCTTTCCTCTATGAGCTTTCCGCGCTATGGAGACAAGGAGAATTCCGATTTTTTCGAACGCTGGTTGCCACGAATACTGGAAGACAGGGACCGCGAAGGGTTAACGGAGAATATCCGCAGGATAGACGCCTTGATGCTTACGGTGGAGCCAGGGCACTCCGCTGCTTACGTGCATGAGTTGTGTCTGATGACCCCCTACGATTATCAGTCGACTCTGGAGAGCGAGCAACATTCGACCCACATACTGCGCATCGATCAAAATGCCCCGGATCTTTTGGTGAGGGAAGTCAAGGATCCGGAATTGCGCGGGATCTTCCGCAGCCTCAACGAAGTTTATCCCATCGGTGCCAAAAGGCCGAATTCGCGGTACATGGGCGAGGTCTTTCAGGTGGAGGATCTAGACAGCCTGGTCGCCACGCAGAAGGCCCGGGAAGTGCGCTTTTTCAACGCCGATCAGATTCGCCAGTTGGAGCTTCCGACCAACATGGCCATCGTCAAGCCCTCACCCTACACCCACAACATCGTCGCCTACTGGGAGCGGCCCGAGGGCAGCGAGCGGCGCTATGCCTTGGGTAAGGCCGTCGTGCGACCGGACATGGAGCACGCCTACCTCAAGGCCAAGGAGCAGCGTGAGGCCCTGGGTATCCAGCGATTACTGCTGCCCATCGATCATCTGGCCACGCGTATCTACAGCCAGAATCGCGAGGTTGCGATCCTGGAATATTTGACCCTGTCCAGTTACTACTATTGGGGGTCCTACGATATCCCCGATCAAAACTCTTCCACCAATGTGACGAAGAGTGTGCATTACGAGGATGTACTGCGCAGCCCCGCCAAGGTGTTCACCGCAGCCAATCATCCCTATTTCTGCAATCATCTCATCGGTAAGCCCTCGCCAACGGAATCCTTTGCCCGCAATTTTGGACCCCGACTGCACCACATTGCCGTGGCCATCCCCGATGGACGCACGGCAGATCAACTCAATATCGATTACGTCGTCAATTCCCTGCGTGAGAGTGGACAGAAATTCCTGCTGGAAGTCATCGGCTCGGAACGGGAGGGACTCAAGCAGATATTCTCCAGCGCTTCCGAACATTCGTCCCTGATCATTGAATATGTCCAGCGTTTTCACGGTTTTCAGGGATTTTTTGCCAAGGAGAACGTGGCGGATCTCACCGCCGCTGCGGGTGCCGATGAGACCCTGCGCAGCCTCGAGACGGAGTCGCGCGGATGAGCGCGGCGCAATTGGAACCTGCGGTGGAGGACGTCGTGGCCGCCCTGCCACCGGCACAGCGGGACGAGCGCGAGGTGGTCACCCAGCTGCTGCAGGGGCTGGAGGGTCTGGACTGGCAGCCCATCGCCGAGCGTGCCAGGCCCTGGCTCAGGGCCATGCGCGCCGAGGCGACGCCCTTCTGGGCACTGGAATCGCTCCTGAGCGAGTATCCCATCAGTAGCAGCGAGGGTCTGGCGCTGATGCGGCTGGCGGAGGCGCTGCTGCGGGTGCCGGATCAGGCAACGGCGGATGTGCTCCTCACGGATCAATTGTCCCGTGTCGATTTTCGGGAACAGGGCGATGCGAGCCTCATGCATCGGCTCAGCAATCAGGTACTGCGTCTGTCGCGTCGGATTCTCAGTCGGCAGGAGTCGGATCGCCTCAGTGAACGCCTGGGCAAGCGCGTGGTGGTACAGGGTGCGCTGCGCGCCATCACCCTGCTGGGACGGCAGTTTGTACTGGGCGAGACCCTTGCCGCGGCACGGACCCAGGCGGCGCAGACCTGCTCCCATTACCCCAGCCTGCGTTTTTCCTACGATATGCTGGGGGAGGGCGCGCGTAATGCGGCGGACGCGGCGCGCTACACCCAAGCCTACCGCGATGCGCTGCTCGCCCTGGCCAAACAGCCGGCGGGCCGCAGGGGGCCGGAGGACCGCGACGGTATTTCCATCAAGCTCTCCGCCTTGCATCCGCGCTTCGAGGAGAGTCAGAGGCAGCGCCTGTGGCGCGAGCTCCTGCCGGTGCTGGTGGATCTTGCCGAACTGGCGGCGGCTGGCAACTTGGGTCTGACCCTGGACGCGGAAGAAAGTGACCGGCTGGAATTGCAGCTGGACCTTCTCGACGCCCTGCAGGCGCATCTTCATGGTCAGGTACAGACCGCTGGTTGGCAGGGGCTGGGACTCGCTCTGCAGGCCTATCAGAGCCGCGCCGCCGACGCCCTGGAGTACGTGGTGGCCAATACGCGGCGGCATCGCGGGCGGTTGATGCTGCGGCTGGTCAAGGGTGCCTACTGGGATACGGAAATCAAGCGCGCCCAGGAAATGGGACTGGATGGCTATCCGGTCTTTACCCACAAGCACCATACGGATGTCAGCTATCTGGCCTGCGCCCGCCGCATGCTGGGGTATGCCGACGGCCCCGGCGCGCCTCTGTACGCGCAGTTTGCCACCCACAATGCCACCAGTATCGCGGCCGTTCTGGAAATGGCCGCGGGGCTACCGGCGCCACAGTTCGAGATGCAGCGACTGCACGGAATGGGAGAGCGTCTCTACGACCTGCTCATGGATCGGCAGGTCATTCCGCGGCTGCGAATCTATGCCCCCGTGGGACCTTACCGGGAGCTCCTGCCCTATCTGGTGCGCCGGGTGCTGGAAAATGGCGCCAGCACGTCCTTCATCCATCTGCTCGCCAGTGGCACGGGGGATGCCGCCGAGTTGCTGCTGAGGAGTCCTCTCTGGGCCGCCGACGCCCCCGCCTTGCCTTTGCCGCGGGCCATCTACGGCACTCTGCACGGCGAGGTGCGGCCCAACAGCGCTGGCATCGATCTGCCCTATGCCCGCGCCCGCGCCGGAATCGCGGCCAGGGCGCGCAGCATCGTGATTACGCCGCCAGCGGATGTCGACCCCGAGGCGGCGCAAGCCATCGTCCGGGAACTGGATGCGGCCCAGCCCGCCTGGGACGCCCTCGGGGTATCGGCGCGCGCGCAAATGCTCTGGCGTGCCGCCGATCTGCTGGAGGAGCGGCGGGAGTACTTCATCGCCCTGATTCAACGGGAGGGGCACAAGACCCTGGGCGATGCCGTGGCAGAATTGCGCGAAGCAGCCGACTACTGTCGTTACTATGCCCTGCAGGCAAAGCATCTCCTGGCGACACAGAAGCTGCCGGGGCCAACGGGTGAGGAAAACCGTTGGTCCTGCCGCGGTCGGGGTGTTTTCGTCTGCATCAGTCCTTGGAACTTTCCGCTCGCCATTTTCACCGGTCAGGTGGTGGCCGCCCTTGTCACCGGTAATACCGTTGCTGCCAAGCCGGCGGAGCAGACCCGCGCCATCGCCGCGGCCATGGTGGATCTGCTCCGGGAGGCGGGGGTGCCGCCATCGGCTCTGCGCCTCGTGCCCGGCCCAGGCCACAGTGTCGGAGCCGCCCTGGTGGCGCATCCGCAGGTGGCGGGTGTGGTGTTCACGGGTTCTACTTCCGTCGCCAAGGGTATCCAGAGGGCGCTGGCTGCCAAGGATGGCCCCATCGTCCCCCTCATCGCCGAGACCGGGGGCATCAATTGCATGATCGTCGATTCCTCGGCCTTGCCCGAGCAGGTCGTCGATGCCGTTCTACGCTCGGCCTTTCAGTCCGCCGGCCAGCGCTGTTCGGCGCTGCGGGTGTTGTGCGTGCAAAAGGAGCTGGCGGAGCGCCTCCTGCCCATGCTCCAGGGTGCCATGGACGCGCTGTCCATCGGATCGGCCCTGGATTTTGCCACCGACGTGCCGCCCGTCATCGATGCCGGGGCGCAGCGCGCCCTCTGCCAGCAAATGGGGGAGTTGGAGCGCACGGGTGCCCGTCTCCTGCATCGCTGCGCCTGGCCCGAGGCCCTGCGGAAAGGGGCCGAACCCGGTGGGTCTGTCCTGCATTTGGACCATCGCGACGATCGCGGCCAGATCCAGCACTTCGTGGCGCCCAGCCTTTATGCCATCGACGATCTGACCGCATTCCGGGAGGAGATCTTCGGTCCCGTCCTGCAGGTTTGCGTCTGGGAGTCTGGCAAGTTGGAAAACTTGCTGGAGCAGATCCGGTCCCTGGGCTACGGGCTCACCCTGGGGGTGCAGACGCGCATCGACGATCGCGCCCGGACCATAGCGGCGCGCTGTCGGGTTGGCAATGTCTATGTCAACCGCAGCATGATCGGCGCGGTGGTTGGAGTGCAGCCTTTCGGTGGCGAGGGTTTGAGCGGTACCGGGCCAAAGGCCGGTGGCCCTCTTTACCTGAGCCGTATGGTGGCTGAGCAGACCATCGCTATCGATCTCACGGCGGCGGGGGGTAATGCCGGCCTCCTGGCCCAGGGAAAATGGTAGCCGCGACCCTGTTGCAACGCTGGGCACGCTGGAGTCTGCCAAGCCTCGGTGCTCTGCTTGGCTTTCTTGGCAGTTATCTGGCCCTGTATCTGGATCCATGGTGGTTCGTGCTGGCGGCGTTGGGCTGGGGAATCGTTCTGCTCGGCATATACGATGTCTGCCAAAAGCAGTCGGCCCTGCTCGCCAACTATCCGGTGCTGGCGCGGCTGCGCGGGCTTGCCCTGGATCTGCGACCCTTTTTTCGCTCCTACGTCGTGGAGGACGATCAGGAGGGGCGGCCCTACAGCTACGAGTCGCGCAGCCTCGTCTACCGGCGTGCTGCGGGTATATCGAGCACGCATCCCTTCGGCACCCAGCTCGATACCTATCGCGAGGGCTTCAACTGGATCACCCATTCCATGGCCCCTGTCAATCGCCCAGCAGAGAAGCCGCGGGTGTTGGTGGGCGCCGAAGGTACAGAGCTACCCTACAGTGCCTCGGTGTTCAATATATCGGCCTTGAGTTTTGGGGCCATCTCTGGCCGGGCCATCGAATCCCTGGCCCTTGGAGCGCGCCTCGGCAACTTTTATCTGGATACGGGTGAGGGCGGAATCAGCAGCTACCACCGTCGCTCTGGTGGCGATCTGGTCTTTGAGATCGGCTCGGGCTACTTCGGGTGTCGCGACGATGGCGGTCGTTTCGATGCCCATGCCTTTGCCGAGCAGGCCCGCCAGGAATCCGTGCGGATGACCGAGATCAAGCTCAGCCAAGGGGCCAAGCCGGGCCACGGTGGGGTGTTGCCGGCAGCCAAGGTCAGTCCGGAGGTGGCGGCAGCCCGCGGCATCCCGGTACACCGGGAATGTCGGTCGCCACGCGCCCACTCCGCCTTTTCCACGCCCGTGGAACTGGTTGAGTTTGCAGCGGAGATGCGGCGTCTGTCCGGAGGCAAGCCCGTGGGAATCAAATTCTGCGTCGGGCAGATTCACGAGGTCTGAGCGTCTCCAGATCCCGTCCTCTGGATCGCATTTGGGAGTTTCTCCCGGAGGGAGCGCTTCTGGACGAAGCTGGCAAGACCAGTTATGCCTTCTGGTGGCGAGCGGCGGACCCGGAAAGCTTCAAGCCACGCCTGGATCTCTCTGTGGTACGCAATACCGTGCCGCGCCTGGCCTCCCTGCGTTAGCACGGCGCCCCATTTCGCGGGATAATCGAATAGGGATGTGGCTGCGACGGGGGCGAAAATGCGGTGGTTGCGGGGTCGTAGTCTCTTTGCGCAGACGGCCTGGACCTTGGGTCTCGGTATCGTGGTCCTGCAGACCTTTTCCCTCCTGGCCGTGGTCTTCACGGTGCTCTATCCCCTGGCCCAGCGCTCGGCCGAGGACCTTGCCGGGCTGCTGATCATCAGTGCCCAGACCTACGAGCGTCTGCCCTTGCCCGAGCGCGGCAACTTTGCCCGGAGTCTGCGCCAGGACAACGGCATCGTCATCGGCTTGCCGCCGCGCGAGCTGTCCCTTGGTGAAGCCCACGGGCACCTCTACGGCCGTCTGTTGTCGCGCATCCTGTCGCTACGTCTGCAGCAGCGCATCCCCGTCTACACCGTCGATCGCCCCGTCCCGACCTTGTGGGTGAGGATCCCGGGCAAGCAGGGTGCCGTGTGGTTGCACTTCGACCGACGGCGTCTGGCCAGTTCCTTGCCTCTGGCCACCATCGTCATTCTGCTCCTGTCCACCCTGGCGCTGCTGATCCTCAGCATCATTCTCGTGCGTCGGGTGATCCGTCCTCTGGCGGTGCTGGCGGATGCCCTGCGGCGCTCCTGGAAGGCGCCGCTGCCCGAGCTTCCCCCGGGCGGTCCCCGGGAGTTTGCCGACCTGTTGGAGATCTTCGCCAACATGCGTACGCGCCTGAAGGCCATGATCGATCATCAGTCCCTCCTCCTGGTGGGGGTCTCCCACGACCTGCGCTCGCCGCTGGCGCGCCTGCGCATGGCTTGGGAACTTTTGCCCGCCAGCACGCCCAGCAAGCTGCGCGACGGCATGCTGCAGGATATGGAGCGTATGGGGGAACTGCTGTCTCAATCACTGAGCCTCGGCAGGGGCCTGACGGCACGCGTCGCCGACCTCGACCTCATCGCTCTGCTCCATGAAGTGCGTGCCGACTTCGAGCGGGCGGGTGGACGGTGGCAGGAGGATCTGCCCCGACGTTATCCCTTTCGCGGCGATTACGATGCCCTGCGGCGCTTGCTCAACAATATCCTGGACAATGCGCGCCGGTACGGTGGTGGCCAGGTGCGGGTGCGATTACTGCGCGGTGGTGGACGGGGATTACTGCGGATCTGCGATTCGGGGCCCGGGGTTCCGGAGGCGGACCTGGAGAAGCTTTTCGAGCCTTTCTACCGCGGCGACGATGCCCGCGGGCACGAGGAGGGGAGTGGTCTAGGGCTGGCCATCGCCCGCCAGTTGGCCGAGGCACAGGACATGACCCTGCGCCTGTACAATGCGAGCCCCACGGGGGGGCTCTGCGTCGAGTTGGCCTGGCCTGTGGGTTGAGTCCTGACCGGGGTTCAGGGCAGGACGCTGCGGCTCACGGCAAGAAGATTCAGGGTACGCTGATCGCGAATCCGGTAATATACCCGGCTCGCTACCTTACGCGCCAGGACCAGACCGCTGTCCTGGAGCATGGCCAGATGCTGCGAGGCGTTGCTGTGGCTGGTGTTGATGGCCTTGACCAGATTCTGCATGCTCATCTCCCCTTTGCTCAGCAGGCAGATGATCTTGTAGCGCAGCGGGTGGGCAATGGCCTTGATGGCGCTGGCCACGCGCGGAATTTCGCGATCGCTGAGAACGACTTCTTTCATGGCAGACTCCTTTCGTTTCCGGTGACCTCTATTGACCCCTTGGTATAAGCAGTTTTCGTGCCATCTCTGAGGGCTTCGTGCAAGTGGTTGTTTGGACGTCCCGGATTCCGCTTCGGCGATCTTCCTGGAGGGCGGCGACCTGTAGCCCGTCGGCTACGGGATCTGGCTCCGGGCTGCGCGAGGTCCAGAGGGAGCACGCTTTCCGCTGTGGGTTGTGGGCGACAGCGCCATCAGATCTGGTTACGCCAGTACTGGTCTTCCTTGTCCATGATGCGGGTAGCCTCGTCCGGCCCCCAGCTGCCGGCAGGGTAGGTAATGATGTAGTCCACCTCCCGCCCCCAGGCCTTGATGATGGGATCCACTACCCGCCAGGCCCATTCCACCTCGTCAAAGCGGATGAAGAGGGCCTTGTCGCCCTCCATCACATCCAGGAGCAGGGCCTCATAGGCGTCCAGTTCCTCTTCACCGTCACGCCGGTAGGAGGCATTCAGTTGCACCGGCCGCACGCGCATCTCCAGCCCTGGTTCCTTGACATAGATCTCGATCTTGAGGCTCTCGGGCTCCAGGGAAAGCAGAATCCAGTTGGGTTCGATGCGCTCTATGGGGGTTTCGCGAAAGAGCTGCTGGGGGGTGTGGCGAAAGCGGATGGCAACGCTGGAGGTCTTGGCCGGTAGACGCTTGCCCGTGCGCAGGTAGAAAGGCACGCCGCGCCAGCGCCAGTTGTCGATATAGAACTTGGCGGCGACAAAGGTTTCCGTCACCGAGTTCTTGGCTACCCCCGCCTCATCGGCATAACCGGGCACATGCTGCTCCTCGATCACCCCCGGGCCATATTGGGCACGCAGGGCGTGGGCGTGGACGGCGGATTTGGGGATGGGGCGGATGGAACGGAGCACCTTCACCTTCTCGTCGCGCAGGGCGTCCGCCTCCAGGGAGGGCGGCGGCTCCATGGCTACCAGGGTCAGGATCTGCATGAGGTGATTCTGCACCATGTCGCGCAGAGCCCCGGCCTGATCGTAATAACCGGCACGGTTCTCGATGCCGCCGCTCTCGGCCACGGTAATCTGCACGTGATCGATGTAATTGCGGTTCCAGATGGCCTCGATGGGCAGATTGGCAAAGCGGAAGACCAGGAGGTTCTGGACGATCTCCTTGCCCAGGTAGTGGTCGATGCGGTAGATCTGCTCTTCCTTGAAGTGGCGGTGCAACTGCTCATTGAGCTGCATGGCGCTTTCCAGATCGTCGCCGAAGGGTTTTTCGATGACGATCCGGGTGTCGGCCTCCTTGTTGAAACCAGCAGCGGACAGCTGCTGCACCACGGGTACGAAGTCCGCGGGGCGGATGGCCAGGTAGAAGATGCTGGGGTCTGGCTCCGTACTACCCTTGGGCGTCAGGATCTTGCGCAGTTTCTGGTAGGCCGCGGGATCGTGGATTTCACCTTCCACATAGTGAAAATGCGTGCAGAAGTCGGCAAAGTGGTCGGCCGTGAAGCCTTCGGCGTAGTGCTCCAACTGCTCCTTGAGAAACTCCTGCCAGGCCTTGTCGTTCCAGGGACGACGGCCAAAGGCGATGATGCGCATTTCCGGCGGCAGACGACCGGCGCACTTGAGGTGATAGAGTGCCGGCAGGAGTTTCTTGGAGGCGAGATCGCCCGTGGAACCAAAGATGACGAACTGGCAGATGCAGTGCTCGTCCATACGCTCAATGCTCCTTTTCGACGGCGTGGCCGCCAAACCGATTGCGCATCATGGCCAGGAGCTTGGCAGCGTAGTCGTCGCGCCCCTGACTTGCCCAGCGCATCTGCAGGGCAAGGGTGATGACCGGCGCAGGTACTTTTTGTGCCAGGGCGGCCTGGGCCGTCCACAGGCCTTCCCCAGAGTCGGCGACGATGGGGGCGATATCCTGAAGCTCCTGATCCTGGGCCAGAGTCGCTGCCGTCAGGTCCAGCAACCAGGAACGTACGACACTACCGTAACGCCACATTTCGCTGATCTTGGCCAGGTCCAGACCGAACTCCTCCTTGCCCCGGAGGATGGCGAAGCCCTCGGCGAGGGCTTGCATCATGCCGTACTCGATGCCGTTGTGGACCATCTTCACGAAATGGCCGCTGCCCACGGGCCCGCAGTGCAGCCAGCCGCGGTCGCTCGCCGGTGCCAGGATCTTCAGAAAAGGCTCCACCAGGGCGACGGCCTCTTTCTTGCCGCCCACCATCAGGGCATATCCCTCTTGCAGACCCCAAACACCACCGGACACGCCGGCGTCCACGTAGTGAATTCCCCGCGCCTCTACGTCCTTGGCCTCGTTCATGGAGTCCGCATAAAAGGCGTTGGCCCCATTCACCAGAAGGTCGCCGGGCGCGAGCAAGGGTAGCAACTCCTGCACATGCTCAGCCGTCGCTGCACCCGCCGGCAGCATCAGCCAGACGACACGCGGATGGGGCAGGTGCTGCACGAGATCCGCAAGACTCGCCGCCGCCTCCATGCCGGTCTCCTTGGCCAAGGCCTGGGCCTTTTCCGGGTGACGGTTGTAGGCCACGACGCGCGCCCCCCCCCGATGCAGACGTCGGGCCATGTTGGCCCCCATGCGCCCCAGCCCCACCATGCCGATCGCTTCCTTGCTCATCGCTGCTCCTTCGTCGCGCGGACACAAAATCGCTACAAGCTGCTATGATCTGCACCCAGTATAGACAATATCCATGAGGAGAAGCCGAAGATGGCCCTGGTTTTGGGGACGCCGCTCGCCAGCGGCGCAACACGCCTGCTCTTGCTGGGTGCAGGCGAGCTGGGTAAGGAATTCTTGATTGCGGCGCAGCGCCTGGGTCTGGAGACCATTGCCGTGGATCGCTATGCCGACGCACCGGCCATGCAGGTCGCCCACCGTGCCCACGTGCGCGACATGACCGACGCCGATGCCATCCTCGCCGTCGTGCGTCGCGAACGCCCGCACTTTCTGGTACCGGAGATCGAGGCCATCGCTACCGATGCCTTGGTCCGCATCGAGAGCGAGCGCCTGGCGACGGTGGTTCCCTCGGCGCGTGCCGTGCAGCTGACCATGGACCGCGAGGGTATCCGCCGACTGGCAGCGGAAGATCTGGGGCTCCCCACCTCACCCTACGCCTTCGCCGACTCCCGCGAAGGGCTGCAGGCTGCTGCCGACGCCCTCGGTTTTCCCTGTGTGGTCAAACCGGTGATGTCCTCCAGCGGCAAGGGGCAGTCCGTGGTGCACTCCGCCGCGGATCTGGCGGTGGCCTGGGAGACGGCGCGGGCGGCCGGTCGGGTAGCTGGCCAGCGGGTCATCGTCGAGGCCTTCGTGGAGTTCGACTTTGAGATCACCCTGCTCACCATCCGCAGCGCCTCGGGTACCCATTTCTGTCCGCCCATCGGCCACCGTCAGGAAGCGGGGGACTACGTCGAGTCCTGGCAGCCCCAGGCCATGAGCCCTGAGGCTCTGAAGCGGGCACAGGAGATGGCCCGGGCCGTCACCGACGATCTTGGTGGACGTGGACTCTTTGGCGTGGAATTTTTTGTGCGCGGGGATGAGGTACTGTTCAGCGAGCTCTCGCCACGGCCCCACGACACCGGCTTCGTCACCCTTGCCAGCCAGCGCCAGAGCGAATTCGAGCTGCACCTGCGCGCCATCCTCGGTCTGCCCGTGGACCCCGGCTTTCGCCGGCCCAGTGCCTCGGCGGTGATCCGGGGGGAGGGGCTGGGTTGGGGCCCCGCATACGCCGGTGTGCCGGAAGCCTTGCGCGTGCCCGAAAGCGATCTGCGTCTGTTCGGCAAGCCCTTTGCCGGCAAGTTGCGGCGCCTGGGCGTGGCCTTGGCCAGCGCGGAAACGGTCGAACAGGCGCGGGAGCGGGCAGGGCGCGCGGCGGCGGCGGTGCGGGCGCGACCAGCCTGATCCTTGGCAACGGGCTGATGGCCAGTTCCACGGGGCGCCGCCGGCGCCCCATGTCGTATCAGGCGGAAACGAAGGCGGCGATGCGATCCAGGGCGAGGCGTAGATTCTCGTCGCTGGTGGCAAAAGACAGGCGCAGGTGTCCGGGACTGCCGAAGGCCGAGCCCGGCACCAGGGCAACGCCGGCCTCCAGCAGGGCCTCGGCTAGTTCCAGATCGTCCTTGAGTCCCTTGCGGGCGATGACCTGGTGAAATCCTGGAAAGCTGTAAAAGGTACCATCGGAGGGTAGGACCTCGACACCCGGCAGCTCGCGCAGGCGATGGAAAACGTAATCGTGGCGTCGCTCGAAAACCCGCAACATGGGCCGAATATACTCGTCGCCGCTGTCGATAGCGGCCTGGGCTGCCACCTGGGCAATGGAAGTGGGATTGGAGGTACTCTGGGACTGCACGGTGTGCATGGCGGCGATGAGCTCCCGTGGGCCGCCGCAGTAGCCGATGCGCCAGCCCGTCATGGCGTAGGCCTTGGACACCCCGTTGAGCACGATGCAGCGCTCGGCAAGATCCGGGCAGACATTGGCCAGGTTGACGAACTTCCCATCGCCAAAAAGAATTTTCTCGTACATGTCGTCGCTGGCGATGAGAATGCCCGGGTGCTCCCGCAGGACTGCACCCAGAGCGGCGAGTTCTGCCGCGCTGTAGGCCACCCCCGAAGGATTGGAGGGGCTATTGATGACCAGCAGCCGCGTTCTCGGGGTAATGGCCGCAGCAAGCTGTGCCGGGCCGATCTTGAAGTGCTCACGGGCGTTTGTCGCGAGGATCACCGGCTTGCCTTCGGCCAGCAGGACCATATCGGGATAGGACACCCAGTAGGGTGCCGGCACGATGACCTCATCGCCGGGGTCGAGGAGCGCCTGACACAGATTGAAAAAGCTCTGCTTGCCGCCCACCGACACCAGAATCTGCTCCGGCTCGTAATGCAGGCCGTTGTCGCGGGCAAACTTGGCGATGATGGCCGCCTTCAGTTCCGGTGTACCGCCCACCGGGGTGTATTTGGTAAAGCCGCGGTGGATCGCCTCGATGGCCGCCGACTTGATGGCGTCCGGCGTATCGAAATCCGGCTCACCCGCGCCCAGACTGACGATGTCGCGCCCCTGCCGACGGAGCTGCGCGGCGCGGGCCGTGACGGCCAGAGTAGGGGAGGGTCGGACGGCCCCAACGCGGTGAGAGAGGCGGATTTCCACGGTGCAAGACTCCAGTCCCAGGATGAGCGCGGTGACAAGACAAGGGGCAAGATTCTAAGGGACTGTCCCCAAAAATCAACCGCAAATGCTCATCGTGACTGCAGACGGCGGCGCGTGGGCAGTGATCTGGGTTGGCAGCTGCCCTGGACCCCCTACAACACGATAGTCGGAAACGAACTAAAGTATTGAAGCATGGTCCGAAGAACGTAGACGGCGAGCGCGAAGGGGAGGTGGCATGAGCGGTTACGAAGAGAGCGCGGCCTGGTTGCGGCGTGCCCAGACGGATCTGCAGGCCTTCGTGGAGGCCCTCGCCGATCGGCTGGAGGGTGATATGCCTGGGCTCGTGGAGGTGGAGCGCAAGCGCGAGGGGCTTTTCTCGGGCAAACGGCAGGTAGTGGAGATGCGCGTCCACGTCGACGGCTACGACTACATCCTCAGTCGGGATGGGGCGCGAGTGCTGACCCGGCGCTCCCGTGTGGTGCGCGGCGTGGTGCTGCGCCACGAAGATCTGCCGCTGCAGGACTGGTTGCAGGGTCTCGTTCAGGATGTGGGCAAACTTTCGGGCCAGATGCAGGGAGTAAGTCAGGCCCTCCACGATTTTCTGTTGCACTAGGGAGCACGGGCATGTCTCTGTGGGATCGCATCAAGCGCGGTGTGGAAGAGGCGGCACAGGACGCCGAAGCGGCCGTGCACAATCTCGGTCAGCAACTGGCTCCCCAGATCAAGCAACAGAGCGCGGAGGAGATGCAGCGCGCGGGCGAATGGCAGGCCGCCCTGAGCGCCCGCCGCCTACCCAGTTTTGTGGAGGGACGGCTGCGGGCCACGGCAAGCCGCCAGTTACCCTGGATCAGTAGCGGCAGTGTGGCCGCACTCCTCATGGAACGCTCCCACGGCATCAGGCCTCTGGGTATGGTCAGTGGCAACTGTTGGTACCATTTTGGCTACTCCTGGACCCAGGGGCATCACGATGGTTGGCGCAGTGCCGTTGCCCGGATGCAGCTGGAGGCCGTGGCCATGGGTGCCAATGCCGTGGTGGATGTGCGCATGCGCGTGCATCGGGGCGAAAGCCAGGACATGGATTTCGGTCTCGTCGGCACGGCCGTGCGTATTCAGGATCTACCGCCCGCGGCGGAGCCCGCCGTGGCTACGGTACCGGCCCTGGAATTCGTACGCCTGTTGGAGGACGGTGTGGTCCCGGTGGGCATATCCATCGGCGCCTACTACGACTGGTACCAGCCTTTCCTGGGAACGGCCCTGGATCAGGCGGGACAGATGGCACCCTTCGGCGCCGCCTTTCAGAATCTCGAAATCACGGACCTGTCGAGTTTTCAGGAAAACGTGCGGCGGCGCGCCCTGTACGATCTGCAGCAGGATGGGCAGCGGCTCGGTGCTGGAGTGCTCGCGCACACCCATTTCTGGCAGGTACTGCGTTTTGCAGGCGATCAGGATCAACCCCAGCGCTACCTCTGTCGCCACATCGCCATTGGCACCGCTGTGAGCTACGAGCGCCAGCAAGCGCCACGGCACGAGCTGCAACCGGTCTTGTCCCTGGGCGACCGTCCCCTCAAACCTTTCACCCCCACCGTCAAGGATCTCGTATGAGCGAAGACACACTGGCACCCCATGCGGTAGAACGACTCAAGGGGCTACGCTCCCAGGGCAGTCACGAGGGTATTTTTACCTCGGATCTTTCCGTCAACGAGTTTGTCATGGTGCGCAAGGCCGAATTCGAGCCCCTGGGCCTGGTGGTCGGCTCGTGCATCTACCACATGGGTATCCAGTACGGCAACTGGAACCAGAACATGGAGATGGATGTCCTCTCCCAGGCCATGTACCAGGCCAGGGAGCTGGCCATCAGCCGCATGGAACAGGAGGCGATCCTGCTCCAGGCCGATGGCATCGTCGGTGTGCGTCTGGAGGTCAAGCGAATGGAGTGGGATCCGGACATCCTCGAATTCATGGCCATCGGCACGGCCATCGCGCACCGCAGCGGCGCTCCCGGTTTCAAGGGCGTGGGCGGCAAGCCCTTCACCAGCGATCTTTCCGGCCAGGATTTCTGGATGCTGCTGCAGGCAGGCTACCGGCCCATGGAAATGGTGATGGGTTCCTGCGTCTACCACGTCGCCCACCAGGGCGTCCTGCGCTCCATGGGCAACATCGGCCGCAACACGGAATTGGAGCAGTTCACCCAGGCCATGTACGACGCGCGCGAGCTGGCCATGGAGCGGATGCAGCACGAGGCGCAGGAGGCCGAGGCAGACGGTATCACCGGGGTGCAGCTGCACGAGGGCAGCCACAACTGGAAGCCACACATCATCGAATTTTTTGCCGTCGGCACGGCCGTCAAGGCCATGGACGGCGCCGACGCCAAGGTGGACGAACTGCGCCCGCAGTTGGTCCTGCCGGTCAACGATTGAGCCCCAAGGGCAAGGAGCAGCCGGATGTCCCTCTTCAAACACGCCAGTGAAATCCTGCAGGCCAGGATCAATCATTTTCTCAACAATGCCGAGGACCCGTCGGAGACCCTGGACCTGTCCTACGAAAAAATGCTGTCCAGTCTGCAGGAGACCAAGCGGCACCTCGCCGACGTGGTCACCGAAAAGGTCTCCCTGGAAAATCAGATGACTGAAGCCCAGAAGGCCGCCGATCGTGCCGAGGCCGATGCGCGCACGGCTTTGGCGGCCAATCGCGAAGACCTGGCCAAGGCGGAGCTTGCGCAGAAGCAGTCGGCCCTGGAAAAACTGCAGTCCCTCAAGGACGCCCACGACCAGATTGCCGCCCAGGCGGACAAACTGACGGATTACGAGCGCAAGCTGCAGGATCGCATCGAACAGTTCCGCAGCCAGAAAGAGGTCATGAAGGGCGAGATGCTCGCAGCCAAGTCGGAGGTGGCCGCGGGTGAGGCCTTGTCTGGCATTGGCAAGGGCATGGACGACGCCGGCGAGGCCATGCAGCGGGCCATGGATCGGACCAAGCAGATGCAGGCCAAGGCCGCGGCGGTGGACGGACTGATGGCCTCGGGCGCGCTTTCCGATCCGCTGGATCCCCGCAGTCAGACGGATCGCGAGATGGATAAGCTGCGGGAAAGTGGCGGGGTGGATGCCGATCTCGCACGCCTCAAGGCGGAAATGGCCAAAGGTTCGACGCCCGAGGGCAAGGCCGAGGCGGACTCCGATACCGCCTCCCACTGAGACTTTCGCAAAGTGGGCGGCTGTGGCAGGATTTGCGGATGGAAAGCAGAACCATCGCGGGGACAGTGCCATGAGCCAGACGGATCCGGTGGAGATTGGCGAGTTTCTCAAGCAGCATCACCTGGCCAAATCCCTGACCCTCGAGGAAATTCACACCCTCGCCCAGTACGTGACCCACGCCCGCTTTGCGCAGAATCAGGTCATTGCGGAGTGGGGTACCCTGGGCGAGGCGCTCTTTTTCTGTGTCCGGGGAGAGATGGCCATCGTTCACCACAGTGCGGACGGTGGGGAGGTGGAGGTGGTGCGCGTCGGGGAAGGGCAGATGGCCGGTGAGATGTCCTTCTTCGACCGCCAGCCGCGCAGCGCCAGGATCGTTGCCAAAGCGGCGGACACCCAGGTGCTGGCCCTCACCCGGGCACATTATCAGCGGCTCAAGGTGGAGCAGCCCTACATCACCACCAACATATTGGAACAGGTCATCATCAGCCTTGACCACCTGTTCCGCAATCTCTCCCAGGAGTACTCGGACTTTTCCAGCTACATCTACGGTAAAAGCGGGCAGGGCTGAGCGGCAGGCGCAGGGGCTTCAGTCGTCGCGGCGCAGCAGCTGCGCGATTCGGCGCAACCGAACCAGAGGATCGTCCAGGACCAAGAGGCGCTGTTTTTCGGCGGCGGGGGCGGGCAAGGCTTGAGCGAGAATCATGCCGGCGGTGCTGGCATCGAGGCTTGCGGCAAGATCCTCTCCGAGGATTTCCACGAGAATGGGTTTGAGCCATTCGTGCTCGAACTCCAGAGGAAGCTTGGGTTCCTCCACCCAGTAACGCGGTCGTCCCTCACTCACCGGGCTCTCGCGGCGCCAGTCCAGCACCGTGAAGCGGCTGCGGCCCTCCACCTCGATGAGCAGTACCCCGTCATCGCTGTCCCAGTCGACGATGTGGGCCAACGTACCCACCGTCTCCGGCTCACCCTCCGCGCCGCCGGGGGCGTTGAGGCAGATACCGAAGTCCCGCTGCTCGCGCAGACAGCGACTGACCATGTCCAGATAGCGGGGTTCAAAGACGCGCAGGCCCATCCGGGCTCTGGGAAAGAGCACCGTGCTGAGCAAGAATAGGGGGATCCACGTTTCGGAATCGTTTTCCATCATGTCCTCACTCCCGCATCGCCATGACCCTTGATCTGCAAGCACCTGCCCTGTCCGTGTACGTGCATCTGCCCTGGTGTCTGGCCAAATGTCCCTACTGCGATTTCAATTCCTATGCCGCCCCGGAATTTCCGGCGGAGCATTATGTGGATGCCCTCATTGCCGACCTCGAACGGGAGCTGCCGCGGATCTGGGGACGGCCGGTGCACAGCATCTTCCTGGGAGGCGGCACACCCAGCCTGTTTCCGCCCGAGAGCATTGCCCGTCTGCTCTCGGAGCTGCGTGCCCGCCTGCGCCTGATGCCCGGTCTCGAGGTCAGCCTGGAGGCCAATCCCGGAGCCAGCGAGGCGGCGCGTTTCCGCGCCTTTCGCCAGGCGGGGATCACGCGCCTGTCCCTGGGGGTGCAGTCCTTTGACGACGGTTTTCTGGCCCGACTCGGCCGCATTCACGACGGCCGAGCGGCCATGGCGGCGGTGTCCGCCATTTTGGAGGCGGGCTTTGCCAGCTGGAACCTGGACCTCATCTTTGCTTTGCCGGGGCAAGACCTGGCAGCGGCCCTGGCCGATCTGGAGCGGGCACTGGCCTATGCGCCCCCGCACCTTTCCCTGTATCAACTCACCCTGGAGGCCGGCACTCCCTTTGCACGCCAGGCCCCATCGGGGCTGCCCGGGGAAGATCTGGCCGCGGACATGGAACTGGCCCTGCGCGAGCGGCTGCAGGAGGCGGGACTTGCGCGCTATGAGATTTCTGCCCACGCCCGCCCGGGACAGGAATGCTGGCACAATCGGAATTATTGGCGCTTTGGCGACTACGTGGGTATCGGGGCTGGCGCGCACGGCAAGATCACCCTGCCGGGCCAGGGTATCTGGCGCAGCCAGAAGCCGGCGCGACCGGAGTCCTACCTGAGCGATGCCTTGGGTCCTGCTGCACAGATCGGACGCGGCCACTGGGTAGCGCCGGCGGAGCGACCCTTCGAGTTTCTGCTCAACACCCTGCGCCTGCTGGAGGGCTTTAGCTGTGCGCAGTTTGAGGCCGGCACCGGTCTGCCCTGTCTGCAGATCGAGCCGCAACTGCGCCGTGCCCGGAAGGAGGGCCTGCTGACCTTTGAGGACGGGCGCTGGCGTCCCACGCGCTTTGGCTTGGATTGGCACAATGAGCTCTGCGGCCGTTTTCTGCCGCGCAGCCCCAGACGCCCAGCGACCCACGCCCATGAACCGAGCTAGTCGCGGCCCATGGCCTCGGCCTCATGACCGGTGATGGAGCCGTCCTTGAAGAGGTACTCGCGCAATTCCTGGTCCAACCGGGGCAGCTTGCGCCGCAGCCATTCCAGGACCATGGCGGCGTGCTCGATTTCCTCGTCGCGGTTGTGCTCCAGCACCGACTTCAGGCTGGGGTCGGTGCAGGCATCGGCGCGCTGCTGGTACCAGTCGACGGCCTCGAGCTCTTCCATCAGCGAGACGATGGCGCGGTGGATGTCGAGGGTGTCCTTGCTGAGCTTCTCAGGGGCTTCGTGCAGACCTTCGTGCGCCACGGCTTGACCCTCCTGTACAGTGATGAAGTTGCCTCGACAGCATAGACCAAGAAAGGTGCGGGAGACAAAGCCCGACGCTGTGCCGCGCCTGGGGTTGGCGCGGGTGCTGTCCAAATGGGGCCTGTGTTCACGGACGGTGGCAGCGCAATGGATCCGCGCCGGGCGGGTGGCGGTGGACGGGCGCATCGTCCGCGACCCCGAGGCGCCGCAGCGAGGTCTGGATCTGTGGATCAGCATCGATGGGATTCCCCAGCAACGGGCCCGACGCCAGGTGCTCATGCTGCATAAGAAAAGGGGAGTCGTGGTATCCCGCAGCGATGAGCGCGGTCGACCCACCGTCTTCGCCGATATACCGCAGGAGCCCTGGCTCGCGCCCATTGGCCGGCTGGATCGCGCCAGCAGCGGGCTGCTACTGTTCAGCAACGATCCGATCTGGAGTCAGCGTCTGCTTGACCCCGCCGGACATCTACCCAAAACCTACCGGGTGCAGATTCGCCCACCCTTGGCGGCCGAGGCGCTACACCATATCGCCACCGCATCGGTACTGGACGGACGACCTTGCCTGCCCATGGAAGTACGTGCGGTGGCCTGTGGCGGCAAGACGCAATGGCTGGAGTTCGTTCTGCAGGAAGGGCGCAATCGCCAGATCCGCCGCCTCCTGGAGGCCCAGGGGGTAGAGGTGTTGCGCCTCATTCGTATTGCCTTTGGTTCCGTGATCCTGGGAGATCTGGCCCCGGGCAGCTGGCGCTGGCTGAGCGAGGCGGAGATCACCGCGCTGGAATCCATGGGCAATGATGAGCTAAGAAAAACTTATGATACTTGACTATCTCATAATATACCTGTATGTTAGTTACAACTAATGTACTGATGGAATGGAGGTGAACGATGGAACTTTGGGAACTGGAGCGTGAGATGGATTTTGTCCGCGCGGTGCAGGAGGCGGAGGCGCGCGGTGCCGACTTCAGCCATGTCAGCGACGAGGAACTGCGGATGCAGTACCTGGCGGGTAAGGATCTGACCGAGTTGAGCGAAAAGCGCGCCGCCTGATCTTCAGGGACGGGCAGATCCCATCCAGGCCAGCCTTCGGGCTGGCCCTTTTTCTGTGGGCTTGCGGACCGACCGTTCGGTCGGTACACTGGGTGCGCTGAGAATCAGGAGCTTTCTCATGACGCAGACTTCCACGGTTTCCGGTCCAGGCAAGGGATCCGTCGTCACCATCACCATCGCGGTCATGTTGGCGGTGGTCATGCAGGTGCTCGATCTGACCATCGTCAATGTCGCGCTCACCTACATGCGTGGCTCCCTCCAGGCCAACAGCGATCAGATCACCTGGGTTCTGACCAGCTACATGGTGGCCAATGTCGTCATCCTGCCGCTGACGGGACTGCTGGTGGAGCGCTATGGACAGCGCACCGTCATGCTCTGGAGTGTGGTGGGGTTTGTCGTGGCCTCTGTGCTCTGTGGCCAGTCGCATAGCCTTCCGGAGATCGTCCTCTGGCGCCTCTTGCAGGGGGTGTTCGGCGCCTCTTTGGCGCCCGTTGGACAAACCATCATGCTCGGTGCCTATCCTCCGGAAAATCGCGGGCAAGCCATGGCCATCCTCGGCATGGGTATCATGTTGGGACCGATTCTGGGGCCAACCCTGGGTGGATATCTGACGGATACGCTCAGCTGGCGGTGGGTCTTTTACGTCAACGTCCCCTTTGGAATCCTTGCCTTCCTGCTCATGCAGGCCGTGCCCGATGGTGGTCGAAGCGACCATCCGCGGCCGGTGGACTGGCTTGGCTTCGGTCTCATGGCGTTGGGTCTCGGCGCGCTGCAGGCGGTCTTGAGCCTTGGTAATCAGGACGACTGGTTCAGCTCGCACACCATCATCATCCTGACGCTCGTGTCGGTGTTGGGTCTGGCCTTCTTCCTCTGGCGTTCCCTGGACATCCGCCACCCCGTGGTAAATCTGCGCCTGCTGCGCGATCGCAATCTCGCCATCGGCAGTATGGGCATCGCCATCTTTGGTCTGGCGCTCTTCGGCACCATGGTGATCTTGCCCATCATGCTCGAGGACTACCTGCGCTACGAGGCCTTTACCACGGGCCTCGTCATGGCGCCCCAGGGTCTCGGCGCCATGCTGGCCATGATGCTGGCAGGACGCCTTCTGGGACGCGGCATCAATCCGCGGGACATCGTCATCGTCGGGATTTTCTTCGGCGCCCTCGGAACCTGGTTTACCACCCTCTATAACCTCGATATCAGCATGGCCTGGGTCATCTGGCCTGCCTTCATCCGCGGTATCGGTTTCGGTTTTGTCACCATTCCGCTCTTTACCCTGGCCTTCAGTACCCTGGACAAATCGCAGCAGGCGGAAGGTTCGGGCATTTTCAATCTGATGCGGACCCTTGGCGGGAGTATCGGTATCGCCATCGTCTCGACGGTGATGACGGAGCAGAGGCAGGTCGCCTGGAACCAGATGGGCGGTCACATGAGCAATTTCAATCCGGCCATGAGGCATTATCTCAGTGCCGCGGGCCTGGACCGAGATCCCACCACCTGGCACATTCTGGGCCAGATCGTGCTGCTACCGCAGGCGGGCATGCGCGGTATCCTGGACGCCTTCGTTCTGGTGCTCTATGGCTTTTTGGTACTCTTGCCGCTTGTACTCTTTTTGAAAAAGCCAGCGGACAAGGCCGCCACCGCCGCACCTCCGGCGGAGTGAGGCACGTGATGGCGTTGCCCGTATGGATTCAGTGGGCGGCGGTGCGTTCCAGCTGTGGCGCACCCGGTAGCCACAGCGTGCGAGCAAAGCCCCAATCCAGGAGTTTGAGGCTCTGCCAGGATGCCTTCCAGAAACCGCGGGCTTCGTCGTGGAAGGAAGGAACGCCGAGGACCACGGCAATGAGCTTGACGCCATCCTGCGTTCCCGTGGCCACCAGACAGTGCCCTGCGGCATCGGTATAGCCACTCTTCATCCCCGTGATGAAAGGCACACGCCCCACCAAAAGATTGGGGTTGGGGTAGGTGATGCCGCCGTAGGTGAAATGCTCGTGCTGGAAGAAGGGCATGTACTGCGGGAACTGGGTCATGATGGCCCGGGTGAGCAGGGCAATATCGTAGGGGCTGGCGGTGTTGTTGGGATGCGGTAGGCCATCGGGGTCGTAGAATTGCGTGGAGAGCATCCCCAATTGGCGCGCCGTGCGGTTCATCTTGCGGACGAAGGCAGGCACACTGCCGGAAACGAGGTGCGCCGCTTCCACCGCGGCATCGTTGCCCGATGGTACGGTCATACCGAGGATCATCTGGGCGACGGTGAAGGGCACCCCGGCGCGCAGATCCATGGTGGATCCGCCCGTGTGCAGGGCCGCCGGGCAGGGTTTGAATTGCTGCTGCAAGCTCAGGTGCCCGCTCTGCAGATCTTGAAAGAGCAGGTAGAGGGTCATCAACTTGGTGATACTGGCAATGGCGTAGGGCCGATAGGCGTGCTTCGTTGCTAGAATCTGCCCGGTCTCGGCATTCATGAGAATGTAGGCCCGCGCATCGATGACGGGGAGCCCCGCCTGCACGATATTCTGTGCCCGTGCACTGGTGCTATGGAGCAGCATGGCGCAGGCAACCAGGGACAGGAGCAGTGGCACGATATGGGCCATCTGCGCTGCGGTCCAGCGGAGATACGGGACGGGCATGGCGTTTTTTGCTAGCATGGTCTTGCTCCGACCGGGCTTGGAGTAGGTTGGGAAGATGGACGTCCAGGTCTCTGGGATATTAGGCCCTTTTCTCTTTTCTGCCTAGCCCTGAGGGGGCTCAGGCTGGTCCTCGGGATCAAGAACAGGTAGACTGGTCGGTATGTTTACCCAACACTCCCTGGCTTGGTCTTCTCTGTGGCAGCATCCTGAGCTTCTCGGCATGGCCGCCCTCGTCGTGCTGTTGGCCTTTTATGTGCGCGCCGTCATCGGTTTTGGTTCGGGTCTCATTTCCGTCGCCCTGCTTGCGCTCATCTTTCCGGTCAAGGAAGTCGTGCCGGTGGTGCTGCTCCTGGATCTGGTGGGCTCCGTTCTGCTGGGCGCCTACGATTTTCACGAGATCCGCTGGCCGGAGTTGCGTTGGCTCGTGCCCGGCAGCCTCCTGGGTCTGGCCGCGGGCGCCTTCATCCTCGCCGATACCGATGCCCAGAGCCTGACCCGTTTCTTGGGACTCTTCATTCTGGCCTACGTGGTCTACGCCTTGGTTCTGAAGCCCGAGAAACTGCCCCGTCTGAGTCTGCCCTGGGGTTTACCCCTCGGCATCTTCGGTGGAGTCATCGGTAGTCTCTACGGCGGTGGCGGGCCGCCCATCGTTGCCTACCTGCAGATGCGTCATCTGGACAAGCGGGCCTTTCGCGCGACCTTTCAGGGTATTGCGCTTGCGGACAATATCGTGCGACTTTTTTTGTACATCGGATTGTCGCTGCTGACGCTGCCTCTGGCCATCAGCTTCGTGTTCCTCGTGCCACCCGTGCTGCTGGGCTTGTGGGCAGGCAACCGTCTGCACTTTCGTATTCCGCAGCGCGCTTTTTTGCTGTCCACTCTGGCCCTGCTGACCATCGTTGGAATTCAGTACCTCATCTGATATCGGGAGAACCATCGTGGCAAGAACCCCTCTGGATGAATTACGCAAACGCGCCCAGGGCGCACTGTCTCTGGATGTCGCTTTCATCGGCGTCGTCAACGGCCTCTTTTCTGCCCTGCACGACCTGGGCGGCGCGCAGGTTCAGGGCCTGGCAGAAAAAACGGGGATGGATGCCGGCTATCTGCAGCGCTGGTGCGACGCAGCCTACGCCTTTGGCTGGCTGGAGCGCAAAGGCGATGCATTCCTCCTGAGCGACGACGGAGCGGCCATGCGACCGGAGGCAGAGGACAGCACCATGGCCCTGGCCATTGGTGCCGTTTTGTCCGCCCACATGGCTGAGCGCGCAGCGGGGCTGATGCGTAGCGGTGAGCGTCCTGGTGAGAAAGTGCTGGCCGAACGCGAAACCATACTGCCCTGGTTTGGTGCCATGCTCGAGCACAACTTCCGGCGCAGCTTTGAAGAGAAGGTGCTGCCGGCCGTGCCCATTTTTGCGGAAATAAACGAACGCCAGGGGCTTGCCGTGGATCTTGGCTGCGGCAACGGCTGGTATCTGCGCGCGCTTCTGGGGCGTTGCCGCTCCCTGCGCGGCCTCGGGCTCGACGGTTTTGACGAAAACATACGTGAGGCCCAGCGCCTCGCCCAACGGGAGGGCCTCGGCGATCGTCTGCACTTTGCCCAGGGCGACATCCATCGCTTTGCACTACCGGAGCCCGCCGATCTCATCGCCATGAATCGCGCCCTGCACCACGTCTGGGAAGCGCGCGGCAGCCTCTTGGAGCGTTTGCACGGCGAACTGCGCCCCGGTGGGGCTCTGGTCATCTGGGAACCGTCCTGGCCCGAGGATACTGCGGTTTTGCGCGAGCCAGCGTATCGCACCATGGCCTTCCAGAACCTCTCCGAGCACATCCAGGGCAATCATTTCCTGCACCCTGAAGAAATTGCCGAGGCGCTAACCGCTGCCGGCTTTGCCGCCAGCATCCATCGCGTGGGTAGCGATGCGGTGGTGGTCGGCCGACGCCCCTGAGGGAGAGACCCGGGGCCATTGCTTTTTTCTGCCGCGCGCACTATCCTGCGGCGATATGGGGCGGTAGCTCAGCTGGGAGAGCGTCGCGTTCGCAATGCGAAGGTCGGGAGTTCGATCCTCCTCCGCTCCACCATACCTATGTGAGGGCTCGGATAGTCTCCGAGCCATTTTTTCGCCTGCGGTCCCCGCGCCGCGCGGGGTTCCGGCCAGCTGTGCTGCCGGGTGGCTGCCAGCCGGATCGTCGCGAATCGACCACGATCTCTGCCGGGCCCGTCCATATCCTCCGTTTGGCCTGCGGCTAGGACAAGTGCCGGTGTGCCTCCTGCCATTGGGGTAGTAGCGCCTCTACCCGGCTATAAAAACGGTTGTTGTGATGGCGCTCGTGAAAATGGACCAACTCGTGTACCACCACGTATTCCAGGCAGTGCTCCGGGTGGTGGATCAACTCGAGGTTCAGGGTGATACGGCGGGTGCGGGTGCTGCAGCTACCCCAGCGCGTTTTCATGGGGCGAATGTGCCAGGCGACCTCGGTAAGCCCAAGTGGGCGCCGGTACACCTCCACCAGCGGCGCAATGCGCAGCGCCAGTTGATCGTGGTAAAAGCTCTGCAGCAAATGGGCGCGCTCTGCGGCGGTACTGGGTTTTTGGGTCCATAGCCGCAGTTCCCCGTCAACCAGACGTACCGTCGACGACCTCGCACCGGACCGCACGCGCAGGGGATACGGCACGCCAAAGATCCGGATCCGCTCGCCGTCGGTAAAGCGGTTTTGATCCTGCTCTCTGGTAGCCAAAAGCCGCGCACGTTGGGTGTCGATCCACGCCCTGCGCTCATGGAGCAGGGCGAGTACCGCAGAAAGCGGCATCCCGAGGGGTGCGGTGACCTCGATATCGCCGCCAGGCGGGCGTATGCGTAGATAGCTGTGGCGATTGGGTTTGAACAATACGCGAACTTCAAGTCCACGCCAGACCAGGTGATTTTCCCTTCCCCTCCCGCGCAGCATGGGCAGGAAACTAGTCCGGATCGGGTAAGCAGGACCAGGCGACGCTCTCCCCCGCCCGCAGGGGCACCAGACGATCGCCGGCGAGATTCAGGGACTCGGGCATGGTCCAGGGGCGTCGCACCAGCCGGATGTGGTCGGTATTCTCGGGTAATCCATAAAAACGCGGACCGTTACGACTGGCAAAGGCTTCCAGTCGATCCAGAGCGTTGGCGGCAGCAAAAACCTCGGCGTACAGTTCGATGGCGGCCGGTGCGGAATAGATGCCGGCGCAGCCGCAGGCGGATTCCTTTTGCCCGCGCGGGTGCGGGGCGCTGTCCGTCCCCAGGAAGAACTCCGGCGCCCCGCTGGTGGCTGCTGCCACCAGGGCCTGGCGATGGCGTTCACGCTTCAACACCGGCAGGCAGTAGTGGTGCGGACGGATACCACCCTGAAAGAGGGCGTTGCGATTGTGAAGCAGGTGATGGACCGTGATGGTGGCGGCCAGCCGCTGGGAGTGGCCGCGCACGAAGTCCGCCGCCTCTGCCGTCGTGATGTGCTCGAGCACGACCTTGAGCCCCGGAAAGTCCGCCAGCACAGGCGTGAGTATCCGTTCGATGAATACGGCTTCGCGATCGAATATATCCACCTCGGGGTCGGTCACTTCGCCGTGTAGCAGGAGGGGCAGACCGTGTTTTTCCATGGCGGCGAGCACCGGATAGACCCGGCGGATGTCGCGAACGCCGTTCTCGGAATTGGTGGTCGCTCCCGCTGGATAATACTTGATACCGTGGACGAAACCGCTGTGTACCGCGGCCTCGATTTCCCCCACGGGCGTGGCTTCCGTGAGGTAGAGGGTCATGAGGGGTTGAAAATCGGAGGACGCCGGCAGGGCAGCCAGGATCCACTCACGATAGGCAGCGGCCGCAGCCACGGTGGTAACGGGCGGTTTCAGGTTGGGCATGACGATGGCGCGGGCAAAACATCGGGCCGTGGCCGGCAGGACGGCGGCGAGGAGTTCGTTGTCGCGTAGATGCAGATGCCAATCGTCGGGACGGATGAGCCGCAGTTGCTCCGTACCGGCGGACTCGTCTGCGGGTGGCACGGACGCAATCATGGCTGCGGGGGGGACGACTGCGCCGCCTGCGCGCGCAACTGTTGCTGGATCGCTTCCTGCTGGATCTGCAGCTGGTTGTCCTTCAGTCGCTGGGCCTCACGCCGTTGTTCCTGCTGCAGGGCGGATTCCTGCTGATCCAGCTCCATCTGATTCAGCTGCAACCGTTGCTCGTTGATGGCGCTTTGCAGCGCCAGTTGGGCCGGATCGTTCTGCGTGGCGGGCGCTATATACACCGATGCCTGCGTCATGCTCACCATACCGGCCACGAGCAGGGGAAGGGCTGCCCAGCAATGCCTACGTCCCATGGCTCTTCTCCCGAAGCGTGCACAGCCCCGGAGTATACCAGATCCCGACACCACCGAGATAAGCCCTCACTGCCTACGGCTCGCCGTCCGCAAACCGTTAGGCGCGACACGCTTCCAGGGTGGCTGTGCCTGGTGCTGGGCGAGCGCTTATCCCGAGAAAGTCGCACGGTTTACCTCGACTCCGTACCGGGCACCAGAAATACCGGCTCTTGGTCGGCGGGCATGGTGGCGAGCTCTTCTTCCGTCATCCGAGCGTAAATTTCGAGGAGATAACCCGTGGGATCGCGCAGCCAGAGTTCGTGCAGAGGTGTGCCGCGCCAGGTGCTGCGCGGCGGCTTGACCACCTCGGCACCGGCGGCCACGGCGCGATGGTAGGCGGCGATCACCGCTTCCTTGCTCCGCACTCCCAGGCCCACGTGGTAGAGGCTGTAGGTGTCGAGGGGCTCGTCCCGGTCGTTGACGAGAATCACCAGATTCAGGCAGAGATCGGGGACGATGAAGGTGCTGAAGCGCGCCGTCTGTTGTCTGGGCTCAACCCCGAAAAAGTCCCGATAGAAGGCCGTGCTGCGGGCAAGATCGGTTACCCGGAAGCTCAGATGAAATTCCTGGCGAGCGGGCACCAGGGGAGACAACTCGGTGGACATGCAGTAATCCTCAGGGTTCACTGTGACCAATGCGTTCCAGTTCCGTGCGCAGGCGACTGGGATCTTCGGCTAGCCATTCGGCGACGGGCAGTTGCAAAAGCGCCTCGATGCGATGGCGCAGGATTCGATAGGCTTTCTCGAAAGCGGCCTCGATTTCCGCCTCGCTGCCGGTCGCCTTGGCGGGATCGTCTACCCCCCAATGGGCGCGCAGGGCAGGGCCGAGATAGGCCGGGCAGGTCTCGCCAGCGGCACTGGCGCAGACGGTGATGACGATATCCGGGGTAGTGGGCAGATCGTCCCAGGACTTGCTGGCGAGACCTTCGGTAGAGAAGCCTTCCCGCTGCAGGAGGGCAACACTGCGCGGATGCACATAACCTGCCGGATGGCTGCCGGCGCTGCCGGCGTGGAGCCTGCCCTGGGCAAGGCCGTTGAGGGTGGCTTCGGCCAGGATGGAACGACAGGAGTTGCCGGTGCACAGAAAGAGGATCTCGGGGGTTTTCATCGGTGTCACCTCGGTGGGGCGGCGGAAGCGGTGGCTGCTGCGCTGGATTCGGACTCGTCGGGGATAGTGCAGGATTGGGTGCCGCGACAGCAGTTTTCGGTAAGGTAGGCGACCAGGGAGCGCACCACGGGCATCTGCGCCCGGTAGCGCTGGAAACGTCCCTCGCGGTGGACGATGACGAGATCGGCGTGCTGCAGAACCTTGAGGTGAAAGGATACGCCGTTGTGCAGTTGCCCGATCCGTTCGGCAATCTGGCCGGAGAAAAGGCCTTCCGGCTCGTGCTCCACCAGTAGGCGAAAAATGGCGAGCCGCACCGGCGAGGCCAGGGCCTCGAGGCGGGCGACAATGCGATCGCTGTGCTCTTCGGTCATGGGATTCCAATGGTTCAAGTTAGATTGAATTATTGACAAATGTTTTTGGCTCGTCAAGACTACCGGCAATTTCACCCAAGGAGTACAGGATGCTTGCCCTGGCCATCTTCGTTGTGACCCTGATCCTCGTCATCTGGCAGCCCAAGGGACTCCAGATCGGTTGGAGTGCCATGGGCGGTGCGGTCGTCGCCCTGGCCACCGGGGTCATCACCTGGAGCGATATTCCTGTGGTCTGGCATATCGTCTGGGATGCTACCTTTACCTTCGTCGCCCTCATCATCATCTCCCTGATTCTGGACGAAGCCGGTTTCTTCCATTGGGCGGCTCTGCACGTGGCGCGCTGGGGCGGTGGGCGTGGGCGTCGGCTCTTCCCCCTCATCGTCCTGCTGGGGGCGATGATTTCTGCCGTATTCGCCAACGACGGGGCGGCGCTGCTGCTCACCCCCATCGTCATGGCCATCCTGTTGCGGCTCGACTTCTCACCCAAGGCCACCTTCGCCTTTGTCATCGCCACCGGTTTTGTGGCCGATACCACCAGTCTGCCGCTGATGATCTCTAACCTCGTCAACATCGTCAGCGCCAATTATTTCAATATCACGTTTGATCGCTATGCCCTGGTGATGGTACCGGTGGATCTGGTGGCACTGGCGGCCACCCTGGGGGTGCTCTGGCTTTACTTTCGTCGCTCCGTGCCCGCGTCCTATCCTACCGCCCACCTCGACGCTCCGCGCACGGCCATCCAGGATCCTGTGGTCTTCCGTGCCGCCTTTCCGGTGCTGGTTTTGCTACTAATCGCCTACTTCGTTACCGCGCAGTGGCAGGTACCGGTATCGGTGGTGACGGGGGCTGGGGCGCTGATCCTCCTCGCTTTGGCCGGACGTTGGTTGCAGGGCGGGCGCGGCGCCCGCATTCCCGTACGCAAGGTCTTGCACGAGGCCCCCTGGCAGATCGTGATTTTCAGCCTCGGGATGTATCTGGTGGTCTATGGGCTGCGCAATGCCGGTTTGACCAACTATGTGGCCATGGCCCTGGCGTATCTGGCGGCACAAGGTACCGTTCTGGCGGCGATTGGGTCAGGCTTCCTGGCCGCGGCGCTGTCCTCGGTGATGAACAACATGCCGGCGGTTTTGGTGGGCGCCTTGGCCATCCACCAACTGCCGGTGGCCACGGATCCGTTGATACGGGAAATCTTCGTCTACGCCAACATCATCGGTTGCGATCTTGGCCCCAAGTTCACGCCCATCGGCAGTCTGGCCACCCTGCTCTGGCTGCATGTGCTGGGCCGCAAAGGCATGACCGTGACCTGGGGCCAATACATGCGCACCGGACTCCTCATCACCCCGCCGGTACTGTTCCTGACGCTGCTGGCCTTGGCGGCTTGGTTGCCACTACTCTGAAAAAGGCGTTTGAGAAATTTTGTCTTCCCTCGGGTCATGCGCGAACGGTTCGGCCATGGCCGGATGTTGCGACCCGGTGAGGTCCGCCACCGCAATCCCTGCCAAACGCGGCACACCTGCGCTTCCATGTTGCGGACTGCCGGGGAAGATCCTAGGTGGATTGCCGGCCAGATGGGGTATGAAGACGGGGTACGACTCGACTGGGGTAGGCTCATCAGGTGCCCCATGTCAACCCATCTGCCTAGAGCAGGACTCTCGCCCTTTGGTCACCATTGGATCAAAAGAACGGGGCGGCGAAGCATAGGGCTGGAAATGGCAATCTCATGGATGGTGCGAAAGGGGAGACTCGAACTCCCACGCCTTGCGGCGCTGGAACCTAAATCCAGTGCGTCTACCAATTCCGCCACTCTCGCCTTTACGCTATCTTAAGCACTAACCGCTCTTTTCACAACGACGAGGATCCCATGGCCAAGTCATCATCCCAACCCTCTCGGTTGCGTCGCCTTCTGGCTGTCGAGTCGGCGCGGATCATGGCGGAGGAGGGCATTGCGGACTACCGCTTTGCCAAGGAGAAGGCGGCCCGCCGCCTGGGTAGCGGCAGCACCCAGCAAGATTGGCCCAGCAACTCGGAGATCCAGGCCGAACTCAAGGCGCGGTTGCAGCTGTTTCACGGCGAATCCCAACCCCTCGAACTGCGCCGCCTTCGGGAGGTTGCGCTGGAGGCCATGGTCTGGCTCAAGGATTTTCGTCCCTTGCTGGCAGGTGCGGTACTCAACGGCACGGCCACGCGCCATAGCGCCATCGTTCTGCATCTCTTTGCCGATACCCCGGAGAGCGTCATCTTTTTTCTCATGGATCAGCAGGTGGCCTATGAAGAGGGCTGGCAGCGGCTGCATTTCGGCGACGAAGCGCCCCAGGAGTATCCCCAGATCCGCATGACCCGTGGGGGGGCAAAATTGCGTCTGGTCATCTTTGCTCCCGACGAGGATCGGCGCCGTCCGGCATCGGCGGTGGACGGTAAGCCTCTACAGCGGGTCAACGCCCAGCAGTTGCAACGTTTGCTGGATTCCGAGGCATCACTGCCCGCTTATTCCTGAGGTGTCGGTAAAACCTCTGGACTGGGCGTTGGACGAAGGTGCTGCCAACTTACCAGACTGAGGGCGATGAAGATGGCGATCATGCCCAGGCTTTCCCAGCCGCCCGGTACCTCGTCCAGCTGCCACCAGGCCGCGAGGACGCCGATGAGCGGCGCCAGCAGCATGGCCATGCCGGCTACCCCCGACGGTAGATGCTTGAGGGCATAGGCCCAAAGCAGGTAGGCAATGGCCGTACCCGGTATGACATTGTAGACTAGGGCGGCGGTGAAGAGCGGGCTCCACTGGATACGCAGGGGGTCTATCCAAAGGCTTACGACAATGAGACCGACGGCGCCCAAGGCCGTCTGCCAGAAAGTCGCGTTGAGGAGATCCTGGCCCGGTGGCATGTGGCGTTTTTGCCAGATGGCGGCCCCCGCCCACAGTAGGCCCGATAACAGCGCAAAGGCCGGTCCTTGCCAGGCGCCATGAAAATCCCACGGGCTCAATATGCACAAGAGCCCCAGTAGCGCCAGAAGGAGCGCTGGCCAATGCAGTCCGTGCAGACGCTCCCCCAAAAGTGGCCAAGCCAGCAGCATGAGCCAGATGGGCATCATGTACACGAGGATGGCCGTCTTTCCCGCGCCGCCATATTCCAGGGCCCAGAGGGTGAAACCCACAAAGCCTGTGCTCTGCAGCAGGCCAAAGGGCAGGACGTAGCGTAGGGGAGGTCGCCGCAGGGGACGTTTCAGGAGCAGTAGCAAGGGGAGGAGCACGACCGCCCCCAGGGCCACGCGTAGTGCCGCAAAGATCAGGGGTGGGCAGTCCTCTATGGCTACCTTCATGACCACCCAGTTGTAGCCCCAGATCAGGGCAATGGTGACGATGGCGGCAAGGGGAAGCCAGGGAGCAGGGGTCGGGGAGTGAGTGCGCATGAAAGTCCGCGGGCGGCCAAAAAAGATCGGGAAAGACCACCGCGCCGCTACGGTGGCCTCTCCCGTATCTTAGAATAGCCTAATGATGCACTTTGGCGCGATCGTAGGCAGCCGGCCACGGCCAGTCGACGCCCAACCGTGCGGCCGCCTGCAAGGGCCAGTATGGATTACGCAGCAGTTCCCGCGCCAGAGCCACGGCGTCCGCCTGTTCCGTGACGAGAATGTGCTCTGCCTGCATGGCCTCAGTGATGAGGCCGACGGCGACGGTAGGAATGCCGACGGCCCGACGGATGGCTGCGGCGAAGGGCGTCTGGAAGCCGGGGCCAGCGGGGATTTTCGCGTCTGGAGTCAGGCCGCCGCTACTGCAGTGTACGACATCCACGCCGCAGGCCTGGAGTTCCCGACTGAAGGCGATGGACTGCTCCAGATCCCAGCCTCCCTCCACCCAATCCGTGGCCGATATGCGCACCCAGAGGGGGAGCTCCTCGGGCCAGACGGCGCGTACCGCGGTCGCCACCTCCAGCGGAAAGCGCACACGTCCGGAAAAATCGCCGCCGTAAGCGTCGTCCCGTCGGTTGCTGATGGGGGAGAGGAAACTGTGCAGGAGATAGCCATGGGCCATGTGCAGTTCCAGCACCTGAAAGCCGGCCCGGTGCGCACGCCGGGCGGCCGCCACGAAGTCCGCCTTCACCCGCTCCATATCCTCTGTGCTGAGGGGACGGGGGATGGTGTGGGAAGGGCTGAAGGCCAATGCACTGGGGGCTACCGGCTGCCAGCCCAGTTCCGCCTCGGGTGGGATGGGTTGACCTCCATGGAAGGGGGCTGCCGTCGAGGCCTTGCGGCCCGCATGGGCGATCTGTATGCCGGCAACGGCACCTTGCTCCTGCAAAAAGCGAACGATGGGCGCCAGGGCGTCGGCCTGGACATCGTTCCAGATGCCCAGATCTTGTGGCGATATGCGACCTTCCGGACTTACCGCCGATGCCTCCACCAAAATGAGGCCTGCTCCGCCCACGGCACGACTGCCCAGGTGCACCCGGTGCCAGTCTCCGGCGACGCCATCGGGAGTCGAATACTGGCACATGGGGGCCATTACGATCCGGTTGCGTAAGGTGACGGAACGCAGTGTCCAGGGGGTGAACAGACGCTGGGTCACGCCTGCACTCCCAAGCCGCGCCCGAGATGCGCCAGGGTCATTTCCCAGCCCTCCTGCGCCGGTCCGGCGCGGTAGCTGTCGCGGCGGTCACTGAAGAAGCCGTGCGGGGCCTCCGGAAAGACCGTGAGCGTATAACGCTTCTTGGCGGTGCTCAGGGCCGCAGCGATGCGGCCATGCTCTTCCGGGGTAATGGAGCTGTCCTCGGCGCCGTAGAGCAGGAGCAGGGGAGCCTGCATCTGGTTCACGTGACCCAGGAGCGGCGGACGTCCGGCAGGGTCTTTATCCGGGGCGATACCGCCGCCGTAAAAAGCTACGGTCGCCGCCACGCGCTCAGCGAGCTGGGCATTGGCGAGGAAGGCATAGCGCCCACCCATACAAAAGCCCAGCACACCGACCTTTGGACCACGTACCTCAGGACGCTGGAGTACACTCGCCACGGTGGTTTGGGCTTCCGCCATGACCTGGTCGTCCTTGAGCGTGCGCAGGTGCCCGATGGCGCCGTCGAAGTCCGTGTATTCATAGACCTTGCCGTGATAGATGTCGGGCACGATGGCGCAGTAACCGGCCTTGGCGAGGCGCTCTGCCAGCTCTCGAAAATGCTCGTTCACGCCAAAGGCCTCGATGAATACGAGTACCGCGGGGTGCGGTCCAGGATTCGTGGGGCGCGCGTACCAGGCGCGAAGCGAAGGGTTCAGTTCCAGCCACTCGGATTGTATTGCAGACATGGAATCTCCTGTTGCTATTCACGGGGTGGGCGACACCATTATCCTACCGACCGATCGGTACTTTCGTAAAGTCTCTGGAGAGGGCTCGAATCCAGGACTCAGGGACGCAAGGAGCCCAGGTACAGGCGGAGCTGCCCAAGGCAGCGCCGGTACGCATCCACCGACTGGGCATTTTTGCCAAGACCGACGCAACCCTCGACTCCGGCAACGATGAACAGGGCCGCCTCAGCGGCGACGACATCGCCACGCACGTGACCCGCCTCCTGACCGCGTGCCAGGGCTTGGGCAAGCACCTCCGTCCAGCGCTCGAGGATCACCTGCAGGGCTTGGCGAAATTGCTCGTCCAGCGGGCTCATTTCTTGAATCAGGTTGTTGAGGGGGCAGCCGTAGCGCAAAACCCGTTCGTCCGCGCTGGCGATCTTGTCGCAGAGGATTTTGTCCAGTTGCTCCAGAGGGTCATCGCCCTCGCTGAGGGGCGCAAACCAGCGTCTTGCCAGATCGGGAGCGATTACGTCGTGCACCACCGCAAGGCCAAGTTCCTGCTTGGTGCCGAAGTGGTGGTACAGCGCGCCCTTGCTCACAGAGGTCTTGGCCAGGATGCGCTCCAGACTTGCCGCCTGAAAGCCGCATTCCAGTATCTCAGCGTAGGCTGCTGCGAGCAGGTCGTTGCGCGTCTGCTCCGGATTACGAGATTTTCTCAGTGTGTCCACCATGGTCTGATCAAAATACCGACCAATCGGTATTTCGTCAAGACCTTGTATGCGTCCACCACCTTTGGCACTGGGGCTGATGTTGCAGGAGGAAGGATAGCGGTGGTTGTTGGCCGAGTCGATGGTGTGGTCGTTCGGCGTTGTAGAAGACGAGCCACTCGGCGAGTTTTTGGTTGAAGCGGGCGAGGTCGGTGAAGAGCAGGTCTTCGTGGTAGTCGACGAAGGATTCCTGGATGGTGCGATTGAAGCGTTCGGCATGGGCATTCATTTTTGGGGTCTTGGGGTAGGTATACCAACGGGCGATCTGCTGTTCCGTGAGGGTTTGGGCGAAGCCCGCCTCAAACTCGGAGCCGTTGTCGGAGAGCAGCACCTGGGGCTTTTGCGGGAGCAGATCCAGGACGGCGGCGAGGGCCGCCTGGGTGTGGCGTGTGGCTTTGCTGGGTAAAGCGACGGCCAAGGCAAAGGCGCTGGCTGGATCGATGAAGGTGACGAGGTAGCGTTTCAGCCCGTCGCGAACCCGCTCGATAGTGTCCACCGCCAGGCACTGCAAGGCAGTGGTGGCCACCCCCTTGGGCTTGCGCGGCTTGCGAGAACGCCGCACAGGCTTGGGGCGACCACGGGCATCGAGGCGCGCGGGGCTGTGGCGCATTTTATCCGGTGCACGGGCGATGATTCTGCCGAGGGTGGACACCGATGGCAGCGCGATACCCTTCTCCGCACACCAGGGGCGCAGCAGGACGTGCAGCTTGTCCTTGCCGAGATTGGGGTGAAGGGTACGTAGCCGCCGAATTTCCGCTACCAGCCTGGGGTCGGTCTTGGGGCTGCGTCGGCGTTTGGGCGCGCTGGACTGGCTGGCCAGGGCGGCGGGATTGCCGCCTTCGGCCTTCAAGGCCGCTCGCCACCGATAGAGCGTCCTTCGGGACACCCCAAAGGCATCGCAGGCGGCCACCAAACCGTGTTTGTCCCAGAACTGTACAATTCTGAGTCGCTCTTGCGCATCTTTCGGAGTCATCTCCCAACGATGCCCCAAGCCCGCTACCCGGTAAAACCCTCGGATCCGGTACCCGACATGTTGAACCTGCATGGCACTCCTCCCTCGCCAAAGAAGTGCCAAAGGTTTGTGAACTTATGCACGCCTGCGCGGAGATCTGTTCCTACCGCTCCGCTGTTCGCAGAGGCGAGCATCCGGATACGTGGACGATTTCCGTCGGAGTGGTGCTTACGCCCTGAGCCTTCGTTCTCCCAACAGTCTGGACCGGGAGGAGGGATATCGGCTACCGACGCGGGAACTCGGGCGTGACATTTGGGTCTGTGCCTTTGAAGAGGCGCGGGAGCCGACACCGTGAGCGATAAAGAGCAATCACCCCAGAGCGAGTACGTGCAGGCACGCAGAATTCTCGGCGTCGCCCTGATCAGCGGTGCCGTCACCATCGGCAGCGCGCTATTGCTGTTATTGCTGTGGTGGCTGCGCTGATCGTCGCCAAGGCTACCCTATTCAACGCATCCCAACCCCCGTTTTTTGCGTATTAACAATGACCTCTTATTAAGAACTGGATCCAGGCGTCTTCCAACGCTTGCAAAAAATGCGTGTGGCCACCGTCCATAGTCGCTGGAGTGTGTTCAGGAGGTGAGCTGTGGCTGCGGAACGCGGTGGCGGTGTGCGTTTGCTGCGATACAGGGCTAGCGTGTTGTGGTTGGCGCTGCTCTTGTTGGCCTTTTCGGCGCAGGCTCTGGGGGTAGACGAGGGGAATCTGCAGGTTGAGGTACAGCGGGTTGCCGATGGCTTCGCGGTATATGCGGTATTCCCGGTAGCGGTGACGCCAGCTCGAGCCTTTGCGGTGATGACGGATTACGGGCATATGGCGCAGTTCATCCCGCAGATGCACAAAAGCCAGGTGCTGTGGCGTGACGGAGCGCACGAGTCGGTACTCCAGGAAGGGTCCATCAAACTCCTGTGGTTACGTATCCCCACCTTTGTGGTGATGTCCGTGCATCGGCTGTCGGATCGAGCGGTGCGCTTTCACAGTACCGGAGGGAGCATGGCGATCCGCGGGCAGGCCGAGGTCCGCGCGTCGGCCGACGGCAGCGTGGTGGAGTATCGCGCCACACTGGAACCCCAGACCCTGGTGCCCATGGGTCTTGCCCAGAATCTCGTGGCTCGCTACATCCGCGGGCAGATGGAGGCCTTACGCGCGGAAATGCTGCGGTTTGGGTGACGGGCGCCTACATCCAAAAGTCTGCCGCTGTCGTAGTGTGGGTGGGCAGCATGCGATTGCCCACGTTTCCTTCCTTCCTGATCGTGGAGTGTGTTATGTCGAAAGAGAGTCGTTATCCTAACTTGAAGCCGTATCTCGCTTTTGCTGTTGCCTCGGTCTTTGCCCTGAATGTCGGCGTTGCCGCTGCGGCGGACAGCCACGCCACCCCCGAGTCCATCCAGAAAGCCGACATCAAACTGCCCATAAAGAACTACATCGCTGAATTCGGCGGCGTGGAAGGAGTCAAGGCCCTCATCGATACCTTCGTGAGCAAGGTGGCCGCCGATCCGCATATCAATGTCTACTTTGCCAAGACCAATATTCCGCACCTCAAGTACGAGCTGACCCAGCAGGTCTGTGAGATTGTGGGCGGCCCCTGCACCTACACGGGGCAGAGCATGGATCAGTCGCATCGCGGTTTGCAGGTTACCACGGCCGCCTTCAACTATCTCGCGCAGGATATGATCGACGCGATGGACGAGCGAGGTATCCCCATCGCCGCCCAGAACTACCTGCTGCGGCAGTTGGCTGCCATGGAGCCCCAGATCGTCACGGCCAAAGGGCCTTTGGGCTAAGACGTCGCGCCGTTACGGTAGCGGCGGGTGACAGGGAATCCGGCTGTCCCTATCCTAGGGGCGCCCCTGTCCCTGTCGCCATGCGAGGATTCCATGACCGATGTTCTGGCCTTACTGCAGTCTCACCGATCTATCCGCCGTTTCCGGCCCGACCCACTTCCCGATGGTCTGCTGGAGACCATCGTCCGTTGTGGTCAGCAGGCTGCGAGTTCCAGCAATATCCAGGCCTACCGCATCATCAACGTCACCGACGCCAGCCTGCGCGATACCCTGGCTGAGCTTGCGGGGCAACAGGAGTACGTGCGCCTTGCGCCGGTTTTTCTGGTGTTCTGTGCGGATCTGCGCCGGGCCCAGAAGGTCTGCGATCGCATCGGCCCGCCCTTCGTCCCCGGAATGACGGAGCACTTCATCATTGCTACCGTCGATACGGCGCTGTGCGGACAGAACTGCGTCGTTGCCGCAGAGTCCCAGGGACTCGGCTGTTGCTATATCGGCGCGGTTCGTAATCATCCGGCGGAAATCTCCGCACTGCTGGCGCTGCCGGAGCAGGTGTATCCCCTTTTTGGTTTGTGCATCGGTTATCCCGACCAGACCGTGGAGGTCAAGCCGAGATTGCCCCTGGGCGCGGTACTCCAGGAAAATCGCTACAGCGAGGAGCACGACGCGGAGCTCATCGCCGAGTACGATGCGACCATGCAGGCCTACTATGGATCGCGCTCGGACCACCGCAAGGACAGCAGCTGGAGTCGCGAGATTGCGGCACTCGCCGGTCGCGAGGCGCGCCCACACATGGCTGCCTTCTTGAAGGAGCGTGGATTCCTGCTGCGATGATACCACCTCATGGATGAATCGCCGGTCTTTCGGCGAAGACGGCGCTGGTGGCCGCCGCTGTTTTCTGTTTATGCGTTGCTCCTCGCGGCGTGCTCGCCCGTGGGTGCCCTCAACGCACTGACGCCGCAGCGGAGTTTCGTTCTCGATGCGGCGGTGGCCTATGGTTCGGGTGAGCGGGAGCGACTGGACATCTACCAGCCAAGTGGCCCCGCCATGGCCGGTGAGCCCGTGGTGGTTTTTCTGTATGGTGGCTCCTGGAACAGCGGCCGGCGCGAGGAGTACCGTTTCCTGGGCGAAGCCCTGGCGTCCGCAGGTGTGCTCACGGTAATCCCCGATTACCGCCTCTACCCCGAGGTGACCTATCCGAGCTTTCTCGAAGATAATGCGCGGGCCGTAGCCTGGGTGTTCCAGCACATCCACCGTTACGGGGGAAATCCGCAGAACGTCTTTCTCATGGGCCACAGTGCCGGTGCTTACAATGCCGCTATGCTGGCCTTGGACCCGCGCTGGCTCGGCGCGCGTGGACTATCTCCCGCCAGCTTGCGCGGCTGGATTGGTCTTGCCGGTCCTTACGATTTCTACCCCATCACCTATCGGAATGTCCGCCCGATTTTCCACCACCCGGACTATCCCGCCCGCAGTCAGCCCGTGGACTTTGTCGGCGACGACTCGCAGGTCCCCGTCTTCCTCGGCGCTGCCCGCCACGATCACCTGGTAGACCCAAAGCGCAATACCGAGGGTCTTGCCACCCTTTTGCGAGGGGCGGGGACTCCGGGGGTGGAGCGTATCTACACCGGGGTGGGGCACCAAACCCTCATCGGCGCTTTTGCCCGAACCCTGCGCTGGATGGCCCCGGTGCGTCAGGATGTGCTGCGGTTCATCGCCCAGGAGTCGCAGTCGTCTGGGGTCCGGACGGCGACAGCAGCTGCGCCAGTGGCATCCAGGTCCCGCGATTCCGGCTCAGGGCGTTGAAGCAGATACGGTAGATATCCATGTCGAACTCGCCCTCGCGCCTCTCCCAAAGGGTTGCCAGATCCGCGGGGTCGGCACGGTAACCGCAATGGATCCACTGCCAGAGTAGGTGGTAAAGGCGTTGTCCACCTCCCTCCTCCACCAGGACCATGGGGCCATCCCATGGCCAATGCTCGATGCGCAGATGGCGCAGGGCCGCAGACAGACGCAGGTCGTGGAGCAGGCGGCTCTCCGCGCCACAGCAGGCCCCCCGGCACTGCTTGAGCTGGTGGGCGAAGCAAGGCCCGCTCGTGGGTTTTTCCAGTCCCAGGGCCTTCAGGCATAGGCCGTGGCGCCGAGCCAGGCGGCGCAGACTCTGGCGCGCCCGGTAGGCGTTGGCAAAACTGCCGTAGAGTTCGCCACCATCGCAATCGCGGAGGGGGACGATCCGCGGCGAACCACGTTCGATACCCTCCCAGGCGATGGTGAAGAGGTTTTCCCGCCGACGCAGGCGGCGATTGAGGATGGGCTGCCGTTCCTTGATGAGGCGCGCCTCCAACAGCAGGGCCGAGAGTTCCGTCGGCGTCTCGATCCACTCCAGACGTCGGATCTGCTGCACGAGACGCATTTCCCGCTGCTGGCTAGTAGCCGCATAGAAGTGATCCCAGACCCGTTCACGCAGACGGATACTCTTGCCCACGTAGAGCAGGCTGTCGGCCTCGTCGTAGCAGAGGTAGACGCCAGGGCGGTCGGGCAGGGCATCCAGCGTTTGCGCATCGAGACTGCCGGGCAGGGCTGGGCGTTGCCACTGCTGGCGACAGGCCTCGAGGAGCCGCGCGGGTTGTTCCGAATAGAGCCGGGCCAGAAAAATCGCCACAGTGCGGGCATCGGTCAGGGCCCGGTGGCGCCCAGCGCTGTGCAGTTGCAGACGCTCGATGATGGCATCCAAACCGTGGCGCTTTTCGTCGGGAAAGAGGCTACGCGAAAGCCGAAGGGTGCAGAGGACATCCGCGGTGAAGACCTGTCCCAGACGACGCCATTCCTGACGCAGGAAAGCGAGATCGGTGCGGGCGTCGTGGGCGATAAGCAACCGACCCGCAAGCTTTTCCCGCAGAGGCTCGGCTACCTGCGCGAAGGTCGGCGCATGGGCGAGGTCGGCTGGGTCGATGCCCGTCAGCGTCGATATCGCGGGGCTGAGGCGTATTTCTGGGTTGATCAGAGTGGACCAGACCTCGGGTTCACCGGCCGGCGCCACGAGGATTATGCCCACCTCGATGATGCGGTCGCGCTCCAGGTGACCGCCGGTATTCTCGAGATCGATGAAGGCGAGGGTGGTGTCGAGTTCTTGCGCCAAATCCCTCAGTGCCGTCGCGGTCGCGCTTGAGAGCGGTGAGGGCAGGGTGCCCTCGGCAACGGAGTTACTGGCGTGCTGCCCAGGCATGGGCGAGCAGGTCGTCGCGATTCAGTACCTTCAGACAAACGGCATCCGTCGCCTCCAGCACGACGGGAGGGGCGCAGCCCGCCAGGAGGGCTTCCTTCCAGCGCAGGGCGCACAGACACCAGTGGTCGCCCGGTTGCAGGCCCGGGAAGTCCCACTGTGGCCGGGGTGTGATGAGGTCGTTGCCGCGGTCTCGAGAAAAGGTCAGGAATGCCTCGGTGACTACGGCACAGACGCCGTGCATACCGCCGTCCTCGCGCCCGGCGCGGCAAAAACCATCGCGGTAGAAGCCAGTCTTCGGCGCAAAACCGCAGGCGAGCAGGGCGGTGCCCAGAACATTCTCGCTCATGGTCGTGGCCGCCAAAGACTACGGAGGATGAGCACGGCGGCCCCCAAGGCGAGAATGGGGGCTCCACGGATCTCCCAGTCGGTCTTGTTGATCATGAAACTGCTGCGCGGATACGGAAACATCCCGGAACCCTGCAGAAAAAAGAGCAGACCGGCAAATATCAGAAAGAGACCGAGGAGCAACAGGAGGGCACGAAGGAATTTCTTCACGGGGTCAGGCACTCCCATCGGACGACGGAAAGCTCCAGCCTAACCCCAAGACGCATCGGGCTCAAGGGCTGGCGCGGGCCGCAGCAGCACCACCAGGCACGACGCCACAGCGCCCGTCAATGTCCGCGCACATCCTCCGGCCCGATCCACTCATAACGCATCGTAACCGAGTGGGCTTGCTGCGCCTGCGGCAGCAGTTTCAGCAGCTCCGCACCGCCGGCGCCAACGAGGGCAGCATTTTCCCGCAGATCGGCGGCGATGGCCTCGGCTTCTTCCACACTGAGTTCCAGCACGACGGAGGATTTTTTCTCTTCCAGAATTTTCATGCTCGTACTCCTCAATTGAACACATTCTTGGGTTGACGAAAATTATCGTCCATACGATAGTCCTGTTCCGCAAGAAGGTAGGCCATATCCAAGGTCGCCTTGCCAAATTGGTCGGCTTTCTTGACTATGGGTTCCACAATCTTCGCGAGATCCTTTTTGTCGAGTTCCAAGCGGATTACGTATTGATTGCTGAATACCTTGTTCATATCGGCCTCCCAAAGTTTCTCACTGAATTTTTTGACCATGAAAAATCCATTGGGTTCCACCGCTGGATATATCCCCCGCGCTGGCTGGGTTCAAGGCTTTTGTATCGATGTCTTTAATTGCGTCGGGATACCAGATAATAGGCGATACCCACGACCAGGACGGCGGCGATGATCATCCAGTAAAAACCGAGACCCTGCCAGGCTCCGCTGTGCCCGGTATCTCCTTCCACGGGGATGAGGATGAGTTGACGCAGGAGCGTGATGAGCGCCACTTCGACGAACACGGTCAGTGGAATGGTGCCATCGCGCAGGTAGGTCGTTTCTGCGCCGATGAGGGAGGATAGTACCCACAGAATGAAGAGCGTCCCCAGGGCATGAAGAAAGGCCAGGGTGAGGTTGTGCGCGTGCAGGCCGTGCCATACATCCTTGCCAAACTGAACGATGACCAGAATGCTTGCTCCTGCCAAAGCCAGGGCAATGAAAAGGTGGATGAGATCGTTCAGCTTTTGCAGCAGACGACTGAACCAGGGGCGATACACGTGCCGTGCCTGTGCTTATTCGGCGATGACTTCCAGTGCTCCGGCATCCAGGAATGCCGCTTCCGCCATGGCGGCCCGAGTCTCGTCCAGACCGCGAATGGTGCAGGCCACCACATCCTTTTCGGCATAGATGGCGTGCTCCAACGGGCATCCTTCGGCGAGGATCTGTTCCAGGACCTCATAATACTCGGCAGGCCCGGATCGCGGCGCTTCCAGAGCGCTGCGCAGGCGTGCCAAGGCGTCACGGGCAGCATCCCTGTCGGGAAAGAGCACTTTGAGAGCAAACATGAGTTGTCCTTGGGATATCAGAGGGGTTTGGATGGCGGTAGGGCGCGGCGGAGCATCAGCAGCACGATACCGTCGAATATGAGATTCACGCCGACGAAAATACCCACCAGAATCAAGGATCCCTGTGGCCAGGTGACGATGAAGAGGAAGGCGATGGCAATATCTACCACGCCACTGAAATAGAACCAGCCACGCCCAAGACCGTCGAGCGAGCGCGGACGGTTGAAATTTCGGTAGGCATCGATGAGAAAATACAGGATGAACAACAAACCGATACTGGCGATACCGGCGTGGGGCAGTGCCACCATGATGGCTCCGGTAGCCAGCAGCAGCAGAGGCCGCAGCCAGTCGCCCAAATTCTGGGAGCGCAGCTCGAAACTGTGCGCGAGCCAGGCAGCGCCGCCAAGAATCAGTACGGCGGCAATGAGTCCGTCCGTGAGGGCAGACAGGAAGAGGGGGCTGACGATACCCAAAAAGCCGAGCAGGATGAGAAAGATGGCTACGGGTGTCAAAAACTTACCAAGCATCTTTTGCTCCGTCTCGATGACGGTTTTGAAGTCCGGTGGCGTTTTCCAATCCATGACGGGATCCTTATGCAGTGGCCCTTGTGACAGTCTAGCACAGGCGCCCTGGACGTCCGCCAGATCACTGCGCCTCAAGTCGCTTTGACCGAATCCTTGCTCTGGCGAAGGATGCGTTGCTGACCTGCTTCCAGGGCCTCCCAATAGCGTTCCTCGGGTTGCATTTTCTGGATCTGCTCGCGCAGCACCGCAGCGCCCACGGGATGGGGTCGGCCCTGATCTCGCCGAATCAATTCCACCAGAGGTTCCGATGCAAAATACTGGATGGCCATGTCGCGCACCCCAAGACTGGCAAGCCAAGCGGATTCTTCTTCGAGTCTTTTGGGGTCGAGGTGCGTGTCGGCAAGAATCAGCACATCCTGGTCCAGAGCCTGGCGCAGGGCCTCTTCCCAGAGCCGCTGTACCTGTTCCTCTTTGGCAGGATCCCACTGGCTCCAGGAAAAATCCGCACGGTTATCCGCCGCGAAAACCTCCTGGCGCAGGCGATCCCTTTCAATGATGCGGATTTTGAGTTCAGGGTAACGTGTGCACTGGGTCTGTGCCCAGGACGACTTTCCGGAAGCACTGGTGCCTACGGTAAAAATAGCCAAGACATCCGCATTCATTGCCTGCATCTACCCGTTTCGCGGACTTGCCGCAACCTGAAGTCTGGGGAGGGCACCTCATCGTGGAGCACGTTTTCCGCAGTGCCGCCGTCCGGGGCCGTTACTGCGGGCCATGGACAAAAACTGCCGCATCCCGCAAGATACCGCCAGTTGAAGCGAGGGAAGAGACCCTGATGCTACCGCGAGAACTGTCCCACAAGGGAGTGTGGTACCGAGGACTGGATTCGAACCAGCACAGGCTTTCGCCCACTAGGACCTGAACCTAGCGCGTCTACCAATTCCGCCACCTCGGCGTGGACGGAATCATCTTTTATCGAGGAGCTTTTGTCAATGCCGGAGTCTGAAACCGACACGCCGCTCGCTGCACGCGATCCCATGTATGAGCGGGAAAAGGAAAAATACGAACGTCCCATCGTCAGTCGGGAATTCATTCTGAGCTACCTCGAGAATCTTGGGCAGCCAGCGCGCCTGGAAGACCTCATCGACGAATTGGAGATCGCCGAGGAGGATCAGGAGGCTTTCCGCCGCCGCCTGCGGGCCATGGAGCGGGATGGTCAGCTGGTGCGCAACCGCCGGGGTGCCTACGGCATAGTCGAGTCCATGGAGCTCATCCGTGGTACCGTCAGTGCCCATCCCGATGGATTCGGATTCCTGGTGCCCGATAACGGCGACAAGGACCTTTTCCTGTCGCCGCGGGAGATGCGCAAGGTCTTTCACGGCGACGTCGTCTTGGGGCGGATCGTGGGCGAAGATCGGCGGGGACGCCTGGAAGGCGCGGTGGTGCGCATCCTCGAACGCGCCCTGACCCAGGTGGTGGGCCGGTATTTTGCCGATACCTCGGTGCACTATGTGATTCCCGAAGATCGCCGCATTCCTCAGGAATTCGCCGTGGTGCCCAGTGAGGAATTGCAGCCCGTACATGGGCAGATCGTCATCCTCGAGATTACCAAATATCCCGACGGTCGGAACCTGCCCGAGGGGCGTGTGGTGGAGATCCTGGGCGAACACATGGCCCCCGGCATGGAAGTGGAAATTGCCGTGCGCAGCTACGGGCTGCCCTTCCAGTGGCCAGCGGCCGTGGAGGCGGAAAGTGCCGGGTTTCAGCCACAGGTACCGGAATCCATGAAGGAAGGACGACGCGACCTGCGCCATCTGCCGCTGGTGACCATCGATGGCGCCGATGCCAAGGATTTCGATGACGCCGTCTATGCCGAAACCCGCGAGGAAGGCGGTTTTCGCCTGTTTGTCGCCATCGCCGATGTGGCGACCTATGTCCGCCCCGGCAGTGCCCTAGACGAGGAGGCGCGCAAGCGCGGGAATTCGGTCTATTTTCCGCGGCGGGTGATTCCCATGTTGCCGGAGGTGCTCTCCAACGGCCTGTGTTCTCTGAACCCCCAGGTGGATCGCCTGTGCATGGTCTGCGAGATGGAGCTGGACGCCCAGGGTAATCTGGAGCAGTTCCGTTTCGCCCGGGCCGTGATGCGCTCCCAGCGCCGCTTCACCTACGACGAGGTCGCTGCCATCCTGGGTGGCGACTCGGACCTGCGGGAGCGGGAGGCAGAGCTCGTACCGCATCTGGAAACCCTGCAACGTCTCTACGAGGCGCTGGCCAGGGCGCGGGAGGCGCGGGGTACCATCGAGTTCGATACCCAGGAAACGCGCATCGTCTACAACGAGCAGGGCCGGATCGAAAACATCGTGCCGCTGCAGCGCAATGTCGCCCATCGCATGATCGAGGAGTGCATGCTGGCCGCCAACGTCTGTGCGGCGCAGTTCTTCCGCATCCACGAACTCCCCATGCTCTATCGGGTACACCCGGAGCCCAACGTCGACAAGATCGAGGATCTGCGGCGATTCCTGGGCGAACTGGGCGTGCCGGTGCGTATTCCGGCCCGACCACGCAGTGCCGATCTTGCCCGGGTCATCGAGGAGACCCGCGATCGGGCCGATGCCAGCCTCATCCAGACGGTGATCCTGCGCAGTCTTTCTCAGGCCTTCTACACCGTCGATACCAGCATGCACTTCGGTCTGGCCTTCCCGGCCTACACCCACTTCACCTCCCCCATCCGCCGCTATCCGGACCTCATCGTCCACCGTGGGATCCAGGAGCTTTTGGACAGCGCCGCAGAGGGGCGCGAACCCCGTTGGCTCAGCGTGGCCGAATTGAAGGAACTGGGGCAACACTGCTCGATGACGGAGCGCCGCGCCGATGAAGCCAGCCGGGAAGCGGTGCAGTGGCTCAAGTGCGAGTTCATGCTGGATAAGGTGGGGCAGACCTTCACGGGGATCATCACCGGGGTTACGGGCTTTGGGCTCTTCGTTGCCCTGCGGGAAGTGTATGTCGAGGGCCTGGTACACATCAGCACCCTGGGCGAGGACTACTATCACTTCGACGCCCAGCACTACCGCATCGTCGGCGACCGCAGTAAGGAGAGCTTTCAGCTGGGCGGGGAGATCCCCGTGCGCCTGGTGCAGGTCAACCTCGACGAGCGCAAGATCGAGTTCGAGCGTGTCCCCCCCGAGGGGGAGGGTGGGCGCAAGCGGCGCCGGCGGCATTGAGTCCTGTCAGGGGGCGATCATGTCATTCTTGAGGTAGGCCGGGTCGTAGTCAAAGACGACCTCACGATCTGGCGCAAGAAGATCGATATCCTTGTCCGCATACTCAAGACGACTCAAAAAATCCTTGATCAGTTGTATCCGGGCCGTTTTCTTTTCGTCGCTGTGGACGATAGTCCATGGGCACAGATGGGTGTGACTGCGGGCGAACATGACGTTGCGGGCCTCGCTGTAGTCCTTCCAGTGCTTTAGGGCCTGTTCATCGATGGGGCTGATTTTCCATTGCTTCAGGGGATCGTCACGACGCGCCGCCAGTCGAGCTTTTTGCTCTTTTTTGGTGATGTCCAGATAGTATTTGCGCAGAAGGATACCCGAGCGGGTGAGCATGGACTCGAAATCGTTCACTTCCGCAAAGAATTCCTCGTAATCGCGGTCGCTACAAAAACCCATGACCTTTTCTACACCGGCACGGTTGTACCAGCTGCGATTGAAGATCACGAATTCCGCCGCTGCCGGCAAATGCGCGACGTAACGCTGGAAATACCACTCCGTCTGCTCGCGGTCCGAGGGTTTGGGGAGGGCCACCACGCGCGTTTCCCGGGGGCTCAGGTGGGCGATGATGCGTTTGATGGTGCTGTCCTTGCCGGCCCCGTCGCGCCCCTCCAGGATCAACAGGATGCGCTCGCCACGCTTGATGATGTGCCGTTGCAGTTTGACCAGCTCGATCTGGAGGAGGTGTAGGGTTGCCTTGTACTGGTTCTGGGCCTTGTCGACAGAGTGGTTCATGGGCAGATCCTTTCAGAAGAGACTGCGGGCGGCCTTGCCGATACCCTCGGCACTCATGGGGTGCTGATCGGCAAAGCGCGCCAGGTCATAAGCGCTGAGCCCGCCCTGGATGGCCATGCCGATCTCCCCGATCAAGTGGCCGGCGTCTATGCCCACGACCCAGGCTCCCACCAGACGCAAACTGCCGGGCTCAAAGAACAGGCGGATCTCTCCGTCCATGCGCTCCAGGATCTGGGCGCGGGAGTCCTCGGCAAAGGCGTAGTGACCGGTCACGAGCTCGATATTGGCGGCCTTGGCCCGGGCCGGTGTGATGCCGATACTGGCCGCCGCCGGAAGGGTGAAGATGGTGGTGGGGACGTTGACGAAATCGGCATAGTCCATGGGGACGTCGCCGCCGAGTATGTTATGTGCCGCCACCAGCGACTGGCGCACCGCGGCATGAAAGAGCGGCACGCGACCGTTGACATCGCCGCAGGCGTAGATGTGAGGATGCTGCGTGCGCAGGTCAGGACCCACGGATATTCCGTGCCGGTCCACAACGATTCCGAGACCGTCCAGCCCCTCCGGCAGCACCGGGCGCCGGCCCACGGCCAGGACCACCACGTCGGCATGGATCTGGGCACTCATGCCATCACGCCGGTAGTGAACTATGCGCTTGCCAGCGGCCGTTGCCTCCAGGGATTCCACCTCGACTCCCATCATCAGATGGATACGCGGATGCAGGAGGGGAACCAATTGGTCCACCATCCCCGGGTCCATGCCCTGGAGCACCTGACCGCCTTTTTGCAGCAGGGTGACCTGGCTGCCCAGGGCGGCGAAAAAGCTGGCCGTCTCCAGGCCAATATAGCCACCGCCGATGATGACCAGGTGGGCGGGCAGATTTTTCAGTGTCGGGTCGGGCTTGTAGAGGTCGTGGCTGGTCAGGGCCAGTTCGGCGCCGGGCAGAGGCGGCACGAAGACCTCGGAGCCGCTGGCGATGATGATGTGGCGGCAGTGAAAGCGCTCATCTCCCCGTTCGCCGTGCACCTGCACGGTGTGCGCATCGATGAAGCGCGCCACACCCTGAATGAGGCGGAGATCGGGTACGGCAGCCAATTCGGCGGCATGCTGCGCGTAGCGGCGGTTCTGTACCGCGTCTTTGTGGGCAACGACGGCGGCGTAATCCGGGCAGATCCTCCCCGGCAGACCCAGGTGCTGGAACTTTTCCTGATCGAGGTAAAGTGCCGCCGTCTCCCGGACGGCCTTGGAGGGCACGCAGCCCTCATACAGACAGTTTCCACTCATGACGCCCTTGGGGTCGACCATCACCACCCGGGCGCCCGCCCTGGCCAGGCGAAAGGCCGCAGGATAGGCGCCGCCGCCGGCGCCAATGGTCAGGAGATCTACCTCGGTGTCTGCCATGCCAGTCCTCCTTTGTCGTGCCTCGACTGAGTATAGCAAGTTTGAGATCTGGCGCTCTTTTTATGATGGCTCGTGTGACCCCCCGAGCGCAGAACGGCGGTTTCCCGATGGCCGCTGTGCCGATGGTGGCGCAAAAACGTGCCAGGGGAATGAAATGTGTTAGCATCCCATGCAGATATCTGGCGCGGCGTACGGGGGGAGCCATGGAAAGAACGGTAGGAGCCATCCTGGGTGCCCTGATTGGCGATGCCCTGGCTACGGGTTGTCATTGGTACTACGACCTTCCCACCATGCGTCGGGTCTGCGGCGATTGGGTGAGGGATTATCGCCGCCCGGCCCCGGGTCACTACCACGACGGTCTCGAAGCCGGCGAGTGTTCCCAAAGCGGCTGGTTGCTGGTGCTGCTCATGGAATCCGTACTTGCGCAAAAGGGCTACGACGAGGCAGACTTCACTCGCCGTCTCGACGAGCTGCTTTTCCCCGAGTTGGATGGGAGCCCGCGGCAGGGGCCTGGCGGCTACACCAGCCAGTCCATTCGTGAGGCCTGGCGCAAACGCGTCGTCGAGGGGCGCCCCTGGGGCGAGTGTGCGGGCTTTGCCGACACCACTGAGGGCGTCGAGCGGGTCATCCCTCTGGTGGCGCTGCTGCACCGGGATCTTTCCGAAATGGCCAAGGCTGTGCTTGCACACATCGCCCTGACCCAGAAAGACGTTACGGTGCTTGCCATGAGTCTCGCCTACGCCAGTGTCCTCGCCTTGCTTCTGCGTGGCGAGCCCTTTGATGCGCGGATCTCCCAGCGACTCATGGCGGCGGTGCAGGCTGGCGAGCTGCCTTTCCATACGGTCACGGGCGGAGATCTGGCGGCCTTGCCGCAGGACGAGCGCCCGTTGCGGCCCGGTGAACTGCCCTCTCCCGACGCACTGCTGACCCCCGGCACCATTGCCCTTGCGGCCGCTGATCCCGCCATCGTCATCGAACCCGCCTGGAAGGCAAGCCTCGTCTACGGTATGCCCTGCGCCATCTACCACCAGCTGCCCGCGGTGTACTACCTGACGGCACGTTTCCCCGGTGACTTCGAGGGAGCGGTACTGCATGCCGTCAACGGCGGCGGCCAGAACCTTTCCCGCGCCATGCTTACCGGGGCGCTCATGGGGGCGCAGGTTGGTCTTGCCGGGATCCCTGAGCGCTTCGTGCGCGGATTGCGCGGGAGCGAACGCTACCTGGCGATGGCGCGCGAGCTGGCGGCGCTCGCCAGCTAGGGCCTGCGCGGGGCGAGAAGAATCTCCAGTTTCAAGCCACGCCCGCGCAGTGCCTCCAGCAGTGTGGGCCAGGCCGGTTCCAGGGCCGCGGCGGGTCCGCGGATGCCAAGTTCGATACGGCTGTGGCCATCGCGGAAGCTCGGCAGGCTGGAGAATTCGAGGTCGGGATGGGCGCGGCAGAAGTCCTCCATCCAGAGGACGAGATCGCTTTCGCGAACGGCGTCCAGCAGCACCCGTCCCTCCGCCTGCGTCGCCCGAGGTGGAAAGTAGCGTTCCAGAACCCACTGGCTCATGGGTTCGGCCATTTGCGGGAAGCCGGGGAAAAAGTATCCGCCGGCCACGGAAAACCCCGGGATCTCGTTGATGGGGTTGGGAATGAGGGCTGCTCCCTCGGGTAGGTCGGCCATGCGGATGCGGATGGGCTCCGCTTCGGCACCGAAGCGCCGGCGGATGATGGCATCGGCTTCAGGGTGGCGGCTCAGGCTGCGCCCCGTGGCTGCGGCGGCACAGGCGCGGGTCAGATCGTCGGGAGTGGCGCCCAGCCCGCCAAAGGAGAAAAAGGGGATCTCCGCAGCAAAGGCCCAGCACAACTGGCTCAGGAGCAGTTCCCAGCGATCTGGAACGATGAGGCAGTAGGCGACATCGTAACCGCGCTCCAACAGTTGCTCGCGGCTGCGTGGGAAGTGCCGGTCCTGGCGCTTGCCCAGCAGGATCTCACTGCCGATGATGAGCAGACCTATCTCGGCGCGCATGCGCTGTCCTCCGAGTGGGTTGCCAAAAGACATCGCTCACGCATGGGTGGGAACTCCCGCCAGCGCAGGCTTTCGCCATCCAGAACCAGCTGCCCTCGGCAGAGCCAGGCAAGAGCCTGGGGATACAGGCGATGTTCTGCCGCCAGCACCTTGCCGGCAAGCGTTGCCTCGTCGTCTTCGGGGGCTACGGGTACTGCCGCCTGGGCGATGATGGGCCCACCGTCCAGTTCGGCGGTGACGAAATGCACGGTAGCCCCGTGCCAGCACACGCCCGCCTGCAGGGCACGACGGTGGGTGTGCAGACCGGTGAAGGCGGGCAGCAGGGAAGGGTGGATATTGACGAGACGCCCACGATGCCGGTCGACGAAGCCTGGGGTGAAGGCACGCATGAAGCCGGCCAGCACGATCCAGTCGCTGGACCACTTGGCAATGGCCTCGCTCAATGCGATCTCGAAGTCTTCTCGGCTGGAGAACAGGCGGTGATCCACCACCTGGGTGGTGAGTCCAGCACGACGGGCAATTTCCAATCCTGCGGCTTCGGGTCGATTGCTGATGACCCCGACTATACGGCCCGGGATCTGGCCACGGGCGCAGGCGTCCTGAATTGCCTGAAGATTGCTGCCGCGCCCAGAAATCAGTACGACCAGGCGGTCAGTCAAGATAGACCACCCCGGCCGACTCCCCGCGCTCCTGCAGGCGTCCGATGACCCAAGCCTGTTCGCCTGCCGCCGCCAGACAGGCCAGGGCGCGCTCGCGTTCCGCCCAGGGGACGATGGCTACCATGCCGATGCCGAGATTGAAGACGCGCCGCATCTCGTGCAGTTCTACCTGCCCCTGCTCCTGCAACCAATGGAAGATCGCCGGCCACGGCCGGGCCCTCGGATCGATGACTGCCGCAAGGCCTGCTGGAAGCGATCGTGGCAGGTTTTCGTCCAGGCCGCCGCCGGTGATGTGGGCCAGGGCGTGTACCGGAACTTCCCGGCGTAGGGCTTGGACGCTGCGCACATAAATGCGGGTGGGCCGGAGCAGGAGATCCAGTAGGTTCTCTCCCTCGATCTGCAGGTGGCGGTGCGCCCCGGCCCGCACCAGGATCTCCCGGATAAGGGAGAAACCATTGCTGTGCGGGCCGGATGAAGCGATACCGATGACGGCATCGCCCAGGCCGCAACGGCTGCCGTCCAGAATCGCGCTGCGCTCGACGATTCCCACGGCAAAACCGGCGAGATCGTAATGTTCATTGGGATACATGCCCGGCATTTCCGCCGTCTCGCCCCCCAGGAGGGCACAGCCGGCCTGACGACAGCCCTCGGCGATGCCGGTGATGACCGTCGCTGCAACCTGCGGATCCAGCTTGCTGCAGGCGTAGTAATCCAGGAACCAGAGCGGCTCGGCGCCACTGACCAGGATGTCGTTGACGCACATGGCGACGAGATCGATACCGATGCCCTCGTGCCGCTGCGCCTCCAGTGCCAGGAGAAGTTTGGTGCCGACTCCATCGGTGCCGGAAACCAGTACCGGTTCGCGGTAGCCTTGGGGCAGCGCGAAGAGCCCACCAAAGCCGCCAATGCCGCCGATGACCTCAGGCCTGTGGGTGGCGACCGCCAGACCTTTGATCCGATCCACCAGGGCATTGGCGGCCTCGATATCGACTCCGGCGTCTTTATAGGAAAGGGGGGTTGGCTGGTCCACGGCTGCGTCCTCGATGATTAGCCGGGATGGTAAGCAGCGCCGCCGTGGCTGTCAAAAACCCAATGCGCAAAGAGACGGCCGAAGCGGCGGTTTCCAAAAAAAGAGGCGGCAGTCGCCGCCTCTTGCCGTGTCTTGGCCATTCCGGACCGGGTGCTGCCGGTCCGAGCCCTCAGAACCGCTTGAAGATCTGTCCGCTCTTGGCCGCCTGGTAGCGCGCCTCGACCACGGGCCAGTTGATGTTCTTGTGCAGGGACGCCAGATAATCGGGCCGACCCAGGGCCTTCCAGTCCACCATGTAGGCGTGTTCCCAGACGTCCACCACCACGAGGGGAACGAAGCCGCCGATGTTGCCATCCTCGTGCAGCTGGATGAAGTGGTTGTTGATCTGCCCGGTGGTGCCGTCGTAGTAACAGATAGCCCAGCCGATGGCGCGGCTTTTGGCTGCAGACATCAGGTCTTCGTGCCAGGCGTCAGCGCTGCCGAACTGCTCGGCCACCGCTGCCTTGAAGTGCGGTGCCTGGTCCATGGTGGTGCCTGGCTTGAGCTGGGCAAAGTAATACTCGTGCAGAACCATGCCGTTGTATTCGAAACCGAAGCGACGGCGACGGTCGGCATAGGCGAGCGTCCCGGTCTTGCCGGCGGCGCGCATCTCCTCGAGTTCCTTGTGCAGGGCGTTGCTCTGGGTTACGTAGCCTTTGTACAAACCCCAGTGATCGTTGATCTGATCGTCACTGATACCATCCAGACCACTTGGCTTGAGCTCTTCACGCACAGTGTATTCGGACATTGCCTTCATCTCCTGTCACGGTCATGGGAATGTTGCTGCTTTCGCTGCAAATTGTAGACGGGGGGCGCAGGCCCTGCAAACGATAACCACATCCGTTGCCAGACGGTTGCTGGGCTGCGCGGCCTACCATGCTTTGGTACACTGCCTTTGGTGCAGGCGGAATGGTAGCGACCTCATGCCCGACAGGAAGAACAGACCCAGTCCGAAGGACCCGGGCGTCGCGGAGACGCCGAGAGAATGACCAGCGCCGCAGCCGAACAATTGCTCTTGCCCCTGGGACAGCTAGGCGACATTCCGGTGTGGCCCTTCCTACCCCTGGATCGCCAGGAGGCTTTGGCGGTGTTGACGGAGCTTGGCGATGGCGAGGGAGCCTTTGTCCACGGTCCGGCTGCCGTGGGCAAAACTCACCTTTTGCAGTGGCTGGCACTGGCGCGGGGCAGCTGGAACCCCTATCTCGACTGTGCCGAGGCTTCGGCAGCGAGCCTCTGCGGAGCGGCTGAGGAATGCTGGTGCAGCGCCGCACTCCTGTGCCTGGACAACGTCGCGGCCTGGGCCGGTGATCGCCAGGCGGAAAGCTGGCTTTATCGCATCTACAACGGCCGCCGGGAGAGGAGGCGGCCGACGGTACTGGCAGCGCGGCAAGCGCCGGCGGAGATTGCCTGGGCTTTGCCGGACTGGGCGAGTCGTGCCTCGGCCCTCGTGCCTGTGGCCCTCGGCGTACCCGATGAAGCCGGGATTCGGGCCATCCTGCAGCAGGTAGGTGCGCGCCAGGGCATGGCCTGGCCGGATGCCCTCCTCGACCATCTTCTGCGGCATCATACGCGGGACCTGGGCGCCTTGCTCGTCCTCCTGGACGAGTTCGCCGCCTGGCTGTGGCAGCGGCACGGGCGCCCGAGCCCGGCACGCCTGCGCCAGTTTCTTGCCAGTCGAGGTATGCCGTGAACGATCCCGATGGGCGCGGCATGTTGCGACGCAAGGCGGTGACGCGGGCCTTGCGGAGCCGGCCTGGTCAGGCGGGGTGGCAGCGTCTGGCACTGCGATTCGCGCGTGCAGGCCACGGTTTCTGGTTGGACGACTGCATCGATCGGGCCTCGCTCCTCGCCTATACCACCCTCCTGGGTATCGTGCCCTTTGCCGTGGTCGTGTTCAGCCTCTGGAACCTGGTGGGTTTCGACGACAGCCTGCGCATCCAACTGAATGAGCTTGTGTTGCGCAGCTTCATGCCCAGCGTCGGAGAAACGGTGCTGCGCCAGATCGATCGGCTGGCAGCGCGGGGTACACAGCTTGGCTATTTTGGTGTGGCTGGTCTGGCGGTGACGGCCATTCTCTTGATACAGGCCATCGAGCGTCACCTCAACGCCATCTGGGGGGTCAGTCCCGGCAGTCGTTGGCGCCGGATCCTACGTTATCTCCTGATCCTGGTTTTCGGTCCCCTCGGGCTCGCCGCCAGTCTGGTCTTGCTGGGTCCCATTGGTGCCATGCTGCAGTGGTTCGGGCCCCTGCCCAAAGCCCTGACCGGGCTCACGGCGCTGGTGGCCTTCTCGGTGGAGGCGGGCCTGCTGTCCCTTGTCTATCTCAGTCTGCCGGCGGCTCGGGTCACGCTGCGCGACGCGTTTCTGGGCGGCTTCGCGGCGGCGCTCCTGCTGAGTTCGGGCAAGCTACTGCTGGGACTCTATCTGCGCTTTTCGACTTTCGAATCCCTCTACGGCGCCCTGGCCGCCTTTCCCATTTTCCTGCTGTGGCTCTTTCTCGCCTGGTGCGGAGTGCTCTTCGGAGCCGAGCTCGCCGCCGCGCGGGAGGGTAGAGCGCCGGCTGCCTAAATCGCTACACTTTACTTGCTTCGACGCTCTCGCTAATATGCCCGCCTCATGCCTGCGCCAGACTCCGCTAGTTTCATGATTTCGCGCGTATCTCCAGCGGGAGACCGCCTTCAGGGTGTGCCGTTAGTGCACGAGTGGCGGCGTCTGCGGGCGGTATGCGTGGGTGTGGATGCGGTCTGCGCGGATCTTTCGCTGTGCCGGCGCGGGCAGGGAGTGCTGGCCACAGGGACGATCCGGGTGGCGCTGCGACTGCGCTGCGAGCGCTGCCAGGGGGAGCTTCCTTGGCAGGCGGAGCTCCCGGTACGGACGGCCTTGGCCGCTTCGGAAGCGGCGGCGGCAACGGTGGACCCGGCGGCAGAGCCGGTCCTTGCCGCGGGCGGTGTGGTGGATGTGCAGGACTGGTTGGAGGAGGAGGTGCTCCTCTCCTTGCCGCTTCTGCCGCGCTGTGAGCAGTGGTCCAGCGGTCGCTGCCCCGTATCGGGCGTGACCGTAGAGCCCGTGGAATTCAAACACGAATATTTGTCTGGAGAATCTAGAGATGGCCGTTCCACAGAGTAAAACCTCCAAGTCCCGGCGCAACATGCGGCGCGCCCACGATTTTCTGGTGGCGACGAATCGCTCCACCTGTGCCAACTGCGGCGCTGCCAAGCTGCCGCACCACGTCTGTCCCGAGTGCGGTCATTACAAGGGTCGCGCAGTCGTGCGCAAGGCCGTCGAGGCCTGATCGTCCGGTGCGTCGAGGGAACCGATCTTGACGCGTATTGCGGTAGATGCCATGAGCGGGGACTCGGGTCCGCGCACGGTGGTGCGCGCTCTGGCGAGTCTCATAAAAAACCACCCGGACGTGGATTTTCAACTGGTGGGGGACGCGGAGATCCTGCGGCGGGAAATAGCGCACTCGCGACTGAAGGGATCGACGCGGATCGAGGTCTGTCCGGCTTCTCAGGTCATCGCCATGAACGAGTCCCCGGCCCAGGCTCTGCGCAGCAAGCGGGATTCCTCCATGCATGTAGCCATCAACCGCCTGCGCACGGGCGCCGCCGATGCTGTGGTGAGTGCGGGCAATACTGGTGCGCTCATGGCCATGGGGAAGGTGTTCCTGCGCACCCTGCCCGGCGTCGATCGACCTGCCATAGCCACGTTTCTGCCCTCCCAGAACGGCCGCGTGTTGATGCTGGATCTCGGTGCCAATGTCGACTGCCACGCCGAGCACCTGCTGCAGTTTGCGGTGATGGGCTCGGTACTGTTCCAGCAGGTAACGGGTACGGTGGCTCCGCGCGTGGGTTTACTCAATATCGGTTCCGAGGAAATAAAAGGGAACGAGTTGGTCAAGGCAGCCGGCTCGTTGCTGCGCGCGAGTCATCTGAATTTCATCGGCAATGTCGAGGGTTCCGATATCTACGGGGGTCAATGCGACGTGGTGGTCTGTGACGGTTTCGTGGGCAATGTGGCCCTGAAGACCTCCGAGGGCCTAGCAGCCATGATCCGTAACGAGTTGCGCCACATGTACTCGGGCAGCCTCTACGGGCGCCTGGCCTACCTCATCAATCGGCCCATCCTGCAGAAGCTGCGCCGGCGTCTGGATTCGCGGCAATACAACGGGGCCACGCTCATCGGTCTCAACGGTATCGTCATCAAGAGCCACGGCAACGCCGATCGCTACGCCTTTGCGCGCGCGGTGGAAGTAGCCATTGCCGAGGCTCGGCAAGGTCTCACGGCCGAGATTGCCAAGGTCATCCAGGAGGGATTGGCTCAGGCCATCCGCAGCAGCGCGTGACGTCCCCATACAGCCGCCTGCAGGGAACCGGCTCCTATCTTCCCGAGCGGGTCCTCAGCAATGACGAGATCAGCCAAAGGGTGGATACCAGCGACGAGTGGATCGTGGCGCGCACGGGTATCCACAGCCGTCACATCGCAGCGGCGGATGAGGGCGTGGTGGACATGGCCACGGTGGCGGCACGACGCGCCCTGGAAGCAGCCGGACTGGGGGCGGATGCACTGGACCTGATCGTCGTTGCAACGACGACGCCAGATCAGATCTTTCCCAGTACCGCCTGCCTCCTGCAGAGTCGTCTCGGCAACCGCGGCGCTGCCGCCTTTGATGTGCAGGCGGTCTGCACCGGATTCATCTACGCCCTGGCCACGGCGGATCGCTTCATCCGCAGCGGTGGCGCACGCCACGCCCTGGTGGTGGGTGTCGAGAAGATGTCGCGCATCGTGGACTGGGACGATCGCAGCACCTGTATACTGTTTGGCGATGGTGCCGGAGCCGTGGTGCTATCGGCCAGCGACGTGCCCGGTATCCTTTCCACCCACCTGCACGCCGACGGTCGCTATGCCGACCTGCTTCAGGTGCCCGTGGACGCCGATTACCTCACCATGCAAGGCAATGCGGTGTTCCGTATGGCCGTGCGTACTCTGGAGGAGATCGTCCAGGAGACCCTGGTTGCCAATGACCTGGAAGGTAGCGACATCGACTGGCTGGTGCCGCACCAGGCCAATATCCGCATCATCCAGGCTACGGCAGACAAACTCGGACTGCCCATGGAGCGGGTAGTGACGACGGTGGCGCACCACGGCAATGTGTCGGCGGCATCGGTGCCCTTGGCCCTGGACGATGCCGCCCGGCGTCACTGCTTTCGGCCCGGGCAGCGGCTCCTGCTGGAAGCCTTTGGCGGGGGGTTTACCTGGGGTTCGGCTTTGTTGCGCTGGCTGTAGTCAGCGGGCGCCAACGCTTCATCTAAGGAGGTTGTCTTGCTCGGTTCCGTTGCCTTCGTTTTTCCAGGTCAGGGCTCACAGTCCCAGGGAATGCTCGCTGACCTTGGATCGTCCCATCCTCTCGTGGCAGAGCTCTTTGCCGAGGCTTCCGATCTCCTCCACGAGGATCTCTGGAAGCTGGTACAGGAAGGCCCGGCAGAGCGCCTCCAGCAGACCCAGTGGACCCAGCCCATCATGCTGGCGGCGGGCTTCGCCGTGTATCGGGTGTGGGAGGAGGAGGGCGGTGCCAGCCCCGATTTTCTGGCTGGCCACTCCTTAGGTGAGTATACGGCGCTGGTGGCCGCCGACGCCCTGGATTTTTCCGCAGCCATCCCGCTGGTGGCCACGCGCGGGCGCCTGATGCAGGCGGCAGTGCCCGAGGGAGAGGGGGCCATGGCCGCCCTGATCGGCCTGGCCGATGAGGATGTGCGTGCCCTCTGCCAGGAACTGGCGCAAGGCGCGGTGCTGTCGGCGGCCAACTACAACGCACCGGGACAGGTGGTGGTGGCCGGTGAAAAAGCCGCCGTGGATCGTTTGGTGGAAGCGGCGCGGAGCGCCGGCGTCAAGCGGGTCGTGGTGCTGCCCGTCAGTGTGCCGAGTCACTGCGCGCTGATGGCGCCGGCGCAGGAAGCCTTCCGCGAAGCCCTGGAGGCCGTGGAGTTTCGCGCGCCCAAGGCGATGGTCGTGCACAATGCCGATGTGCAAAGCTACAGCAGCCCCGCTGCCATTCGCGACGCGCTCCTGCGGCAGTTGACGGCGCCAGTGCGCTGGACGGAGACCATACGCTTCCTCGCGCGCCAGGGAGCCACCACCTTTGTGGAGATGGGACCCGGACGCGTGCTGTCTGGGCTTGGAAAACGCATCGAGCCGAGCCTGACCATGGTACACGTAGAGGACCGCAAGAGCCTCAGATCCACCCTGGAACTGCTGGGATGAGCGCGGCCATGGAATTGCAGGGAAAGGTTGCATTGGTGACGGGGGCGAGCCGCGGTATCGGCGCCGCCATTGCCGAGCGGCTGGCGGCGGCGGGCGCGCGCGTCGTGGGTACGGCGACCAGTGCCGCTAGTGCCGAAGTCATTGGCGCGCGCCTGGGGGATCGGGGCGGACTGGGTATGGTCCTCGACGTCACCGACGATGCCGCCATGGATGCCGTTGTGCGTGAGATCGTCGCCCAGCTGGGGTCGGTGGACATCCTGGTCAATAATGCCGGCATCACCCGCGATCAACTGCTGCTGCGCATGAAGGACGACGACTGGGATCGTGTGCTCGACACCAATCTGCGCGCCGTCTACCGCCTGAGTCGCCTGTGCCTGCGCGGTATGCTCAAGGCGCAGTGTGGACGCATCATCAACGTTACCTCGGTGGTGGGCAGCATGGGCAATCCCGGGCAGAGCAACTATGCCGCGGCCAAGGCCGGCGTGGCCGGATTTACCCGGGCACTGGCGCGGGAAGTGGCGGCGCGGGGCATTACCGTCAACTGCGTGGCGCCGGGCTTCATCGAAACCGACATGACCGCTGCTTTACCCGCGGCGCAGCGCGAGGCGCTACTGGCCCAGATTCCCGCGGCACGTCTTGGGCAGGCGCAGGAAGTGGCCGCGGCGGTGGCCTGGCTGGCCGGGCCGCAGACCGCCTATATCACCGGCCAGAGCCTACACATCAATGGCGGTTTGTGGATGGAATGAATCCGTCAACGGACCTTTTTACCTTTACAGGACCGCAGTCGCTGTGGTCCAATCTGGCGGAAAATAACTTTCACCAACAGAGGAGCTTCTCCCATGGATGATGTGGCAGCACGTGTGAAGAAAGTGGTCGTGGAACAGCTGGGAGTCAACGAGGATGAGGTCACCAACGAGGCGTCCTTCGTGGACGATCTGGGTGCAGATTCCCTGGACACCGTGGAACTGGTGATGGCCCTGGAAGAAGAGTTCGACTGTGAGATTCCGGACGAAGAAGCTGAAAAGATTGCCACCGTGCAGCAGGCCATTGATTACATCAGCGCGCATTTGCCCAAGCAGGATGCCTGAGGCAAGCCGCGGCATCGATCCTTGGCGGGAGACTTTTTCTTGAAAAGACGGGTGGTTGTCACTGGGCTCGGAATCGTTTCGCCGGTGGGTGTTGGGGTGCCGCAGGCCTGGGACAACATCGTTGCCGGGCGCAGCGGTATCGCCCGCGTCACGCGCATCGATCCGACCCCCTATGCCTCCCAGATTGCCGGTGAGGTGAAGGGTTTTGACGTGGGGCAATATCTGCCCGTCAAAGAAGCCCGCAAGATGGAGCCTTTCATTCACTACGGTCTGGCAGCAGCCATGGAGGCCGTGGAAGATGCGGGCTTGCAGATCGACGAGGGAATTTCCGAACGGGTAGGGGTGTCCATCGGTTCGGGAATCGGCGGTTTGCCCGGCATCGAAGCCGAGCACCAGGTGGTGATGGAAAGCGGACCGCGGCGCATTTCGCCCTTTTTCATCCCGCGCTGCATCATCAATATGGTGTCTGGGCACGTTTCCATTCTCTACGGTGCCAAGGGCCCCAATATCGCCATGGCAACCGCCTGCTCCACCGCCACGCATTCCATTGGTGAGGCCGCGCGACTCATCGAGTACGGTGATGCGGACGTGATGATCGCCGGTGGCGCCGAAGCGGCCATCAGCCCCCTGGGTCTGGGCGGGTTCTCGGCAGCGCGGGCGCTGTCTACCCGCAACGACGATCCCGAGGCGGCCAGCCGTCCTTGGGACAAGGATCGCGACGGCTTCGTCCTGGCCGAAGGGGCGGGCGTGCTGATCCTGGAGGAGCGCGAGTTTGCCCTGCGTCGCGGCGCGCGGATCTACGCGGAACTGGCAGGCTACGGCATGAGTGCCGACGCCTATCACATGACCCAGCCCGTGGCCGGGGGTGAGGGTGCGGCGCGCTGCATGCGTCTGGCCTTGCGCAACGCCGGTGCCGAGCCCGAAGAGGTGGGGTACATCAATGCCCACGGTACCTCGACACCCCTCGGTGACCTTGCCGAGACTCAGGCGGTGCATGCCGTCTTTGGCGATCACGCCCGACGACTCGCCATGAGTTCGACGAAATCCATGACCGGGCATCTGCTGGGCGCCGCGGGTGGTATCGAGGCGGTGTTTACGGTGCTCGCGCTTCACCACGGTATACTTCCCCCCACCATCAACTTGCACGAACCGAGTGGCGGCTGCGATCTGGATTACGTGCCGCTGGTGGCACGCCATAGCCAGGTGGAAGTGGCCCTCAGCAACTCCTTCGGTTTTGGGGGTACCAACAGCACGCTGGTGCTGCGGCGTCACCGCGACTGAGGATCCGGTGACTCCTCTCCTCGCCCTGGAAAGGGGAGAGATCGTCACAGCGCAGGGCCCGTGTGCACCTAGCTCTGTCTCTCGAGCGGCGGCCTATGGTGACGGCATTTTCGAGACCATTGCCGTGGTGGATGGTCGGCCGTTGTTCTGGCGACACCATTTGCGGCGCATGGCCGGCGGGGCGGCGCTTCTGGGAATTGCGCCGCCGCCGCCGAAGTTCTGGGCGGCAAGCTGGCGACGTCTGCGTCAGGGCCTGGAACCTCGGGCTCTGCCGGTGCGCTGCGTGCTCAAACTGACCCTGGTGCGGGCCGAGGGGCGAGGCTACCGGACACCCGCGAGTTCCCCCGGCGAAGCCAGCCTGAGCCTGTGGGAGTGGCCCAGGCGGCCCGCCGGGCTCTGGCAGGAAGGTATCGTCGTCGGTCCATGCCCCCTACCCCTGCAGACAGGAGCGTCCTACCTTACCGTGAAAAGTCTCAATCGGCTCAACCAGATCATGGCTCGGCGAGTCTGTCCGGCAGAGTGGGATGAGGCTTGGTTGTGCGATGCCCACGGGGGACTCCGCGAGGGTATCCAGTCCAATCTCTTCTGGCGTCGTGGCGATACCATCCTCACCCCCGATCTTTGGGACGGCGGCATCCCTGGCATACAAAGGGATGTGATCCTGGACGCGCTGCGCCGACGCGGCTGGTCGGTGGAATACACCCGTGTCCGAGCCGAGGCCCTGGCGACCGCCGATGAGGTCTTTTTCTGCAATTCTCTCATCGGGGTCTGGGCGGTACGTGACTGCGCCGGTCAAAGGCTTCCGGGCGCCGAGGGGGCGCTGGCACGCAAGCTCTTGGCAAGACACCGTGAACTGGGCCTGGGGGCAACGTGGGGAGATTGATTCGCGCCTCTCTAAAGGCCTTTTTGCTGCTCTTCCTGCTGGTGGTGGGCGATTTCCTGTATGCCCTCTACTGGCCACGCACCATCGGGCCTACGGATGTGGTGATTTTTCGGGGTAGTGGCGCCGATGCGGTCTTTGCCCAGTTGGAAAAGGCCGAGGTCCTGGCCCAGCCGTGGATGTTCCGCCTGTCCTGGGTGCTGCGGGGACGCCCGCCGCTGCATGCGGGACTATATCGTTTTCAGGGACGCGTGCGGGGCCTGACCATTTTGGACGACCTCATCGCCGGCCGTTCGGTACCTCTGAACTTCACCATCGTCCCAGGCACTCGCTTGCAGCAGGTCTACGATCTGGCCCGCCAGGCCCCATACCTGGACGCACACAGCCTGCCGCCTCGGGAAGCACTCGCGGTCCTGCTGCGACAGGCGGGCTGGCGGCGGGTGCGCTCGGCAGAGGGCCTTCTACAGCCCGACAGCTACCGCTATGTGCCCGGCGATCCGGCCACGGCCGTGCTGCTGCGCGCCGCCCGCGGGATGCATCGTGAGCTGGAGCGCCTATGGGCCGGTCGCGCGCCGGATCTGCCACTGCAGACACCCTACCAGGCCCTGATTCTTGCGTCCATCGTCCAGAAGGAAGGCGCGCCAGCCGCCCAGCAAGAACGGATCGCTGCCGTTTTCCTCAATCGGCTGCGCCTGGGGATGCCGCTGCAATCGGATCCCACGGTAATTTACGCCCTGGGCGACCAGTACCGCGGCAAACTGAGTCCCGCGGACATGCGGGTGGCCAGTCCCTACAATACCTATCTGCACCCTGGTCTGCCGCCGACGCCCATCTCCATGCCCGGCCTCCAGGCTTTGGCGGCGGTACTGCACCCGGCCCAGACCAAGGATCTCTATTTCATAGCCAAGGATGGCCAGTATCACTACTCGCAGGATTATGCCGAGCATCTGCGCCAGATACGCCACTATCTGCAGGGAGGGAAGGCAGCCCATGGCTGAACTGGGTGAGTTCTACCGAACGGGCTTCTTCGTGACCCTTGAAGGAATCGAGGGTGCCGGTAAAAGTACCGCGTTGCCTTTCGTGCAGCGCTATTGCATGGACCGGGGATGGTCCGTGGAGATCACCCGAGAGCCGGGCGGTGGACCGCTGGGCGAGGCGCTGCGCGCCATTTTTCTCGATCCCGGCCTCGAGCTCAGTGTCGAGGAGGAGTTGCTACTGCTCTATGCCGGCCGTCACGAGCATCTGCGCCGCAAGATTCTGCCCGCCCTGCAGCGCGGTGCCTTGGTCCTCTGCGATCGGTTCGAGGACTCCACCTTTGCCTATCAAGGCGGCGGGCGCGCGTTTCCCATAGAGCGCATCCAGTCGCTGTCCCGCTGGACGAGGCTCCCCCGTAGCCCAGATCTGACCTTGTGGTTCGATGTGGATCCTGCCATTGGCGCCGAGCGGATTCGTGCCCGCAATCCCGATCGTCTGGAACGGGAGTCGCTGGAGTTTTTCGAACGGGCCCGGCGCGTCTACGCTGCGCGCATGGCTGCGGAGCCGCGACGCTACCGCAGGATCTGTGCCAATGGCACGCTGGCGGAGGTGGAGCAGCAGCTGGCGTCGGTGCTCGCAGAATGCCTGCCGAGCCCTGCCCATGCGTGAGGTGTCGGCGCTTCCCGAGCCGTATCGGCGTTACGCACAGCTCTTGCAACAGATGTTTGCAGGCAGACTGCCGCAATCGCTGCTGGCCCAGGGACATCCCGATAGCTTTCTTCCCCAGATCCTGGAGGACTTCGAGGCGGCGGCCCTGTGCCTCGAGCCGGGCGCCGATCACGCCGCCTGTGGCCAGTGCCGCTCCTGTCTTTTGCTGACGCACGCAGAGCACCCCGATTATCGGCGCCTGGCGCCGCTGGAGGATAGGGATATCGGAATCGATGCGGTACGCGATGCGCTGGAATTTCTGGCGTATCGCCCGCAGCTCGGTGCCCGCCGTTGGCTGCGCATCGATTCTGCGGAGCGTCTTTCCGTTGCCGCTGCCAACGCGCTACTCAAAGGCCTGGAAGAGCCTGCCCCTGGGGCGCATCTCCTACTGAGTTCGGCAGCGTCCGCCCGCCTTCTGCCCACCATCCGCTCCCGCTGCCTACGCCTGCCCGCCATGCCCAAGGACCCTGCGGCCGGCCGTGCCTGGTTGGTGGAACAGGGCGTGACAGCGGAGGAAGCAGCACAGCTCATTCAGTTCTGTAGCGATCGACTGTTACTGGCGATGCGCCTGCATACCCAAGGCTGGCTCGGACAACGGCACATTGCCCTGGAAAAACTTCTGGAGCTGCGCCATCGTCCCCAAGCCAATGCCCTTTTTCGTCTGGTGGACCACTGGAGCAAAAGCGAACAGTTGCCTTTCTTTCGCGAACTCATGCTCAGCGTCTACGGCGATATGCTGTCTCTCCACCTGGGTCTGGACAAGATCCGTAATGTCGACTACATCCAAGCATTGCGGGATGCAGCGGCGCACTGGGCGGTATCCCATATCTGGGCCGAATTGCAGGGCTGGTTGACGCTGGAGCGGGAACAGCGGCAGCATCTTCAGGTCCAGTATATTCTGGAAGAGCGTCTTTGGCGCTGGGTAAGCAACGGGTAAGGGGGTGGCCATGGATGGCGGCAGTGAGAGCACGGGGGCGCGGGCTTTGTCTGTGGTGCTGCGTGATGCAGCCTCGGTGCAGCGCTACTTCATGCCCCGCATTCGCGGTGGAGGAGTACTGGTCGAAACCCCAAACCTGTTGCCCATGGGCACCGAGGTGCTGCTCATGATCAGCCTTCCGGACAACCAGCCGCGCGCGCCCGTAACAGGTCGAGTGGTTTGGGTAACCCCCAGGGACAATCGCGACGGCTATCCGGCAGCCATTGGTATCCGCTTCATGAACGATCGCTCGGGCGTGCTCACCCGCATCCAGAACATCCTCTCTGGCCTCCCGGAGCACGCCGGCCCCGTACTGACCTTCTGAGAGCCGGGACGCCTCCCTGAGGCTTGCTCCGGTGGCGGTCCTGCATTACTGTAGGCACCTGTTGGAGAGGTACCGAAGTGGCCATAACGGCGCCGACTCGAAATCGGATGGGGGTTAATAGCCCCACGTGGGTTCGAATCCCACCCTCTCCGCCAATCACAAATCCCGCTACCAATCCGTTATTGAACTCGCATTCCACCACAAAATGCCTTGGTCGGACATGGTGGCTGAAGATTCGATCCCTTGTGCAGCATCGGCTCAGGTTACGGACCACAGACACTGGTGGTTCCTTTCCGGGCGTTGCCCGGTGTCCAAGCGTCTACGCGCAATAACGCGATGGGAGGTTCAACGGAACCCATCGCGTTTTTGCCAGAGGGATGGCCGGGGAGGAGAGGATTTTCCCTGCCCGTTGCCTATCAGATGGCTACCCAATCCTGCTCGCCGCGCCGCTCCCAGAGATCGCCCTGCGGCCCGATCTGGACGATGCTGAGCCAGCGGTGGTTTACCAGTCGTCCCAACGTCTCGTTACCAGCAATGATGCGATCCATGGCATCCTGCGGCGCTTCGACGAATGCCGTTAGGCGCAAGGGCTCGTGCTGCAGCCCGCTGTTGCTGTCGCGAAGGGATTGCTCGGACAGGCCGACACGCAGATCGCCACCGTTACCCTCGAGAACACCGATGGTCCCACCCACCACATTGTGCAGGACTTTGTTGCCGCAGCCCTGCCGCTGGTTGTCGACGATGGAGCCGTAGTACTGGAGATTGATCCAGTTGGCCACCACCAACGGTGCCGTAAGGATCAGGGTCAGCACCGCGTAGTCCGGGTCCTTGGACACGTCGTAATCGTGGAGGAAGGCGCGGCCGGCGAGATTCATCTCTCGGGTACGCCAGCGTGGTGCGGCGATGAATGCGGCATTTCCTGCCAGTGCCCACTCTGGCCGTACCTGCGACCAGTCGCGTCCGCGCTGCTCCAGATTGCGGGCCACCGCCTCTGGATCCCGCAGATCCGGCTCGAGGCGCAGCATTCGCTCGAGACGGGTAAGGTTGGCCGCTTGTTCCAGCGCCGCGCGTAACTCAGCCACCAAGGCTTTGTCCAGGCGGGGATCGTCCAAGCCCCCCAGAATATTCACCCGATCCGTGGTGGTGTCGTGGAGCGCCGCCAGGAAGCGGCAGCGGTCATCGATATCCCATCCCTTGTCCACCAGTGCCCGACGTACCTGTGGATCGTTCAGCAGATCAGCTGCGGCCCGCGCGTTGACTTCGCCGGTCTGCCCGGCGCAGGCGCCGCAGTCCAGTCCGGCTCGGTGCGGATTGTTGGTGGTGGAACTCCCGTGTCCGACAAGGAGCACGATGGGCGCGACGCCGCGATTCAATCCGAGGCCCGTCAGAATGAACTCCGCCATGGCGACGCGTTGTTCCAGCGTCAGGGACGTCGGCAGCACGCAGCGAATGCTGGAGCGCTCACGTTCCGTCAGCCCCGCCTCATCCGGCGGCAACGAGGGACGGTGCCAGGCCAGGGTGTCCGCCAGCAGTCGACCGACGTAGGAAAGGCCAGCCGTTTCCACGAAGGAAAAACAGGAAGCCGCGGAGAGCTTGAAGTGCTTCCACTCCGCTCCTCGGCGCAGTCGCCGGAAACGCCGCTGGACCGTTTCTGCAGGGGCCTCTTCCGTGACATGCACCTGGGGATTGAGTAGCACCGGGGACTGGGTTCTGGGGGCGTGATCTCCCTGTCGCTGATAATCCAGGAGCACCCCAAAGAAGCCCGCGAAGCCGATGGTATCCAGTGTCGGCATGACGCTCTCGAGGTGGCGCCGGAAGACCTCGGAGCGGACATCGATACAAAAGGCTGCCTGTACCCGGGGCGTGGACGGTTTCTGGACAGGCTGGCGGCGGATGCTGGTAGCCACCTGCCGCCGATAGGCGATCTCGGACGCGCGCAGGAGCACCTCTCCGCGCCGGGCTTCGGCCATGTCCTCACGTTTGTCGTCGATCCTCCAAGCCTGGATCTGGCGATACCAGCGCTCCACTACCCGGGCTTCTGCCGTCTGCCGCAAGAGCGCCTCCCAGACCATGCGAATGGTCAGCAGGTCCATGAGATCGTCCTGCGTCGATCCCTGCAACTCCGCTTGCCAGAGCAGGTAGCGGCACCAGCTGGCCCACCCGCCAATGGATTTCAGCAGGACAAACAGATAGGCCTCCTCAGCCGCTTTCGGAAGTTGGAGAATCTGCAGCGCCCATTCCCGAGCTTCGGCGCTGCGGGTTGGTGCCGCCAGAAGATCAGAGCGCATGCGCCGAAACCCCATGGCGCGGAGGGTGCGATCCACGAGGGTGTACTGTCGCCACGACCCAAAAAGGCCTTTTTCGCAATCCCTCGGGAATGGCCACAGCGACTGCCCGCGGTCGTAGTAGGCCGCAAGGAATCTACTGATCTGCTCGACAACGTACTGCGATACCGAAGGATGCCCCGGCCGATCCATGAGTTCGGGCAGGCGTGGCAGACGCATGGGCAATTCCGCCGGCTCGCGCAGATAGCTCCGCCACTGGAACTCATCCATATCCACGCCAAGATCCACGGAGGCCTGGAGGATGTCGGCCATGTTGAGTTTGCCCTTCTGGAGCAGGTCCGCATACCAGCGCCGGTCCATGATGACGCGCTCGCCGACGGTTTCCTGCAGATACGCCGCGGCATCGGCAACGGGTTGATCGGCAAAGCCCCAGTAGGGATTGACGGCGACGAAGCTATCCAGCGGCCACACCGGAGCGATTCTGCGAATCACCCGGTCATAGCGCTGCTCGGTTTTTTCCATGTTGTCGGTACTCATTGGGAACCTCCGGATTGACTGATGACATTCCGATTTCGCGCTACGGATTGCAAGGACTCCACCGCGAGATTCTTGCGCGGCAGGCTAACGCCCACACGCTCGGACCAGAACCGGTGCGAGAAGCGCTCTACCCACACATCCACGTACAGGCCGTTGTAGAGGTGGGTAAAGAGCACCAACTGGACCCTCTGGGAAAGCACGCCCCGCCCCGGGCCCTGGATCCAGCTCAGGCCGAGGAAGCCCAGCATCGTCAGCCCAAGGAGCCAGAAGTAGGGTGCATTGACCGGAACCGTGGCCTGGGTCAGGTCTGCGGTAAAGCCCCAGACAAAGAGTGTGTGCAGGACGAGGTAGGTCAGACCCGCACTCACCCCCAGCAACAGCGCCATCAGGCCGTCGGCAAGGTTGTCGAACTGCAGCCCTTTGACCAGGATCTGCGCTACCGCCACGCCGACGATAAGTACCAAGGCCATACCCTTGGGATCCCGGAACGGATCCTCACCGAACATCCAGGCTCCTCCTGCGGAAATGGCCATCCCCGCGAGTACCGCCAGCAACCACGAGGCCGTCGACGGGATCTTTTTTCCGCCGGGGGATACCTGGCGCAGCTGGTCCGTGACACTGCCCGAGGACAGGAAGGCGTGCGCCTTGTACAGGGAGTGTCCCACCAAGTGCAGCAAGGCCAGGGGAAAGAGTCCGAGCCCCAATTCCAGAGACATGAAACCCAACTGCGCTGTGGTCGACCACGCCAACATGGATTTGATGGCCGTCTGGGTGGTCATGACCAGCGAGGCAATCAGGACGGTGGCGAGGCCCATCAAACCCAGGAACCACAGGGCGTCCGGTACCCGAACCAAGAGTGCGGACGTGCGCAATGCGATGATGGCGCCGCTATAGACCACCCCAGCGTGCATCAGCGCCGATACCGGCGTGGGGGCTTCCATGACCTGGATCAGCCAGCCCTGAAATGGAAAGTGTGCACTCTTGAGAACGACCGTGCCGACGATCAACCACGCTGCGATCTGCAAGGGGAGCGGCACTCGGTCCGCGTGTTCGACGAATTGACGCAGGGCACGGAATTGCAAGCTGCCGATCTGGGAGCCGATCAAGCCCGTGGCACCCAGCAGAAACAGATCGGCCGTCCGGCTGAACAGAGACTTCTTGTGCGCCGCCATGATGGCCTTCGGCCGCTCGCCATAGAACTTGAGCAGTTTGTTCAGGCTGAAACCGGTGGCGATGATGGCGATGGTGAACAGGCCGATGTTGCCAGACACCACCACCAGCAAGAAGAAACCGCCGGTGAAGGCGAGCAGGCGAAAGAAGCGCGCCTGATGGGGGTCGCCATCCAGGTATTCCACACTGTATTGGGCAATCGTGAGCACCACGAACGATACCAAGGATGCCAGAATCAAGGTCAAGCCATCGACCGTCACGGAAATGGGTAGATCAAAGATAAGCCCGGGCAGGGGTAGATGGCCGATATCGAAATCTCCCCGGCTGCCCAGGAAATAGCTGAGGTCAGCCGCCAGTGCGGCCACGAGCGCCAGTGCAGCAGCCCAGCGGACCCGCTGGCGGGTCGCCAGGGCAGCGTTGCGGGTAGCGTGCACCGAAGGCAAGGCGGTGAGGACGAGCCCCGCCGGCATCAGCGCCAGTAGGGCTCCCGTAAGCCAGGGTATAGAGATTACGGTCTGCATTGCTGTCTCCTTGGGTAGAACTGCCGAGAGAGACAGTACCGGGGCTTGTTTATTTAATCCAATTTCATTATGTGATTATTACCATTTATATTGGTAAATGAAACGAATGCCGAGGAGCATCCGCCGATATCGCTCCCGCGCCGGTCGCGGACCTCGTCACAGGTGATCGGCCAGACCCGGCCACAATTTCACCAGCCGATCCGTGATGAACTGCTCTTGCGCGATGGTGAATTCCATGAACTTCTGCGCGGTCAGGGACAGCACCCTGTCGCGCGGATATACCAGGTACCATTTTCTCAGGATGGGGAATCCCTCCGCATCCAGCACTTCGACCGGGCCCTCGGTCCCCTCCAACGCCAGGGAGTGTATGGAGAGGATGGATATGCCCAATCCGCTGGCGATGGCGTGTTTGATGGCTTCGTTGCTACTCAACTCCATGGTGATGTTGGGGCGCAGATCCTTTTCTGCGAAAAGGCGCAGATAGGCGTGGCGCGTGCCGGATCCGGGTTCGCGGATGAGAAAGGGGGCTTCGGCGATGGCCGCCAATGGTACGGGCCTGCCCAGGCGGGTGAGGGGATGCCCACGGGGTACCATGACCGTGAGCGGATTCCAGGCGAAGGGCGTCGCCTCGACCGCCACCTCATCCGTTGGCACCTGTCCCATGACGTACAGATCGTCCTCGGAGTCCTGGATGCGCCGGATGATTTCGTCGCGGTTACTGACGGTCATGCTGAATTGGATACCCGGAAATTGCTGGCCAAAGGCTGCGAGCAGTTCGGGCGCAATATATTTGGCCGTGGTGACGACGCCCAAACGCAGTCTGCCGCGGCGTATCCCTTTCCGGTCGGCAATCTGTGTCTCCAGATTCTCGACGATGGCGAAGATCTCACGGCAGGCGGTGTAGAGATCCTGCCCTGCATCGGTCAGGCGGATCTCCTTGCCGATCTGTTCAAACAAAGGCAGCCCCACGATCTCCCCCAGCTTCTTCATCTGCAAGGAGACCGTCGGCTGCGCTAGGAACAGCGCATCGGCGGCCTTGGTGAAACTTCGGTGGTGGCTGACGGCCAGGAATACCTGCAACTGCCGAAAGGTGATCTGGCGCAGCAGAGTACTGAGAGACCGGGACTGCGCTCCTCGCGACGGTAGATTTTCCATGGGCGAAGCGTACTCCCCTAGGGTAGACGTTGGCGAGGTGGATGTGCAGTGGAGCGGAACGTCATCCCCCCGGGGATCAGGGGTAACTGGGCAAGAACGGCTCGCCGTCGATGGGAGCGAAGGCGCAGCGTCCGCGCCCTTGCGCCTTGGCCCAGTAGAGGGCCCGATCGGCGCGTGCCAGGGCCAGAGCCGTGGGCTGATCCTCTGCCAGTAGTGGGGTAGCACCCAGGCTGACGGAGAGACACACGTGTTCCCGACCGGACAGGGCTACCTCGGTACCACAGATCCGGCTCAGGATCCGGCCCAGTATATCGTAGCCCTCCTCGGGACAGCACTTGCGAAAGACGATGGCGAACTCGTCCCCGCCCAGACGACCGAAGAGGTCGGTACTGCGCAATACGTCCCGGATGATCTCGGCGGTGGTCCTGAGGACTTTATCTCCAGCCAGATGCCCGAATCGATCGTTGACGGCTTTGAAGTGATCGAGGTCGACGATCACCAGCAGGCTCTCCTCGGGATAGCGCCGCAGATGCCGGATGTACTTGCCCGTCTGCTCCAGAAAGGCCCGACGGTTCAGCGTATCCGTCAAATCGTCCCAGGTCGCCAGCCGAGTCAGCGCCGCCTTGGCCTCTACCTCCGCCGTCACATCGCGGAAGATTCCTTCCACACCGAGCAATTCGCCCCCGGCACCCTTCAGTGCCCTGCTGGTGATGGCGACATGCACCACCCGCCCGTCCTTGTGGCGCAAGCGCGCGGGATGGTCGCGGATTTCCCCATGCTTCTGGATGGCTTCTACCACCAGTGACCGTTCCTCCGGCACCAAGTAAAAGTCCGCCGCTGGGCGTCCCAGCACTTCTTCTACGGTGTAGCCAAGCATGCGCATCGACCCGGGACCCACCATGACCAACTCCTGGCGCTCATTGGTTCGGTAGAATACGTCGTGCATATTCTCAAAGAGGCGCTGAAAGTTTTCTTCCGAAGCCTTGAGTGCGGCGTCCATCTTCAGCAGTTCCGTCACTTCCGTACCCGAGGCCAGATCGATGCGCAGGCCATTTACCCGTGTCGTGGCACTCGACACGACAACTGCGCGGATGGCACCGGTGCGCGTGCGCAGACGAATCAGGGTAGGTGCGTTTTTTGGGTGGCTTTCCGTCAATGCGCTGAATCTATAAAGGACCAACTCTTGATCGAGGGGATGAACAAATTCGATAATGTCCTTATGTAGGAACTCCTCCGCTTCGCTGCCATCGAGCAGAGCCATGGCAGCAGTATTCAGGAAAATAATCCTGCGCTTATTGAGAATGACATGCGGGCTCGGGCAAATCCTCAAAACATCCAGTCCGCCAAGGTTCATCAGCGCGGAAATATAATCCGATCCTTCTGAAGGAGTCCCATCCGTGCGCACAAAACCTCCTGTTTAAACCCATTATTTTCGCGTAGGTGGCCAGAACCCGGACACGGTGAACGAGGGCCGAACTAGATCAGCGAATCCTATCATCGCTCGTGCCCGACGTCACCTTAGCCCAGTAGCAAGCGTGAGAACTTATCGAGCTATGGTCAAGATTGGTGTATGAGCATTTGCTAACACGATTCAGGCGGCGTCCTGTTGAGGATCCAGCCGGGTTTCGTTGGCAGGCATCCCATCGACAAATGTCACCCCGGCAAAGAGCTCGCGCAGTCTTTCCGGATGCTGAATCCCGCGCCAGTGTCTCTCTGCCTGCTGGATGAGCTTGTAGCTCAGGCCAAGGAAAGTGGCTCGAGAGACACAGTTTTTAGTGCGGCTGCTGCGTTGCCGTACGGTGGCGAAGGTCGATTCGATGGCGTTGCTGCTGCGGATATGCCGCCAGTGCTCTGCCGGGAAGTCGAAGAAGGTCAGCAGCACGTCCCGGTCCTTCTCGAGCTTTGCGACCGCTCTGGGATATTTGGCCTGGTAGTCCCGCACGAAGGCTTGCCAGGCTTTCTCCGCAGCTTCACGGGTGTCGGCCATCCAGATCGCCTGCAGGGCGGCCTTGGCTTTCCCCTGAAGGCGCTTCGGTAGCTCGTTGAGGATGTTGGCCGTCTTGTGCACCCAACAGCGCTGATGACGGGTTTGTGGGTAAATCTCGTCCAGGGCGGCCCAGAAACCCATCGCCCCATCTCCTATGGCCAGTAGTGGCGCCTCCTGCAGCCCGCGGTCGCGCAAGTCCCGCAGGATCTCTAGCCAGGAGGCTTTGGACTCCCGTAAACCGTCGGTGACCGCCACGACCTCCTTCTTGCCCTCGGCCGTCACGCCAATAATGACCAAGAGACACATCCGGGGATCGTCCTCCGCCCGCAGCTGGGTATAGACCCCGTCGGCCCACCAATAGGCGTAGCGTTTTCCCTGTAGAGACCGGCGCTGCCATTGGGCATGCTCTTGCGCCCATTCGACTTTCAAGCGTCCCAGCACGGCCGGAGAAAGCCCCTTGGCCTCCTCGCCCAGGAGAACAGACAGCGCCTCGTGCATCCGTCCCGACGATACCCCGTGCAGGTACAACCAGGGGAGCGCTGCGGCCACGGTCCGCGACTTGCGCACGTAGGGCGGTACCAGGGAAGAACGGAAGACCACGCCCGAACCGGAGCGGTCTCGCACCTTGGGGACCTGTACAGGCACGGGGCCGACCGCTGTCAGGATCTCCCGCTCCGGCAGATATCCATTCCGCACGACGGCCCGGCGACCATCGACCATGCGTACCGCGGCATACTCCTCCAGCAGCACCTGCACCTCGCCCTCGATGGCCTGTTGGATCAGCTGGCGCGCGGACCGCCGCAATAAGCCCTCGATGTTCAGGCCCAACTCTCCCATTCCTCCGTCGAAACCAGTACTCTCTTGCATGGCGCACTCCTCATTCGTTGCGAATCGGATCCAGAAACCCTTTTCTAGCAACAGTGCGCCACCCTCCTCAAGCTAGTTGTAGACCTCCCGTACACCAGATTCGAGCATAGCTCGAACTTATCTGCGTGGGAGCGCTTTTTCCCTGTATCTGGAAAGGGATCGCGATCACGGTGCAACGATATATCTGTTCTGTTATTTTTTCTTAATGCACAATGCACTCCATAGATTGGATGGTTACGTTGTCTCTTTCTTGTAACATAAAAAGAGAAGACCTTTTCCGCGGGCTGCTCCGGCGCTGGCGTCCAGTGGCTGGCGGTAGGGCCGGCACCGGCTGCATAGGCGATACACACCCATGATCCATAAGGCAAGCGCCCAGCGCTGTGGAGAACACAGGCGCTGGGTGCTTGCCGTGGACTGCATCGATGGTCGTAAAAGGACTTGTCTGACAGCGCTGGTGACTCGCCGCCGGACGAACAGCTATTGCTTCTCGCCCTCTACCTCGACCTTGATGGCGATGGCATTGGATAGCCCCTCGGGAAGATAGGCGTCCATACCAAAATCCGAGCGGTGGATGGTAGTTGTCGCCACAAAGCCCGAGAGATAGCCGCCCCAGGGTTTGGGCAAATAGGGCACATTGCCGGCACCCAGCTCGTGGACCTGGAACACCACAGGCTTGGTGACCCCGTGCAGAGTCAAATTACCGTAGAGTTCTCCCGTCTTTTTCCCGGTCGGGACATACTTGGTGCTGACGAAGGTAATGTCTGGATACTGCTTGACGTCGAAGAATTCCTTGCTGCGCAGATGTTGATCGCGCAGGGGGTAATCCGTATTGATGCTGGCGGCGGGTATGGTGATGTGCACCCGATCCTTGGCCGGGTCTTGCGCGTCGAAGGTATAGGTGCCGGAGATCTGGTCGAAGCGCCCCGTAAATTCGGTAATGCCGACGTGGCCGATGGTGAAGAGCACGTTGGTGTGCTGGGGATCGATGCGATAGGTACCGTCGGGATTGCCGTCGAGATAGGCATAGTGTTTGGCTGGCGCGGCGCAGGCCGTCCCGGCCATCAGTACGGTGGATACGGCCAGTGCGGTCGTCAGGCGTTTTGCGAACATGGCATTTCTCCTATTTTACCCAAACAGTTTCTTGCTGATTTCCGCCACATGCCGCCCCTGGAAGCGGGCAATGGCGAGTTCGTTGGCCGAAGGCATGCGGCTGCCGTCGCCCTTGGCCAGGGTGCTGGCGCCGTAGGGGGTGCCGCCGCTGATCTCGTCCATATTGAGGAGTTCTGCGCAACTGTAGGGTACGCCGACGACGATCATCCCCTGGTGAAGCAAAAAGCTGTGGAAGGACGTGATGGTGGTTTCCTGGCCGCCGTGCTGTGAAGCGGTACTGACAAAGACGCCGCCGACCTTGCCCACCAAAGCGCCCTGTTGCCAAAGATTACCCGTGCGGTCGAGAAAATTACGCATCTGTCCGCTCATATTGCCGAAGCGCGTAGGCGTCCCAAAGAGAATGGCATCGTAGTTCGCCAGGTCGTCGGGGTGCGCTTCGGCCGCTGCTTGGGTCGTTTTGGCGTGCAGACTGGCCAGGGTCTCCGCCGGCATAGTCTCGGGGACGCGTTTGACGTCCACCTGGGTTCCGGCCACGGAACGGGCACCTTCGGCTTCCGCCTGGGCCATAGCTTCCACATGACCCCACAGGCTGTGGTATAGCACCAGAATCTTAGTCACGATATCTCCTCCTTGCTGGACTCCACCTGGAGTCTGGGGTTCAATAGAGCACTCTCGATTCCCTTTGTAAAGTAGGTACTTCAAAGTAACTAATATGCGCCAATCCCGACAGGAACAGGCTTGCCCCATGGACCAACTGTTGCGGCTGCTGATGGGGCCGTGGACCACCTACATCCTCTGGGTGCTGGAAAACCAGGGCACACTGCGTTTTGGCGCCCTCAAGAAAGCCATCCCCGGAATCTCGTCGCGCATGCTCACCGAGCGCCTGCGCGTTCTGGAAAGCGCACAGATCGTCTTCCGAGATTACCGCCCCACCGTCCCGCCAGAGGTGCGCTACGGTTTGACGGAGCGCGGACGGGAGCTTGGGGCAGTGCTGGCTGAACTGAACACCCTCGCCCGACGCTGGTTTGGCGATGAAGAAGATCCCGCCGTAGAGGAGCGATCCGCGCCAGCCTCGGGCTCTTGATCCATCGCCTGCGTTGACAACCTCGCCTGTCCGTTTGCTCGGTGTCTTGCCCTGTGCCGTGAATTAGCCAGGGGTTTGTAGCGCTTTTCTTCCAAAAATCGGCGCTCACGTACGCGCTAGACGGCTACCTTATGCAACTCGCGCTGCAGTCAGGTACACTGGGGTCAATATCGGGAGAGAACGTGCTCAAACTCGAACAGATCCAGAAGAACGCCGCCATCACGGGCCTCGAGCCCGGGCAGGTGGTGCGCATCGTCACCACCGAGCCGGTGGGCGACAATGCTCTGACCGTCTACTATGTCGGTCAGCGCGAAAAAATGAACAGGATGCGTGCCAAATCAGCAATTCAACTGAACACCTTGCATGGTGGACGATCGACGGTCCTTTTTTTATGAATCATGCCAGTATGTCGACGATCGCCCCGCTGGCATGTGTTCACGCCGGGACGCTGACGATTGTTCTACCGATGACGCTGATTAACAGACGAGGACAAGATCCGCAAAGTCATCACCGAGGAAATCCCGGCGCGGGTGGCGCAGGACAAGGCCTACCAAAACGCGCAGGCGAACTCCGACAAGCAAATCGCCAAACTGGAGCACAACAAGGCCCTCAACCGGGTGGTGTTCGAGCTGCTGTCCGACCACACCGAACTGTTCAAGCAGTTCAGCGACAACCCCAACTTCAAGCGCTGGCTGACGGACACCGTTTTCGATGCGGCCTATCAGCAGGGGACGGTTCCGCCGAAGACGCGACCGCAGACTGGGGCGTCGGCGTGATGACCGGGACGAGAGAGGAGTAGGTATGGAATTAAATCTGGCCAAAACCGTCGTCAGCTACCTGAAGGCGCATCCGGATGAGAAATTCACCGCGCGCCAGATCGCCGAGTGGGTGTTTGCGACCTACCCCGAGCAGTGTCAGGCCAAAAAGCAGAGCAGCCAATACCTCGAAACGGATGCCGAACTGGTACAGCAGATCGTGCGCGAGATCAGTTCCCAGTTGCCGCGCCTGCAAAGGAAGCATCTGGAGCTGAAGACGACCGAGGGGCGGCCGCGCAAGCATTACTACTCGGACCGAACGGACAGCGCCGAGGTGGCGGCGGTCGAGTGCGAGGATGCAGCGTCAATGACGGACGCGAGCACCTTGAACATCGATGAGTGCGCGCTTTATTCGATGTTGTCGCAGTACTTGTGGGAGGAGTTCGGAGTATTCTCCAAGCGTATCGAAGAAAAGCGCTCGTCCAACAAGCGCGGGCCCAACGGCAACCGCTGGCTGTACCCGGATGTGGTCGGCATGGAGGATTTGAGCAAGGAATAGCACCGCGAAGTGCGCGATTGCGTTACGCAGTATGCCGATAAACGCACCAAGCTGTGGTCGTTCGAGGCCAAGCTGCTGATCAACCGTTCGAACGCGCGCGAGTGCTTCTTCCAGGCGGTATCGAATTCGTCTTGGGCCAACTTCGGCTATCTGGTCGCGGCGGAAATCGGCGGCACTGATACGCTGAAGGAACTACGGATGCTGTTCGCAGCGCATGGCATTGGCTTCATCAAACTGGACATGGAAAACCCTACAGATAGTCAAGTGCTCATTCCAGCCCGCGAGCGTGATGAGATTGATTGGGACATGGCCAATCGGCTGGCCACGGAGAACCGGGATTTCTTGGAGTACGTCAAGCTGGTGAAGCAGTTCTACCAGACCGGCGAAGCGCAGCTGGGAGACTGGGACTTTCCGGGACTAGACGATTGACCATCTATTCCAAGTAGCTGATGACGTCGAGAAGTTTTTCATTGTGGCCGGAGTGCGCACCATAGTAGCCGTCGCCTTCATGGCTTGAGCCAGCATGGTTTGTGGTTGGATATAGGTTGGATGGAAAAACAAAAGGCACCTAGGATAACTTACTAAGTGCCTGTTTTATTTGGTGGGTTGTGAGGGGATCGAACCCACGACCCGCTGATTAAGAGACAGTTGCCTGAGTATTTGTCGCTTACAAAGCATTTTAATGTTAACATATAACAGCCTGTTTTCAACAACAAAACGGTAGTTTCATTATATCCTTCAATGGGTTGTCTTGTCCCGTGTTTCTGGCAGAACTAGATCCAGACTAGTGCCAGAATTGCGCAATGAGCAGCTGAGTTGCTCAGTTGCTCAGTTGCTCTATCGCGTTATGCTCATCTATGTATCATCAGCTATAGAATTAACAACTTGATATTAAAAGGGTATAGGCTGCTTTTTTAACTCGTAGAAATTTTGCTAACTGTTCTTGCTTGGGCAGAACTAGAGCCAGACTAGAGCCAGAAAATGAGGCCTAAGCAACTGATTTCTCATCAACTGCTCTGAAGTGCCCTCCAAAAGTTGGACAGGGAGCCAAACTCTGGGCTTCTGTACAAGGAGTCGTAAGCGTGCAGCCAACCCATCTTTTTATTACCTGACTTTTCGCTGACGCTATCCCAGGGTTTTCACCGGAGGGGGGTATCGACCACGCCCAGCGCTCCTCCATCGCCTCGGCCAGTGATCCCCACTAAAATTCCTCCTCCAGCACATACCAGAGACCAAAGGTGGTTGACGCATAGATGGGCTGGTTTCGTGAAGCTGTCAGCGCGGCAAGCTTCAAGTGCATTTCCCCGGCTTGCTGCAAGGGGGCGCATCATTCGCTCAGCGTACTCCAATGGCCCGCCGTAAAATCCAGCGATAAGGTTCGCGCCACCACCGCGTGCGTCCCTGATGGCTGTGCTTCCAGCGGATGAGTTCCGCCAGGGCATCCTCCACGTTTATGGGGCCGCGCCGCCCAATGTAGGTGGGGTAGCGAATCAGGGTGCCGGCGACCAAGGCATCCAGACTCAAGCGGCGTTGCCGCCGTGGTATGGGGCAGTGGTCAGTGGTAAGGCCCCAGCCCGCATAGAAGGGCTGCCCGTAGCAATGCACCTTGCGCCCCCGCAGCAGTCCCTCAAAGCCTGCCAGCGAGGTCAGCGTGTGGACTTCGTCCACAACCGCCAAGACCGCCTCCATGGGCACGCCGCGTAGCACCTCGTCGCAAAAACCGTCCGCCTCGTCCTCGCGTTTTCCCGCGGCGCGTAGCCCGGCTTCCACGTCCGGGTGGGGTTTGTACACGATGTAGGCATCGGGATTCGCGGCGCGGACCCGGCGTAAGAGTTCCAGATTGCCCCGAAAGCAGGGTGTCGCACTGTGTATGGCGGCGTCGCTCTCTACCTGACCAGGCACGATGAGCACCCGCTCCACACCCGCAGGACGCTGCCAGACCCCTAGGCCGACATTGTATTTGCTCACTCCGGCAGCCACGATCTGGGCGCGCAGGTGTTCTGCGCGCTCCAATTCCTCGTTAGAAAATTCCGTCGTAGAGAGGATTCTCTCCAGTTCCGAAGGCGTTCGGGCATCGTAGTACATCCCCAGGCGATCTACGACCCAGGATAGGGGTCGGGTGAGCTCCGCGCCCAGCCCCACAGAACGGAGGAAACCGTCTTCCATGCGCAAGATGGTCGCTTCCGGTGGCATTCCCTCAGGTATGGGGGTCAGGCCCCATAAGATCAGCGTGGCCCTTGCGGGAATGGCGTCGACGGAGCGCACGAAGCGCAGCCGGTTGCCGGGAAAGCAACGCCGCAAATAGCGCCACTTCCACACGGGAAAAGACCAGACATAGAGGGTGTCCGGCAGGTCGGCAAAGCGCTCCCTAGCCATGCTGTACCGCAGATTTGCTGGGGCTTGCGCCCGGTTGCGCCTGGGACTCCAAAAAAGCATCCACCAGCGCAAAGTGATCGGACCAGGTCCACGGGCGAAATCCGGCCATGCGGGCCCGCTGTGCCTGGCGTCGTGGACCATCCTTCAGGTAGTCTTGGATTAACTGCCGCCATCCCAGTCCATCCAAAGGGCTCAGATAATCGGGGACGTCTCCCGCCGCCTCCCGAAACGCCGGCAGGTCGCTGGCGATGACCGGGGTGCCAAGGCTCAGGGCCTCCACCAGGGGCAGACCAAAACCCTCGGCAAAAGAAGGGAACAGAAGGGCCTGGGCGTGTTTGAGCCAGGTGGCAATCTCTTCGTCGGCGCAAGGTCCCAGCTCTACCACCTGCCCCCGCAGCCAATGAGAGCGTTCCAACAGATCCAGCACCTGTTCGCACTCCCAACCCCGCCGTCCCAGGAGCACGAGCTTGGGAACGATCTCCGCATTTCTTGCCGTCTCCAGCCAGTGGCGCCAGATCTGTAACAGCAGTAGATGGTTTTTGCGTGCCTCGATGGTACCAAGCACCACAAAGTACGGATCGGCCAATGGACGCTGCCCCGAGGCTTTGGGTAGGGAGCCGCAGCCCAGGGGCGCGACCAGCTCTGGCCCGGGTGCACGGATCCCATGCTGTGCCCAGTAGTGGTGCAAGCTTTGCCGGGTCGCCTCGGAGTTGAAGATCCGTGCCCCGGCGCTCTTGCGGATGGTCTCCAGCCTATGGGCGTGACGCACCTCTTCTCCCGGCCGACCGTATTCGGGATAGACAACGGGTATCAGATCGTGAATAAAAAACAGCGGGCGCAACCCGAGCCGTTTCAGTATGTCGCCATAGCGGGTATCCTCGAGACCGCTGTGGCTCAGGTTGAAAAACCAGCAATCCTCACACCTGCTGGCACGCATGAGGTGGGCTCGGGCAACGGCCGAGCGGATGCGCTTGCGCCCATTGTCGCCCGTCTCCAAAATTGCCGAGAGGATGTCGCTGGATCCCTTGGCCGACAGTCGCAGCCAGCGTCCCCCGTGGCGGACGACGGCGCGTACGCGTGGACGATAGTGACGCAAATAGGCAAGGGTCACCCGGTCTATCCCGGTGGGATGCAAGCCCTCCAGATGCCGGGCGCACAGACGAGTGACGTCCACCAGAATGGGTGTGTTCACCGGGCCATTTCTCCCTTGGTCCGATGGGGATACACCAGTTCGCCCACCGTGTTGGTTCGCAGCCGGTAGCAGGTTTCGGTCACCGCCTCCGTTACGCCAGGCTCCTGAAAAAACACTCCCCGCACCTGCACGGTGGCGGCCAACGCCGTGAAAAAATCTTCCCGCAGTTGCGGATCCGGGGGCGTGCCCTGCGTCCAGAAGTCGTCCAGATTCCCCTGAAAAGTCAAGCCCGGCACGTCGAATACCGCGCTGCCCAAGGCTTTGAGAGGACGATGCAGCTGCAGCGCGCGCAGGCCCGTGCTGCTGTTGACCAGAACCACGCCGCGTGAGCGCTGGATGAGCCCGTTGAGGTCGCCCCCTCGCAGATACACCAGGCGACCTTCCACCTGCAGCTCGCGGCGACGGCGATGCAGATAGCGCTCCCAGTCGGGCAAGGCGGGATCCCACGGGTGCTCCTTCACGACCAGAAGCGCGTCCTGCGGCGCGCAACGGAGGAAAGAATCCAAAACCAGTTCCAGGGCGGCTTCCATGCGCGTAAAGGGAGAGTAAGCCACCATCTGGAAGTCGAAATTGAGCTGAATGGGGAAAAGGTAATAAGACCGTCCGCTGTTCCAGAGCTCCTCGCATTGGGCCAGAGTGCGGGTCTTGCGCAGGCGATTACCCAGAAGCCGCCAACCACTGGCCAGGGTATACAAGATGGTGGGAGGGCGCATGTCACTGCGTTGGTAGCGGGGAAAGAAAGGCCAACCCAGTATGTTGGCGTAGTTTTGCGCAAGGTCTCCCACGGCCATTTGATAGGCGCTATCCACAAAACGTTGCTCCCAGTCCAATACCACCGCCTGCCGGGCAATGGCGTGAATGGACTGGGCATCTTTGGGAAAGTGGGAGTTCCCGCACATCCCATCGCGCTCCAAGGTGATCCAGTCGGGGCGGAGGTAGCCAAAGTCGGTGACGGTAACGCGAATGCCGAGCCCCTGAGCGATAGCCACCGCCTCCTTGTGGTAGCGGCGCTGCTCGCCCAGAAGGAAGAGGTCCGAGACCCCCTCGCGCTGGAAAAAGTCGTGTAAGAAAGCGGGCCAATCGGCGAGGCTACCGCGATAATTAATGGCGTGATCATCGTGCCAGAACAGCCAGTCGCCAGCCGACAGATTGATACGCGTGACCCGCCAGCCCGCCTCGACGAGGCAGACCCCTACACGGCGAAAGAACGGGGAGGGCATGCCCTGGAGAAAGACGATGTGTGCTCTGGAACCGCTGCTCATCGTCCGCGGAGAAAGGCGGTCACTGCGCCTTCTAGACTTTTTTCGTAGGTGACCCTCCCCAACGGCGCCCCCGCGCTGCGGATCTTATCGATGTCGTGACCACAGGTTCGACCGAAAATCTTCACTACGAGTGGGTGCAAGAGGGGTTCGGAGCGCAGTCCAAAAGCGGAGTAAGGTGCGGACATGGCATACCCGGCAGCCATGGCCACCCCGTAGGGCAGGCGCAGTACGATCCCTTTACCCTTCAGAGCCCGGCGTAGGTCGGCCACGAAACGTTGCCAGGAGAGGCTCATGGGGTCACGCAGATTGTAGGTTTCGCCCGCGGTACGAGGGTTTTCCACAAGCCACAGGGCGACGTCGACCAGGTTCTTCACATCTAGATAACCACAGTCGGCACGACCACCGTCCACGAGGAGCATGAGTCCGGATCGCAATTCCGTGCCGATGCGTTCCACAAAGGGACTTCCTTCGCCCATGACGTTGCAAGGACGCAGGATAGAGTAGGGGAGAGAGAGCGCGGCAGCCCGATCGCGCAGGAGGGCCTCGCCCGCCTGTTTGCTGTCGCCGTAGCCAAAACCCGTGGTGGCGGGCAGAGGATCCTGCTCACGGGCCGGAGCCTCGGGGAAGCCGTAAACATCGACACTGGAAAAATGCAGGAAGAAGTTCGGCATGGACCCCGAGTTCTGCAGAGCGTCCAGCAGGTTGCCCAGGCCATCCACGTTGGCCGCCCAGTAAGCCGCTCGCTGGTCCCAGGTATGGACGTTGGCGGCACAGTGGAATACCCCGGAGATGCCGCGCGTGGGCGCCAACAGGCTGTCCCGTAAGGTCAAGTCCCCAGGATAAATCTGCGCGCTTTGGCGTAGCCGAGGATCGAGCCGTTGGGGATCGCGGACCAGTAGGCGTACCGGCTTACCTTGATCCACCAAGCGCAGGGCCAGATGGCGTCCGATGAAACCCGTGGCCCCCGTCACCAGAATGGGTTTCATGGGGTTTCCTCGGCGGCCTGCTGCTTGAATACCGGCCGTTTACCCGGCTTGGGGACTGCGTTCAGTAAACGATAGCCCAGACCCACGAAAGGATTCATCCAGCCCCAACGGGCGCGCAGGGCCATGTGGATAGGCACCGCCTCTGCTCCCAGATCCATCTTGACGTCGTAGGTCGTGAGCCCCATCTCCAGACGCTCGGCCCCGAGTTCAATGGCCGTATCCACCACTTTGGTAGCGATGTATAGATATATACCGTCGTTTTGCGCCCGGTTACGACCCACATACAGCCAGCGGATCATGGGGCCGTCGCGCATCATCAAGGCGTGGGCCACGAGCTCTTCGCCCCGATGGAAAAGCAGCACCCAGGAGTCTGGCCCCAGAGCGCGGGAAAATTCCCGATAAAAGGCTGGAGTCAGGACCTCGCGCTGAAACTCCTTGGCATTCTCGTGCACTTCGCGCCATTGGGCACAGAGGATATCGGCAAGGTCGGCAAAATCCTCCTGCCGTTCTACCCGGATGCCACTAGATTCCACGCGCCGTCGGTATTTGTTGAGTTTGCTGCGGTAGTAGCTGCGCATGGCGTCTCGGTAGGCCTGTGGGTCTTTCCAGGGAATCTCGAGATAGGTGTTGGGCAAACCTTCGATCCAGTGGTAGCCATGGACCGCCAGATCCTCTCGAAAGTCTTCAGAGTTATGCTCAAAATCGCGAATCACGATGAGCAGACTGCGCCGTTTGCTTGCCTCCTCCCGGAGCGAGCGCGCCAGCGCCGCCACCAGGGATGCGCGGTGTACGTTGGATGACTGCGTGATGGGTGGGCTGACGATGGTGATGGGAGTTCCACATTCCAGCAGGTTCCACTTGAGAAAGCTGGGAAAACGTCGACGGATGAACTCCAGGACCTTGCGCAAAGGTTCCGGTGCAAAGATGGCAATGTCGGTGGTGACGGTATATACCCCCCAAAAAGCTCTTGGCTTGCCGCCATCGTCGCGCATGAGCGCATAGCGGTAACTGAAGCCCTCGAGCCCAGCCCTTTCCAGAACTCGCCAAAAGCACGGCGCCAGGGCCAGAGACCCCGGCGTGCCTAGTTCTTCCCAGACCTCAGGGGGAATATCGTCTATACGCTCCAAAATTTCTACCGAGTAGTGCGGCGCTAAGGACATGCGGGACTGGGTCTTGGGCTTATGGGCGCGTTGCGTTTGCCGCAGTCTAGCACGGATGGAAGGCTGCCCAAAGCAAAATGCCGCCGCCCCATACCCGGGGATGACGCCTGCGGATACAGCGGCTGGCAAAGCGTGCTAGTCTGCCCCCCAAATCGGGATCATCGGGGGCAGCGGTGCGGGTGCTCGTGGCGTGTAAAGGCGGATTCGGTGATGTATTGCCCCTGGTGGCCGTTGCCCAGGAGTTGCGCGCGCGGGGGCACGTGCCCATCCTTGCCGCCGAAAGGCACCATCGGGTGCTCGCACGGGATCTGGGGATGGCATTCCGCGTATTGCCGGGACCAAGCGGCAGCCCCTTTGCCGAGGTCCGGGCAGAGGAGGTGCGTGCGCTCCTGCCCTTGCTCGACTCCGTCGATCTCGTGCTCATCAATCCCCTTGCCCCTGCTGTGGTGCTTGCCGCTCGGTACATCAAAAAAACCTGGGTGTACGCCTCGGCCACACCCATGGTCTTTGCAAGCCCCGAGGATCCTCCCTGGTGGCCCGGTCTGGCGCGCGGTCAGCGGTTTCTGGCGTCCTGTTCCCATGCCCAGCGCGCGGCCTTTCGCCTGGCGCGCTTCGTGGCCGCCCGACAGAGCCGCGATATCGCCCACGTTGCCCAAGCTTTTGGCATTATCTTGCCCGGCCACCCGCGCTTTGAGGGTCTTTATTCACCTGCCGCAAACCTCCTGCTGGCAAGCACCCTGCTCAGTCCGGCATTGCCCCACGGCCCATCTGCCATCCACTGCTTGGGTTTTTGCCCCTACATTCCACCGAGCCTCGAAAATATCGATGCACAGAGGGCTCTGGAGGACTTCGTCGGCCGGGGCGAGCCGCCCGTGATCATTGCCCCCGGCGGTGCCGACCGGGCCAATCCCCGTCCCTTTGTGGAACTCGCGCGGGCGGCCTGTCGAGACCATGGCCTGCGTGCCGTGGTTTCGGCGCGGGCGGGCAGCCTGCGGCAGCTGGACCTGGGGCCAGACCTCCTGATTCTCCCCTACCTGCCGTATTCCATCCTGTTCCAAGGTGCCCGAGCCGTCATCCACTCCGGGGGCATCGGCAGCCTGAGCTGGGCCTTGCGCAGCGGCATCCCATCCATCGTCCTGCCCTCGGTCTGGGATCAGTTCGACAATGCCCGACGTGCCGTGGCACGCGGCTACGGGCTTTGGCCCAAGCGCAGCCGCCGCCATCTGTACTGGGCCTTGCAGGATCTCGTGCGCCTAGAGAGCGGGCGCATCCTGCGGGATGCCGTGGCACTGGGGCGCGAAGATGGGGCAAAAAGCGCGGCTGATTTTCTGGCTGCCCGGTTTTCCGTGTTAACGTAAGAAGCAATCTTGGCGCCATAGAACCACGACGACGCCCACATGCACCACTATCCCAGGATAACAGATACTACGGTGCCCCTTCGCCGCTAAGGACGTACCCGGCGCAGAAAGGCCTCCCACTCCGGCAGGATGCGCTCCGGCAGGTAGCGTTCACTGTGGCGTACCCCGCGCTCGCGCAGGGCTTCCCGGCGGGCTTCGGCTTCCGAACCGTAGAGCAGGGGGCGCAAGGCCTGGACGAGGCTGGCCGTGTCGTAAGGGTCAAAGTAGACCGTGGCATCGCCATAGACCTCGCGGTGGACGGGAATGTCGGAAGCTGCGGTCACCCCTGCACAGCGCATGGCCTCGATACCCGAAAAATCGAAACCCTCACCCACGCTGGGACAAACGGTGACCAAGGCTTGGCGGAACAATAGCCGTAAACTATCGCTGGGCACATTCTGAAGCAAAAAGAGGCTTCCTTCTTCCACCCAGGGGATCATGGCGTCAAGGGCCTGCTCGTAGTCCCAGCCGATATGCCCCACCAAAATCAGGCGCAGCTGCGGATCTTCGGCGTGGAGGGCCTCCCAGGCCGCCAAAAGGCGCGCGTGGTTCTTGCGGGGCTCGATGGTGGAAACCATCAGCAAAAATCGATTACCCGGTCCCAGGGTCCGCTGCAAGAATTCGGCGCGCTGCTCCTCGGAGGAAAAGCGCCGCTGCAATGCCCAGGTTTTCCAGGGGAGCTTTCCCGCTGCCGTCCCGCCCGTTTTGCTTTTGCCGCGGAATTCCACATGGCTGTAGCGGCGGACGATGCCCGGGATGCGCTCTGGCTCCGGCTCCGTGGGGTGGTAATGGGAAGGAATCATGTTGTACACGGTGGATGAGCGCGTTTCCGCCTCGGGAAAGAGGCGCAGCAGGTCCTGACGAGTGGTTTCCGATACGCAGGCAAACCAGGCCCCATCGCGCACGTTGGCGGCCAAGGCATGGTAGTGACTCGCCTGATGAAAGGCGCGGTCAGAAATGGTGTGGGGCATGAGCACCGGGATGGCATCGTGGTAATGGACCACCAGCGCCGTTTCGTGACGCACCCGGCCCGGAAAGGGCGTCTGGGCGATAAAGATATCCGCGCCGCGGGTATCGACGCGTGGATAACGGGAACGTCCCAAAACCTGGGCCCGCTCGATGCCCGCCAGGTGCATCCAACGCCACGGTTCGGCACAAATACGGTACTGGGCATGGCGCAAAACCCGCTCGCGCTCCGCCGCGGGTAGACTCCGGCCAAAGAGTTCTTGCCACAGATAATCGGCAAAAGGGCTGCCGTCAAAGCGACCGGTGGCCATCTGCCCCGTCAGCCAGGTCCGCCAGCGCAGCCGCAGGTCCGCCCACTGCTCCTGCAGCCACTCCACCACCGTCGTTTTCCAATCCAAGGCCGTCTGCCCCTTGAGGGAGACCACCACTTGGGAGGCACGCTGAATACTTTCTGCGGTGTCGTGAGCCTTTTGCCCGTACACACCACCACGCAGCCGCCGCTTGGACATCTGCAGGAACCCTGAGAGCTCCAAATGCTCCAGGCTGGCCAGGGCACTGAAGAGCAATCGGGTTTCTTGGGGAATGCCATAAAAGCCATCCAGGGCTGGGCGCAGCTCCAGCCACACGCGCAAAGCCGCTGGCGCACCTGCCGTACCCTCTCCCCCGACCGACTGGTACTCAAGCCCCTGTTCCATAGGATGCCCGAAGAGTGAAAATGGGCTAAACCATAGAGCACAGAAGCGGTGAGCTCAATAGCCACGACCCAGAAAGATCCGATCCGGACGCGGGGGTATCCGAATAGATCCCGCTGGGAGTAAACTGCGCCGAGCTTTGGGTGGGGCAGGCTGTGTACCATCGCTGAAGCTCCATTCCCTCCAGGGTGTATTCCCAAAATACACCTTAAAAGGTATGATGCGCAGATATACCGTATAGGGGATGTGCCATGTCGCCAAGCACCGTTCGCACGCCGCAGCAACTCGCACAGCTATTGCAGCAACAGCGGCGCAAGCTGGGTCTTACGCAAGACGATCTGAGTAAAAGCTTCGGCCTGCTGCCGAAGACTATCTCCCTACTCGAAAACCATGCGGAAAGAAGCAAAATCAGCACCTTATTTCGGCTCTGTGCGGCTTTGGGTGTGGAGATCGTGATACAAGGAAAGGTCGGAAAGCCTGGTCTTCCGGATGGTCCGACGGCCACACACGCCGAGACGGAGTGGTGAGTGCGTAGACGGTCCCGAACAACGCGCCTCGGCGTCTGGATGAACGGACTTCGGGTGGGCGATTGGTTGGTTGATGGCCACGGAACCCATATCTGGACCTACGATCCCGCGTGGCTCGCATCGCCGTACCGGCGTCCCATTTCGCTCTCCCTGCCGTTGTCCGGCGCTCCAAGTCGTGGCCAACGAGTGCGGCGCTATTTCGATAACCTCTTGCCCGACAGCCCAGAAATCCGCCGCCGAATCCAACGGCGTTTCAATGCGCCATCCATGACGCCCATGGATCTGCTCGCCGAGATTGGCCGCGATTGTGTCGGTGCCGTGCAACTCCTGCCCGACGACCAAAGCCCGCAAGATCCAGACGGCATAGCGGCAGAACCCCTGTCGGAAGCACAGGTGGCCGCGGTACTCGCGCAAATCACCACAGCAGCGTATGCAGACGCGGATGACTTTCGCATCTCACTGGCTGGTGCACAAGAGAAAACGGCTCTGCTCTTTTTGCGGGGTCAGTGGTACAAGCCCAAAGGACCCACGGCCACCACGCATATTCTCAAGCTTCCCATCGGACAAAAGCACGCCCACGCCGTGGATTTGCGCGAATCCGTAGAGAACGAGTGGCTTTGTATCCAGATTCTCCAAGCGTATGGACTGCCGACGGCACAGGCGACCATCGAAACCTTTATCGACCAAAAGGTGCTGGTGGTGGAACGTTTTGATCGAAGGCTCACCGCCGATGGACGCTTGTTGCGGTTGCCGCAAGAGGATTTGTGCCAAGCTCTGGGCGTGGGACCAGAGCAGAAATATGAAACCGAAGGTGGCCCAGATATTCCTTCCGTTCTGGATGTGCTCCTTGGTTCTGATGATCCCGCAGAAGATCGCCTCCGCTTCTTTCTGGCGCAAGTTGTCTTTCTGCTGCTGGCAGCCATCGACGGGCATGGAAAAAACTTCAGTATTTTTCTGGAAGTGGACGGGCGATATCGCTTGACGCCCTTGTACGACGTCCTTTCTGCCTATCCCATTTTGGGTAATGGACCAGGTCAAATCGCCCCGCAAAAACTGAAGATGGCGATGGCATGGCAGGGTGAGCGAAATCGGACTTATCACTGGCAGCAAATATCGCGACACCACATTCTCGCAACCGCAAAGAAGTGCGGTATCCCCAATGGAGAAGTACTGCTGGACGAGCTTCTCAGCAACACTCCCCATGTGATCGACACGGTCGGCGCAAAGCTGTATCCGGATTTTCCGCAATTGCTCGCCGAGACCATTTTGCAGGGCATGAAACAAAAGGCGCGTCAACTGACGACGTCCTGAAGCCTTTTCCTGCGCCCTGCGCGGTATGCCCATCAATACTCCTTATCGTTCAGCGTAAAACAGCGATATGCTCCGGCCAGCCGGGCGCCCCCCGTAGCTGCCAGACATCCTCCTGGGGTAGAAAGTGTTGCTCCAAAAACTGCCGTGCGGTGGCGTTGCGGCCGGTATCCACCCAATCCGCCCGCAACGTCTGTCCCTGGTCACCCAGGCGGCAAAGGTGCTGTAGCAGGGTGTCCTCGAGACCCAATCCAAAGACGCGGCAGGAAAGCACCAATTGCCGCAGACGATTACCCTGTAGCAGGGCTAACCCGACCAAGCCATGCTCGGTCATGCGGTCGCGGGCGCGCAGGGCATAGAGCTGCCCCCCCTCCGCCACAAAGGCACCTATCTCCGCCATCGTCCAGCGTTGGCCGGTGGTATTGAACTGGTTGGTCTTGTTGAGCAATTCCAGGGCGCGGGCAAACTGCGGGCTTTGCAGGTCTAGGGTCAGGATTTCCACCGCCAAGCCCAGCTCCCGCAAGTAGCCCTCTCGATCTCCACTGGCGAGGTGGCTATCGCGTTGCACTTTGGCCTGGATGGCCTCGGTACGTTGCTGGCTCTCAGCACTCAGCCGGGGCACCTGATAGGGAACGCCATACAAGAGCTCCGCGCGCCAGGTGTGAGGGTCGCCCGTTAGGGTCCGCATTTGCGGAAAGGCGCGGGTGACTTCGGCAATTTCGAGGGGGTTGTCGTCAATAAAGACGGTATGTTCGGGCAGCACATTGACGGCCTGCAGAATCTCCCGCACGTTTTGCGATTTGGGCTGCCAATTGACGCGGGTAACCGCAAAGTCCTCCCAGCGAATCCGCCCGTACCACACTTTATCGAAGTTGGCGCGGGTTAGTGCCTCCTCATTTTTGGAGCAGATGGCGAGCACAATGCCACGGCGTTTGCACTCGATGAGGGCTTCGGCATAGCCAATGGGCCAGCCTTCGGTATGGTCGCCGGGCACGATTTCTTCTTCTTCGGCAAGGACGCCTTTCCAGAGGGTATTGTCGAGGTCGGTGATGATGAGTTTGACGGGTTGCTCGGCATCCAAAACGGAGAGCATTTGGTCGAGGCGTTGCAGGATGCGCCCCGGCAAGGGGTGTTCGTCACGACCAGAAAGCAGGCCCGCATGGGCAAAGCAGAAGTCATAGCCGTCGTAGATGCCACGGTCGCCCTCGGCGCGGAGGAGGTCGTTGATTTCTAGATAGTAGCTGCTGGGATTTTGCGACAGACGCGCAGCGAGATGGTTATTGAGGGCGTGCACCAATTGGTAAATACCCCCGCGCTGCCGGGGCGTGAACAGCCCAGAGCTGGTGGCAGGGGGCTCAATAAAGGAGAGTAAGAAGACGGGTGTACCGCCTTGCATGGCATCGGTAAAGTGCTGCAATAATCCATCGAGCACATCTTGTGCGCGGCTGATGACGGCGTCGGGATCCAGGTCTTTTTGGTAAAGCAGGTCTGCATCGTGAAACTCAACCAATTCCTGCGCGGCTTGCCCGAGTATGGTTCGCAGTGATAGGACCACCAGAACCCCATCGAACTTTACAACCTTAGGGAGCGCGGGGAGCTCGTGCAGGCCCGATTGATAGAGCACGTGCTCCATTTGCCAGCCCAATGCCATGGCGCAGTTTGCGAGGTGTTCAGCTAGGCAACCGCCGAAAAGTAGAATGCGTCGTGAACAACATTCGTTTTGCTGGGTGGTGACAGATGGCCGCCGATAATCGCTGGCTACCAATTTTTCTCCGCGCAAGCGAACTTTAAGACGTAACCAGTGCAGCCAATTCATGATCAAGACAACCATCCAATTTCGCGCTTCCCGGTTTCGCTGCCCAAGCGTCTTATGAGGTGGTCCATATAGTTTGGACAGCCTGCCGGGTTGATTAAGCTCTGGGCAGTTTTCATAGCAGGTCAGATACCGTCTTGCGCGTAATCAGGCAACCTTAAATTCGGGATCGAAGGGTTTGCCAGATTTGAGCACACCAAAAGCGAGATGCAGTAGCTTGCGCATGGCGGCCACCACCAGTTGCATGGGACGTTTGCCGTTGAGGAGGAGTCGGTTGCAGAAGGCGGAGATCAAGGGATTGTACCGTTTGGCTACCACGGCCGGCAGGTACAATGCCTTACGCAGCAAGGCGTTCCCCGCCTTGGCAATGGGAGTCTTCCCCGCCCATTGTCCTGATTGGCGAACGGTAGGATTAAGACCGGCGTAAGCGACCACCTGCTTGACCGAAGGAAAGCGGTCCAGAGGACTGAGAAAGGCCAGCACGGTGGCGGCTGTACTGTCTCCAATGCCCGGAATCGTGGAAAGCAAATCCTGTTGCCTCTTCAGGTCAGGGTGGTTGTCGATATGAATCTCGATTTGAGCACGGACGATCTGAATTTGCTGACCCAGGAATTCCAAGTGCGCTTCCACCGATTGCCGAGCTAACCCTTCTGCGGATTCCAGGCGGTTGTTCTCCATGGTCTGCAACGTCAAAAGATCTTCCAGGCGTTATATCAGAGCCTGGAGCGCAACGATCTCCTCCGCCGGGGATACCCACGCTGCAGGACGATGCATCCGGCAGTAGCGGGCAATGAGTCGGGCATCGGCCTTGTCCGTTTTGGCTCGAGTCAACTCGGTCTTGCCAAAGGCGTGGATCTGGGCTGGGTTGACGACACTGACCAAGAGCTGCTGTTGCGAAAGGTAACGCGCCAGATTCCGCCCATAGGCGCCGGTGGCTTCCATGCACAAGTGGGCTTCCCGAGCCTCGTATCGGCCCAGCCAAGCCACAAATTGCCGATAACCCACAGGATGGTTGGGAAAGGCTTTGCTGTGATACTTGCCCTCAGTAGTCAGGAGGGCTACATCGAACTTGGCCTTGGCCACATCGATGCCGACAAAAAGGGTGGTTTCTGCCATACCGATCTCCTTTCAAAAGATTACAGCGATCTACGGACTATGCCGGTTCATCCTTATGGGTGCAGGCTCTTGCCCAGGGCAGGCCTTGGATACCGTCCGAACTAATGGCAAAGTTGAGGTGGACCATTCATCTGACTTTCAGGATCAAGTCCTTAGGCTACCTACAATCTTGCCCACCTCGCTCCGGGGATCAGCCGAAGGGTGCCAATCCAGAAGGACTGGTATGGTGGACCAAAACATAAGGCTGCCTGTCTCGCTAAACCTTCGGCGTAGATCGCCTCCGGGGTTTTCCCTCCGAGGGAGGAATGCGGCCTTTCGCCATTGTACCAGGCAAAGTAGCTCCTGAGACCCGCTTTGAGTTCTGTCGGTGTCCGCTGGCCGCAGATAGACGTGCTCATACTTGACGGTACGCCAGAGCCGCTCTACGAAAACGTTGTCCAGCGCTCGTCCTTTGCCATCCATGCTAATGCGCACGTCGTGCCGCCGCAGTACCCCGAGGAACGCCTCCGAAGTGAACTGCGCGCCCTGGTCGGTATTGAAGATCTCCGGCGCACCGTATCGACGTAGGGCCTCCTCCAAGGCTTCGACACAGAATCCCGCATCCAGGCTATTGGAGACCCGCCAAGACAGCACCTTCCGGCTGAACCAGTCCACGACGGCGACGAGGTACTGAAATCCCCGGGCCATGGGCAGATAGGTCACGTCTGCGGACCAGACCTGGTTCGGGCGATCGATGGCCACGCCGCGCAGCAGGTAGGGGTACTTGGGGTGTTGTGGATGGGGCTTGCTCGTGTGCGGCCCAGGGGCTACGGCTGCCATACCGAGGATACGCATGGCACGGTGCACGGTTTTGAGATTGACCACAGCCCCCTCCGCCTTCAGCATCCGATGGATCTGCCGCCTGCCCATGAACGGAAAGGCCGTGTAGACACGGTCGATGGCCCGCAACAGGCGATCGTCCACCGGCCGGGGATGGGCACGGTAATAGATGGTACTGCGAGGCACACCGAGCAGCACGCACTGGCGGTGTACGGATATACGAGAATGGGCCCGATCGCTCATTTGCCGCCTCTCCCGATCCGGGACATGAGACCGGGCCTGGAGGCTAAAAAATCGCGCTCTACCTCCAGCTGGCCGATCTTCCGATACAGCGCCTGCACGTCCACGGACTCCTCAGGCTGGGTCCTTCCCCGCTCGAAGGCCGTAGCCGCGTGTTCCACCAGCTGCCGACGCCAAGCGTTGATCATAGTGGGATGCACCCCAAACTCCTGAGCCAGCTCTGCTATCGTCTTATCGCCCTGCAATGCCGCCAGAGCCACCTGCGCCTTAAACTCCGGCCTGTACTGCTTGCGTTTCCCCTTCATCTCCGACTCCTTGTTCAGAAGCCCAGAGCTTAACTCCCTGCCCAACTTTTGGGTGCCACTTCATTAATCCGCAACGCATCTACCGATGCGAGCGTGATGCAAATGCTTAATTTTAACGCAACAAATCGCACGCGTCAATTTGGTTCGCCGATAATTTTTTGAGCGCCTGCAATTTAAGAAAGCTCAATGGATATTTTAATGATAGGGCTTGATGGGTGCGAAATCCAACAGCCATTGACTGCTGACAAAATGGTCCCATCGAGAAATTCTATTCGGTAAGCCAGGTTTAACCGTGAGTAAGAATTGATTTTCAAACGGAACCCTTTGATATATCTGGATTGATTCCTAGTACCACAGAATTCTCCACCGAAACAGATATCCGAAACATCTCCTTCAATAAACATTACCTGGTATCTAATGTCAGACCATTTTAACGCAGCGCTTGCGGGATATATGCAAATACCCTCGATACAGTTGCCATCTCGAGATGAAATTTCTTGTTCTGGCCAGAACGAAATGTCTCCAATGTTTGAGATGTGAGCATCGATATCTAAATGAGCAGTTTTATTTAGTAATTTGCGATTCGAGTTATAAATATCGTCGGAACCACATATCAATGCTCTAAACTCATTTAAGACTGCCGCATAGTAGCGTTCGACGTTTGATCTTGTTAATAAGGACGAAAACAATGATGCCGAGTTTTCAGCAATTCTATTATATAGGACGTGGTTATGCTCGAACTCTGAAACAACTTTTTCGATGTCTGAATGTTCTTTAATTTCAATATAATTTACTCCTTCTTGTAAGGCTCTGTGGTAATAGCTGATCCAATCAGACCTATATTTTAATAACAATGAATTACTAAGCAAAGCAATAGCAACGCGAGACAGAGTCGGTCCATTTCCATCTACGGAAATGATATATTTGTATGCGAACTGCTCTTGCCACCCTATGTATCGCGGCTTGCAAAAATCAAATGATCTCAAGTATGCTTCTGTTTCGCCATTGTCGCACTGAACAATATTGGGAAGCCTGAAGATTACCTGATCGCTATTAGAAAAGTGCTTTGCTGCGCTTACGCGAACAGATGGATCGTTATCGATATTCTCTCTAGTATTTTGGCAGCCGCGGGTTTCTCTTTGATTGGTGCCCGTAGTGCTGCCAACGAATATTGCCATATTTATCTTTTCGAGAAACGTCAGTGGGTCAATAAACTGTCTTCGGTGATAGTAATTTTGTTCGAAAATCTCGAAATCCGGAACTACTATAACACCGAGCTGTCCAACTCTTTTATGAAAGCTAAAAATCGGAATATCACGATCGTCTGTCATATCTTCAAATTCATAGAATATTTTTAATCCTTGGATATTGATAAATCGCGCAATTCTTTGGAGCTGCGAGTGCACGCTGATAACGCGAGACTCAATGGCATCCCATTTGCACTCTTCTGGCTCTCGAGTCACTTCGTTATTAGCATCGATAGTGAATGCGTAAACGCTCTTAGATTGGAGTTGGGCATTTGCAGCCGCGTTGTAAAAATTTTGTGGCATTGACTTCAATAGTTCACCTGCACCAGCTATATCTTCCTTCATGAAATTAAGAAAGTCATCATAAGTCATAAAATATTTAGACATATAATATTCTCCTTGGTGTTGGTTCTTTGACGTTTCATGTGGGTATCCTGAGATCCAGTTTACCGAGGATCAGGTAGGTCATGTTGATAAAGTTATTGTGAGTGCTGTTGCCACGGGCTCTGGCCTTGGCCTTGGCAGATGGGATGGGGCTATTGAAGCCTTCCAGAATCCTGCGGGTGTCTTGACTCTCGAACCAGCGGAGCACCCCATCCCAGTGATTCATGAGGATGTAGACGACCTTGACCATTGGCGGTAATCCGCTGTCTTTGGCGTTTTCCACCCAGGCCGTGAGCAGGGTGGTGTCCTGGTGGCGATTCCGGACGGTGAAGATTTCTTGGAAGGTCAGGCGAAGCGGATAAGCCTGAGCTGTCTTGAGGTTCTGGTTCTTGAGGATCTCCTGGAGCCTGGCGCTTTGCTTGGCGGAGAGCTTTCCCAGGTTCTTGAGCCGAAGCCAGCGGCTCTTTTTCAGGTCGGGTTGTGAGAGGACTTCCCCCTTGCGCACGGCATCTACGGCCTCATTGACGAGCTTCAAGAGGTGGAAGCGATCGAAGGTGACCTGGGCGTTGGGCAGGTGTTCTGCGGCCCCTTTTTGGAAGGCTGGCGAGAGGTCCATGCTGACCTCCGTAATGGCCTTGGCGCTACCGCCATGGGCCTGCAGATCTTCGGAGAACTGCTCAAAGGTCTTGGCATCCTTGCCGGGTGTGGCAAAGAGCAAGCGCTTGGCCTCCAGGTCCACAAACAGGGTGATGTAATCATGGCCGCGCCGGCCGCTCGTCTCATCGACACCGACGGAATGGACATCGGACATACCTACGGCCTTGCGGGCCTTGGCGACGTAGTGATCGAGCACCCGCCAGAGTCGCTGGTCCGTCTCCCGCACCAGGCGGGAGACCGTGAATACCGGCATCTCCCGGACCATGGCCATGACGAGAGCCTCGAAAAGCAGCGTGAATCCCGAACCCTCCTGCGCCCAAGGGGCGGAAACCAAATGCACGCCGTGTTCCGGGCATCGGACCAGCGGTACCCGGGCATCGAGATAAGCCGCATGCTGGAAGAAGTCGAGGTGGCACCAGACCTTCTCCTGGGTGTCATAGACCGGACAATCCTGGCCGCAGACAGGGCACGGAAAACGACTGCCCTTGAGCAAGTTCACGTGCAGGTCCAGGCGCTTCTCCTCCAACGTGAATCGCACCTCGTCCACAACCCACGGCGGAACCAACCCCAACGCCAGAGCGAACAGTTGATTACCTTGGTCCATCCTCATCCTCAGCTCGCTGCCCTTCTCATAAAGCAATCATACCGCCTTACCCACTCAATGTGTCGAGGAGCCCCCATACCTCTGGGCACCTCGATAAACCCCAAAAATCAGACCACACGGCATGAAGAAACCTGTCGAGGCTCAAAAATGGACTTTTTGAGCCGTTTTCTCATCCTGTTGTAGGATTTTTTCCTCTATTTCCTGACCTCTGGACGCATTACGCCCCCAGAAAGGCCAAACGGCGCATGTTGTAGACCACTACCATCATGCCCATGGCGAAGGTGGCACGGGCCTGGCCGATGGTGCGGATCTGCTTGCCACCCCACTGGTGGATGGCGGCAAAAACATGCTCTACGCGTGCTCGGACCTTCGCGATGCGTCGATTCCGCCGCTCCTGGCAGGCCGAGAGTGGCTTGCCAGGCTTCGCTTTGCGCTGGATCTTTGGGCGATAGCCTTGCTCCCGTAAACGCTCCTCTCGATCGGCCCCAACATACCCTTTGTCGGCATAGATCTCCGCACTGGTGTTCCACTCGTCCAGCGCTGCTTCCAAGTGCTGGGAATCATGGACCTTGGCGGTGTCGGCAATCCAGGTCCGAACCAACTTGTGCTTGCGATCCACGCTCACGGTGAACTTGTAGCCGTGGTGGGACTTGCCATGCTTTTTGGTCCAGCTGGCATCGACGTCCTTCTGCCGCCGCTTGGCGGGCTTCCAGCCGGCGGGCATGGCATCCTGCTCCAAGACTTCTTTCTCTACCCGGGTAAAATGCTGCTTGGGGGCAGGCACCAAGGTGGCATCCACGATCTGCCCCGCACGAGCCTCCAGGCCATGAGCACGAATCTGTCGATCCAACTCGTTGAACAGGGCCGTGACTCCCTCTACCCCAATCCGATTCTCAAAGTTCCAGATTGTGGTCCGATCCGGAATATTGCGGGAATGCTCGAGGCCACAGAAGCGCCGGAAACTGCGACGATCCAGCAGTTGAAACTCGGTCTGCTCGTCAGAAAGGCCGTGCAAACGTTTGACCAACAAGACCCGAACCATCACCTCGGTAGGATAGGGAGGACGCCCACCCTTGGGCTGCTCTGGACGGGGAGCGATCTCCTCTACCGCCTGCGCCAACGCAGAGAAATCGACCACCGCCTCGATCTTCTGCAGCGGATCCCCAATGGTATCCATCTTCTGGACGTAACCGTCATCTGCCAACAGATCATTCGTCACCGCAGTCCTGCGAGCAATCATCCCGTCTATCCTGCTGCCATCTACCTGCCCACCATTTTACCAAAAACTCGGGCAGGATGGGGTTTTTCGAGGCGCCCCTCTATAATCGTTCTAGAAACAGAACTTCCAGGATCAATGCCAAATATTCCGTCATTGAAAGCCAAGTAATCATCTTGTGGGATATTGTGCGCCATCCATAAAATCTTTTATTTTCTCGCATTATAGACAGATTGCCTATAAAATCAAATGAAGTATTTTGAATTACTGAATCTGCAGCTATATAAATAATCCATCCTTTATATTCATCGTCAAAAAAGATCGCGCAAAATTTTTGTTCTGTTGTACGCGGCATGGTGTGCATAGCAGCCTCTTATAATTCCAACATAACCCCTGTAGGCCATGCCAATACTTTTGGCCACTCAAATATGTCTTTGTATTTGTACGGATCGCACGTTTGCACCACTGTGACCGAATTTTGAAATCCATCCTGAAGTTCTCCTGATATGGTAGCGTCAGCTATCCTCTGCCTGATCCATTCATAAAGGCGATCGTTTTTTTCTTTTAAAGATGATGATACTTCTAGCCTCCTATATTAAATAGTTGTTACGCTCAAATCAGTCTGTTTACCGCATACGTTAAGGGGTCATGAATAGATGTCGCCGATCCCAGAATGCGTTGCAATTCAATATACTCTAAGATCAGATTAGTTTCCTCGGAAACAAAAATTCGAATTTCATAATCTTTGCAAGAATCTCTTAATTCAAAGTGCTCATGAAGATCCAATCGGCTGGAGTTTTTAAATGGACTGTCTTTTTTAAAGATAATTGTTCTGGCCTGATCGCAAACAACGTCTAATACCTCTAGTCCGGTCACATTGTTCACTAAAGCCGATACTCGCACTTCATACTGTCCGGGCGGCAACTGAGTATAAGGGCCATGAAGTAAATGGCCAGCTTGTCCGTTCGTGCGAATGCTTTTACCGAAACAGGGGCCGACCTGCGAACGTAGTCTTGGGTCTGCGCCCTAGAAGCGTCGTACTCCATCTGGCAACCAAGATTTGTAGTGCTGCTTTTGTGGATGAATCGCTGAGAGCACCTGTTGTGCGCTTTGATGCCATGTTTGGATGGGCATTTCATCGCTGCGCGGTTGAGCGCCCTTCTTATACAAATCAAGCCAGGTTTGTACTGCCGTGGAAATAGCTTCTGGCGTGCGGTTGTTTTCAAAGATATAAGCGTGGTTTGCTGTCACTTCGCGGAATACGGGTATATCGCGCACGAGGAGCGGCAAGCCGTGTTTGGCGGCCTCGATCAGCGGCAGGCCAAAACCTTCGTCAAAACTCGCGGCAATGAGGCAGCTTGCTGCGGCGTAGACCTTCTCCAAATATTCATCGCTGATGCCATCGAGCCAGAACAGGCGCTGGCCGAGTTCAGGATGAGAGCGCAGAGCTAGCATGGTTTGCGGAATGTCACGGCGCTGCGCATCGGGCAGGGGTTTCCAGCCTTCTTTGCCGACGATGACGAGATTCGCGTCTACACCCTGCGCCCAGACTCGATCAAACGCCTGCAGGGTTTGTAGGTAGCCTTTGCGGGGCTCGATGGTGCCCACCATCAGGAAGGTGGTGCGCTGGGTAAACGCAGACAGCGTTTTTTCCGCATCGGATGGCAGCCCGCGTGTGGGAGCGCTGTTTTCCAGGTCAGCGCCGTGGTGGAACCAATCGATGCAGAATGGCCGCTCGCGCTTCTTTCCAAAAACTTGCAGCCATTCGAATAATTCGTCTGCAACGTGGCGCGATACGCAGATCGCTCCGTCGAATAGAGACATTGTCTCTAGCCACCGTTGCTGGTGTTGCGCGCTGCCCTCAGGAAAAACCTCGGGCAGGGTGACGGGCAAGAGATCGTGCACGACAAAATAAAGCCGAATACCTCGCGCGCTCCAATTCTTGAGAGTGCTCTCCTGGGTGGGAATGATGGATGGGCTGTAGTCAAGCCCTAAAAAGACATCGCCGTGCCATAACTGAATGGGCGCGTCTTCTGCCCAGTCATCGGGAATACCGAGAAACCGGCACATGAATTTTCTGGCATAACGAAACCCTGGCTGATCAGCTACTGCGTAAACCGGTTCGACATGCCAGGGTAAATCTTCGCTTAGCGCAATTTCGCGCAAAAGCGAGCGAGTCACTCGCTCGATACCGCTCCATAAATCCGTTTTTATGAGTGTGGAAACGTCGAGCAGTAACTGCGGCCTGCGCGGCCTGGGTGGAATGTTGTTGGAGAGCGCCGACGCAAAGGCGGGGAGTTCGCCTGGCACTAGATGTGGGGTGAGGCGGGGTAAGGTTTGCACCACGCCTTGCACGCCGAGATTCGCGTTGCGATACATGCGTTCGATCGCTTGAGCGTATTGATCAGCGCACTGACGCGGATTGTGTTTGGACAAGATGTGGGATCGAGCGCGCGCGCCGAGTTCGCTGCGAAGCGCCGGGTCTTTCCAGAGAGCGAGGAGTGCATCACGAAGCTGTGCGTCGGTAAACTCATCCGGCAGCATCCACACGACATCCTCAGGCGAATCGGCCATGGAACCGTGGGCGTTGATGATGGTGGGCAGGCCGTAATTCATACAGTCGAGCACTGTTCCCGAGGTTTCTCCTCGCGACAAGGTACGCAACTGCACCGCCACATCGGCTGCAGCAAGCCAGAGGCGGTAGGCGTCTATATCCACCCAGCCGGTGATGTTAATGCGGTTGTTTGCAGGGTTTTGCTCAATTTGCTCTAAAAGAGTTTTTCCGTAATCACCGCCATCATTTTCGCCAACGAAAACCAGTCGGCAGCGCGTGTCATTTGCGAGCGGCGATGCCAACCAGGCGTCGAGCAAGCGAGTGTTGAGTTTTGAGGGGCCGAGTACCCCAAAGCTACAAAGGATGAAACTCGTTTCAGAAATTCCGAGTTGTTTACGTGCAGACTTTTTGTCGATATGGTCTGCCGATGTTCGCAAATGCGGAATGAGTGCCCAATCGTTAGCAACTCGATCACCATAAAAGTTTTGAGCGAGGCGACGGGAAAAATCGGAGTGAATGATGACGCCAAGCGATTGATTCAAGACAGACAGATTACACGGCCATTCCCAGATTGCTTTTTCATTTTTGAAGCGTTGCAGTAGGGCCGGCCATCCATGAGAATGGTAAATATTCTTCGTCCAGTGCCTTCGATACTCTTGGCTCTCCTCCATGACCCAGCCGTAGACGCCGGACATGAAAAAGTCATGCAACACGATGACACCGGGGATGTCGGCAAGCAGGCCGAACATGAAAACATGTTTATCCGAGTTTCCGATTTGATAGAGAATGCGGTCGAACCCTGCGGCATGTTGGCGAAACCAGGCCACATCACGAATCGGCGCATTGGCCTGCACCCACGCATCAATGACCTCGGCCTGCTGCACAATCACGGTAATCTCGTAATGCCGCGCCAGTTCGGGTAAAAGCTCGGCAGCGTAGTCAGCAATGCCAGTTTTTTCGGGCGGTAGAGGGGATACAAAAGCTAGCCGCGGGCGTTGGGATAGCGGGAGCGTCATTTGTGGTTTTTTGTGAGAGCGGTGCAGCGCCTCAAGGGCTTGCCAAGCGCACTGCGCGCTGGCATTCCAAGAGAATTTTTTGGCCTGCTCTAAGCCGTGGCGCTCAAGTTCTTGACGGAACTCAGGGTTGTTAAGTACCTCTGCCATCTTCGCGCTTAGCGCGACATCGTCGCGTGGGGCGAACAGGGCATCTAAGCGTCCAATCACTTCGGGTAGGCTGGAGCTGTTCGCAGCGATAACAGCTTTTCCGCAGGCCATCGCTTCCAGTACTGGCAGACCAAAGCCTTCGTGCCATGAAGGAAAAACAAATAAGGTACAGGCGTTATACAGAAGTGCCAGATCATCATCCTGGACATAGCCAGTGAAAATCAGTTCGCTTTCGCGCAACCCTGCCTGTTGTGCGATGTTAAGAAGCTGCGGTTTCTGTTCTGCGACTTCCCATCCGACGAGAGTGAGTGCATAGGATTGACGCAACTTCGCAGGCAGAAGCGCGAAAGCGCGGAACAGACCGTCTAGATTTTTGCGATGATCGGCGCCGCCTGCATTCATTACAAAAGGTCGATCGATATTATACTTTCGCTTCAGGTATTCATTCTGCGCGGCGGTGAGTTTGATTGGTTGGAATCGATTGTCGCAGGCATTTTGAACGCACGCGATTTGCGTTGGCGGGAAATCGAGATAATCTATTGCCTCTTGCTTAGACGCCTCAGACACAGATAAAAGCAGTTCGGCGCGACGCAAATATTTAATTTTGCTATAGTACCATCGCGATACGGCTGAGCTATGCTCGAATCTGGTGTACGGGAGGTCTACAACTAGCTTGAGGAGGGTGGCGCACTGTTGCTAGAAAAGGGTTTCTGGATCCGATTCGCAACGAATGAGGAGTGCGCCATGCAAGAGAGTACTGGTTTCGACGGAGGAATGGGAGAGTTGGGCCTGAACATCGAGGGCTTATTGCGGCGGTCCGCGCGCCAGCTGATCCAACAGGCCATCGAGGGCGAGGTGCAGGTGCTGCTGGAGGAGTATGCCGCGGTACGCATGGTCGATGGTCGCCGGGCCGTCGTGCGGAATGGATATCTGCCGGAGCGGGAGATCCTGACAGCGGTCGGCCCCGTGCCTGTACAGGTCCCCAAGGTGCGAGACCGCTCCGGTTCGGGCGTGGTCTTCCGTTCTTCCCTGGTACCGCCCTACGTGCGCAAGTCGCGGACCGTGGCCGCAGCGCTCCCCTGGTTGTACCTGCACGGGGTATCGTCGGGACGGATGCACGAGGCGCTGTCTGTTCTCCTGGGCGAGGAGGCCAAGGGGCTTTCTCCGGCCGTGCTGGGACGCTTGAAAGTCGAATGGGCGCAAGAGCATGCCCAATGGCAGCGCCGGTCTCTACAGGGAAAACGCTACGCCTATTGGTGGGCCGACGGGGTCTATACCCAGCTGCGGGCGGAGGACGATCCCCGGATGTGTCTCTTGGTCATTATTGGCGTGACGGCCGAGGGCAAGAAGGAGGTCGTGGCGGTCACCGACGGTTTACGGGAGTCCAAAGCCTCCTGGCTAGAGATCCTGCGGGACTTGCGCGACCGCGGGCTGCAGGAGGCGCCACTACTGGCCATAGGAGATGGGGCGATGGGTTTCTGGGCCGCCCTGGACGAGATTTACCCACAAACCCGTCATCAGCGCTGTTGGGTGCACAAGACGGCCAACATCCTCAACGAGCTACCGAAGCGCCTTCAGGGGAAAGCCAAGGCCGCCCTGCAGGCGATCTGGATGGCCGACACCCGTGAAGCTGCGGAGAAAGCCTGGCAAGCCTTCGTGCGGGACTACCAGGCCAAATATCCCAGAGCGGTCGCAAAGCTCGAGAAGGACCGGGACGTGCTGCTGACCTTCTTCGACTTCCCGGCAGAGCACTGGCGGCATATCCGCAGCAGCAACGCCATCGAATCGACCTTCGCCACCGTACGGCAACGCAGCAGCCGCACTAAAAACTGTGTCTCTCGAGCCACTTTCCTTGGCCTGAGCTACAAGCTCATCCAGCAGGCAGAGAGACACTGGCGCGGGATTCAGCATCCGGAAAGACTGCGCGAGCTCTTTGCCGGGGTGACATTTGTCGATGGGATGCCTGCCAACGAAACCCGGCTGGATCCTCAACAGGACGCCGCCTGAATCGTGTTAGCAAATGCTCATACACCAATCTTGACCATAGCTCGATACGGCTGTGTCTTGGAGGTAAATATCGCGGTGGATTAAAGGGATAAGATCGTGCAGGGTAACTACCGTCGGAATGGTAGTCTGAAATGCATGTACACTAGTTACTGCCGCACCAACTATTCCTTCGAAGAGAGCAGGAATGAAAATCACATCTGGGTCGAAGCTTGCGTAAAACGCTTCGAGCATCACTTCCGCCGCGTTGCGACGGGCATCGTTGGCTGAGTCGTGGCCGCCAACAGGGCCGGCGACTTCGAAGACCCGAATGGCGTCGAAGGGCAGTAAGCCCCCGAACGCGGCGCGGATCGGTTCGATGGTTTCGGGATAGGCCGCGTTAAGCGCGAGGATGATTTCATGTTCGCCCCGCTGCCGCGCCATTTCCTTGACTAGCGCCATGGTATAGCGGCCAATGCCGCGAAAGCGGCTTTCTGTTTGCGCGCCCTGCATGTCAATAACGATAAGCATTTTCTTCCCTGTGGTCTAGTTTGTGGGCTGCCACTTATAGTTTCGGACTATTTGATCAAGAAGTTTGCTCGCATATTCCCCTGGTGCCTTACTACGATACTCGCGGCTTTCCATTAGGGAGTCTCTGATTTAGCCATCTGATACAATGGGCTGACCGAGTAGCGAGGAGATGCTATCCATGTCCGGACAGATAACCTTTGCCGAGGAGCCCAGCCTGTCGCGACGCCGCAAGCAGACCAAGCGAGAACGCTTTCTGGCCGAGATGGATGCCGTGGTTCCCTGGGCCAGGCTTGTGGCCTTGATCGAGCCGCACTACCCCAAGGGGGGCAGCGGCCGCAAACCTATGCCTTTGGAGCGGATGCTGCGGATCCACTTTCTCCAGCAATGGTTCGGCTACTCCGATCCGGGGATGGAAGAGGCCCTGTACGAGGTTCCTCTGCTCCGTCAATTCGTCGGTATCGACTTGGGTCGGGACTTCGTTCCCGATGAGACCACGATCCTGAAGTTCCGCCGCTTACTGGAGCGCCATGCGCTTGCCCAGGCCATCTTTGCCGAGGTGCAGTCCGTGTTGCAGGAGAAAGGGCTCTTGCTGCAGGAAGGCAAGACCGTGGATGCCACCTTGATTCACGCCCCGAGCTCCACCAAGAACCGAGACCGCAAGCGGGATCCAGAGATGAGTTCCACCAAGAAAGGGAATCAGTGGTATTTCGGGATGAAGGCGCATGTGGCAACGGATCTCCAAGGTATCGTACAGGCGGTGGACTTCACGGCGGCCAAGGTACCGGATCATCAGCGGCTGGAGGGGCTCCTTACCGGAGAGGAGTCGGTGGTCCTCGCTGACCGGGGCTATGACTATCCCCAGGTGCATGACACGCTGGTGGCCCGAGGCATACGGAACGCGGTAGCGCGGCGACGCTATCCTGGGCAGAAAACCGGCTTGGCGGCCCTCAAGCGCTACAACCGCGCCATTGCCCGGATCCGTGCCCGGGGAGAACACGCCTTCCGGGTGCTGAAGTGCCAATTCGGTTATCAGCGAACCAGATATCGGGGTCTGGCCAAGAACGGTGCTCAACTGACCACGCTCTTTGCCTTGGCCAATCTGTACATGCTGAGGAGATATCTCCTGGCCGCGTAGGGAGTGGTGTGCCCAATATCCAATAATTCTCCAGAAAATGGGGGAATTTGACGGATAAGTGACCTGATAGCAACGTGCTTAGGTCAATACTGGGGACAAGGCGCACCTTTTTAGGCTAGGTCAGAGCTTCCTTAGTGCTATTCGTAGCGCTTCTAGGGTTGGTAGTCGCGCGTGATGGGCAACAACCTCTTCGTTCTCTGGCTCACGCCCTAGAACGTCCAGAAAAGCATTGCACACGTCCTCTCGAGAGAGACGATGGTCAGCGCTTCCCTCGTGTGAGAGCTTAACTGACATTTCGCGAACATATTCCGAAAGCTTTAAGATTATCTCTTGCAAAGAGGTACAGATAGGAATCAAGCCAATCACGTTCTGGCGATGAGCAGCTTGTTCCATGCCGATCGATCGAATCGTACGTTCCAGTCGGCTCGCACGGCCAAAGCGTCCCCAAAGCCAATGATTCGATTTCCGAACTTGATTCACCAGTGATTTTAGACCCTGGACTTTATCGAATTGCTTACACTCAGTCGATAAGGCCAACTGGGTAACAACTTCTTCTTTGCTGTAGCCAACGGCTAATCTCCCCAAATAATACGCGAGGCCATGTTCATCCGGGTCGCGTCCGAGCAAGCAGCGATAGGCCTCTACGACAAACGTTTCACTATCCAGAATAAACAGCTCGTAGATGTTTTCAATCGCCATCTTTAGATCTATCTCTCTTCATAACTCGAGACTTTCTGGGAGCGTGTTCCAGGAGACTTCTGAGAGACTGATCGTAGCGCGACGCAAGTTCCCCCAAGGTTAGTCCCCATCGCCGTGTGAAGGCCTCATTGAATACAGACATTACTGCAGCTGGAGCTTCCTTTTGAGCGATAACTGCGTAATCGGGGCTAACTCCGGAGAGCACCTGCAAAAGCGAAGGAGAAGGCTCTTCTTGCAGTTTGGGATCTTCTTGGAGACGCGCGATATGCCATCGAGCGAATCCCACATACTCGACAAGAAACTCAAGCAAAGCTGGCGGGAGAGGTCGCCGATGGGTTGGATCCAGATAGAAGTTGCCACTGCCTAGCACGATGTTCTCGGGATTCGGTGTCTCGTAAATCAATAGACCCCCTGGCTGAAGCACGCGCAACACTTCCTCAGTCCAACGATGAAGCTCCTCGAAACCAATATGCTCGACCACATGAAAAGCCGTTACCAAGGAAAGACTCTCGTCTGTGCATTCTTGTAAGACATGAAGACCATCCTGCAACCGGACGGCTAGTCCCCTTTCTTTGCAAGCGGCGAGCATACCGCGGTCCAAATCCACGCCGCGAGCGCCAATCCCGAGGGTTCCGAGATATTCCAACCACTCACCCCGCCCGCAGCCCAAATCCAGAGCCCGAGGTTCCGAAGTAACCGCCATTATGGATTCCAGGAAAGGAGCGTATTGCTTCAAGCGCTCGATAATAAGCTCTCTCGAACCTCGGTGACGGTCCTCAAAGGCGCGGTAGAAAGATCTCGTCATCGACTAACGCTCATTGGAGGGCCTGATAGGCATCAATAGCCCCGTCCACGGTGTCAAAATGTTGCAATCTGCCGTTCTCCAGGAGTGCTGCCCGGTCGCAGTGGGCACGAATGATGTCCACACTGTGGGAGACGATGATCATGGCGCGGTCACCGCGGTTTTCGAACAGATCCCGATTGCACTTTTCTGTAAAGCGATGATCCCCGACGGCCATCACTTCGTCAATGAGATAGCAATCGAACTCTATGGCCATGGAGATGGCGAAGGCGAGTCTCGCCTGCATACCGTGGGAGTAGGACTTTACCGGTTCCCCAATATATGGACCAAGTTCGGCAAAGTCTTTCACGTACTCCAACATCTGGTGATAGTCAACGCCATAAACCCGGGCGATGAGTCGGGTGTTGTCCTTGCCCGTCAGGCTGCCGATAAACGCGCCACCAAAGGCCAAGGGCCAGGACAAGGACATCCCCCGCACAATCTCTCCGCTATTGGCCGACTCTGAACCGCTGATGATCCGCACCAGGGTCGATTTACCCGCACCATTACGTCCCAGGATGCCCAGTTTCTCTCCGGGGCGCAAGGTAAACGATATTCCGTCCAGAATCACACGCTCGTTGCGCCCATGGTTTATGGGGTAGCGTTTGACGATGTTGCACACCTCCAGATTCCCTTTAGCCGCCGCCATGCACCTTGACCCGCTTGATGGCTATCTCCGTCAGTGTGTATCCCAACAAGGTCATCGCAATGATGGCCGCGATGGTGTACGGAATATGGTAATACGTCGGCATCTGACTACCAAAGTAACCGTGATGAAAGTACTCCACCGCATCGATGAGGGGGAAATAGAGCAAATAATGACGATAGGGCTCCGGTACCAAGTACATAGGTATAAAAACCCCAGAGAAAGGCAGCATGAGGTAGAGGATGATGTGAGAGGTTTTCTCGATGGTTTCCGATAGTTCCGCCAGCGCCGCCATGATGAGCACGAAGGCAAAGGAAAACCAGATTACCAACAGGTAACCCATACCAAAGGCATACCAATTGGCCGGTAGATGGGTAACCCCGATAAAGGTAAAGATGGGATAGAGCACCATGAATGCGGCCGCACCACTGGCAAAGGTGAGGATGATGCGCGCGTAAATGATGTCCATTGGGCGAATGAGCTGGTGGTGGAGTAAGGATCGATTGATGTCGATGGCTTTAGTCACTCGGCCCGTGCCGTTACGCCAGAACAGTAGGGTGGGGTAACTCACCGCCAGATACTCCGCTGGGCTGATACCGTTGATGTAATCGGCCTCGATGTAGGAAAAGATGATCATCACACCGATGACGAACATGGCCGGCTCGGCAATGATCCAGAGTACGCCCAAGCCTTCGCGACCATACATGGTAATGGTTTCGCGCATCACCAATGCCCAAATGACGCGACGTTGGATGGCGAACTGTTTCCACAAGGATGCCTTGTGCTCGCGCCCTTGCAGCTCAGCGCTCATGGTGCTCCTTGATACCGCCAATGACTACGACCAGCACGCCCCAAATCATGAGGGATATCACCAGAGTCGCCAAGATCCCCTCCAGGCGCCGTGGTAACTGTGGAGCATCCGGCGCGTTGGGTGCACTGATGGTTTCCAGGTACAACTCCTGTTTTTGCGCCGTGATTCGCGCCTGTTCCAGGGCCGTCACCGCCGCTTCCAAGAGCTTCTGGGCGATGGCCTGATTCACCTGCAGGGTTTCATATTCTGTATCTTTGCTCGCCAACGATTGATGATCGCCGGTGATCTGGGCGTTGGCCGCTGCAATCTGGGTCTCCAGGGCCTGCACACCAGAGCGCAGGACGGGAATATTGGGGTTCTGCGGGGCGTGCGCAAGAATGGCCGCGAGCTGGGTCTTTTCCTGAATCAGCTGGTCCTGCAGCTTGTTTACCAGAGCCAGCTGCAACTGGGACTGCTGCAGTGGGCTGATTACCTGCTGGCCATTGCGGTAGCGAGTGAGGGCGACGGTGGCGGCGGCCAGGTTGGCCCGGGCTTGCTCGACGTCCTGACGGGCAAACTTGACCGCCTCCTCCCGGGCCCCGGCGTTGAGTTGGTTGACGATGGCTTGCCCCTTGGCCAGGAGGAAGCGGTTCATTTCCTGGGCCGCCTGGGGACTGTAGGCCTTGACCTTGAGGGTGCTGATGCCGCTGGTGGGATCCACGGAATCCGTGGTCATGCTCTGGTAGTAGCGCCACAGCCGCACCTGGTTTTTGAAGGGATGAAAGAGCCCACCGTAGCGGTCCAGCCAATCCACCCCCTGGGAATAGAGTTTGGCCAGATCAAAACGGCGATTGAGCGTCATCATGGCATCCCAGGAGGAGATATAGGCCATGATGGTTTGGGATGCGCTGCTGGAATAGCTTCCCTCCAGCCCGCTGATGAGGCTGGCCAGCCCGCCAGAACTGCTGAAATGCTCACCGGGGCTGTAGACCACATAGCGCGATTCGCTGATGTAGACGGGCGAGGCGATGAAGCCAAAGTACAAAATGGACAGACCCGTGGGGACGACGACCACCCAGACGAACAATTTGCTCAGGTTGCGAAACCAGTTCCAAATCGAGGACAGCAAACGGCTTTTCCTTATGGTGTGGGGGCCGAGGCCTCGACCCTCCCGTAAATGTCCTCAAAGCGGACGATGTCGTCCTCACCCAGGTAGGCGCCACTTTGCACTTCGATGAGCACCAAGGGGATGACCCCCGGATTCTCCAGGCGATGGGCCGTGCCGGCGGCGATGAAGGTGGACTCGTTGGTCATTACCAGGCGTTCATCCTTCCCGACAACCACCTTAGCCGTACCCGATACCACGATCCAGTGTTCGCTGCGGTGGTAGTGCATCTGCAAAGAAAGCTTTTCTCTGGGCTTGACCAGGATCCGTTTGATTTTGAAGTGTTCGCCTTCCTCGAGGACCGTATACGTGCCCCAAGGCCGATGCACGGTGATGTGGGTATCCGCCAGAGGGTGGCTGGACCCCTTCAGGCGCTCCACGATCCGCTTGACGTCCTGGTCTCGATCGCGGCGGGCGATGAGCAGGGCATCGGGTGTATCCACCACCAAAAGGTCCTCCACCCCCAGTAGCGCGGTCAAGCGCTCGGGGCTGTACACCACGCACTGGCGGCTGTCTTCCCACAGCAGCTCACCATGGCCGCGGTTGCCCTCGGAATCAGCGGGCAGGAGCTCACCCATGGCTTCCCAGGCACCCAGGTCGTTCCAGTCGAAAGTGGCGGGGACGACGGCGACCCGGTCGTGGGATTCCATCACGGCGTAGTCGATGGAGATATCCGGACTCTGGGAAAAGGCCTTGCCCAGCCACCAGGTATCGCCGTTGGCCTGTCCTTGCGCCCAGGCGGCAAGGGTGGCCTCGTGGACGGCGGGAGCATGTTCGGACATGGCCTGCAGAAGGTTTTTGGCAGTAAAGCAGAAAATCCCAGCATTCCAGAGGTACTGACCACCGGCTAGGTAGGCCTCTGCCGTCTCCCGATTGGGTTTTTCCAGAAAACGGTCCACCACAAAGCCGCCTTCCAGCGCCGCGCCTTGCGCGATATACCCATAACCCGTCTCGGGACGGGAAGGGACGACCCCAAAGGTGACCAAGTAGCCTTGTTGCGCAAGGCGTGCCGCCTTGCCCACGGCTGCACAGAAACCTGCCGCATCCTCGATGAGGTGATCGCTGGGCAAGACCAACAGTACTGCTTCCGGGCCCACTTGATCCTGTGCCCAGAGCGCCGCCGCCGCGATGGCTGCAGCCGTGTTGCGGGCTTTGGGCTCCAGTAGGTACTCCACGCGGTCCTCGTGATCCGCGCCCAGGGCCGACGCTATGGTGTCCCGTGATAGAAAATAGTAATCCCGATTGGTGACCATGAGTAGCCGGCCGCCGTGGGGTAGTGCCTGCACGCGCTTGAGGGTTTTGCCGAGGAGATTCTCGCCATCCGGAAGAGGAATGAAGGGCTTGGGTTGTTGAGTGCGCGACAGGGGCCACAGACGACTGCCGGTACCTCCCGACAGTATGACGGGGACGACCTGCGGCGAATGGCAATCTGACCCAGAAAAATGCATTGTGAAGTACCCGATCCGGCCATGTGCCTTGTAATGTCTGGGGTAGGACGGTACCATCGGCCATAAAATTGGTCAATATGCAAGACACTCTACGAACACCTACCGCCAAGGATAGACTGCGCTTGTCGAACATCAAGATCTGCTTCATCGCTCTCGGATTCGCACCCCTGTTGCTTAGCGGTTGCAGTGCTTACCTGCCGTACTCTGGTCCCCGCGCCGCACGCGTCGACAACGTCGAGCACAATCAAGAGTTGCGGGGCATTCGCCTGGTGGATGTGGATTATGGCCTTGCGCATCTGCTGCGTACCCGGATGGATAGTCCGGATATGGAGCTCCTGCAGGACTTCTCCAATCCCACGCCTTCTCTCTACACCGTGGGTCCTGGCGATGTGCTGGAGGTGCACATCTGGGAAGCGCCTCCGGCCATGCTCTTCGCTACAGGCTTGACGTCCACGAGCACGCCTTCGGGTTCCATGATGACCACCATTCCACCGCAGATGGTCAATGCCGGTGGCACTATTTTTGTACCCTTTGCTGGCCGTGTCCCCTGCGCGGGCAAGAGCACACAGGAAATCGCCGAAGAGATTCGCAGGGATCTCCAGGGTAAAGCCCATGACCCGCAGGTGGTGGTGAGCTTGGTCCGCAATCGGGCGCAAAGTATCTCGGTGGTGGGTAACGTCAAGGACAGCAAACAAGTACCCCTTGAGCCAGGTGGTGTGAGTATCCTCCAGGCCTTGGCGGCGGCGGGTGGCGTGGTCCAGCCCGTGAGTAAGGTGACCATACAGATATCCCGGGCCGGCCGGGTGCTGCGCCTGCCGCTGGAAAAGGTGATCAGTGACCCCGCAGCCAATATCTCCCTGCGCGCGGGGGATGTGGTCACGGCGCTCTACCGGCCTTTGCATGTGACGGTGATGGGTGCCACCCGCGAGACCAAGGAGATCGACTTTGAGGCCACCGGTATCAGTCTTGCCCGGGCGCTGGCGCGGGCGGGCGGGCTCAATGGTAATGAGGCCGATGCGCGGGCGGTGTACGTGTTTCGCATGGAGCCCCCGGAGCTGCTGCCCGACCTCGCCCGAAGAGGCAATCTGGTGGATGGCAAGGTCCCGGTGGTTTTTCGCTTCAACTTCAGCAATCCAGCCACCCTCTTTGCGGCTCAGCAATTTCCGGTCCAGAACGGGGATCTCATCTACGTGGCCAGTGCTCCGGTCACCGATTTGCAAAAGTTCCTGGGCCTGATCGTGCAGATCGTTTATCCCATTCAGGGCCTCACCACTGCTGGCGTCATCAAATAAATCCATGCCGCGTTTGCCATCCATTGCTATCATTGGGTACGCGACACGCTTACCCAAAACCTCCGACCCGCATTTTTGGGAAGATCTCCGCCAGGGTAAAAACCTACTCTCACAGGTGGAGCCCGACCGTTGGGCGCAATCCGCCTTTTGGCACCCGCGGCGCAGCCACCCGGGGACGTCCGTCACCTTCGCGGCGGGGAGTCTGGGCGACGTAGCGGGTTTTGATGCGGGCTTCTTTCGGATCTCGCCCCGTGAGGCGGTGGCCATGGACCCGCAGCAGCGCCTCCTGCTGGAAATGTCCTGGGAGGCGCTGGAGCGGGCTGGCTTGCGGCCCCGACGCCTGCGTGGCAGCAATACGGGAGTTTTTGTGGGGCTGGCGAGCACAGATTACGCCTACCGCAACGCCGATGATTTTGCCGCCATCGGCCCGAATTCTGCGACGGGAGCGACGGCCAGCATTGCCGCCAACCGCATTTCCTTTGTATACGATTGGCGTGGGCCAAGCTTTGTGGTGGACACCGCATGTTCTTCGGGCATGGTGGCTTTTCACCTTGCCTGTATGGCCCTGGCGCGCGGCGACTGCGATCTGGCGCTGGCCGGGGCCATCAATCTGCACCTCCATCCCTATGGCTTCCTGATTTTTTCCAAGGCCTCGATGCTCTCGCCTCAAGGCTTGAGCCGTCCTTTTGCAGCGGGTGCAGACGGTTATGTGCGTTCTGAAGGCGGCGGCGTTTTCGTCCTGAAACCCTTGGATCGGGCCCGCCGCGACGGCGACAGGATACTTGCGGTGGTGGTGGCCACGGGCATGAATACCGACGGCAACAAAAGTGGCATTACCGTGCCGCGGGCAGAAACGCAAGCGGCCTTGCTGGAGAAGGTCTACGCCCAGGCTGGTCTCGCGCCGGAAGATCTGCATTACCTGGAGGCCCATGGTACCGGTACGGCGGTGGGAGATCCCATCGAACTCGAAGCTATTGGTCTGGCCCTCGCGCGCCATCGCCGCCAGGCGCTGCCCGTGGGCTCCGTCAAGAGCAATCTTGGGCATTTGGAGACCGCCTCGGCCGTTCCGGGCTTGCTCAAGGCCATCCACTGCCTGCGGGAGCGGGAGATTCCACCCAGCATTGGCGCTGAGGAAATCAACCCCAAGTTGCCCTTGGATCGTTATCCCTTGGACATCGTTCGGGAACGGCGATCCTTACCCCAGGATGGGGTGCTGCACATCGGCGTCAATTCCTTTGGTTTCGGCGGCGCCAATGCGCACGCCTTGCTGCAGAGTCCGCCCCGGTGGCGGCGGCCTCAGCGAGTTGTTTGGAACCCGTCGCCCACGCCTACAGATGGCTGGCGTCCTCTCCTGCTGACGGGGGCGGAGGCCCAGGGCTTGCGGGCTTTGGCGGCGGAGCTTGCCGACTTTCTGGAGACCTTGAGTCGCCGGGACTTCGAGCGCGCTATTTACCAGCAGAATTTCCGGCGCGAGGCTTTGGGCTTTGGTGTTGCCTTCTGGTTCCGCAACCGCGATGACCTTGGCCTGCAACTGCGCCAGTTTGCCGATGGAGCGGAGGTGCCGGTCGTGGTGCGTCGCCCCGATTGGCGGGATGCGCGGGCTGCGGTACGCGGTGTGGTCCTCATCTATTCCGGAAACGGCTGTCAGTGGCCGGGCATGGGGCGCGCACTCCTGTCTCATCCCGTCGCCCGCGCGGTCGTAGAGGAAATCGACACCACCTTTGCTCCCCTTGCGGGCTATCGGCTGGTGGACGAGCTGCTCCGCGAAGATTCTCTCGATCTGTACGATTCCACTGCCCGGGCACAACCGGCACTTTTTGCCTTGCAGGTGGCGCAGACGCAATTGGCAGTGTCGTTCGGCGCGGAACCGTTAGCCGTCGTGGGCCACAGTGTAGGCGAGGTCGCGGCAGCATGGGCTTGCGGCGCGCTGACTCTCGCCGAAGCAGCGCGGGTAATTTACTACCGTAGCATTGCCCAGGAGCGCACCCGTGGCTTGGGGCAGATGACTGCCGTGGCCGTCTCTCCCGAGGTGCTGCCGGACCTGCTGCGGGCGGAGGGGTTGGACTCCGAGCTGCATCTGGCCGCCATCAACAGTCCGCGGGGGGTGACGGTGGTGGGGGCCGCGCAGGCCCTGGATCGACTGGAGCGTGTGCTCAAGACCCAAGGTATCGCCTGCAAGCGCCTGGGCTTGGACTACCCCTTTCACGGTCCCGCCATGGATTCCCTACGCGACGAACTGCGAAACCATCTCGCCAGCCTGCAGCCTAGAGCCGAGCGTATTCCGTTTTTGTCCACCGTGACGGGAAAATCGCTGCCTGGAACGTCCCTGGACGGCGAGTACTGGTGGCACAACGTCCGGGAACCAGTGCGCTTTGCGGAGGCGGCAGAGCGGAGTCTGGAGCAATCGCCCTATTTCTTGGAGTTGGGCGGTCATCCAGTGCTCCGTGGCTATCTGCGCGAGATTTTCGAACATCGGCAGTGCGAAGGACACGTCGTTGGCGCCTTGCGGCGCGGGCAAGGCGACGCAGTAGCGGCGCTGCGTCAGGCCGTGGGCGAGCTCTGGGCGGCAGGTCTCGATAAGGATCTGCAACGCTATTATCCCCAAGAGTTGCCACCGCTGGATCTGCCACCGTATCCCTGGCAGCGACAACGCTTTTGGCAGGAGCCCACCGCGGAATCCTATCGCTTGCTTCAGCGCGACCCCGTCCACGAACTCCTGGGCCATGCGCTTGCCCAGCATCCCCACACCTGGGAGCAAGTGCTGGATCTTGCCACGCAGTCCTGGCTCCGGGACCATCGCGTGGGAGACAGCGTGCTCCTGGCGGGCGCCGCATTCCTGGAAATCGTTCTCGCTGCGGGTCATGAAATTTTTCCCGAGAGCGAGGGGCTCTGTGTCGAGAACTTCGAGATTCTGGCTCCTTTGGTCCTGGAGGAAGAGCACAGCCGTATCTTGCGCACCCACTGGGCCGAGGGGTTGTTGCACCTGCGCTCCCGGGCCCAGATGGGCGATGGCTGGGTGGAGCATGTGCGTGCGGAGATCCGCCCCTTGGGGCACCAGCGTCCGCAGGCCTGGCCAAGCCTCACAGGTGGTGTGGACGTGGTGGACGCGCAGACCCATTACGTCCGCACCGCGCAACTCGGTTTGCACTATGGGCCGGCCTTCCGCACGGTGCGGGCGGGGAGCCGCCTGGGCGACCGGCTCGACGGTGCGTTGGAACGCCCGATGGACCAGTCTACTGGCCCCTTTTACCTGGATCCCAGGGTGCTGGACGGAGCTTTTCAGCTCTTCGTCGATCTTTTGGCCGACGACACGCAGCGCGAGGCCCTTCCCTATGTCCCGGTACGTATCGATCGCGTGGACTGGTGGGGAAGCGCGGAGCCTTTATCCTCGGCGCGACTGCATCTCTTGCGGCGTTCTCCCCACTCAGTGCTGGCGGACCTGCAGATGGTGAATACCAGCGGGCTGCTCTGCGTCCGCTGTGTGGGTTTACGCCTGCAGCAGGCCCGGCTGGCCGTCGAGCACGGACGACCACTCCCCCGTTATTTTGTCTCTCACCTGGAGCGCGTTCGCGCCCCCGATGCGCCCAGTGCGCTGGATGCGTCGGCACTGCACGAGGCTTTGGAGCATTTCTGGCGGTCCGATGCTCTCCTGTCACGTTGGCGTGAGGAATTCCTTCCCCTCCTGCAAAGCTATCTGGAGATGGGTGACGATCCGAACCGGACGCGTCTTTGGCGCACGCTTTTGGAGGACTACCCAGAGCACCTGGCATGGACGTTGGCCGTCGGGCGCGGCGCCAGCAAGGCTTGCGGCCTCGAAGTGGAAGCCGCTGGTTCAGTTTTCCTGGAGGATTGGCAAGCGCGGGATCTACAGTTATGGGCGCCGCGGATAGCGGCCTTTTTGGCCCAAACCCTAACGCAGCAGTTGGGCGAGGGATTCGCCTTTGACGATCTTGCGGTGGCGGAGTTCTGCGATGGCGGGTGGACGCTCCTGCCGCCCTTGGGCGCGGGGCATCCCCACTTGTCCCTCTGGGGGTTGCTGTCGGAGGCCTTGGAGGATGAGGCGTCGTGGCCCAGGGCGTTACTGGGTGAGATTCCGCAGGGTTTCCCCAAGCTGGATCTGCTCTGGGCGCAGCTGGCAAGCGAGCCGAGCGACCCCGGCGGCTTTCTCGATCGGATTGCCCCACTGCTGCGCCCGGGAGCTCTTCTGCTGTGCCTGGGTGTGGAGGCCGGATGGCTTGCTAAATGTTCAGGTATGGGGATAGCTCCGAGCGCCATGGATGCCTTGGGCGAATTGGCCCAGACCCGGGCGTGGACGGTGCATAGTCTTGGTGAGGGCTTGGGGCCGCGCATAATGATCCTCCAGGCTCCCGCGGCTGAGCGAGGGCAGACGCAGGACGATCGGCGGCGCATTCTGTACCTAGGGCGAGGGCAGGGTGCCTTGTTGTCGGCGCTGCAACGTCGCAGCCGGGTTCTGGTGGCCGAGTCGGGTGATTTGATCGATACCTCAGATGTCCCGTCGGCTGAAATCTGGATCCATGCGCCTGTTCTCGAATGCAGAACGGGATCCTGGACGGCGCATCTCGCGACGCAAACGATGCGCCTGCGGGACATCGCTCGCGTGTGCCGGAAGCAGGTTGGTGGATCGCGTCTCGACCTGCTGCTTCCCGGCGCCTTGCGCCCGCGAGGCAGACCTGAAGACCTGGCGGCGGCCGCCCTGGCCGCTTTTGCGCGCAGTCTCATCAACGAGTGGTCCGACCTCAGCCTACGCATTCTGGATCTCGATCTGGAACAGCCGGCAGCGGTCGAGGCGGCGCTTGCGGCCCTGCTTGACCCTGAGCCTTCGCGCCGGGAGCTCACTTGGGACGATGCAGGACGGTGTTGGATTCCGCGTACGACGGTCTATGGGTACTCCGAACCGGTGCAGGGTGATGGAGCACGCTTGATCACGACTCAGTCGGGGCAGTTGAAGTATTTGGCCTGGGAGACTTGCCCCGCCGACGCCCAATTGGCCTCTGAAAGTGTCGAGGTGGAGGTGGAGGCAGCGGGCCTCAACTTCCGGGACGTCATGTACGCTCTGGGTTTGCTCGGAGACGAGGCGCTGGAAGCGGGCTTTGCTGGCCCTGGCCTTGGTCTTGAGTTTGCCGGCACCATTCGCCGCGTTGGTGCCAACGTAACGGATTTTCGCCCTGGAGATCGGGTCTTGGGCTTTGGTCCCTACAGTCTGGCCAGCCGGGTGGTCACGCCGACCTTCGCCGTTGCCCCGCTTCCCGACGGTCTGGATATGGTGGCGGCGGCGGGCTTGCCCGTCGCCTTTTTCACGGCCTGGTATGCCCTGAAAACCCTGGGACGGCTCCAAGCCGGTGAGCGGGTGCTCGTCCACGGCGGAACGGGTGCGGTGGGCATGGCCGCCATCCAGATTGCCGAACTCCTTGGGGCGGAAATCTGGGCAACGGCGGGCTCCCCAGCCAAGCGCGATTTGTTGCGTTTGCTGGGCGTTGACCACGTCCACGACTCCCGCACTTTGGACTTTGCCGACGCGATCCTTGCGGAGACGTCGGGAGAGGGCGTGGATGTGGTGCTCAACAGCCTCGCCGGGCTGGCGATGGACCAGAGCTTGCGCCTGCTCCGCCCCTTCGGCCGCTTTCTGGAGCTCGGAAAACGCGATTTTTATGGTAATACCCGTTTGGGTTTGCGGCCCATGCGCCAGAATCTGCAATATTTTGGGATCGACGCGGATCAACTTTTGGCACAGTGTCCAGAGCGCGCCCGCGAGATTTTTAGCGAATGTCTTGCGCACTTTCACCGTGGTGAGTTACGTCCCTTACCGGCGTCCCGCTTCCCCAGTTTTGCCGTGCAGGACGCCTTCCGGTTTATGCAGCGCTCCCGACAGCTGGGAAAAATCGTCATCGATACGCGCGGGCCGCACCTGCCGCAACGCTCGCCTTTACGACCCGCGTCGCAACCCCTGCGGCTGGATCCCGAGGCGATCTATCTGGTCACCGGTGGAAATCGCGGTCTGGGCTGGCGCAGCGCACGACGCTTGATCGAACGTGGTGCACGTAAGCTGGCGCTCTTGAGTCGCAGCGGCGTACTTGCGCCGGAGGCCGGCGAATTTCTCGCGACCAATGCGCTCGAGGATTTGGAATACCGTAGTCTTGCCGTAGATGTGACCGATGCCTCGGCCCTGGAGAACTGCCTGCAGGACCTGGAGGCTTGGGGACGCATCGGTGGGATCGTACATGCCGCCGCCGTGATCGAAGACCAACTTGCCGAGGATTTGGACGCGGAGACGCTGCGCCGGGTGCTGGCCCCCAAAGTTGAGGGAGCCTGGGTGCTTCACCGTTGGAGTCTGCAGCGGGAGCCCGACTTTTTTGTGCTCCTTTCTTCTATCTCCAATCTCCTGGGTAATATCGGACAGGGCGCCTATCTCGCCGCCAACGGCTTTTTGGAGGCGCTGGCCGCGTTGCGCCGGTCCCAAGGCATGCCGGCGACGGTATTGCAGTTGGGTCCAGTTTCTGACGCGGGCTTTCTGACGCAGAACAATGAAACGCTGTCGCTCTTGGAGCGACGCTTGGGAGGCAGCGCCATTCGTGCCGAACAGGCTTTGGACGCGCTGGAGTTGGCCATCCACCGGGATATTCCAGTGCTTGCCTTAGCCGATGTGCGCTGGAATGGGTTGCGTGCCGCGCTCCCGTATGTGGATTCAGCCCGTTTTGTAGCGCTGGATACGGATATCGACGGCCATCAGGGACATTCCGATACGGATCTTGATTGGCGTGCCCGGCTCCATGGGATGGCCGCCGATGCCGCTCAACAGGAACTTGCCCAATGGATCGCTGAGGAAGTCGCCCAGATCTTGCGTCTCCACGCTGCCGACCTCGACCAGCGTAAAAAGCTCAGCGAATTGGGCTTTGACTCCCTCATGGGCATGGAACTGGCCCTTGCCCTGGAGGAGCGCCTCGGCATGCGTATTCCCAGTTTCATTCTCAGTGAAGCGCCCACGATCCATAGCCTGGCGAGTCGACTCTGGCACAGCCTGCAGGAGCAGCATCCTGCAGACGTGGAGGGTCAGGCGAAGGAGGCCCTCGCGCAAACCCACGGCGCGCTCGAGGAATATCGACGCACTGCAGCGCAGGTCCGTTGAGATGGCTTCCTCATCGCGATTGAGTTCCGAGGAGAAGCACTCGCTCCTGCAGCGAGGCAAGGCCTTGCTCCAGGGTCGGGTAGCCCCCGAAGATCCGGAGAACGATAATAATCCACTGGGGATTGCCGAGGACTTGGTGGACTTTCGCAAGCATCCGGGTTACCTGCAGGTTGCGCGGCTGCGGGAGGGGGGACGTCTCCTGGGGGTACAGAGCCCTTTCTTTCGCGTGCACGATGGGATAGCCGGGGCGCATAGCCGCATCGAGGGGCGCGAGGTCGTCAACTATGCGAGCTATAACTACCTGGATCTCGCCGGACATCCGGCGGTGATGAACGCCGCTCAGGCCGCCGTCGCGGAGTTTGGCACGACGGTATCGGCCAGTCGTATTGTGTCCGGCGAGCGTCCCTTTCACCGTCGGCTCGAGAAGGCTCTGGCAGAGCACTACGGGGTAGAGGATGCCGTTGCCTTTGTCAGTGGTCACGCTACCAATGTAAGCCTTCTGGGCCAGCTGCTCGGCCCGCGGGATGTACTGCTCCACGATGAATATGCGCACAACAGCATCGTCGTGGGTGCTCGCCTTTCCGGCGCGCAGCGCCTGCCTTTTCCTCATAACGATCTGGCACAGCTGGAGCATCTGCTGCGTACCCACCGTCGCCAGGCGGAGCGCTGCATAATTGCCGTCGAAGGGATCTACAGCATGGACGGGGATTACCCAGATCTCCCACGTCTGTTGGAGATCAAGACTCGTTACCGTTCTTGGCTCATGGTGGACGAGGCCCACAGTTTGGGGGTGCTGGGTGCAACCGGCCGAGGCGTGGCGGAGCATTTCCACGTCGATGCTCGCGACGTGGACATCTGGATGGGAACGCTGAGCAAGACCTTAGCCAGCTGCGGAGGCTACGTTGCCGGAAGCGCGGCGTTGGTGGAGCAAATTCGCTATCTGGCTCCTGGGTTTTTGTATAGTGTCGGCCTCGCTCCGCCCCTAGCTGCCGCAGCGGAGGCCGCCATGGCTGTACTCCACCGTGAACCGCAGCGGGTCCGAGTGCTCCACGACAACGGTGCCTACTTTCGAGAGGGCCTGCAGAGATTGGGCCTCGATACGGGTAGCGCCGTAGGCTATGCGGTTATTCCGTGGATCGTAGGAAGCTCCCTCAAGGCCGTGCGCTACTCCGCGCAACTTCTGGAGCGAAACATTAACGTCCAGCCCATACTATACCCCGCCGTCCCCGAGCAACGAGCCCGACTGCGCTTTTTTGTGAGTAGCGCCCACAGCCGCGGAGATTTGGACCAGACCATCGCGGCCATCCAGGATATCCAGAACGCGATGTCCTGAGGTGTCCTGGCAATAATAGACACTATCGTTTCAAGCGGCTGATCTCCAGTAGGACTGGGCGAAGACAGCCGGCGCCAAGTAACCAAGCCGTGAGTGGCGACGCTGGCGGTTGTAAAAAATCTCGATGTACTCCCGGATGGCCGCCTCGGCCTCTGTACGGGTTGCAAAGGGGCGATGATGCACCATTTCGTTCTTGAGGTTCCCCCAGAAGGGCGTGCTCCCCATCATAAAGGGCATCGTTGGGGCTGATGGTGCTGCCTTGGGGTGGCGTGTAGAGCCAGCCTCGAGATGCCAGGTCCGTGCAGATTTCGGTTTCTAGGGCAAATTCGTTGTGGATGGCCATAGTCAGGATTCCCAGGCGATGCAATCGACGAGAGGGGAATAGGGAACCAGGGCGGCGTCCGTGGTGAGTAAGCGGGAAGGCAGGGTCACGGCTTGGGCAACCAGAAGCCGGTCGAAGGGGTCCTTGTGGTGCCACGGAAGGCTGGCCAAAAGAAAGGTGTGGATGCTTTCCATGGGGAGTTCCGTAAAGCCCGTTTCCTGAGCCAATTGATAAATATCTTGGGGCTCGAAGTCAAAATCGGGGCGGCGGAGGGAAGATTTGATGGCAATCTCCCAGAGGCTGACGGCACTGAAAAGTATCGTGTGGTTGGGATCCGTCAGGATGGTCTGGGTGGTCTTGGGTAGGCGGTCTGGGGACAGCAGGCTGGCTAGCAGGACGTTGGTGTCCAGCAGCAGACGAGATGAGGGCATCAATCCGCAGATCCGGAAAACATGCGCAGAATTTCTTCCTGAGCCATTTGGTCCAAATCTTTGGGTAGGTGAAAACGTCCGGCACCCAAGCCCAACGTGCGGGGCTTGGTGGGTGTAGCAAGGGACACCAACCGGGCTACGGGTTTGCCGGAGCGGGCAATGATGATTTCCTCCCCAGCCGCCGCCTGATCCACATAGCGGGAGAGCTGGGTTTTGGCTTCGTGGATATTGACAATGGTCACGGTGGCGGTCTCCGATAGCGTAACTTGGTCTAGTTTAGTCAACCAGGGCAATAGTTGGCAATCAGACTTCCAGCAACTCTGTCATGCCACCGCTACCGCAGAGGAACTGGCGGTGCTACCTCAGCGTTGAGGCGGCCTGCACTTTGCTCGACGGAACGGCGGGCACGAGCTACCTTTTGCTGCAGGTAATCCCGGTAGCCTTGCTCAGCCCGCTGCTGGGCAATGTATTCCCGCAGCACCTCAGAGGCAGGTCGGTAGGCAGCATCGGCGGCGGCAAAAAACTCAGAGCTCTGGCTCCAGTTCCGAAGTGAAGCCAGAATGTTGGGCCATGTTCAGATCTACCGCCCTACAGAATATGGGAGCAGCATGTATCAGGTCGTGCAGGATGTCGGTCTGGCCACTTCACCGCACTCTACCATCGGAGCAATCAAATGAGCATCTCCCTCTGACTTGGTTACGCAACCAACTGACTTTCGGCGCTGGTGACCTGCTCTGCGGCAATGAGTCCTTGGCGATTGTCCATGAGCACATGCCCAAGATAGGCCAAGCGGGAAGCTTCGCCGGGCGCCTTTTTGTAGAGCCGAGCATCGGGGTCGGTCACCGAGGCGTGCGTCGTATTACGGCGCGACTGGCCGCGGAAATCGGAACCATCGCCCTCACGGTCCTCAGGATCTTTCGGCTGGAAGGATTTCTGCGAAGCCCAAGCTTCCAGCAGGGTGCCATCGACGGAGAAATGCTCTTCGGAAAGCAGATCACGATAGCGGGCCTGTTCCAACACGGAGCGGAAGCATTCCCGCACTGTCCCTTTATCCAGCAGCCGATCCCGATGCTTGCTGAAGACCGTGGACACCCAGACGTCGTCGTCCATTCCCAAACCCACAAACCAACGGAACAGCAGGTGTTCCGTTGGTGAGCTATGGTCAAGATTGGTGTATGAGCATTTGCTAACACGATTCAGGCGGCGTCCTGTTGGGGATCCTGCCGGGTTTCGTTGGCAGGAAGTCCATCGATAAATATCACCCTGGCAAAGAGCTCGCGCAGTCTTTCCGGATGCTGAATCCCGCGCCAGTGTCTCTCTGCCTGCTGGATGAGCTTGTAGCTCAGGCCAAGGAAGCTGTTGCGCGAGACGCAGTTCTTGGTACGGCTGCTGCGATGCCGTACGGTGGCGAAGGTCGATTCGATGGCGTTGCTGCTGCGGATATGCCGCCAGTGCTCTGCCGGGAAGTCGAAGAAGGTCAGCAGCACGTCCCGGTCCTTCTCGAGTTTTTCGACCGCTCTGGGATATTTGGCCTGGTAGTCCCGCACGAAGGCTTGCCAGCTCTTCTACGCCGCTTCTCGGGTATCGGCCATCCAGATGGCCTGCAAAGCGGCCTTGGCCCTCCCCTGGAGCCGCTTCGGTAGCTCGTTGAGGATATTGGCAAAACCAAGGAAAAGAACGCCGTCTGGCGGTCGCTTACTTAGCAAATGCTGATACACCCATCTTGACCATAGCTCGGTCCATCCCATGGAGATCTATTACGTGTCCAATTCGTGCAGAAACTAGAGCCAGCAAGGGTTAGAAAAGTTTTTGTCATGTTATGCCATATGATGTCATCCACAGCGCCAGCGCGCGAAAACTAGAGCCAGATGGGAATATTGTAGCCAGCATCTGGCGGGAGGCGTTGGCAGAACTAGAGCCAGACTAGAGCCAGATAAGCAAAAGGCACTTAGGTGATATTCCTAAGTGCCTGTTTTATTTGGTGGGTTGTGAGGGGATCGAACCCACGACCCGCTGATTAAGAGTCAGCTGCTCTACCAACTGAGCTAACAACCCGAGGCGTGAAATTATAAACGGCTGCCAGCAAAAATCAACACGGCCACCCCAGGAGCGCGCCCGCGGGCACCGACGCGCGTGCGCTGGGGTTTCAGGCGCGCGCAACGGTGCTGGAGTTCGTCTTACGCCGCAGACGGATGACGATGTCCACTTGCTGCAGTTCGGTGTCCTCGGGGAGATCCGGGAGGCTGCGCACCTGTAGATCGTGGGCCGGGATGTCCACCAACTCGCCGCTGTCCACGTAGTAGAAGTGGTGATGCGGGGAGACGTTGGGGTCATAAAAGACCTTGCCCGGTTCGACGATGACCTCACGTACGAGCCCATGTTCGGCGAAGATACCCAAGGTGTTGTAGACCGTAGCCTTGGAGACTACCGGGTAATCCGCGTTGACGCGTTGCATGATCTCTTCGGCGGACAGGTGAGCACAGGCGGAGAACAGCACGAAGCCGATCTCGACGCGCTGACTGGTGGGGTTGACCCCGGCGTCGCGGAGCACCTCAAGAACCTGCTGTTTGCTCGTAGCTGGATTCTGCATAGCTGTTCTCTCTTTACTTTTAAACCGATTGTAAGGCCAACCTTAACGAGACGCGCAGAAAAGATCAAGGGAAAGCGACGACGGCTGCGGGCAGGTCACCTTCCTCAGGACGCAGGACGCGACGGGGGAGGGTACACCTGGTGGCCGCACCCATCCCGCGTGCAGCGGCCCTAGAAGGTGTAGGAGACGGCCAATTGCACCGAGCGCCCCGGCCCGGGTACGGGCGTGCCGGCCATGAAGGGCCGCTGTCCCAGATAGGTACTGCCCAAGGGATCAAAATACAGGCGGTTGAGCAGATTCTGCAGGCGCAGGCTCGCCTGCCAGGGGCCGCGGCCATATTCCGTTGCCAGATCCAGCAGCGCATAGGCTCCTGTCCGTGGTTCGTTGCGGGTGGGATCCACTCGATTCTGGGCGGCCACCAGGGTTTCCTCCATGCGGTTGGTAAAGGCACCCCAGTGCTGTACCAGCGCCAGACGCAGGGTGGGCGGCGCAATCTCATACAGAGGTGTGTGCAGGGCAAGGTTGTCGCCCCGGGTGTAGGATCCTGCCGTCTCCAGGTCCCAATCCCCAGCGGTGCTGTGGTGCAGAACGGGCATCCTCGCACGGAAATCGACGCCATAGAGCGCGGCGCGCTGGTTTTGGAACTGCAGATAGACAAAACCGCTGGTCGCTGTGAGGTTGGCTGGCGTACAGGCACCACCCAGGGTAACCGGACAGCGCTGTACCCCAATGTAGTGCTCGATGTAGCTGTAGTGGGGCTGAATACGTAGTTCCCAGCCTTTGTTCGCACTCTGCCATTGCAGGGACAGGCTGGCCGTATTGGCGGTTTGGGGCTGTAAGGCGAGGTTGCCGATGTAGCCGTTACCATCGCCAAACCAACCGTTCATGAGCATGGCCATAGCTTGGCTCGACCAGGCATAGCGCTCGTAAAGGCCAGGGGCCTGACTGCGCCGCGATAGACCCAATTCCAGTTCCCACTGCGCATTGGGCCGGTAATCGGTGACGAAGCTCAGGGATCCCAGTGCAAAAAGCTCCCGGCGATGGGCGGCGTTGAATACACCGGGCTGGGACGTGGCCAGATCGGGATTTCCGTACATCATGGCGTTGTAGCCCTGCACGGGGCCGGTGCCTTGCTCGACGAAGTCGCCGCGCAGTCCCACCAGGCTGCTCCAATGGGCTGACCAATCCCGGTGCCATTGGGCATAGACGTGGTAATCGTCCTGCCGGGCGTGGTTCAGATTGACAAAGGTCAGCGGACCCATGGACTGCATCGCCATGGGCATGGAGGTGAGGTTGCGGGCGGGTGGCCAGCGGTCGTCCAGGTCCTCATGATCGTAGCCTGCCCCCACCTCCAGGGTGTCCTCCGGGTCCAGGTTCAGGCGCAGCTCCGAGCGCAGACCATTGTGCACGGCATTGGTCTGCATGGGCATATCCATGCTAGCACCGATCATTTTATCGGCGAGGAAATTCATGCGATGTAGGATGTGCTCTTGGTAGGCGCGGATGGACCATTTGCCCCAACCGTAATCGTGGGTGAAGTGCAGGTTTATGCCGACGCTCTCATTCTTGGTCATGTCCATGCGCGCGTTGGGAAAGGCTTGATAGGGGATATATTGGTAATTTAGGTGCAGGTCCAAAAAATTTGCGCCGCTTTTATGGGCTAATTGTAGACTTTGGTTACTGCTCAGGTACTGTGTCGATCCCACGATGTTCCCGGGAATACCGGGAATCGTTGGCTTGAACGGAGCTGCAGCGCGGTAATCGGATCCAGCGGAAACCGCGCCATCGTAGCGTACATAGGTCGTGCGGGTGGCGGCGTAGATGGCAGCGGAGCCACCGTGGATATTGCCGTTGCTCTGATAAAAGCTCCCCACGCGGCCACCCACGACGGGATTTTGACCGCTGGCGAAAAGCGCTTTCGGACTTTCCACCGCGATAGCGCCACCCATGGCATTGCCGCCAACGCTCACGGGTGCCACGGTCGGGTAGACGTGAATCTGGCCAATCTGGTTGGGGGATACGTAGGACAGTGGCGGATTCATGCCGTTGGCGCAAGCCGTGGGTGTGCGGACACCGTCCACACTCTGGACGATATCGCTGGCCGCAAAACCGTCGAGAACCGGAAGGCCAGATGCACCACCGCCCCGCAGAGCAGCAAAACCGGGCAGTTGGTTCAGGATGTCGAGGGTATTGCCGCCCGTGGCAAGCTCCGGGTGGAGGGTCTGGCCTCCGGGTGTCGAACTGGGGCGGTTCTGCACGTGCACTTCCACGACCAAGGGAGTGGATTCCTCCAGATCGCCGGCGGGCACTTCCTGCGCTCCCATGGTCAATACTCCGATCCCCATGGCCAGATACGTACGTCGTTTTAGGTTCATTGTTGGGCTCCCTGTTTTTTTTCAAACCTAAACTATTTTCAGGATGGTTTCAAATTAATAAATAACTACTATGAAATATACTATAATTATTTTTGGGATGTTCCGGCGAAAGATGAATGACTTCTTCGCGATCGCTGCGCTTGCATCGCGCGCGATGAGGAGTCTGCGAGTACCCAGTTTCTGGACAACGGCGAGGCGGACGATGCCGAACGGACGATCAACCTTTGCCGGAAATGGAGTTTTGTCGGGTGTGGTGACGGCGCCGTCCCTAGGACGGCATCACGGCAGGTGCTCTGGTCGGTTCCCCGAGGATCTGTTCCCGGAGAATGCTTGCGGTGGCGGGCGCCATGGTCAGACCGTAGCGGAAGTGGCCACTGGCGATATAGAGGCCAGAACCGTCGAAAACGGCGCCGATGAAGGGGCGGTTTTCCGGGCTCCCCGGCCGTAGTCCTGCCCACTGGCGCAGCACGGGGTAGTCTCGGGCGGGAGGAAAGAATTCGTGGATAAAAGCCAGGAGTTCCTCACGAATGGCTACGGTGCTGGATTTGTCGAAGCCCACATCCTCCGTGCTGCTGCCCACCAGGAGCAGCCCATCGCGACGTTGCACCAGATAATGCGGGCCGTGCAGCAGCAGGCTGGGAAGGGCGCCCGGTTCACCCTGCAGAAGCAGCATCTGACCACGCATGGGTTTGATGGGGAATTCAAGACCGGCATCCACAAGCAGTTGTCTGCTCCAGGCACCCGCCGTGACGATGGCGCGGGTAGAGGAAATCTCTCCCTGGTCGGTGACGATGGTACGCAGTTTGCCTGCGTCGTCGCGAACAAAGGCGCGGACTTCTGTTCCCGGGAAGAAGCGCACCCCGAGCTGTTGGCAGCGCCGATGCAATGCCTTCAGCAGGCGGGGGTTACGGACCTGCGCCACTTCCGGGCACCACAGCGCCCGTTGTCCGTGGCGCAGGCGAAAGTCGGGAAACTGGGCCGCGGCGGTCACACCGTCCCATAGGTGCCAGGTCTGCCCCTCGCCGGCGCCAAAGCCCACGGGGTCCGTGGGGAAGGGATGATCCGTGGACTCCAGGATCAGCAGACCGCTGGCCTGCCATTCGGGATCGATCCCGGTGTGTTCCAGCAGGCTCCTGGCCAGTTCGGGGTAGGCCGCCATCCCCGCCGCCGCCAGACGGCGCACTTCAGGGAGGTAGCGCCAGGGGTGGAGCGGGCTCAAGATGCCCCCACCAGCCCAGGATGCTTCCTGTCCAATCTGCCCGCGTTCCAGCACGCGCACAGCCAGTCCCGACTCCGCCAGAAACAGGGCGGAGACCAGACCGATAACGCCGGCGCCCACGATCACGACATCGTCGGTACGCACGCTGCCCTACCCACTAGAAATCGATCCGGTAGAAGATATTGGCGCCATTCTGGGTGCCGCTTTCGGTCTGCAGCTCGATGTTGCGCGTCAGACGGTAGCGTAGGCGGGCTACCGTACCCTGGCCGATGATGGACTGTCCCACACTCAGATAGAGGTCGGGGGTTATATAGCGACCCAGGGTGACCATGGCGCCCGACAGGGTGTTGCTGCCATTGGAGGTGACACCGAAGTCGAAGCCGCCCGGCCCGCCGTTGCCGTGGTTACCGAAAAGCGCAGAGCTGCCCGCCGAGAAGAGCTGGCCGGCAGCGGCGGAGAGCAGCGCGTTCTGGCTCTGGAGACCGGTACTGGGGGTGCCCAGCACCAGGTACGAGAGGATATCGCTCTGGGCCATGCTGGGGTCGGAGTACAGGCTGACCTGAGGATGGGTGAGGGTACCATTGACCTCGACACCGGCCTGAATGGGTCGGTTGTCCACGGCAAAGCTGTTGGAATTCTTGATGGTGCGCACGGCCAGGACATCCAGGGTCGCGGCATTGGGCGGGCCACGAAAGAGAATTGCGCCGCGTTCGAAGGTGAGGGAGTTGCCGTAGATGTCGTAGTGGCCATCCACCATGCGCAGGGTTCCGTCCATGCTCGGCGGCCCGCCGTTTTCCATGCGCACTTGTAGGTCGCCGGCAAGGCCCGCGCGCAGGCCACCGATGAGCACCTTGGCATCGTGGCCCAGGGACACGCGAATGTCCGCCGAGAGCGCTGGCCCGACACTGGGCTTCTTGGCATTCTTGACGTAGACCACGTCGCTGGAAGGCTGCGGTCCGCCGAAATCCGTGCCCAATATGCGGAGACGGTCGGTGTGCACCGAGCCCGCGATATCGATACGCTTGCTGTCGCCGCGTACCGTGAGATCCGGACTCACCGCTGCCTGCACTTGCGGCAGGTTCACTGCCGTGAAGCGGTTACCGCGAATACCCAGCTGAAAATGTAAGGCAGGTTGCCAGTGTACGGAGCCGGAACCCTCTATCTGGCCGTCGCCGGAATCCGCCTGAAGTCCATCGATGACCAGTTCCTGGCCATTTCCGCGCAGATCTGCCGCGATCTTGTGCACGAAAAGTCCGGCCTGGGGGGCGTAGAAAGCGAGATCACGGATCCTGCCGCTACCACTCCACTGCGGCTTGGCTACTTCGCCGCCGATGGTGAGATCAAGGTGCGCCGAGCCTTGGTCCTTGAATTGCAGGGGTTTCAGGGGGAGGGCGGCGAAGAGCGGGCCGGCGAGATCCGTGCGCAGAGTGCCCTGCAACGGCGCCTGTTTCTGCAAGGTGAAAGGTAAACGCAGGACCATGGGGCTTGCCAGGTGCAGGTGCATATTGCCGAAGCCGTGACCAAGCTCCAGGTCGCTCTGCAGCTGGAGTCCATCCGTCTGCCAGCTCAACTTGCCGACGAAGCGCTGGATGGGTAGAGACTTGGCGACGCGGTCCTGGTGCCAATGGAGCACGGTATCCTGCACCCGCCAGTCTGCCGTCAATGTGCAGCTGCCTTGGCATTGTCCCTTCAATGCGGCATCCCAGCGCCCGCGCACGCCGCCGTTCATACTGTCGTCGTGAAAGTCCAGAGGGATTTCGTGCAGCCGCAGATCCACCTTTGCCGGTCCCTTGGGGCCGGAATACTGGCCGTCGGCGTCGATGCGCGCGCCGTGGGCCCCATTCAGGCGGAAATTCTGGATGCTCGCCTGACCGCTGTTCTGCCAGAGCACTTGCGCTGGCTGGGCGAGTCGCCAGGGACCGATCTCGGGACCGTCCAGAGCCAGTGTCTGCAACTGCAGCCGCCAGGAAGCTGGGGTCTTTCGCAGTTCACCCGCAAGGTCGACGCGGTTGCCGGCGGAGCGGGCTTTCAATTCGGTGTGCAATGCCTGGAGGGGCCCCGTCGCCGCAAGCTCCAGATCCACCTGCCTTTTACCAATGTACAGATCTTCGACCTGCGCGTCGGCAGAGAGGATCTGGGCTGGCGATAGCGTGGCATGCAGCTGCGCCCGACGCAGGGATTCGCTGCGGTAATGCAGATCTTCGGCAAGCAGCTGGACCGAGCCATGCCAGGCCTTGCCCGTCCGGGCGAGCGTGGCCTGCAGTGAGCTGTGTCCGCGCGCACCCGGCACAAGACCCTGCCACTGTTGCACGTAAGCCGCAAGACGCAGGCCTTGCTGCAGGTTGCCAGAGCCGGTGAGTTTCACTCCGGGGCCGTAGAATCGGGCATCCCTGAGATCGAAGCCCGCGGCGCTGAACTGCACCCGTGCCTGTCCCTGGAGACTCTGGCGATGAATCTGGCTGGGCAGTAGCCGCAGCGTGCTCTGTCCCTGCCAGCCCGCTTTTGCCTTCACCGCATCCACGTGGAGCTCGGCGGAGATCTGGCCGGGGAGGGCGGGGTCGAGGCGCTGCGTGGGTAATTCCTGCAGCCGCAGGTCGCCGTGCAGGGCCAGGTGGGGTTTGAACTGTAGCTGCAGCTGCGCTCGCAAGAGCGTTCCGCCAAGAATCGCTCCCTTGTAGCGCACGTCGAGTTGTTGCGCCGTACCCTGCAACTCCGTCTGCAACCGGGCGATGCCGGGAGCGGCAATGAGTTGTACGCTACCTGCGTAGTGCTGCGGCGTTCCACGCAGGTGCAGGGAGAGAGCAACGTCCGCACCCTTCAGGGGTTTTCCCTTCAGGGGCGGGCGAATTCCGGTGAATTGCCCGGCAATCTGGTAGTCGCCGTGCAGCGTCTGCGGCAGGTCCACACGCAGCTCGCCGTGGACAGGACTGGTCAGAGCGGGGGTGTGCAGCAGAATGTGGCCGAGTTCGAGTCGCGTGGGGGCCATGAGCAACGTGCTGGTCAAGCTTTCCGTAAGCTTGCCGCGGCGGTAGGCGACTTCTAGAGGTCCACCGATCCCGCGCCTGCCTTGGGACTTCCAGTGAGTCTTCAGGACGATTTCGGTCGTGCCGGCAGCGCGGCTAGCTGGTGGAGAAAAATGCGCCATCAGGGACAACCGGCGCGCCCAGATGCCGACGCTGGCATCGGCTTGCAGCTGTCCCTGGGGCAGTGTTGCGGCGAGTTTGTCCGCCAGCAGCCAGCCGTGATCCCAGCGCAATTCACGCCAGGAGGCGGAATCCAGCCGAAAGGGGGCGGCACTGCCCTGGATCACGCTGAGCTGATGAATGGCGGCATCGGGGAGGGACAGGGTAAAGAGCCTGGTCCACAGCGGCAGGACGGGCCAGTCGAGGCGCAGCGCAGTGTTACTCGCCGCTGGTGGTGGGAGTTCCACCTGCGCGGTCTCCAGCCGCAGGTGGGAAAGGCGCAACTCCCCGGTCAGCAGATCCATGGGGTGACCGCGCCAGGACAGACGCTTGGCGGCGATGTGCAGATTCGCGCTCGCGTAGCGCAGATCGTGGGCGTCGAGGCCCGTCATGAGGGTCCCCCGCAGGCTGCTGTAGTGTAACCCCGGGACCTGCTGCAAGGCCCAACGGGCACCACTCGGTGTGAACAAGAGCCAGAACAGGAGTGCCAGGAGGGTCGCCAGAGGGAGCAGGAATCCCGCGAGCAGCCACTGGAGCAGGCGTGCCCGCATCAGAGTCCGAACCCCACGGAAAAGGCGATGCGTACGGCGGGCGCCTTGGGGTTGACCAGAGGGTGGGCCAGTTCCAGGCGGATGGGGCCAACGGGAGAAAACCAGCGTACTCCCAGACCGACATCCTGGAGTACCCGAAAATCCGCGGGGCTGTCAAAGGCGTTGCCGGCATCGTAAAAGGCAATGATGGCGATGTCCTTGGTAATGAAGCGCTGCAGATTCGCGCCCACCACAGCGAGATAACGACCACCCTCCACCTGACCGTTGCCGGCGCGGGGTCCCTGCGAAAGGTAGGCGTAGCCCGGCAGACTGTCCTGTCCGCCGGCAAAGAAGCGGAGGTTGGGGGGCAGATCGCCAATGGGTCCGGAGACCTGCAAGGCCCCGATACGGGCACGCAGCCCGGCGGCCCACAGGGGAGCCAGACGGGTATCCCATCGTCCACGCGCAGAAAAGCGCAGAAAATTGGTGGTACTTCCCAGAACCTTGCTGCTGCCCTCTACTGTCGCCGTGAGGGAATAACCGGAAATGGGACGAAGGATATTGTCGTAGTCGCTCAGGGCGAAATTGATGGAGGGATAGATGTAATGTGAGTTGTTGGACTGGCTGGCAACGGTATAGTTGGCCTGTTCCAGATTCATCAGGATACGCACGGTTTCCGTGCGGTTGGGGTTGGCGCCGTGGCCGATCGTCCATTGCCGACCAATGTTTGCCGTCAGGGCATTGTTGGTGTAGACATTGAGCACCTCATTTTGAAAGGCGGCATTGGCGAGGTATTCCGATCCCAGCGTTTTGCCCACAGGCCAAGTATAGGCAAAGCCGATGTTGCGGGTTTTCTGTGCTACCGTGGCGTCGATCTTGAGGTGCTGGGCGGCATCGAACATATCGTAGTTGTCGTAGCCCAGCACCCCATTGACGCCGATATCGGTGCTGTAGCCGACCCCCACCTTGAAATGCTGGGCAGGAAGGCTCTTCAGGCGCACGGCAATGGGGACCTTGCCGTTGGCCGCCTCCTTGGTCAGGCCGGTTACCGATACCGCCGAGAAGCGGTCGGCATTGCGCAGATTGCTTTGGGACACGGCCAAGGCCTCGGGCGAATACCAGTCCCCCGGGGCAATACTCAGATAACGGGTGATGAACCAGCGTGGATAACGATCGGCTCCTTCTATGCGGATATCGCCCACCTTGAAGCGCTCCCCGCTATTGAGCCAGAGGTAGATATCGGCCCAATAGGCATCGCGGTCCATCAGAATTTCGTGACGCTGATATTGTGCTTGGACATAACCGCGGGCGTGGAGCAGTTCCAGCGATTTATCTTTCCATTCCTCGTAGAGGACTTGATCGAGCACCGCGCCTCGCTTGAGCGGGAACTCGTTCCAGCGCTTTTTGAAAGCCGGGTCTTCTGCGGCTGGACCCTGTAGACGAAGGTCGATGTCACGCAGAACGATGGGGCGGCCGGCGTGGACGTCGTAGACCACCTCATAGGAATCCCCCTCCAGCGCTATTTCCCTGCGGGTCCAGGTGGCGGCGTAATACCCATAGGCCTCGAGGGCCGACTTCAGGCGCAGATCTTCGGAAAGCAGCAACTCTTCGCGGCGTGCGCCCTTGCCGTCGTAGGGGATGGCGGGGAGCGCCTTGTTGAGCAACTCGCGCAGGTGCGCATCGACCCCGATCACCCGAAAATGCAGACGATCGTCAGCGCTGGCCGTCGCCGAAAACCCCAGTAACAGGAGCAGTAGTCCCAGTCGCGCCCGTCCGAGGCTATCGTGCTTTCGTGTCGCCATCGTTCCCGTTGCCACTCCCCTGCTCGCGCAGAACGCCGCCCAGCGTCTTGGCCGACCTTCATTGTCACCAAAAGCGCGCGCTCAAGTCCAGCCGAGGGGCTGGGCAAGCCACGGGGTCTGGACCACCGGAAGATTCGTCGGGCGATTGACCCTCCGCAGTGCTGCTGGTAGATTACTGCCCTTGCGCACAGACGACGATCGGGCGGTTAGCTCAGCGGTAGAGCACTGCCTTCACACGGCAGGGGTCGCAGGTTCGAACCCTGCACCGCCCACCAAATACTCCCCGATTCCTGCGCACTGTGCCTTGCGGTTTTGCCAGGCGCAGGTCTCAACTCTACAGAGTCATGATATCTATGGCGACAAAGATCGGTCCCCTCGCAGTGGTACGTGGTGAACCCCGTCAGGCCCGGAAGGGAGCAGCGGCAGCCGCCGATCCAGGTGCCGGGGTGTGGCTGGTTGGCGTCGCCACCCATTTCCGCCCGTGACGGTTCGTCCCTACCTGGCTCTGGCTCGGCGCTGGCGCCCGCAACGTTTCGAAGATTTCGTCGGGCAAGAAGCCGTTGTCGCGGCCTTGCGGCATGGCCTGGACTCGGGGCGCGTGCACCACGCCTTTCTTTTCACCGGTACCCGCGGCGTGGGCAAGACCACGCTCGCCCGCCTGCTTGCCAAATCCCTCAACTGCGAAGAGGGTGTCAGCAGTAGGCCCTGTGGCGAGTGCAGCGCCTGCCGTAGCATAGCCAACGGTAATTTCGTGGATTTACTCGAGGTGGATGCCGCCAGCCGCACGCGCGTCGACGAAACCCGGGAGCTGCTGGACAACGTCCAGTACGCACCGACGGTGGGCCGCTACAAGGTCTACCTCATCGACGAGGTGCACATGCTCTCCAGTCACAGCTTCAATGCTTTGCTGAAGACTTTGGAAGAGCCGCCGGAGCACGTCAAATTCCTGTTGGCGACCACCGATCCGCAAAAACTTCCCGTCACCATTCTGTCCCGCTGTCTGCAACTCCAGTTGCGGCGGCTGGAACCTGCCCGCATACGCGAGCGTTTGCGCACGATTGTCGACGCCGAGGGGATTGCGGCGGAGGACACGGCTCTGGAGCTGCTTTCCCATGCCGCCGACGGCAGTTTGCGCGATGCCCTCAGCCTTCTCGATCAGGCCATCGTGCATGGCGCCGGCACGGTGGCCGCCCAGGCGGTCCGAGACATGCTGGGAGTGGCGCCAGAGGCGGTCGTCTGGAGTCTGGTGACGGGATTGTTGCGCGACGATGGGCCGACCGTGCTTCGCCTCGTGCAAGAACACATGGATCTGGGACAGGATCCCGCGGGGCTTTTGGATGCGGTCATCGAAGCGCTGCATCGACTGAGCCTTGCCCGCTATGTGGAGGACGTGCGGCGCGCCTTGCCGCCGCCCTGGGATGGGGGTGCGTTACCCGATGCCCTGAGTCTGCAGGCGTTTCACGCGATACTGTTATCGGCACGGAGAGATTTCTATCTGTATCCGGATGGCCGTATGGCTCTGGAGATGGCCGTCCTGCGGGTGCTGGCCTTCCGCGAGGAGGACGGGGATGGCGGCCAACCCGGGGCCCCCAAAGCGCTCGCCCAAGAACCTTCGGCGGCGGCAGAGGAGCTTGGGCGAAGCGCATCCGTATCGCCTCGTTCCGGTACGCAGCCCACGCGGGACGCGGGGCCCATATCCGGGCGACAACCGTCGGAGCAGGCGGCACCTCCGCCAGCGATGGCCGAAAATGCGGCAGCACGCTGGGCAGAGATCTTGCCTCAACTAGCGCTCAGCCCTATGCTCCGGGCGTCCTTTGGCCATACGCGGGCGACGCGTTGCGATGTCGAGCTCGTGGAGCTCTGGGCCGAGGCCGGTCACCTGGAATTCTTGCGTGCCGAGATGGATACGCTCGCCGTCGCGCTGGAGAGTTTCTGGGGGCGGCGCCCGCAGTTGCGCCTGGACCTGCTGGCCGGTGAGGACGCGGTGGATACCGTAGTGGGTGCCCGGGAACGCGCAGCAGCGGCGGATCGGCAACGTCTGCACGAACGGGTGCATCAGGATCCAGAGGTGCGGGAATATCTGGAGACTTTCGGCGCGAAGGTGGTGGCCATTCGCAGGATAGGGGACGCCGACGCGGGTCCGTCGGAGGCGTTCGGGGCATCGTGAGCAATGGGATCGGAGGGGTGAAATGAAGGGTGGTCTCGGCAACATCATGAAGCAGGCGCAGCAGTTGCAGGAGCGCTTGCAGAAGGCGCAGGAAGAGTTGGCTCAGGTAGAGGTACAGGGACACGCCGGTGGTAATCTGGTGGAAGTCACGATGACCTGTCGCAATGACGTGCGCCGGGTGCGCATCGACCCCAGCCTGCTTGCGGAGAACGATCCGGAAATGCTGGAGGATCTCATCGCAGCGGCGGTGAACGATGCGTTGCGCAATGCCGAAAAGACCAGCGCCGAGCGGATGTCGGCTCTGACCGGTGGAATGAACATACCCGGTTTGAATCTACCCTTCTGACACGGCATGTCCGAAAGCCCCAGTTTCACCGCCTTGACCAGGCTGCTGCGCCGTCTACCGGGGGTCGGCCCGCGTTCGTCGCAACGTATCGCCTACGATCTCCTGATGCGCAAGCGCGAGCTCATGCCAGCCCTGGCCATGGCGCTGCAGGCCGCGCACGAGCATATCCGTTCTTGCAGCCGGTGCAACAACCTCTGCGAGGCGGAGCTCTGTGCCATCTGCAGCGATACCCAGCGCCAACGTGAGCTGCTCTGTGTGGTGGAATCGCCCGTGGACCTGGCGGCCATCGAGGAGTCGGGCGCCTATGGGGGCGACTATTTCGTGCTCATGGGGCATCTCTCGCCCCTGGACGGGATCGGGCCGGAAGACCTGCACATCGACCGTTTCACGGCGCGTCTCGCCGAGCCCGGCCTGCGCGAGGTCATTTTTGCCACCAATTCGACCCTGGAGGGAGAAGCCACTGCCCAGTTTCTGGCTGGCTATGTCCCGGCAGGAGTGCGCAGCAGTCGCATCGCCCGCGGGATTCCCATGGGTGGCGAACTGGAATACGTCGATCGCGGTACCCTGGGGCGGGCCCTGCTGGGGCGCCGCGACCTCGAAGAATAATTCCTGACCCATCGGAGCTTTGTCCCATGACCCACGCCGCTGCCAGCCTTCCCGGTGCCAATGTTTTTTTCCTGCTCATGGGAGCCATCCTGGTGCTCGCCATGCACGCGGGCTTTGCCTTCCTGGAGCTTGGCACCGTGCGGCGGCGCAGCCAAGTCAATGCTCTGGTCAAGATACTGAGCGACTTTGGTATCTCGACCATCGTCTATTTCTTCATCGGTTTTCACATTGCCTACGGCATCAGCTTTTTTGGCAATGTGGCCAGTCTTACCGACCATGGGCACGGCTTCGAGATGGTCCGATTCTTTTTCTTGTTGACCTTTGCCGCGGCGGTACCGGCCATCATTTCCGGGGGAATTGCCGAGCGCGCCCGCTTCGTGCCCCAGCTCCTGGCTACGGCCTTTTTGGTCGGTCTGGTCTATCCCCTCTACGAAGGTATCGTCTGGAATGGAAACTTTGGCATCCAGGCCTGGTTCAGTCAGGTTTTTGGCGCTCCCTTTCATGACTTTGCCGGTTCCGTGGTGGTACACGCCATGGGTGGCTGGATGGCGCTCGTGGCCGTTTGGTTGTTGGGGCCACGCCGCGGACGCTATGGCAAGGACGGCAGCATCCATCCCATGCCGCCATCCAACATTCCATTTCTTGCCCTGGGCTCCTGGATCCTCATCATCGGCTGGTTTGGTTTCAATGTGATGAGCGCGCAGCGGCTGGAGGCGGTACAAGGTCTGGTGGCCTTGAATTCCCTCATGGCATTGGTGGGAGGGATGCTCACCGCCCTTGCCTTGGGTCGGGGGGATCCCGGCTTTGCCCATAATGGTGCCCTGGCTGGCCTGGTGGCCATCTGTGCCGGCTCGGACGTGGTGCAGCCCATCGGGGCGCTGGTCATCGGCGGCATTGCCGGTGCTATTTTCGTCTACCTCTTTACCCTGGTACAGCATCGCCTGCGTCTGGATGACGTCTTGGGCGTGTGGCCCCTGCACGGGGTCTGTGGCGTCTGGGGAGGTATCGCGGTGGGAATCTTTGGCCTGCGCGTCTTGGGAGGAGCCGGTGGGGTCAGTTTCGGCGCGCAGTGTGCCGGGACGCTGTTGGGCGTGCTCATTGCCCTGCTCGGCAGTGCCATCGTCTACGGTGCCATCCGCCGTTTCATCGGTATCCGGCTGGATCCCGAGGCGGAATTCATGGGCCCGGACCTTGCCATTCACCATGTGGGTGCCTATCCTGAGGCCGACATCGAGAGAGCCTGAGTTTGGTGGAACCACCGGCAGTATCTACCCTGCGCTGGCCGGATCTGGCGCCTTTGCCAAAACGCCCGTCGGCGGCCCACAAGGGCGACTTTGGTCACGTCTTTGTGGTGGGCGGCAGCCGTACCATGGGTGGTGCCCTGGCGCTGGCGAGTCTGGCGGCCTATCGTGCTGGCGCCGGTCTGGTCACCGCAGTAGGGCAGGCGCAGAGCCAGATCTACCTTGCCGCTCAGCTACCGGAAGCCACCTGGTGGGACTGGCCGGCCCACTTTCGTGACCTGCCCGCCAAGGCGGTCCTGGCCGTCGGCCCCGGTCTGGGTCAGGGGCTCGCCAGTCACGACCTGGTTCGCGAAATCGGAAGCCTGACGGTACCAGCGGTGTGGGATGCCGATGCCCTGAATATTCTGGCGCGCCTCGGCCCGAAGCTGTGGTCGCAACCCGCCCAACGCCTGGCCACACCCCATCCCGGGGAGGCCGCCCGGCTGCTGCAGACCAGCACAGCCGCGGTGCAACGGGACCGGGTCGGCGCCATTCGTGCCCTGGCAGCATGCTACGGCGGCATCTGGATCCTGAAGGGCGAGGGCACCCTGATCCTGGGAGCGCAGGGTCTATGGCGGTGTCCCCTGGGTAATCCCGGCATGGCCACGGGGGGCAGTGGGGACGTGCTTACCGGCCTCTGTGCCGGTCTGCTGGCCCAGGGGATACCGGCGGAGGAGGCGGCCCGGCTGGCCGTCTGCGTACACGCCCGCGCTGGCGACCTGGCCGCGCACAAGCTGGGTGAGGCGAGCGTCTTGGCCGCCGACATCCTCGCACATATTCCCGATGCCTTGCGAGAGCTTGCGGCGTGACGATGGACCTCGAGACCCTACGCGCCTGGGATCGGCGCTACTTCTGGCATCCTTTCACGCAGATGGCGTGCTGGGGCGATGACGATCCCTGGATCATCGTCGAAGGTCGCGGCAACTACGTCTACGATGCCCAGGGGAGGCGCGCCCTGGATGCCATTGCCAGCCTGTGGTGCAATGTCCATGGACACCGGCATCCGCGTCTGGACGCGGCCCTCGTGGAGCAACTCGGCCGCATCGCCCACAGCACCGTTCTGGGTGCCAGTCACCCCGGTGGTATCCGTCTTGCCAGTGCTTTGGTGGAGTGCACGCCGGCCTCCCTGCAACACGTGTTTTTCTCGGAGGACGGCGCCGAGGCGGTGGAGATCGCCATCAAGATGGCGGCCCAATACTGGATCAATCGCGGTCGCCCGGAAAAGAGCCTGTTTCTGACCTTGGACAACGCCTATCATGGCGACACCGTGGGAGCGAGTTCCTTGGGCGGATTCCCGCTTTTTCACGCGGTCTATGGCCGTCTGCATTTTCCCACCCGGCGTTTGCCGAGCCCTTACGCACTCACGCAGGCCGAGGGCGATGCCGGACGCGGGCTCGACGCCTGGCTCCAGGCGCTGGATGCGCTCATGGAGGAGGAAGGCGGGCGCACTGCGGCACTCATCCTCGAAGGGGGGGTACAGGGAGCGGCGGGGATACTACCCTATCCGCCGGGTCTGCTGGCGGCGGCAGCACAGCGTTGTCGGGCGCACGAGGTTTTGCTCATCGTCGATGAGGTGGCCACGGGCTTTGGACGCAGCGGAACCCTCTTCGCCTGCGAACAAGAAGGGGTGGAGCCCGATCTGCTGGCGCTGGGTAAGGGCATCAGCGGCGGTTACCTGCCTCTGGCGGCCACGCTGGCCAGCGAGGATATCTATCAGGCCTTTCTCGCACCCTTTGCCGAGGCCAAGCAGTTCTACTATGGCCACACCTACACCGCCAATCCCTTGGCCTGCGCCGTTGCCTTGGCGAGCCTCGAGCTTTTTGCCGAACCGCAGCTGCTTGCCGGTGTGCGCGAGCGCATCGCCACCCTGTCCGCAGGTCTCGCGCGTTTTGCCGAGCTTCCCTACGCGGCGCCCGCGCGTCAGTTTGGGCTCATGGCGGCCGTACCGCTGCGCGATCCGCACAGCGGTCAGGCTTTTCCCTACGGTGACCGGCGTGAGTATGCGGTATGCCGCCGTGCGCGGGATCTGGGCGTCTACCTGAGGCCCTTGGGCGACAGCATCGTCATCGTGCCGCCACTGTCGGTGACAGCCGAGGAGATTCACACTATCCTCAGGGTATTGGATAACGCCATGGCCGAGGAATGCGCCCGATGACTGCTGCCCCTGGAACCGCTGCCCCGAAGACCGCCGCAACCATCATGACCCGCGAGGTCGTCCACGTGGCCGAGGGCGACGACGTCCAGGTCGTCGCCAAGCGTTTGCTGGAGTCGGGACATCACAGCCTGCCGGTATTGGACCAGGACGGCAGGGTGGTGGGGATGATCGGCGAGCGCGATCTCATCGATGCCCACCGCCAGATCCATCTGCCCACCGTGTTGTCGCTGCTGGACAGCGTCATCCCCATCTCGGGTTGGCGCGAATACGAAGAAGAACTGCGCAAGGCGACGGCCGTGACGGCGCTGCAGCTGGCCACCCCCAAACCCGAGGTCGCCCACCTCGGCGATAGTGTCGAGAGCCTCGCCGACCGGATACTCAAGCGTAATCTCCACGCCCTCCCGGTGGTGGACGACGGCGGTCATCTGCTGGGTATCGTCAGCCGTTCCGATATTCTGAGGGCCCTCATCCAAGGATCATGAGCCGCTGGCGTTGGTCCTGCCTCGAGGATACCGGCGCCTTTGCCGCCGCTCTGGTGGCGGCTGGGCCCATTCCTGCCGTCGTTTACCTTCATGGTGACCTGGGCGCCGGCAAGACTACTCTGGCTCGGGAAATAGTGCGTGCGGCGGGCTACCGTGGCGTGGTCAAAAGTCCCACCTACACCCTCCTGGAGGTTTATCCCACGCCTCTTGGGCGCATCCTGCACCTGGATCTCTACCGCCTGGGCAGTGACGATGAACTGGAATTTCTGGGCCTGCGCGATTACCTGGACCAGCCAGCCTTGTGGTTGATCGAATGGCCTCGTCCGGGGGCAGCGGTCCTGCCGCCGGCGGATCTCGAGTGTTTCTTGTGTCTGGAGCCCGATGCGCGTCATACCCTGACGGCGCGCGCCGCCAGTCCTTCGGGGGAGGGCCTACTGGGGGCGCTGACGCGGGCGTTACCACCGGAACCTGGAGGTCGAAATTGACGAGAAATCGCATCCGCGTGCTGGAGGCGACGGTGGCCAATCAGATAGCCGCCGGTGAAGTGGTGGAGCGACCGGCCTCGGTACTCAAGGAGCTTCTGGAAAACAGTCTGGATGCCGACGCCCAGCACCTGCGCATTCGTCTGGAGGAGGGTGGCCTGAGCCTGCTCGCGGTGGAGGACGATGGCATCGGCATCCCCGCGGAGGAACTGCCCTTGGCCCTCGAGCGTCATGCCACGAGCAAGCTCCGCTGTGCTGAGGATCTGCAACGGATCGCGAGTTTTGGCTTTCGCGGGGAGGCACTGCCGGCCATCGCCTCGGTGGCTCGTCTGCGCATCCAGTCGCGACCAGCCGAGGCGGGGGCTGCCGTGCAGATCGAGGTCGAGGGCGGACGAGTGCTCTCGTCGCAGGTTTGCCCGCGAGCGCCGGGAACGACGGTGGAGGTGCGGGATCTCTTCTTCAATGTTCCGGCGCGACGCAAATTTCTTCGCAGCCCGACGACGGAGTTGGGGCGGATGCAAAAGGTGCTGCGCCAGACGGCGCTCGCGCATTTTGCCGTGGGTTTCGAGCTGATTCAGGGAAGCCGGATTCTGGCGCACTATGCTCCCGCGGCATCCGAAGCGGCGCAGGATGCGCGGGTAGGGGAGATCCTGGGCACGGATTTTCTGGCCAACTCCCTGCGTTTTGCCGAGGAGGACGGTGAACTGAGAATACGGGGCTGGCTGGGTCTGCCCACCTACAACCGCCCGCGCGCCGACGAGCAGCATTTTTTTGTGAACGGCCGCCCCGTGCGCGATTCTGCGCTGAATCATGCCCTGCGTGCCGCCTATGCCGACGTACTCTACCAGGATCGCCACCCGGTGGCGGTCCTGTATCTGTCCATGCCGCCGCACTGGGTGGATGTCAACGTGCATCCTGCCAAGACCGAGCTGCGTTTTGCCGATAGCCGCCGGATTCACGATTTTCTTCGCCACGCCATCCGTAGCGTCATTGCCCACGAAGCCAAGCCGAGCCGACCCTTGGCGGGAGCGACAATCGTCCCTGAGGGGCAGGCGGTGGCGAGTCGTGGTCCCGGCGCCAATGCTGGTATGGCACCTGGTGGTGAAAGCAACGCGGCGCAGTGGCGCCTCTCCGGCCGTTCTGCGGCCAGCACCCTGGCAGAGCAGGCCGGGCGTTATTGGGAGCAGGTCGTAGCCCCTGCATACGCAAGCGAGAGTGACGCGCGGACGAAAACGGTAGTACCGACGGACCAGGAGCAGATGGAGGTCACCGCGCCGCCACTGGGTTACGCCATTGGTCAGGTGCATCAGCGCTTTATCGTTGCCGTCAATGCCCAGGGCCTGATCCTGGTGGACCAGCACGCGGCCCATGAACGTATTCTCTATGAGCGGCTCAAGGCCAGACGGCCCGACGAGCGCAGCCAGACGCTGCTGCTGCCCCAGGTGCTGTCCCTGACCGCCACGGATGTCACCCGCCTCGACGAGCGCGCGGCATGGCTGGAGGCCGCGGGTTTCCAATGGACTGTAACGGGACCACAGCACATCCATATCCAGGCGGGTCCGGCGGACATTCCCAGCGCGCAGTATCCAGAACTTTTTCAGAGCTACCTGACGACCAGCTTCGCCGAGTTTCGGGACAGTGACGCCTTCCTCGCCGAGCGCGCCTGCAAAATGGCCATCAAGACCAATCACCCGCTGAGTCTGGCCGAGATGAACGCACTCTTGCGTCAGCTCGAGGCCTGCCCACGCTACAGCCAGTGCAATCATGGGCGACCTACCGTCGTGGAGATGCAGCTGGCAGAGCTAGACAGGCTTTTTCTGCGCGGTCGATGATACCCACGCTTTTCCTCATGGGTCCCACGGCCAGCGGCAAGACCGATCTTGCCTTGGCTCTGGCGGATCTTTTGCCCGTGAGCATCATCAGTGTCGACTCCCTACTGGTCTATCGCCACTTTGATTGCGGCAGTGCCAAGCCGTCTTTGGCGTTGCGTGCGCGCTATCCCCACGCCCTCATCGACATCCGTGAGCCGGAGTCCGTCTACTCCGCCGGCGATTTCTGCCGCGATGCCCGGATTGCCATCGACCTGGCCCGGGCGCAGGGGCGAATACCCGTACTGGTGGGCGGCACGGGCCTTTATTTCCGGGCCTTGGAGCGGGGCATTGCCGAGCTTCCTGGGGCGTCCGCCGAGTTTCGCGCAGGGCTCTCGGCGCGCGCTGAACGGGAGGGCTGGCCCGCCTTGCACGCCGAGCTCGAAGCGCTGGATCCGGCGCGGGCAAGACGCATAGATCCCCACGACCGTCAGCGTATTCAGCGGGCCCTGGAGATCCACCGGCTCGGTGGCTCAACGCAGTCTGGCTGGAGCCGCGGACTGGACGGGCCGATCCTCAAGGTGGCTCTGTGCCCACCCCGGGCCGTGCTGCACCAACGCATCGCGATGCGCCTCGATGCCATGCTGGCATCGGGTTTTCTGGAGGAAGTGGAAAGGCTCTACCACCGCTATGGAGAGCAGGATCTGCCCGCCATGCGTGCTGTGGGTTATCGCCAATTCTTTTCTTGGCGGCGCGGCGAAATAGATCTGGAAGCAGCGAAACGGCAGGCGCTTGCCGCAACGCGCCAGCTTGCCAAACGCCAGGAAACCTGGCTACGCGCGGAAGTTCTGCAGGCGCGGGTCGATCCGCGCTCGAGCGACGCGGCGGCGCAGATACTGAAGCTCCTGAAGGAGGCCGGCACCGAGGGTGTCTGAGGATGTCATCAAAACGCACCGGCGAACCTTGTCAATCGACGATCTTTGCGCGAATCTGCGCGCTTAACCTGCAAGGCAGATCACGCAACCGTATCGGGACACGCCCATGGCAAGAATATCGGATGGACTGGAATTAAAGGAAATTCTTCGCACCATCGGCACCGCGCGCACGCCCTTGGGTGGAAGCATGAAGATGATAGCGCTGTACCTGGCATTCATCGTCTCGCTCCTCGTACCCATGGGCGTTCTCCTGATCTATTGGCTGTGGAGGCATGGGTCGAAGATACAGGAAGAACGCAGAACGCTGGGTCTGAAGGACTGGGTGGTATAAATGGAACGGCCCCGGAAGGGGCCGCTTCATCGGCGTTACGGCGGGCCACCAGGCCCACCAGGGGGAGGTCCGCCGGGTCCCCCAGGAGGAGGCCCACCGGGTCCACCGGGAGGAGGCCCACCAGGCCCACCGGGAGGAGGCCCACCAGGCCCACCGGGAGGAGGCCCACCAGGCCCACCGGGGGGAGGCCCACCAGGCCCACCGGGAGGAGGCCCACCGGGTCCACCGGGAGGAGGCCCACCAGGCCCACCGGGAGGAGGCCCACCAGGCCCACCGGGAGGAGGCCCGCCAGGCCCACCGGGTTGCCCCGGCGGAGGTGGGGGCGGGGCACCCGGTGGAGGCGGAGGCGGCGGTGCCACCCCCAGCGCACTGAAAAAGGCCCCCGGTGGCGGTGGTGGCGGTGCGCCGGGCGGTGGGGCTGGTGGCGGTGGTGCGCCGGGCGGAGGCGGAGGCGGCGGTGCGGGATAGTACTCGTAGTAGACCTGTGGGTAGTAGTACCACAACTCGTATTGTGCGTAGAGCGGCGGCGAGTACCAGGAAACATAGGGCTGTGGCGGCGCGAGGTAGTAATACTGTGGATAATTCGAGAACCCTACGCTGTATCCGGGCCCTCCCAGATTCAAACTGAAATCCAGGGGGTCTGCCTGCGCTGCGGTGCCAACGAGGAAGCCCGTGGACAGCATGGTCGCAATGAGGATTCGGTGTTTGCGGTACACGATTTTTCTCCTTCAGGGAAGGTATCCCCGTTTGTCGGCAGCGTCTGCCCATCGGTGCCAGCAGACCTGCCAATATGCACAAAGCAATTTTTACGCCATAGCCTGGTTGATGGTCCGGACGCGGATTGCGGGTGCTTTTGCGCGGTATGCGGGTGGTAGTCCTGTGGCCAAGTGTCGACAGTTATTCTGCACGGTTCACCATGGATGGTCTCAGCAGACGGCTAAGCATCTGTCCGTAAAGTGAATTATCCGCGGGCGTGCAGTGCGCGACAAGCGACGGTGCGGCAAGGCCAGGCCGAAGTCCAAAGATGCACGCGTAGTGGGTATGCGGGGATGAATGCCCTGCGTGTTCACCTTCCCGCGCTTCTGGCTTTTGCGTGCCATCCGCGTGCAGCACCCGCTTGCCTTATCCCAGGCTCGCGGTTACGGCGTTTGGTAAGGGGCGCGCAGAGACGGCCAAGGGACGTCCTGGCGGTCACCCGAGCGCAGCCCTCAGAGCAGATTGCGTTCCACCACCACCTCAGAGTAGGGATCGCCCATGGCCACACAGCGCGTCTGATGACCCCAAAATCCCTCCTTGGAGCGATTGACCTGGTAGTAGAACTCCAGGGTGAGATCCGGCTTTTGGGTGATGTCGGCGGTGTAGAGCAGGTTCATCAAAGAGGCGGCGATCCCAGTCATCAGGTAATCGATGGGGTGCTCGGAGCGCCCAAAGGCACGCAGGTGTCCGAGGGATTCGTACGGGTACCAGGCCCGCAGCACGAGGCGCTCGTTGGGGATGATCTCGGCAATTCGCCACACGCCCCAGCCCAGGGCATTGATGCAGGCGACGATGCCCGCCAGCCAGTCTTCGCGCTGACGTAGTTGGGGTACCACCAACTGGTACCAGGGGTCGGAGCGCATGATGCCGCCCATGGTGTTGAACCCACAGATGTGGCCGGCCTCGATGAGCAGGGTGCGGGCGAGCGCGTGACCTTGCAGGTGACTGAACTTATCCTTGTAGAAAAAGAGGCTGGGATATTCGTACCAGAGCATCTCGCCCAGGTACTTGTGGGTGCGCAGCGCTTCGGCCAGGGCACGCTCGAAGCGGAAGGACACGAGGTTGTAGTAGTCGGCATAGTGACGGGTCAGGGTCACCCCGAAGGCCGGTACGAGGCCCTGCTCGTCGCCCACCAAGGGCAACGAAGCCACCGCCGCGATGATGGCATCTTCGTCGACGTGCAGGGCAAAGCTGCGCTCGGGCACGGCTTCGGCGCCCTTCGGAAGTTCTGCCGGCGCAGGTTGCCGCGTGTCCAGCGGGAAGCGCTCCGGCGGTTCTGCCGGGAAGAGCAGAAACTGACTCTGAGTGCCACCCATGGAGATAGGCTCTTCCCCGGTGCGGCTCGCGATGCGACCGCGGATGGCGGTATCGAGACTGGCAGCGACGGCACCAACGGCAAAGCCGAGGTCGAAGAATTCCCCGGGTTTACGCCGCGCCCCGTAATTGAGACGCAGTGCGCAACCGTAGTGGGAGTGCTGCTCGGACAGGCGCAGGGGGGCAGGCGTAAGGCCGCCGCTGGCGGGAGCCAGGTCGAGATCACCAAATCCGCAGTAACGGTAACGTTCACTCGCTGCAGCAAGGCGCTGAGCTGTCGTCCAGTCCGGATGCTTCCGAAACAGGGCGCTCATCTGGCGATGGGCGATCTCTGCTGCCGAATCCTGCAGGATAGGCTCGTGTTGGATGTAGTGGCAATCCTCCACCACGAGTTGCAAGAAGCGATTGTAGTGGTTGCAGTGGAAGACCATCGGCTCGCCGTCGAGGTGAACGATGCCGGTGTGGGGGTCGCGTTGGGCTTGGCAGGAATACATGAGCGCTCCACGGCGTGAGATACATCCCTATACATAGAACGCCTTGGGGAAAAGACCAAGCCCCCTTGGCCTTTTCCCGACAGTAAAGCTCAGGCTCGCTTGATGAGCTTGATGATGAAGAGCAGCACGGCCGCGCCGATGGTGGCAACCACGATGGCACCGATGATCCCGGCACCGAAGAGTCCCGCTAGTCCAAGGGCCGTCAGCAGGAAACCACCGACGAAGGCGCCGATGATACCAACCACGATATCACCGATGAGGCCGAAGCCCCGGCCACGGATGAGTAAACCGGCAAGCCAACCAGCAACGGCACCGATCAGCAGAAATACGATAAAGCTTGCAATGCTCATGCTATCATCCTCTACGAGTGCTGGTGGAAAAATAAGCTTACGGGATTGCCCATGTCGAAACAATGTGTTCTCAATGCGTTGCTGGCTTCTCCGTGGATCATGTCGATATGGGAGTAACCACGACGGCGGTGCCGTAGGCGGTAATTTCGTTCATGGCCTGACCTTGTCCCGAGTCGAATTCACCCGAATCGAAACGCATGCCAAGGACAGCGTTCGCCCCCAGACTCCGGGCATGTTCCGCCAGTGCGGCGAGGGCATCGTCACGATTCTGATTGATGAGTTGGGTAAAACCGCTCTGTTTGCCGCCGAATATGGCGCGCACGCCACCGAGGAAATTGCCGACGATGGTACGCGAGCGCACACTGGTACCGTAGACGGGGCCGATGACGCGGGCAATGGTGTGTCCCGGGCAGTCGTTGATGGTGAGGATAAGGACGGAATCGTTCACTTGGACCTCCTTTGCTGTGGGGCTCGCCTATCAGTGTAAAGCCTTTTGTGCGGCAACGCGTCCGTTTTTCCCTTGTCTTGAAAGGGGCAAATGGCCTACCGTAGTCACTGCATACGTATCCGGAACTCTACTGTGGATCACCCATGAACGACACGAAAACATCGCCCCTATCGCGACATCCGCACCGTTTGCGCTGGCTGGATATGGTCCTGCTGGCCATTCCTTGCGTAGCGGTTCTCATGGTTCCTTTTTACAATCGAGTTGAACCAGAGCTCTGGGGAATTCCGTTTTTTTACTGGTGGCAGCTGCTGTGGGTGCCGCTCTGCAGTGTTTTCCTGGGCGCGGTTTATTGGCGCCTGCGCCGTCGCCGCCGCGGATCCTGACATGCACTTTTGGACCATAGGGGTGTTTTTGGCTTGTTTTGCGCTGGTGACCTGGATCGGTTTGCGCGCCGCCCGTTGGCAAAGTGGCGATCTACGGGAGCTGCACGAATGGGGCCTGGGTGGTCGACGCTTTGGTAGGTGGATAACCTGGTTTCTTATCGGTGGAGACCTCTATACCGCGTACACCTTCATAGCCGTTCCGGCCCTGGTTTTTGGTGCCGGTGCCCTGGGTTTCTTCGCCTTGCCCTATACGGTGCTCGTCTATCCCCTGGTTTTTGCCATCCTGCCGCGCTTGTGGGCGGTGGCACATCGGCACGGCTTTGTCACCGCTGCCGATTTCGTCGCTGGCCGCTACGACAGTCCGCTGCTGGCCTTTGCCGTGGCGGCCACGGGCTTTATCGCCACCATGCCCTACATCGCCCTGCAGCTAGTGGGGATTCAGGTGGTTATTGCCGCCTTGGGTTTATCCACGGGGCCGGGCTGGTTGGGGGAGATTCCCTTACTGGTCGCCTTTGCGGTGCTTGCGGTTTTTACCTATCTCAGCGGCTTGCGGGCCCCGGCCATGATCGCTGTTGTCAAGGATGTGCTGGTGTACATCACCATCTTCGCCCTCATCGTCGTGCTGCCCATGAAGCTCGGCGGTTTTGCCGCCATCTTTGCCAAGGTTCCCGTAGATCATCTCCTGCTACCGGCAGCCCACGGTGGGCAATTGGGTTTGCAAAGCTTTTATGTGACGCTCGCGCTCGGTTCGGCCATGGCACTCATGTTCTACCCCCACGCGACCACGGCCGTGCTTTCGGCACGGGGCACCGAGGTTCTCCGCTGGAATTGGGTCTTCCTGCCCGCCTATTCCCTCGTACTTGGCCTCGTCGCGCTGCTGGGCTTCATGGCGCAGGCGGCGGATCTGCCCAAACTGCCGGACCTGGCACCGTACTTTCAGAGTTTTGGCCCGCAATTTGCCATGCCTGGCCTACTCCTGCACTTCTTCCCGCAGTGGTTCGCGGGCTTGGGGCTCGCGGCGGTGGCCATCGGCGCCCTGGTGCCTGCCTCCATCATGTCCATAGCGGCGGCCAATCTTTTCACCCGCAATCTCTACAAGGCGTACCTGCGCCCCCAGTGTTCGCCCCACGAAGAGACCCAGATGGCGAAATGGATGTCTCTGGTGGTGAAGTTCGGGGCGCTCCTGTTCATACTTTTCCTGCCCCTGCAATTTGCCATCCAGCTGCAACTCATGGGGGGTATCCTCATCCTGCAGACCCTGCCCGCCATTGCCGGTGGGCTGTATACGCGCTGGTTCGATCCCCGTGCCCTGCTCGTGGGATGGCTGGTGGGTATGGGTTGGGGTATCTGGGCCTTGTCCCTGACAGGGTTCCAAAAGTCGGTCTATACCCTCCATCTCGGCAACTGGAGTATCCCGGCCTACGTCGGGATTTACGCCCTGCTGTTGAATCTTGGGCTGGCGGTGTTGGTCACCCTTGGCCTGCGCCTGGCTGGGCGTGCCCATCGGCGGGATGCTACGAAGATGCCGGACTACCTGGGCTAGGGCCTTTGCTGCAGACGGCGTAGAATGGAGGGGTCGACTAGCTGGGAGTGCCTTGCCATGGCCAACGATCCTTCCGTCCTGCCCAAACGCCGCCTCGAGCCCCTCTGCGACAAGATCGGGCTGCCCACCATTCGCGCGGTGGTGGACGATTTCTATGAGCGTATCCAGCACCATCCGACGCTGGCGGAGCCCTTTTCCGTGGTCGCCGACTGGGATCTCCACAAGGAGCGCCTCACCCACTACTGGTGGACGGTCATGGGTGGGCTACCCTACCGTGACTTTCGCTATGCCCTGGGCGACAAGCACGCGCCCCTCGGGCTCAGTAACGCGCTGGTGGACGACTGGCTGGCCCTTTTTCAGGAGACCATGACCGACCATCTGGAGCCCGATCTGGCGCGTCGCTGGCAGGGCATGGCTCAAGGCATCGGCGAATCCCTACGCTTGATGTTCGCCCGCGACCACTAGGGACGGGGTAGAGCACGGCTGGGAGTCCGCCGCTTCGCCGTCCGCATCGCCCTGGTCCAGGAAGAATCGATAGGCAAGGTTTTCCGTCTCTTCGGCGTAGGGTAGATTCAGGGATGCGAGCATCCGCGCAAAATCCTCGGCCTCGCTGGGGTCCACCTCGAAACCCGCCAGCACCCGGCCAAAGTCGACACCGTTGTTGCGGTAGTGGAAGAGGCTGATGTTCCAGCGCCCACCGGTCTTCTCCAAAAAATCCATGAGCGCGCCCGGTCGTTCCGGAAATTCGAAGCGAAATACGCGCTCGTGCCGTGCGGCGCGGGCGTGGCCGCCCACCATGTGGCGGATGTGCAGCTTGGCCAATTCGTCGTCCGAAAGATCCGAGGCGCGATGCCCCAAGGCCTGTAGTCCGCGCAGGAGATTTTGGGCATCCTCGCGGTCGCGCACGGCCACGCCCACGAAGATCTGGGCCTCGTCGCGCCGGTGCAGGCGATAATTGAACTCGGTGATGACACGCTCGCGACCGATGGCAGCACAGAAGGCGCGGAACGCACCGGGCTGCTCCGGGATGGTCACGGCAAACAGGGCTTCGCGGTTTTCGCCGATCTCGGTGCGCTCGGCAATGAAGCGCAGTCGGTCGAAGTTCATGTTGGCACCGGAGAGAATGGCCACCCAGGCACCGCGGGATGGCGCTGCCTCGGCGGCTTTGCGCTTGAGGCCAGCAACCGCCAAGGCCCCGGCGGGCTCCATGATGCTCCGCGTTTCTTCGAAGACATCCTTGATGGCGGCACAGATCTCGTCGTTGCTGACCCGGACGATCTCGTCCACATACTGACGGCACAGGGCAAAGGTGTGTTTGCCCACCTGGCGCACGGCAACACCATCGGCAAAGATGCCCACCTGATCCAGAGCAATGCGCGTATCCGCCTGCAGGGAACGGTACATGGCATCGGCCTCGAAGGGCTCGACACCGATGATGCGCAGTTCCGGCACGATGGCCTTGAGATACGCGGCGATACCTGCGATGAGACCTCCGCCGCCGACGGGTACGAAAATGGCGTCCAGACCCTCGCCGTGCTGGCGCAGTATCTCTGCACCCACCGTACCCTGACCGGCGATGACCAGTGGATCGTCGAAGGGGTGGATGAAGACCATGCCGGTCTCTTCGATCAAACGGTTACAGTGCAGCTGGGCGTCGGAATAATTGTCGCCGTGCAGGATCACTTCGGCACCGGCATTGCGCACCGCTTGAATCTTGATGTCGGGGGTGGTGCGCGGCATGACGATGACGGCATCGATCCCGAGGCTGCGGGCTCCCCAGGCGACACCCTGGGCGTGGTTACCGGCACTGGCGGCTATGACCCCCCGTGCACGCTCCTCGGCGCTGAGGTGCGCCATGCGGTTGTAGGCTCCGCGAATCTTGAAGCTGAAGATGGGCTGCAGATCCTCGCGCTTGAAGAGCACCTGCCGCTGCAGTCGTGCCGAGAGCTTGGGTGCGGCCTCCAGGGGGGTCTCCCGAGCGACGTCGTAGACACGACTGCAGAGGATTTCGCGGAGCAGATTTTTCACGCGGACGGGTCCTCCGTGCTGGCCGGAAGTGGCCCATCGGGTCGCAGCAGGCGGCGAAAGTCGTCCATATCCTCCTGCAAGACGGCTTGTGCCTTTTGTTCCATGGCGGCATAGCGACGCAGTACATCCATACCCAGAGGGGTCAGGCGGGCACCACCCCCGCGGCTGCCCCCCGTTGCCGTGCCCACCAAGGGTTCAATGAAGGAGCGATTCATGGTGTCCACCAGAAGCCAGGCACGGCGATAGCTCATGCCCATGGCGCGCGCTGCCGCGGATATGGATCCGTGCTCGCGGATTGCGCGCAGTAGTTCGGCCTTGCCCGGCCCCATGGCGATGGCTTCGGCGAGGAGGATGCGAAGCCGTGGCGCATTGCTGTGACTGTGTTTACCCTTACTCATGGTGCAAGTGTCCCGCAAAAAACGCGATGAGGCTCTCGGCGAGCCAACGGAGGTGACCCGGAAAAGTGCCACTGACGTAGCCCACATGTCCGCCATGATCGGTTATACAGGGCGTAACCGTGGGGCTTTTGGGCCAGGAGCGGACGCTATCCACCGGTACGATAGGATCATTGGCGCTGTGGAGCAACCAAGTGGGTACGGCGATGTCCTGCAGTACCGGTCCGGCAGAAGCTTCGCGCCAGAAGCTCAGGGCATCGGCGAAGCCGTGGACCGGAGCGGTGAAGGCATCGTCGAACTCGCGCAGGCTGCGGGCCTTGCGAACCGCCTGCCAGTCGGCCATCTGTGGAAAACGGCGGCGGTAACGGCCCATACTGGCCTTCAGGGTGCGCAGAAAGAAAGCGGCATAGATCCGGTTCTGTGGCGCATCCAGGTGCATTGCCGTGGCCGTGAGATCGATGGGCGCACAGACGGCGGCGGCGGCGCGCAAGGGCACGGCGGCCCCGTCCTCCCCCAGATACTTGAGGAGCACGTTGCCACCCAGGGAAACACCGGCGGCAAAGCGTATGCGGTCTGGAAAGCGTTCCGCCAGGGTGGCCATGATCCAGCGCAGTTCAGCGCTGTCACCGGCGTGGTAGGCGCGCGGTCGCAGATTGTCGAGGCCACCGCAGCCGCGAAAATTCACCAGAGCGCCATTCCAGCCGCGGCGGCCAAGGCACTCGGCAAAGGCGCGCGCGTAGTGACCACGGCTGCTGCTGGCAAGGCCGTGGAAGAGTGCGACGATGGGTGCGTCTGCGCGACCGTCGATCCAGTCCACGGCGAGGCGGTCGGCGTCGGGCGTAGTCCAGATCTCCCGCCGATACTGCGGCCGGGGTGCGCGAGCCAGGAAGGGCGCCCACAGGGTCTCACCGTGGCCGTTGGGCAGCCACCGGGGAGAGCGGAAGGCGCAGGGAGGATTCAATCCTCGACGTAAGCGTCGTGATCGCGGAGGAAGACTTCCAGCTCTTCGATGCAACTGCCGCAACCGCTTCCGCAGCCGGCATGGACCATCAAGAGCTCCATGAAGGGCAGGGGATTGGCCCGTTGTTTTTCGAGAATCTCGTTGAAGGTGGCCGCCGAGCAGCAGCAATAGGGACTATCGTCCTGCTCCAGAGCCTGAGGATTGGCTGGCATAAGATTAATGAAACCTCTTCACGGACTTTGAGGGTGCAAGCGCGTGGAACACGCGGGCTACCGGCAATGTATACATGCCGTTATTTTGCTTGTCCCGGCGCCCATCCGCAAGGGCGGGGACGGCGGCAGGCCGGCCCTTGACGCCGGAGCAGCGCGTCCATTACGCTACATCGCAAATATATGAGGGAGCGAAGACGTGCCTACCATGGTTGCAAGGTCTGTCCTGTCGGGCCTTCGTGTTTGGCGTTGTGCCGAGGGGCTCCAGTATCGGTGCATACGGGTTATGGGCGATGCGCCTCTTTCTGCCCGATTCTCGGCAGGGCCACCGTCGCTTTGCACTTCGCATGAGTCCCTGTTTTCGATCCTGTATCCAATTTCCGCCCGTGGTCGGCGGAGCACGCGCTCTGCGCGGCCCACTGACCCTGTGCCGCGTTCGTGTTGGCCGTCTGCGGCCGCCTTTGGATTTGCTTAGGGACGAGGAAGGGGGCACCGCGCGTGGACGAACAGCAGAAAAGATCTCCAGATTCCGTAACGCCCGAGGGTCCGCGTAGTGCGGGCGTGGGAAGAATCCTCCGCCGCTTCTGGAATGGGCTGAAAAGCCTGTGGATAATGCTTTTCGGGCAGATCCACTGGATCGGACCGCGGTGGCTCCAGAAGCTCTGGCAGGGGCTTTGCCGTCGGCCCTTTACCGTCGCGGTGGTGGCGTTGCTGTTGCTGGCCATGGGTTTCGGCGCCGAGCGCGGTTATCGTTGGTATAGCCACCGCCCGCAAGTAAAGGGAGTCACCGTCCAGATACAGGCGCCGGAGGTGACGAACTATGGCAAGACGCCCGTGGAAGTCCATCCGCTCATCCTGCGATTCTCGGAGTCGGCGGCGCCCCTCGCCCAGGTAGACAAGGTCGCGGGCCCGGGCCTCGAACTACAGCCGCGCATTGCCGGCCAATGGCGCTGGGAAGGCGATGATCGGCTCAGCTTCACGCCGCAAGCGGACTGGCCCGTCGGACAAAAGTTTCGCCTGCGCATCGACGCGGAAAAGGCCCTGCGCCGTGGTGCGCTCCTGAACAAGACGCGCTACGAGTTCCGCACCGAGCCTTTCGGCTACCGCATAGAGAAGGAGGAGTTCTATCAGGATTCCGAAAATCCCTTGAACAAGTCGGCACTTTTCACGCTGAAGTTCAATTATCCCGTCGCTCCGGAGAGTCTCGCCAAGGCCGTCCACCTGCAACAACAAGTCCCCAGTGCGCGCTGGAAATATCTTTTCCGGCCCGGCGCGAAGGTGCCCGCCGTCATCACCTACGATGCCCGCGGACTCCAGGCCTTCGTGCGCTCGGAACGTCTGCAGACACCGGTGGACAGCCAGAAGCTGCGTTTGACCGTCGACAAGGGAGTGCGCAGCCAGCGCGGTGGGCCAGCGACGACCGAACCGCAGGAGGGTGAGGTCACCATCCCAGGCCTTTACAGTCTGAGCCTGAGCGAGGTGAAGCTTACCCTCGTGGACGACGAGCAGGGTATCCCCCATCAGACGCTGCTGGTGGAGAGTAGTTCGCCGGTGCTGGGCAAGGATCTGCAGAAGCAGACGCGCGTCTGGTTGTTGCCGGCGACGGATGCCGACGGGAGAGAGCACCGATACTGGTCTGCCTCCGAGGTGTCGACGGAGGTGTTGCAGCGTTCGACGTCGCTGAATCTGGATCTGCAGCCCACCGAGCGGGATGCTGACACCCTTCAGGCGTTCCGCCTGCAAGCGCCGCCGAGGCGCAGTCTGTTCGTGGAGATCCACTCCGGCCTGGTGGCTGCGGGTGGCTACCAATTGGGACGCTCCGTGACCCGGACCGTGTCGGTTCCGGATTACCCCAAGCTCCTGAAATTCATGGGCTCCGGCGCCCTGCTGACCCTCGGCGGTGACCGCAAGGTAACGGTGGTGGCGCGTAACCTCCCGGGGGCACAGATGCGCATCGGCCGCCTACAGCCCGAGCAACTCCAGCATCTCGTGGCCCTCAATCGCGGGGATTTCCAGAACCCGCGCCTGGAAATCGGTAGCAAACACCTGGTCGCGCGTTTTCACGAGGAGGTGGCTCTGCCTTCGGATGATCCGGGTCAGCTGCATTACCACGGTTTCGACCTCGGCCCCTACCTTGCCCGGAACGGTCGGGAGCACGGCGTCTTCCTGTTGGAGCTCGCGTCCTGGAATCCCCAGCAACCCAGGGTCTGGCCCGGCGATTCCGATGCCTTCGAAGGCAGCGCCTACCACAGCGAGCGATCGGATGGAGACAGTCGTCTGATCGTCATTACCGATCTTGGCCTGCTGGCCAAGCGTAACGCTGACGGGAGTTGGGAGGTCTTCGTGCAATCCCTGGCGAAGGGTCAGCCAGTGGCAGGGGTGATGGTACAGGTCCTGGCGCTCAACGGCGAGGTATTGCGCAGGGCGACGACGGGCGCGGACGGGCATGTGCATTTCCCGGAACTTTCCGGCTTCTACGACGAGCAACGCGCCGTAGCCTTCACAGCGATGACCGGCGATGGCTCCGATTTCTCCTTTTTGCCCATGGACCGCAGCGATCGCGAGTTGGATTACTCGCGCTTCGACGTGGGTGGTGCGCCCAATGCGCGCGATGGCGGGGAGCTGAGCGCCTTCCTCTTTTCCGATCGCGGACTGTACCGCCCTGGTGAACGCATGCACCTGGGGATCATCCTGCGCACGGCCGATTGGCACGGAGATATGAGCGGCATGCCACTGGAGATACGTCTCAGCGATGCCCGCGGTCGAACCGTCGCCCGCCAGAAGCTCCGCGCTGACGCCGATGGCTTCCTGGAGTGGGACTACCGCACGGTGGACAGTGCGCCGACAGGCACCTGGACGGCCGAGCTCTATCTCACGAAAGAGGACACGGAGCAGCGCCTGGGCTCCACCACCGTGCAGGTCAAGGAATTTGAGCCGGATCGGACGCGGACGCGCCTGGCCTTCGTCCCGGCCCAGGCCAAGGGCTGGGTCAAGCCCGGTGGACTGAAGGCCGAGCTGCAGGCGGACACGCTCTACGGTACTCCTGCCGACCACCGGCGCGTGAGTGCCAGCCTGCAACTGCGGCCGGCGGTGCCGGCCTTTGCGAGCTGGGCGGACTACCGTTTCTCCGATCCGCGCAAGGCCAAGGAGGGCTATTCGGAATCCCTCGCCGACATGCAGACGGACGACTCAGGCCGGGTGATCTTCCCGGTGGACCTATCGGGCTTTGCACCAGCAACCTACACCCTGGATCTCTACACGCAAGTTTTCGAGCCGGGCAGTGGCCGTAGCGTGGCGGCGAGGGCGACCACCCTGGTATCCAGCGCCGACTACCTGGTGGGCATCAAAACCACGGATTCCCTGGATTTCATAGCACGCGGAGCCACCCGTAAGGTGGGGATCGTCGCCGTGAACCCGCAGCTCGAGGCCATTGCCGTGGAGGGCCTGCGGGCAAAGATCGTCGAAGCCCGCTACGTTTCGGTGCTTACCAAGCAGGACTCTGGGGTCTACAAGTACGAGTCCCGACTCAAGGAAACGGAGCTGAGCAGCACGCCATTGAAGTTGCCGAAAGGGCCGCTGGCATTTCCGTTGCCGACGGACAAACCCGGAACCTTCGCCCTGATCCTCGAGGATCGCGATGGTCGCCGTCTCAATCGCGTCGACTACATGGTGGCGGGCAATGCCGATCTGAGCCGCTCCCTGGAACGCAATGCGGAGCTGGAGCTGCGCCTGGACCGCAAGGATTACGCACCGGGCGACCAGATTGCCGTGTCCATTCGCGCCCCCTACGCCGGTAACGGGCTCATCACGATCGAGCGCGACAAGGTGTATGCCTGGACCTGGTTTCATGCCGGTGCGTCTGCGTCCGTTCAGCACATTACCGTGCCCGAGGGGTTGGAGGGCAATGCCTACGTGAATGTGCAGTTCGTCCGTGATCCATCGTCGGCAGAGATCTTCACCAGTCCCCTGAGTTATGGCGTCGAACCGTTTTCCGTGGATCGTTCGGCGCGCACCCAGCCTCTGCAGATCCAGGCAGCGCAGCAGATCAAGCCGGGACAGACCCTGGATTTGACCGTCAAGACCGCTGGTAAGGCTCAGGTGGCGGTCTTTGCCGTGGACGCAGGTATTTTGCAGGTGGCCCACTACCGTCTGGAGAATCCTCTGGATTACTTTCTGCGCAAGCGCATGCTGGACGTGCAGTCGGCGCAGATCCTCGATCTGATCCTGCCGAGTTTCCGCCAGTTCACGGCAGCCAGCCACGTGGGTGGTGACGAGGACGCCAGTCGTGGTCAACTGCTCAATCCTTTCAAAGGGAAACACGAGGTGCCAGTGGCCTGGTGGTCGGGGATCGTCACCGTGGACGGCAGCCGGCGGTTCCAATATACCGTGCCCGACTCTTTCAACGGCGAGCTGAAGCTCATGGCCGTGGCGGTGACGCCGGAGCGCATCGGCATCGCCGAGAACCACACGACGGTCCGCGGCGATTTCATTCTGAGTCCCAACGTTCCACCAGCCCTTGCCCCCGGCGACCGCTTCGACGCCAGTGTGCAGGTGGTGAACAATCTCCCCGCAGGCACACCGGGCGGGAATGACCTGCGGGTAGAGCTGCAGGTCGGGCCGGGCCTTGCCCTCGATGGTGCAAAGATCCAGCAATTGCGTCTTGCGCCGGGACAGTCCAGCCTCGTTCATTTTCCGGTGCAGGCGCTACAGCGCTTGGGGCCCAGCGAACTACTCTACCGGGTATGGACAGGCGAGCGCGCAACCCTGAGAAAGGTAGCCATCTCGGTGCGCCCGGCAGCGGCTCGGCTGACGGAGCTGCGCTCGGGCCGACTCAAGCCGGGGCAGACGGAGATCGTCAGTCCCCTGGAGGAATTTTTTCCAGAGCGCTCTGCGCGTCTCGCGGCCATGTCCTTCTCGCCCATGGTGTTGGCGCGTGGTCTCACCAGCTATCTGGACACCTATTCCCATTACTGTACAGAGCAGTTGATATCGGCGGCGACTCCGGCCCTCATAGCGGCACAGCACCCAGAATTTGCCCTGGATGCGGCTGCGGCCAGCCAGGCACCGCAGCGCATTGCCCGCATGCTCGAGACTCTGGGCAACCGACAGAACGGCGAGGGGGGCTTTGGTGTGTGGACGGCGACGCCGGTGGCCGATCCTTTCGTCTCTACCTACGCCGTGGACTTTCTCCTGCAGGCGCGCCAAAGCGGACTCTCGGTACCCGCCGACATGCTGGACCGTGGCCTCGCCTATCTGCGCCACATGGCGGCCGACGATGGCCTCGGGTCCCTACCCGAGTTACGGGCACGGGCCTATGCCATCTACGTGCTGACGGCTTCGGGACAGGTCACCAGCAACCTCATCGCCGGCGTCCAACAGCGTCTGCAGAGCGCCTATCCGGCGGTCTGGAAACAGGATCTGGCCGCGGCTTACCTGGCGGCGTCTTATCAAATGCTCAAACAGCAGGAGACTGCGGATGATCTCATCCGTGGACCCTGGCAGGCTTTCCTCAAGAATGCCGAGGTGGGCAACGATTGGGGTTATGCCTACTACGACGATCCCCTCATTCGCCGGGCCCAGACCCTTGCCATCGTCGAACGCTACTTCCCGAAACTCGCTGCGGGACTGTCTGTGGAACGTTTGGACGGCATGCTGAAACTCGTCGACGACAATCGCTACAATTCCCTGTCCTCCGCGTTGACGCTGCTGGCGCTGACCAATCTGCCGGCAGGGGCCGTACCGCCCAAGGGCTTGGCCATGGCACAAAGCGCCGAGGCAGGAAAGGATGGACCCTTTAGCGCCTTTGGCGAGATCCAGGGCGTCCTGCTTCGGGGTAGTCTGAGCCCGAGGAGCCGCGCCTTGCGCTTGAGCTACGCCAAGGGCGAAGGGGATAAGCACCCGGCTTGGTTCAGCCTGAGTCAGTCGGGGTATCCCCGGGCGACCCCCACCAAGCCCCTACGGGAAGGCATGGAGATCCTGCGCGAGTATCGCGACGCCCAAGGGCGGCCGGTGCAGAGTCTGGAATTGGGTCAGGAAGTCACCGTGCGCATTCGTTTGCGTAGCCTCAAGGACAGCGTGGACAATGTGGCCATCGTCGACATCCTCCCCGGAGGTTTCGAGGTGGTGAGCGGACCGGCCAAGCCCACGGTCGCCAGCGCGGTAAGAAGCGATGCCCACGAGGCAGACGATGGCGATTCTGGGGACGAGGCTGAAACGCAGGATACGCCAGAGTCCGAGGGCGACGGCCTGGCCCAGCCGGGTACGACCCTGACCCCGGAATATGTCGATATACGTGAGGATCGTGTGCTGCTCTATGCGCGCGCAGAGCCAAAGGCAAAGGAGTACATCTATCGTATCCGACCGACGAGCGTGGGCCGTTTTGCAACGGCCCCCATCTACGCCGAGAGCCTATACAATCGCCGGCAACGGGCGTACGCACCGGCCGGTGCGGTGCTGCAGGTGAAAGCGGTGAGCGTCGGCGCGAAGCCAAAGGCGCCGGCTCCAGCCAAGCCCTGAGGCCCGGCTTGGGCTGGTGTGCGGGAGAGCGCGGTCGTGACTGAGCGGCATGGTCATGGACGCTGGTGGGTGATGCTTTTCCTCGTCGCTGCGCTGCTCTGCGGCGGTTATGTGCTGCGTCACGACCCCCTGCGCGGTACCTCGGACCTGCGGGACTGGCGTGCGCAGTCCACCCTGCTGACCGATCGGCATGGGCGTTGGCTGCGTCTCACCCTCGCTCAGGATGAGCAATACCGACTCTGGACTCCCTTGGAGCGTATCGATCCTCGCCTGCGCGAGGCGATTCTCATGAAGGAAGACCGCTATTTCTATTATGAGCCGGGCTTCAATCCCTGGAGCTTGCTGCGTGGTGCCTACCGCACCTATCTTCGCCATCGGCATCCTCAGGGTGGATCCACGATCACCATGCAGCTCGCCCGTCTCCTGTGGAATATCGACACGCGCGATCCCCGAGGAAAGTTGCGCCAGATTGCCTACGCCCTGGACCTGGAGCTCCATTTCAGCAAGGCACAGATCCTTGAGGCTTATCTCAACTACGCGCCCTTCGGTCGCAACATTCAGGGGGTTGGGGCGGCAAGCCGGATCTATTTCGGTCACGGTGTCGAAGGTCTGAGCTTGCCGGAGCTGTTGACCCTTGCCGTTTTACCCCAGGACCCGGGGCAGCGCGGCCGCATCGACCGGGACGGAAATGCGGCGTTGTTGGCAGCACGTCAGAGACTCTATGCCAAGTGGCGCGAGCATCATCCCGTGACCGCCGCCGAGGACGCAGCGCTGCGTTTGCCCATGGCGTTGTCCAGCGTCGCGCAGTTGCCCTACCATGCGCCTTGGTTTGTGGATCAGGTGCTCCAGGAAGAGCGGACCCGCGCCCTGCTCCGGCAGGGGGGGCTGCCGTCGGAGCTGCACACCAGTCTCGATCTGGCCATGCAGCGGATTGTCGAGGGACAGCTGCACGCGTTCGTGCAGGAGCAGCAAATAAAAGGTATTCGCAACGCCGCTGCCCTTTTGGTAGACACCCGCGATATGGGTATCCGTGCTCTGGTGGGCTCCGCCAATTTCTTCGACGCTGCCATTGCCGGCCAGGTGAACGGCACCCTGGGCAAGCGCTCTCCCGGCTCGACCCTGAAACCTTTCATTTATGCCCTGGCCTTTGATCAGGGCGTGGTGATCCCAGCGACGGTACTGCGCGATGTGCCCACTGCCTTCGGTCCCTACACTCCGGAAAACTTCGACAGCCGCTTCGAGGGGCCCATTACCGTCACCGATGCACTCATCCGCAGCCGCAACATTCCCGCGGTGGATGTGGCCGCGCGTCTGCACCACCCGAGTTTTTACGATTTTCTCCGCGCGGCCGGTATCACCGGGCTGGCACCGGAGTCTCACTACGGCCTAGCATTGGTGCTGGGAGGCGGAGAAGTCACCATGCAGGAACTGGCCACGCTCTACGCCTTACTCAACAACGACGGACGGCTGCGCCCTCTTTCGCTACTGGCGAAGAACGGTACCGACCAGAGCGCGGGACCACGTCTACTCAGTCCTGAGGCCAGTTATCTGGTCCTCGACATACTGCGGCAGAATCCGAGTCCCCTGGTGGCGCCCACGGGCCAGGCCCGGGATCTGCCGGTGGCCTGGAAAACCGGTACCTCCTCGGGCTTTCGCGATGCCTGGAGTGTGGCGGTGTTCGATCACTACGTGCTGGTGGTCTGGGTGGGCAATTTCGACGGTACCGCCAATCCTGCCCTCATCGGTGCCGAGGTGGCGGCACCCTTGCTCTTTCGCACCATTTACGCGCTGCGGGCCAGTGGCGTGGGTCTTGAGCGCGCGGCGACACCCATGCCGCCGCCGCGTCTGCGCCGCGTCGACGTTTGTCTTTCCAGCGGCGCCCTGCCAACGGTCTGGTGTCCGCGCCGGGGTAAGAGCTGGTTCATCCCCGGAGTTTCCCCCATCGCCGTGGACAGCGTGTATCGGCCCATCTGGGTCGACCGTCGCAGCGGCCGCGCCGTCTGTCCTCCCTACGACCCGCGGCGCCACGAACTGCGGGTCTACGCCTATTGGCCCAGTGAGCTTCGCCAGGTGTTTGCCCAGGCCGGTATTCCCCGCGCGCGGCCGCCGGCGCCAGCGGTCTGTGGCAGCGCCGGCGCGGCGGTGGATGGCTCAGCGCCGCAGATTCGCAGTCCACTGCGGGGCTTGACCTATCTTTTGGGCCCCACGGGCGGCGAGCAGACGCCCTTGCATCTCAGCGCCGATGCCGACGGTGACGTCGCCCGTTTGTATTGGTTTGCGGGCAGCACGTATCTGGGCCAGAGCGCCAGTGGGCAGAGTCTGGAGTGGCGACCGCAGCGCCCCGGCACCTACCGTCTGCGGGTGGTGGACGACCGTGGTCGTGCCGATTCGCGTACCGTACAGGTGGCTCTGCGACCTTGAAGGTGCGGCTGACCCCGGCGGCAATTGCCCAGGGCTGCGCTGCACCTTGGCTTTGGATCAGACGATCTGGGCGATATCCTGGGTGTGGCGGGCAATGGTGAGGTCTTCGTTGGTGGGGATCACCAGGACTTCCACGGGGCTGTCCGCCCGGGAGATGCGCCGGCGAGATTCGCCATTGGCCTGTGGGTCGAGGCGGATGCCCAGATCCTCCAGGGGGCGACAGATGGACCAGCGCAGGGGGGCGGCGTGTTCGCCGATACCGCCCGTGAAGACCAGGCGATCGAGACCGCCGAGGACGGCCATGAAGGCACCGATACCCTTGCGCACGCTGTAGGCAAAAATCTCCAAGGCCTGGGCCGCGTGCGCGTTCTGCCCCCGTTCGGCCAGCAAGGTTTGCACGTCGCCGCTGACTCCGGAGATACCCAGCATCCCCGAGAGGCGGTTGAGAAGGCGCTCCAACTGTGGTCCGGTGTAGCCTTTTTCGGCAATGAGGTAAAGTAGGACGCCGGGGTCGAGATCGCCGCTGCGCGTCCCCATGACCAAGCCCCCGGTGGGCGTGAGCCCCATGCTGGTGTCCAGGCAGCGACCGTCGGCAATGGCGGCGAGACTGGCACCATTGCCGAGGTGGGCGACGATGAGGCGTCCGCGACCGCCGTCCGTCAGCTGGGAAAGGATGTACTCGTACGAGAGGCCGTGGAAGCCGTACTTGCGTACGCCTTCGTGCCAGAGGTTGCGGGGTAGGGGGAAACGGGCGGCGAGCTCGGGGATGTCGCGGTGGAAGGCGGTGTCAAAGCAGGCGACCTGGGGGATTTCGGGCCAGTGGCGCCGTACGGCTTCGATGGCGGCGATTTCGGCTGGCAGATGCAAGGGCGCAAAAGGTAAAGCCTCGCGCAGATCCTGGAGGACACGCTCGTCGACACGAATGTGATTCGTGTGCCGGGGTCCGCCGGCGACGATGCGGTGTCCGACGGCCGCCGGTGGCGGGTAGGAGAGGCTTTCCAGGCTGCGGAAGAGCGTGGTCAGGGCAGCATTCGCGTCGGGGAAGGGGGCCTGTTCCTCCCGCCGCTCCTCGTTGGGGGTCTGAATCCAGAGCCGGCCCACACTCTGACCGATGCGCTCGATGGCACCTTCGGCGAGGCACTGGCCCGAGTCGGCGACGGGTACGGCATAGACGGCAAACTTGAGGGAGGACGAGCCGCTATTGATGCACAGGACCGTCGAGCCTAATCCAGCCACTGGACCTGCTCCAAGCGTTCCGCCAGTCTCCCGAGAAAGCGGGCGGCATCGGCACCGAAGATCACCCGGTGGTCACAGCTCAAGGTAAAGTCCGTTTGCCCCTGGGTGTCGCTGGCGGATACCGCCAGGATGGCAGAGGCCCCACTGGGGACTATGGCGTTGAAGTGCGTAATGTGGGGGAAAACGCCCAGATTGGAGAGGTAGAAGGTCGCCCCTTCGTAATCCTCCGGCGCCAGACGTCCTTTGCGGGTCTTGCCGAGGAGAATCCGCCAATCCTCCGCCAGCTCCTGGAGGGGACGACGGGCGGCGTCCCGCAGGACGGGGGTGACCAGCCCGTCGCCCGTATCCACGGCGATGCCGACATCGACGCGCTCGCGCTGGGCGAGCCCCGCCGGCGTCCAGACGTGGTTGAACCAGGGATCTTCGGCGACGGTGAGGGCGCAGGCCCGAGCCAGGGCGAGGGTGAGACTCACTTTGCGTGCTTTGGCCCGCTCGTGGAGGGTTTGCAGGGCGAGGCGGGAGCCGATCTGGAAAGTCGGGGTATGGAGCGTGGCCGTCATGTTGCGCGCGACGGCCGCCCGCATGGGCCGCAGCCTCTCCAGTCGGTGTGGAGGCCCGTAGCGCAGGTCGGGTTCGGATCCGGCCATGGCCGCGGCAAGGACTTCCGCCCCGTGTATTCGACCGTCGGGGCCGGGACGCAGGTGTTCCAGGTCGACACCCAGATCCCGGGCCAGGGCTCGGGCGTAGGGCGAGGCTGGCACCCTGGGGGAGCCCGTGGATCGCGATTCCGCCGGTGCCGATGCGGCGGGGCTGAAATCGTCGGTCCCGGACAGGTTCGTGGCGACTGGGGTGGAAATGGCGGCCGGCGTGCCGTTCTGCACATCGGTGGCGACCTCGGCGGCCGCCTTTGCCGGCGCGGCTCTGGGCGAAGCCGGATTGGTGCTCTCGGCAGCACTGTCCGCCTTTGGCGTGGGCGCAGGAGTTTCGGTTGCGGACGTGGTGCGGGCATCGGTGGCCTCGGTTTTTGCCGCTTCCTGCGAATCGACGATGTAGGCAATGGTCTGGCGTACGGGAATGTCCTCATCCACAGGCGCCAGGGGACCCGCCAGAAAACCGTCGGCAAAGGCTTCGACGTCCAGAATCGCTTTGTCCGTTTCCACCTCGGCGATGGCTTCGCCTTTCTTGACGGGGTCCCCTACGGCCTTGTTCCAGCGCACCAGGCGTCCAGTTTCCATGGTGTCCGACAGCACCGGCATGGTAACGGCCTGTTTCATGATCCGTGCTCCTTATTGCGGTGACAGCAGGGCTTTGGCGGCGGCAAGGACATCGGCGACTCGCGGTATGGACGCCGCCTCCAGCTCGCCGTTGAAGGGTGTTGGTAGGTCCAGTCCGGCGACGCGCGCCACCGGGGCATCCAGCCAGTAGAAGCAGCGTTCCTGAAGCGTTGCCGTGAGCTCAGCGGAGGCGCCGCCAAAACGGGGGTCTTCGGTGAGAATGAGGGCGTGGTGCGTCTTCTGCACGGAGCGTACACAGCTGTCCCAGTCTATCGGCGCCAGACTGCGCAGGTCGATGATTTCCATGTCGATGCCGTCCTTGGCCAACTGCTCCGCCGCCGTTTCGGCCACAGCCACCATGCGCGAATAAGTGATGCAGCTGAGATCGGAACCCGGTCGCCGACAAATCGCCTGGTGCATGGGCGGTGCGGGAAGGTTTTCGTCTACCTCACCCGTCGTGAAATAGAGGAGCTCGTGTTCCAACACGAGGACGGGCTCCTCGCTGCGGATGGCTTGGCGCAGTTGCCAGTAGGCATCCTGGGGCGTGGACGGGACAACCATACGCACGCCCGGTACCCCCATGAACATGGCTTCCAGACGTTGGGAATGCTGGGCTCCCAATTGCCGCGCCACGCCGCCGGGCATCCGCACGGTGAGGGGCATGGGGAACTGGCCGCCGGACATGAATGGGATCTTGGCCGCCATATTGACGATGGCATCCATGGCCAGGAGGGCGAAGTTGATGGTCATGATCTCCACCACCGGACGCAATCCCAGCATGGCCGCACCCACGCCGAGGCCAGTGAAGCTGTTTTCGGAGATGGGGGTGTCGCGCACCCGCCACTCCCCATACCTGGCCAATAGCCCCTCGCTCACCCGATAGGTGCCGCCATAGAGCCCAACATCCTCGCCCAGGAGGAAAACGGCGTCGTCCTCCCGCAATTCGGCATCCAAGGCGCGGTTCAGCGCTTGCCAGTAGCGCATGGTGCTCATGCTTTCCCCCCTTCCAGGAGCTTTTCGTAGCGGCGATTGCCCAAAAACGCCGCCCAGGCATCCTCCATCGTCGGTGCCGGACTCTGGCGGGCAAAGTCGCGGGCAGCAGCGATTTCCTCGGCAATCTCTTGCCGCAGCCGGGCCAGGGCGGTTTCGTCCAGGTGCCCTTCACGGTAGCATCGATCGCAAAAGCCTTGGATGCAGTCCGTGCGGGCTGCGGCCAGTTCCTCCTTTCCTGGGTAGCGGAACTCCACGCCGCGCAGGGTGGCGGCGATGGGGTCGTTGGCTTCGTAGGCTTGCACCTCGACGGCGGGGCGGTAGCTGCCGGGATCGGCCATGGAGTGGCCGCGATAGCGATAGGTTTCCATCTCCAGGAATTGGGGACCATCGCCGGTGCGGACTCGCGTCAAGGCGCGGCGGGTGGCCTCGAAGACGGCCAGGACCTCCATGCCGTCCACCTTTTCGGCTGGGATACCGTAGGCGCAGGCCCTTTTGTAGACCTCCGTCAGCGCCGAATGGCGGTGGATTTCCGTGCCAATCTGGTAATGATTGTTTTCGCAGACGAACAGGATGGGTAGTCGCCACAGGGCAGCCATGTTCAGGGATTCGTGAAAGGTTCCCTGATTGACGGCACCGTCGCCGAAGAAACACAGCACGGCCTCGGGCAACCGGCGGTAGGCCACGGCATAAGCTGCCCCCAGGGCGATGGGAAAGGTCTCGCCGACAATGGCATAGCCGCCGAGAAAGCGCCGTTCCCGGTCGAAGAGGTGCATGGAACCGCCCATACCGCCGCTTATGCCCGTCTTTTTGCCCATGAGTTCGGCAAAAATGGCGTGGGCGGGGATTCCGCGGACCAGGGCGTGGACGTGCTCACGGTAGGTGCTGACCACGTAATCGCCGGGCTCGGCGGCATGAAGCACTCCCACCGCCACGGCCTCCTCGCCGGGATAGAGGTGCAGAAAACCGGCGATTTCCCCTTGGGCGTAGGCCTGTGCCGCCGCTTCCTCGAAGGCGCGGGCGCGCATCATGTCGCGTAACATGGCGAGTAGCGAACTGCGGTCCATTTCAGACTCCCGTCCCCGCCGTCGGGGCGAATTCGTCCAGGGCGCGGGTGAGGGCAACCAGATACATGAGCGCCGGACCGCCGTGCATGAGCACGGCCTGAAAACCGGCACTCATGATCTCGTCGCGGCTGGCCCCGGCTTTTACGGCCCCCTTGACGTGTAAGGCAATGCACCACTCGCACTGGGCTGCCACGGCGAGGGCGACATTGATGAGCTCTTTTTGGGCGAGGCTTAGGGCCGGATTGCCCTCGGTCTTGCCCATGAACGCGAGGAACGCATTGATTTCCGAGGGATACTGCGCCTTCAGGCGCTCCGTGAGGTCGGCGACTTCGTGGATGCGATCGTTCATGCTGCCCATGCTGTCTCTCCTGGTGACCTACGCGCCTAATCCGGTTGACGATTGAGGAGGATACTTTTGCCGGTCATCGGCTCCGGTACCGGTAATCCGAGCAAATCGAGCACCGTGGGCGCGAGATCCGCAAGCCCCCGGCCGATGCCCAGGGTCGCGCCCGGCACACCCATGAGCAAGAAAGGCACGGGATAGACGGTGTGCTGGGTGTGGGGCTCACCCGTCAGGGGATCCACCATCTCATCGCAATTGCCGTGATCCGCCGTGAGGATGACGCGATAGCCGAGGCGCAAGGCCGCCTGTGCCACCCGGTGAAACTGAAGGTCCAGGGTCTCCACGGCGCGCAGGATGGCGGGGATCTTGGCCGTGTGCCCGACCATATCGCCGTTGGCGAAGTTGACGAGGACGAAGGCGTGCTGCTGGGACTCCATGGCCTGGATGACCCGATCGGCCACCGCCGCGGCGCTCATTTCCGGCTGGAGATCGTAGGTGGCCACCTGTGGGGAAGGGATGATCTCGCGGTCCTCCCCGGGGAAAGGCTCCTCCCGTCCGCCGTTGAAAAAGTAGGTGACGTGGGCGTACTTTTCCGTCTCGGCGCAGTGGAACTGCCGCAGTCCCGCGTCGGCGATGACTTCCGCCAGAACCTGATAAGGGAATTCCGTGGGAAAGAGCACGGGAAAAGGATAGTCGTCGTTGTAAGGGGTCATGCACAGCACCGGGCGCGGACCTTCCGCGCCCCGGTCGAAATGGCTGAAGTCCGGCATGCCCAGGGCCGCGCTCAATTGCCGCATCCGGTCGGAACGGAAGTTGAAGAAGAAGACAGGCTCCCGGGGCCCGATCTTGGCCGCTTCCACGTCGCCGATGAGGGTGGGCTGGATGAATTCATCCCCTTCTCCCCGCTGCCAGGCGGTGTGGATGGCGCTCTCGGCGTCGGGGGCATGCTCGCCCTCGCCGTGGACATAGGCGCGCCAGGCTTTTTCCGTGCGTTCCCAATGCCCGGCCCGGTCCATGGCGTAGTAGCGGCCGATGACGCTGGCGATGCGTCCTTTACCGAGTTTCTGGAGTGCGGACTCCACCTGCCGGGCAAAGCCGTCGGCGCACTGGGGCGCCGTGTCCCGGCCATCGCTGATCAGGTGCACCACGGGCTCCATTCCTCCTTTGACGACGAGGGGAAGGATCCCCAGGAGATGGTCGATATGGGAGTGGACGCCGCCGTCAGAGACCATACCCACGAGGTGCAGCCGCTCGCCCGGGCGCAGGAAATGCTGCCAGGCCGGCAGCTGGTCGAAGCTCCCATCCTCCAGCGCGTCGGCGATACGCACCAGATCTTGTTTGAGGATACGACCGGAGCCCAGGGTCAGGTGTCCCACTTCCGAATTGCCGAATTGGCCATCGGGCAGGCCCACGGCACGACCGGAGGCCTGCAGCGCGGTATGTGGGTGGCTCGCAAAATAGTGGTCCAGATGCGGGGTGCGGGCTTGTGCCCAACCGTTGAAGGCACGATTGGGATTGAGGCCGAAACCATCGAAAATGACGACCAGCACGGGCCTAGGTTCTGTCACAGCAACTCCTTGTCGACACGAAAAAGCCATCACCGCCGTGCGCTGCCGGACTGGATGCCGCGGCAGCGGTGGTTCTCAGGATCGTGGCGCCGGTCCCGAGCGACCGAGCTTTTTCTCCACCTCCAGCACGTGCAGGGTGGTGGTGAGCACGGTATCGGGATTGAGGCTCATGGACTCGATTCCGATCTGGACCAGGTACTCAGCGATCTCCGGGTAATCCGAGGGCGCCTGTCCACACAGGCCGGAGTGGATGCCATTGCGTCGACAGCCCTCCACGGCCAGACGGATCATGGCCCGCACCGCCGCGTCGCGTTCGTCGTAATCGAAGGCGACGATCTCGGAATCGCGATCCACCCCAAGGGTAAGCTGGGTGAGATCGTTGCTGCCAATGGAGAAGCCGTCGAAGCGCCGGGCGAATTCGTCTACCAGGATCACGTTGCTGGGGACTTCGCACATGGCGTAGACCTGCAGTCCGTTCTCACCCCGGCGCAGACCGTATTCCGCCATGCGCGCCAGGACCGCATCCGCCTCTTCCAGGCGGCGCACGAAGGGCAACATGAGGATGACGTTGACAAGGCCCATGTCTTCCCGCACCCGTCGCATGGCCATGCACTCCAGGCGGAAGCCCTCGGCATAGGCAGGGTGGGCATAGCGGGATGCACCGCGAAAACCGAGCATGGGATTTTCTTCGTGGGGCTCGAAGCCGCGTCCGCCCAGAAGGGCCGCGTATTCGTTGGATTTGAAGTCGGACATGCGCACGACGACGGGTTTGGGATAAAAAGCGGCGGCGATGGTGCCGATGCCCTCGGAGAGTCTCTGAATGAAGAAGTCCTCGCCGCTGCCAAAGCCCCGCAGGAGTCGCTGCACGGCGTCCCGCTCGCGGGCATCCTCGACCTTTTCCGGGTGGAGCAGCGCCATGGGATGGGCCTTGATATAATTGCCGATGATGAACTCCATGCGCGCAAGGCCCACGCCGTCGTTGGGCAGATTACGGATCTGGAAGGCGAGATCCGGATCCCCCAGATTGATCATGATTTGGGTGGACGGTCGCGGCAGATGCGCGAGGTCGGTGCGCCGCACCTCGAAGTCCTGACGTCCGGCGTATACCCGACCGACATCCCCTTCGGCGCAGGAGATCGTCACCTCGTCACCGTCGTGCAGAAGCTCGGTAGCGCCGGCAGCACCCACCACCGCCGGGATGCCGAGTTCGCGCGCGATGATGGCTGCGTGGCAGGTACGCCCGCCGCGGTTGGTGACGATGGCAGCGGCTTCTTTCATGATGGGTTCCCAGTCCGGCGTGGTATTGTCTGCCACCAGGACGTCACCGTGCCGAAAGGTATCGATCTCGCGGATGTCGCGAAAGACGCGGACGCGGCCGGTGGCGATCTTTCCGCCCACCGCCCGACCCTCCACCACCACCTTTTCCGGTCGCGACTGCAGGCGATATTCCTCCAGCACCTGTCCTTTCTGCTGCGATGCCACCGTCTCCGGCCGCGCCTGTACCAAGTAGAGCTGGCCATCGAGACCATCCTTGGCCCATTCCATGTCCATGGGCCGCGATTCGCCCACGTGTTTGCTGTAGTGTTCCTCGATGATCATGGCGTATTCCGCCAGCTGCAGCACGTCGGCGTCGTCGAGGCAGAAGCGTTCCTGCTCTTCGGGGCTGGTGTCGATGTTGCGGGTGGTATGGCGATCGCCGTCGTCGGCATAGACCATTTTCAGTTTCTTGCTCCCCAGGAGCCGCCGCAGCACGACCCGCTTGCCCTGCCGAAAGGTCGGTTTGAACACATAGAATTCGTCGGGATTGACGGCTCCTTGCACGACATTCTCACCCAGCCCCCAGGCCGCGGTGATGAAGACCACGTCGCGAAAACCCGTTTCCGTATCCAGGGAGAACATCACCCCGCTGCTGGCGAGGTCCGAGCGCACCATCTTCATGACGCCAACGGACAAGGCCACATGAAAATGGTCGAAGCCCTGCTCGGCACGATAATGAATGGCGCGGTCCGTAAACAGGCTGGCAAAACAGCGCCGGCAGGCATCCAGCAGCTCGGCATCACCGCGTATGTTGAGGTAGGTCTCCTGCTGACCGGCAAAGCTGGCGGTGGGGAGATCCTCCGCCGTGGCCGAAGAGCGCACCGCCAAAGACAGTGTATCGCCGTATTCCCGTTGCAGCTCACGGTAGGCCGCAAGAATCTCCTCTTGCAGGGGCGCTGGCAGAGGAGCGGCGTAGACGATCTCGCGGGCCCGGGCACCCGCGCGGGCGAGGGCGTCCACGTCGTCGGGATCGAGGCCGTCCAGGCAGGCGTGCAGGGCGTCCCAGGCGCCCGCCGCATCGAGCGTTGCCCGGTAGGCTTCGGCAGTGATGGCAAAACCGTTGGGGACGCGTACTCCCTGGCTACTGAGCTTCTGGTACATTTCACCCAGGGAGGCGTTCTTGCCGCCTACCGAGGGGAGGTCATCGATGCCGATTTCCCGGAAAAAACGCAGGTACTGGTAGGCCAAGGGAGTCTCTCCTCAAATTCCGAGTCGTGTCTCCTATTCACCATAGTCCACGAAACCACCCGCGGCAAGCCGGATTTTCAGGAGCGGTCGGGTAGTTCCAGACCCTCCATGGACTCTTGTCGGGGTTCGGCGGCGCGTTCTTCCCGCTGCCAGGAAAGACGCAGCTCCGGCAGGGGTCGCCCCAGCAGCTTCTCCAGGCCACGAATCTCTGGCTCGTAGAGGCGCTGCAGAAAAGCCCGCGCCCGCGGATCCATGGGCGGCTTTTCCCCCGCCCGCAGGAAGACGTGCTGCCACAGATATTCCCCCCAACGCTGTGGAAAGAGGTGTTCGCCGATATAGCGGCTCCAGGGTGAGGCGGCCAAACGTCGCGCCCATTCGCCCCGGGGCTGACGATGGGCATTGTGCGCCAGATGCAGATCGATGCCGTCGATGGGGGCAGGATCTATGCCCAGAAAATCGGCGATGTCCAGCAGGACCGCGCGGGCGTCGCGCTTGAGCTCCTCCAACAGATAGACCCGTACCTGCTCCGGACCAAAGAGCTCTCGGTAGCGTCGAACCTGGTCCAGATACTGCCCTAGTTCGACGTAAAGCTGGGACACGCCCCAACCCTTGTCCGGTCGTTGCCAATCCCGCAGCAGGATGGTGTAGAAATCGTCGTTGACGACACCCTCCCGGAAATCCATGAGGTATTGCGAGTAGGCGCGCTGCACGGGATCGCGCAGGAGGATGAGGATGCGCGCTTGCGGCACGTCGGCACGGATGCGTTGGGCCGCCTGCGCAGACCAGAGGTAGGAGGGGCTGGCGTCGCCACGCCAGGGATAGCCGCCGGCATGGGCATAAAGTTTGGCGTAATCGTCGGCATCGGCAACATACTGGATGAGGTGAGCCTGCTCCGGCGCGGGTTGGGGCCGGGTGTAAAAATGCGGCTCCTTCATCTCCGGGAAGAATATCTGGGGATGCTGACGCAGGTAGGCGTAAAGCGAGGTGGTGCCGCACTTGACGGCGCCGACGATGAACAGGTTCGGCAGGGTTGCCGCAGCCTTGCACGACGCTGCCCACGGCCGAGAGATCATGGCTGACGCGAGGTCACTGCTGGACCACCAGGACTTGTGCCGTACCACTTTGCCGCAGCCGGGCGCCGAGGGCCTCGGCGACGCTGGGATTGGCCAGGGGGCCGATCTGGACGCGATAGAAGGTCACACCGCGCACCAGTCCGGGCACGATGAGGAGCGGGCCGATTCCTGCCGCCTGCAGGCGTTGGCGTTCGCGGATGGCAAGGTTGAGCTGCTGAAAGGCGCCGGTCTGGAGGAAGATCTCTGCTGGCTTACCGGCCGAGGGGTTGGGAGCAGTCGTCGTGGTGGTGGCCGGGCTTGGTGCAAGGGCCTCGACACGGACCACCGCCGTTCCCGAGTGGATCATGTCCAGGACCTTGGCGGCACCGTAGGAGAGATCCAGGAGGCGGCCATCCACAAAGGGACCACGATCGTTCACCAGAACCTCCACACTGCGTCCGTTGGCCAGATTGGTGACGCGCACGCAGGTGGGTAAGGGCAGTTCGCGGCTGGCAGCGCTGAAAGCCTGAGGCACGAAGGGCGTTCCCATGGAGGTGACGGAACCCGACTCCCAGCCGTACCAAGAGGCGGTCCCGCTCCGATCGTAGCCATCGGCCGTGGTCAGCGGCTGATAGCGACGGCCGTTCACGACGTAGCTGCGGTTGTAGGGGGCATCGGGCTTGGGCGTCGCCGCATGACAGCTGCCCATGGAGGCAGCGGCGGAGATCGACCCAAGGGGTGGGGTCATCCGCTGCGCGCAGCCGCCAAGGACCAGGATCCCTGTGGCCGCGAGCGAAAAGACCTGGAAAGCACGCTTCACGCCGCGGTCCCGACCAAGAGCTCCTCCAAAAGCCCCTGGTAGATGGCGGCCAGATCCTCGAGCTCCGCCAGTTCCACACACTCGTTGACCTTGTGGATGGTAGCGTTGCGCGGACCCAGCTCCAGCACCTCACCGCCCAATTGGGCGATGAACCGTCCGTCGGAGGTCCCTCCGCCCGTGGACAACTGCGCTTCTCGACCGAGCCGTCGTTGGAGGACTCTCTGGGTGGCGGCCACCAGTTTCCCGGGGGGCGTGTAAAAAGGCGGTCCCGAGAATTGCCAGTCCAGCTCGTAGTGCAGGCCATGCCTGTCCAGGAGATCCACCACGGCCTTTTGCAAGGACTCGAGGCTCGAGGCCGGGGAAAAGCGGAAGTTGAACTGCAGCTCCAACTGCCCGGGGATGACGTTGGTCACGCCGGTGCCGGCGTGGATATTGGAGATTTGCAGGCGGGTTGGCGGAAAATCGGGATAGCCGTCATCCCATTCCTTCTCCACGAGTTCCGTCAGTGGTCGCAGGGCGCGGTGGATGGGATTGTCCGCAAGTTCCGGATAGGCGACGTGCCCTTGCTGCCCGAGGATCCGTAAACGGGCGTTGAGGGAACCGCGCCGACCGTTTTTTACCACGTCCCCCAGGCGTTCTGCGGAGGAGGGCTCACCCACTAGGCAATAATCCGGCCGGATCTGCCGCGCCGCCAAGTAGTCCACCACGTGACGGGTACCGTGGGTGGCCACGCCTTCCTCGTCGGAGGTGATGAGAAAAGCGATACGACCAGGATGCCGTGGGTGTGCGCCGACGAAGTCCTCCACGGCCACGAGCATAGCCGCCAGGCTGCCCTTCATGTCCGCTGCCCCGCGCCCATAGAGAACGCCATCGCGCAGCTCGGGGGTGAAAGGATCCGTCGCCCAGGCCTCGCGCGGGCCAGGCGGTACCACGTCCGTGTGTCCGGCAAAACAGAAGATGGGACCGGACTCGCCGCGTATGGCCCAGAAATTTTCCACGCCACCGGCGGGCAAGGGGGTGACGGTGAACCCTATCTGCTGGAGTCGTTCCGCCATCCAGGTCTGACAGCCCCCATCCTCGGGGGTCACCGACGGGCGCGCCATGAGGGTTTGGGCATAGCGCAGAACGCGCTGGCGCTGGTCCATGAATCAGATCTCGCGCAGCAACTGGTTGATTCCCACCTTGCTCCGGGTCTTGGCATCCACTTTCTTGACGATGACCGCGCAGTAGAGACTGTGGCTGCCGTCCTTGGCCGGGAGATTGCCCGATACCACTACCGAGCCCGCCGGCACTCGCCCATAGAGGATTTCGCCTGTCTCGCGATCGAAGATCCGGGTGCTGGCGCCGATGAACACCCCCATGGAGATGACCGAACCCGACTCCACGATCACTCCCTCCACCACCTCGGAGCGCGCGCCGATGAAGCAGTCGTCCTCGATGATGGTGGGATTGGCCTGCAGAGGTTCCAGCACGCCGCCGATGCCGACGCCACCGGAGAGGTGGACGTTCTTACCGATCTGGGCGCAGGAACCCACCGTCGCCCAGGTGTCGACCATGGTACCTTCATCCACATAGGCGCCGATATTGACGAAGGAGGGCATGAGCACACAGTTGCGGGCAATATACGCCCCCTTGCGCACCGTCGCGGGCGGCACCACACGAAAGCCGCCAGTCCGAAAATCGTTGCTGTTGTAGTCGGAAAACTTGCCCGGTACCTTGTCGAAATACTGGGTCTCGGCCCCCGGAATGCGCACATTGTCCTGGAGGCGAAACGACAGGAGCACGGCCTTCTTGATCCACTGGTGGGTGTGCCATTGGCCATCGCGTTTTTCTGCGACCCGCAGCACGCCCTTGTCGAGACCCTCGATGACCTGACCCACGGCGTCGCGCAGCTCGTTGGGAGCATTGCGCGGGCTGAAGCGATCCCGCTCTTCCCAGGCGCCTTCGATGATTTCCGCTAACTGTGCCACGCTGACTCCTTTTCTTGCGACGATGCGTGAGGGCGATTATCGAGAAAACGGCGGATACGTTGCAAACCCTCGATGCATTCCGCTTCACTGCCTACCAGAGCGATGCGCACGCGGTCGTGTCCGGGGTGCAGCCCGTGCGCCTCGCGCGCCAGATAGGCTCCCGGCAGGCAACGGACGTGCTCGGCAGCGTAGAGCTCGCGGGCAAAGGCTTCACCATCACCCACCTCGGGCCAGAGATAGAAGCCGCCATCGGGCAGCTGGATGTCCAGGTGCTCGCCGAGGATGTCGCGGGCAGCGGCAAACTTGCGCGCGTAACTGCGCCGGCTCTCGACCACATGCTCCTCGTCGCTCCAGGCGGCGCGTGAGGCCGCCTGAATGAAGGGCGGCATGGCCGCGCCAAGATAGGTTCGGTAGCGCAGAAACTGGGCCAGGATGGCAGGATCGCCGGCGACGAAGCCGCTGCGCGCACCCGGTATGCTGGAACGCTTGGACAGGCTGTGGAAGCTCAGCACGGAGTCGAGGCTGCCCGTTTGGGCGGCCACGCTCAGCACACCCGTGGGTGGCCCGCGGAAATAGATCTCGGTGTAGCACTCGTCGACGGCGAGCACGACGCCGAAACGCCGCGCCTGACCGACGAGCCAGGCGAGCTCCTCGCCGCCCAGCGCGGCACCGGTGGGGTTGTGGGGCGAGTTCACGTAGAGCAGGGCACTACGCTCCCAGACCGACTCGGGAATGGCCCGAAAATCGGGCTGACCGCTGCCTGGATCGCAATTCAGGTAGTGTGGCTTTGCCCCGGCCAAAAGTGCCGCCCCCTCGTAGATCTGGTAGAAGGGATTGGGCATGAGTACCAGGCTCTTGACGTCCTGGCACGGATTTATCACGGTCTGGGCGATACTGAAGAGCGCCTCGCGGGTGCCATTGACGGGCAGGATGCAGCGATCCGGATCGAGGAAACCCGTGGGCAGGGTAAAGCGACGGCTCGTCCAGGCCGCGATGGCCTGGCGCAGGGCGGGCTCACCCAGGACCTTGGGATATTCCGCGAGGCCCTGCTGGAGCGACGCCGTCAGCGCCCTGGCCACGAGCTCGGGAGCCTGTTGCCGCGGCTCACCGATGGAAAAATCCACCAGGGGCAGGGCGGGCGGGCGCACATCCTGGAGTAGCCGACGCAGGCGCTCAAAGGGGTAAGCCTGCAATGACGCAAGGCCCGGATTCATGCCACAATCCTCCGCCATGCTCGACCGCCGCCCGCCAATGTCGTTCATCATGGGTCCAAGTTTGGTGCAGAAAGGAGTCCTCTGACAAGTGTCTGCCGAGCCGCTTCCGGAATCACCGCGCCACTTGGCCATCGCTGCGCTGGTTTTCGGCGCCGCCCTGTGGGGTTGCTTCTGGTGGCCATTGCGCTTTTTCTCCAGCCAGGGGCTGGCGGGTCCCTGGCTGATCGCCGCTGTCTACGTCGTCCTTGCAGCGCCGACGCTGGCGCTGGTGCGCTGGCGCCGGCTGCGCTGGCGGCGCGATGGCAAAGTGCTCGTGGCCCTTGCCCTGCTGGGCGGCTGGACCAATGTGGCCTTTTTGCTGGCGCTCTTTCACGGCAGTGTCGTGCGGGTGCTGTTGCTTTTTTATCTATCGCCCGTATGGTCCCTGCTGCTGGCCTGGCTGCTGCTCAAGGAACCCCTGGGGTGGCGCGGCATATTGGCTGGTGCCTTGGCCATGGCGGGCAGTATTCTGGTGGTGGATCACGGTGCCGCAGGACCGTGGTCACCCCTGGATCCGGACGATTTCCTAGCGGTCAGTGCCGGTCTTGCCTTTGCCGCCAGCAACGTCCTGCTGCGCGGCAATCGGAGTGTCCCGGATCGCGAGCGGGCCGTGGCCATCTGGTGGGGCTGTGCGGCCCTTGGTCTGGGTGTGGCGGCATTCGCACCCTGGCCGACCCACATCAGCGGCCAATGGTGGCTGCTCCCAGTCTTTGCGTGGCTCTGGGTAGGCGGCGCCACCGCCGCGACCCTCTACGGTGTGGCCCGGCTGCCCGTGAGTCTGTCGGCGGTGATCATGCCCGTGGAGATCCTCTTTGGTGCCGTATCGGCCTGGCTCCTTGCCGCTGAGACCGTTTCCGGCTTCGAGTTTCTGGGCGGTCTGGCCATCCTCACCGCCGCCTGGTTGCAGATGCGCAGACCGACGCTACCAGGTCCCATCGCCACCGACGCTGGCGGCGAAGAGCCGGGTGACTAGATCTTCGCTGCGGGGAATGACGGCATCGGCGCCCCAGGAGGCTATCGCCTCACCACCACCATAGCCCCAGCCCGCTGCCCAGGCCGTGCAGCCGGCGGCGTGGGCAGCCTCGATGTCCCGGCGATCGTCGCCCAGGTAGAGACTGTGCTGGGGGAGCACCGCCAGGGTTTCCAGAGCGTGGCGCAAGGGTAGGGGATCGGGCTTGCTGCGCGCCGTGGTGTCGCCGCTGACTACCACGGCTGGGGCTACCGGCAGGGGCAGGGCCGCCAGCAGGGCAGCCGTGAGATAGCCGGGCTTGTTGGTGACGATGCCCCAGGGAATGCCGCGTGCAGCCAGGGTGACCAGGCATTGCGCGACCCCCGGAAAAAGACGGGTGCGGGTGGCGATGTCGGCCTCGTAGAGGGCAAGAAACTCCTCGCGCAAAGCCTGAAACTCGGGTTGCGGCGGCTCTACCCCGAAGGCCTCTCGCAGCAGGCCACGCGCGCCCTGCGAGGCAAAGGGGCGCAGTGCCGCAACGGCAGGAGCGCTGCGCCCGCGACGGCGACACAGCTCGGTGACGGCGGCGATGAGGTCGGGAGCCGTATCCAGGAGGGTGCCGTCCAGATCCCAGAGGACGGCATGCCAGGGCGTCACGCCGAATCTACCCTGCGGCTGCGACAGAGATAATTGACGCTGACGTCGTCCACCAGGCGAGCGCGGCCACGGATGGGGTCGTAGTGCATGCCCTTGAGCTCCTCCAGCTGCAATCCTGCCGTCCGGGCCATGTCCAGGAGTTCGCTTGGGCGGATCAATTTCTCGTAGTCGTGGGTACCCCGGGGGATGAGGCCCAGCACATACTCGGCGCCCAGGATGGCCAGCAGATAACTCTTGGGGTTGCGGTTGATGGTGGCAAAGAAGACCTGCCCGCCCGGGCGCAGCAGCTTGGCACAGGCACGGACGACGCTCTGGGGCTCCGGCACGTGCTCCAGCATCTCCATACAGGTGACGACATCAAAGCTCCCGGCAGCCTCAGCGGCGAGATCCTCGACGGCAATGGCGCGATATTCCAGGGTCTTGGACAGATCCTGGTCTCCTTGCTCGGCATGCTTGCGTGCCGCTGCCAGAGCGGACTCCGCCAGGTCCACGCCGAGGACCTTCGCTCCGGCCCTGGCCATGGCCTCGCTGAGGATGCCGGCACCGCAGCCCACATCCACCACCCGCAGGCCCTCCAGACGACCACCGCAGCCGCGCCGGATGAATTCCAGCCGCACGGGATTGATCTGGTGCAGAGTCCGAAGAGGACCCTTGTCGTCCCACCAGTCCTGCGCCATGGCGCCAAACTTTTCGATTTCCGTGGAGTCTACGTTCACGCCTGCCGATCCTTTGCAGCGATACGCCGCGCCCATGTCTGTGCCTGTGCCCTGAGACCCGGCCAGTCCAGCCGCGTCCATCTGCCCTCGTTCACCAGCAATTCGCCATTCACCCACACGTGGCTCACCTGATCGCGTCCGGCGCAGTAGACCAGCTGGGATATGGGATCGTACAGCGGTTGGGTGGCCGGGTGATCGAGGTCCACGGCAATGCAGTCCGCCAACTTGCCGATTTCCAGGCTGCCGATACTATCGCCCCAGCCACAGGCCATGGCCCCGCCCAGGGTAGCCGCCTCCAGGGCCACTGCCGCCGCCAGAGCCATCGTATCGCCGTCCCGGCCTTTGGCCAGGAGTGCGGCTGTACGCAACTCGCCAAAGAGGTCGAGGTCGTTGTTACTGGCGGCACCGTCGGTGCCGATACCAAAGGGAATGCCACGCGCCTGCCATTGGGCCACGTCGGCGATACCGGAACCGAGCTTCAGATTGGACTCCGGACAGTGCGCAAGGCGCAGGCCGCGTTGCGCCACGAGATCCAGATCCTCCGTCGTCAGCTGCGTCATGTGCACGGCGAGAAAGTGCTCATCCAAAAGACCCAGTTCGTCCAGCCGCTGCAGGGGCCGCCGTCCGTCTTGGGAAAGAGCATTTTCGACTTCCTGCGCCGTCTCGTGCACGTGCATGTGCAGAAAAAGCCCATGGCTGCGGGCAAGCGCCTTCGCTTCACGCAGCGCGTGGTCGGGGACCGTGTAGGGCGCGTGCGGAGCGATACTCTGGCGAATCCGCGGCAAGTCGCGCAGCTGCAGGATCTGCATTTCCGCACGCCGGAGTGCGTCGCCGGCGTCCCGACTCTGCGCCGTCGGAAAATCGATCACCACCTGGCCCAGACTGGCACGGATGCCGCTCTCCACCACGGCCTGCGCCGCCGCTTCGGGATAGAAATACATGTCGTTGAAGCAGGTGGTGCCGCCGCGCAGCATCTCGGCGATGGCCAGCCGGGTTCCCGTGGCGACAAACTCCGGCCCCACGAAACGCCCTTCAGCGGGCCAGATGTGTTGCTCGAGCCAGGTCATCAGCGGCAGATCGTCGGCAAGGCCGCGCAGCAGGCTCATGGCCGCGTGGGTGTGGCTGTTGACGAGCCCCGGCAGGAGCACATGATGGGGAAGATCGATCCAGCGGGCAGAGGGGTAGCGCGCGCGCAACTCGACCTGCGGACCCAGATCGCAAATGCGCCCCTGGCCAATGGCCAGCCCGTGCTGCTCCAGAACCCCGTGGGGGCGGATGGGGACAAGCCACGGCGCCGCCAGAACGTACTCTACGACGGTCTTTTCGGACACGACACACTCCCAGCGGAAGATGCTACACACTGTAGCACAGCCGGCGTCCCTTCTCAGCCGCGAATGCGCCCCAGGGCCTCGGCGTAGGCCCAGACCGTCGCCGAGTAATACACACTCGGATTGTAGCCCATGATGGCGTAGAAATTGGGATAGGCCAGATAGTAGTGCGGCCCGGTACGACCTTCGAGGCGCAAAAGACCCACCCGGGTGTCCGCCGGAAGCAGCGCGTGGCCGCGTTCCGGATACACGCCCAGGCGAGCCAGCTGGGCCAGGGTGTAGTCCGGTCGTGTCGAGGTTTCCGGCGCGCTTCCCCGGGAAATCAGCGCCGGAACCAGCACCGGTTGCCCCGGCTGCCAGCCGTGGGCGCGGAAAAAGTTAGCGGTGGAGGCCAGCACATCCGGCACGGATTGCCAGAGATTGGGCAAACCCTCTCCGGGAGGGTCATTCCAGACGACGCCATACTTCAGATAGCTGCTGGCCAGAAATTGCGACATACCCATGGCCCCGGCGGGCGACCCGCGCAGCGCGCTCACGGGACGGCCCAGTTTTTCAGCGAGTTTCAGGGTCTCTGCGGTCTGCGCCAGAAAGAAGGCACGGCGGGGCTTCAGGGCCAGGCTGAGACTGAGATTGGCATCCAGCACCGGAAAATTGCCCATGAAGGATCCAAATCCGGTCTCGATGTTGAGGATGCCCAGGAGAATGGGCGGTGGAACCCCGTATTTTTCCGCTACGTCCTCCAGAATACGGCGGTGCTCGCGCCAAAAGCGCACGCCGCTGTCGAGGCGTTGCGCGCTCAGGAAGCGTTCGCGGTAGCGCCACCAGGGCAGCGGCGCTTGGGGAACGCTGCTGGGCGGTGGCGGGCTCATCAAACTCACGGCCCGCGAGTCATAGTGAGCGCTCTGCAGGGCCGGAATGACCAGCGCGGCCGGCAGACCGTAATGCTGTTGGAGGATGCAGGCAAAGCTGCGCAGGTCGTCCTGATAGCGCTCGGGAAAGCCCGGGAAGCGCAGATCCGCCGGACAGTAGGCCGATGCCGGCGCGAGCTCTGCGGCGCTGGACTGGGCAGTGTCGTGGGCGGGTGCAGCGGGCACAGCCGCGGTCGCTACCGATGCCGCGATTGGTGCCGCCGGTGCGCTGGAGTTGACCTGTGTTGCACATCCCGACAGGGTCAGGATACCGGCCAGAACGCCAGCGGACATCCACCGACGCCAGGAATCGTGGCCAGCGGCGCTGCCGCCGCGGGGGTCTTCAGCGGTTGAGTACATGGCTATCCCGGGCGGTCATGGCCAGCAACTCCGGTGGCATGGGCCGGCGCACGCCGTCCAGACGACTGGACCAGTAGGGATTACGCAGGCTCTGAACGGTGATGCCAGCGCGCGGATTGAGGGCGCTGACAAACTGGTCCCCGCCGATATAGATACCTACGTGGGAGTAGGGGCGCCCAAGGGTGTTGAAGAACAGCAGATCGCCCTTTTGGATGTGGGACAGGGGGACCGCCGGCAGGGCCGCCGCCTGGGCTGCTGCCGTACGCGGCACCTGCACCCCGGCCTGGCCCAGGACGTACTGGATGAGTCCGCTGCAATCGAAGCCACCAGCGCGACTCTCGCCTCCCCAGACATAGGGTTTGCCAATCTGGGCGATGGCGTTGACCAGAACGGTATCCAGCACCGTCGCCTCGCGGTGACTTTCCTGGATGTCCGGCCGGTAAGCGTAGCCTCTGCTGGACAGCGTATTCGTATACCCGCCCGAGGAAACGGCGCTGCCGGAAAGGTCCGTGGCGCAGCCTCCCAGCAGAAGCCCGGCGCTGGTCAATAGCGCCAACGATACACCGATACGAAAATCCGGCCGTCTCCAGTCCGGCCGTGCTGCGGTCTGTGATACCATGGGCACTCTGCTCCAGTTTCTCCCTCGGGTGGATTTTTAGAGCAAAAAACCCAATAAGGCAAGAGCTTAACCCGAGACACTTCATCCATCGACTTAAATCACCGATCTGCCGCGGGTCGATTCAGAAAAACCACAGGCGGACGCCCATGGCGAGGATCACCACCGTCACCACGATCTTGATCCACATCTCGCCGTGCCGACCCAGGGTCAATCCGCTGGAGAAGTGCGCGCCAAGGATGGCGCCGGCGCCGACGCAGCCGCCCAGTAGCCAGTCCACTTGGCCAAGCCACAGGAACACGAGCAGAGAGGGAAGGGTATAGGTAGCGATGATGAAGGTCTTGTGCGCGTTGATCTTCGGCAAAGGCAGGTCGAGAAAGGCGCGCAGGACGAAAATGAAGAGAAAACCGATGCCCGCCTGAATGAATCCTCCGTAGAAGCCCAGCAGCAACATGGCCGGGTAGATGCCCCGCGGGTGGTTCTGCGGCAAGCTGTGCAGCCGGCGTGCCAGATCCGGCGGCAGGTAGAGGGTGACGGCGCTGAAAGCCAGCACCACGACCAGGATCTTCTGGAACAGGGCCCCGCCCAGATGGATGCTGGACCAGGCGCCGAGGATGGCTCCCGGCAAGGTCCACAGCGCGAGTTTGGCGCCAACGCGCGGTTCCACCAGGTCTTTTCGCAGAAAGCGGCGACTGGCCAAGGCGTTTTCCGCCAGGATACCGATGCGATTGCTGGCATTGGCGACCCCCGGGCTCAGCCCTGCAAAGATCAGGAGGGGCAGGGTGAGCGCCGAGCCGGCACCAGCGAGGACGTTGACAAAACCCGCCACGAGGCCGCCGCCAAAGAGCAGAGGGTATATCCACCAGTCGTGCATCGGTCTGCGTTTTTTGCCGCTAAAACCCCGAGTGTAGACGGCCCGCTGGACTTGTCCAAAATCCTGGGCTGTCCTAGCATGGAACGACGAGCTTTGCGGGGTGGATACCATGGAAGGGAATGCGCACACGGCCGTTGGATCGCAGGGGGTCGGGCGCCCTATAGAATCCCTGCACCCCGGTCGGGTGACCAAGGACGGTGCCGGTGTGGTTCTGACGCGCCTTTTGGAGTCTGGCTTGCAGCGCCGGCTCGATCCTTTCCTGATGCTCGACCTTTTCGGCAGCGATGTGCCCGAGGACTATCTCGCGGGTTTCCCCACCCACCCCCACCGGGGCTTCGAGACCATTACCTATATGCTGACGGGGCGCATGCGCCACGCGGACAGTGCCGGTCACAGTGGGGTCATCGAAAGTGGCGGCATGCAGTGGATGACGGCGGGTCGCGGCATCCTGCACTCCGAGATGCCGGAGCAGGAAAGCGGGCGGATGGCGGGTCTGCAACTCTGGCTGAATCTGCCCGCGCGGGACAAGGACACCCCGCCCTGGTACCGGGACTTCCGGGCCGAGGAGCTACCCCGCTGGCGGGAACCCGGCGGGGCCTATGACGTGGTGGTGTTGGCGGGCCGCTATCGTCACCTGCAAGGTCCCGTCGCCCGTCCCACGACGGACCCTTACCTTCTGGACCTGCGCTGGCAGGATGCAGCGGATATTTTCGTGGAACTTCCGACTACCCACGTGGCCTTCGCGGTTCCCTACCAGGGCACGGTGTCGGCGCAGGGGAAGGTGATACCGACGGCGCACCTAGGGATTTTCGCGGACGATCCCGAAAATCGCGGCGTCCTGCTGAGCGGCGAGGCCGGTAGCGCTGCCTTGATGGTTGCCGGTCAGCCGCTGCGCGAACCCATCGTCCAATATGGCCCCTTCGTGCTCAACAGTGACGAGGCGATTCGCGAGACCCTAAGAGGATGCGGAAAAAATCCGTAGAAACGCCGAGGCGCTATCCGATTTGGTCAAAAATTGCGGAATAGGCAGCCCTATCAGGCCTGTTTTGCCCGCTGTTGCAGTCTTTTTTGGGGCCATTTTCGGATTCCAGACGCAGTACTCCCATCAGGCCACCCCCAATCGCACCATGCGGACCAGGTTGTAGGCGACAGTGACCAAGGAAAAGTGCAGACCGACCCGTTCCAAGCCACGGAATCGGGTTTTCCGCATCCCTCCCACCGTCTTCATCCAGCCGAAGATGGATTCTATCCGCCGCCGGACGTGGATGCTCATGGCATAGCCCCAGTGGCGAGTAGTCCGGGCATCGATGGCCGAGCCTTTCCGCTTGCGGGCTACATGAGGGGTCACATTCCGATCCCGGAGATTCTGGACGAAGCCGTGGCGGTCATAGCCCTTGTCGGCACCGAGGGTGATGCGCTGGTTCCCGCCCAGATCGTCCACGAGTTGGACGGCGGCGTCGACTTCCGCCGTGCCGTCGGCGGTGGTGACCTGCTCTCCGGCAATGAGCCCGTGGCGATTGTCCATGAGCACATGCCCAAGATAGGCCAAGCGGGAAGCTTCGCCGGGCGCCTTTTTGTAGAGCCGGGCATCGGGGTCGGTCACCGAGGCGTGCGTCTCGTTACTGCGCGTCTGGCCGCGGAAATCGGAACCATCGCCCTCACGGTCCTCAGGATCTTTCGGCCGGAAAGACTTCTGCGAAGCCCAAGCTTCCAGCAGGGTGCCATCGACGGAGAAATGCTCTTCGGAGAGCAGATTCTGGCCGCGGGCCTGTTCCAGTACGGATCGGAAGAATTCCCGCACCGTCCCGTGATCCAGCAATCGATCCCGATTCTTGCTGAAGACCGTGGGCACCCAGACGTCGTCGTCCATTCCCAAACCGACAAACCAACGGAACAGCAGGTTGTAGTTGAGTTGCTCTATCAGCTGCCGTTCCGAGCGGATGCTGTAAAACACCTGCAGCAGTAGCGCCCGCAGGAGAAACTCCGGTGGAATGGAGGGGCGACCGTAGGTCGAGTACATCGTGCTGAAGTGGCTATCCATCTCCGCCAGGGAGCGATCCACGATAGCCCGGATCGCTCTCAGCGGATGGTCTTGGGGCACCCGTTGCTCCGGGGAAACGTAGCTGAACAACCCTTGGGTCTCTACCTTCGCTCCACGCATCTTTCCAACCCCCGCTGTACCATTTCGCCCAGTATACCACCGACTTTTTCATCACCGTCCTAAGGCTCTATCGCAGCGGCGATTTTCCGCCGGCGGAATTATAGCTCGGCAGGTGTCACAAAACGGTCACAATGTTGCGCTAGACTAGGGATTTTGCCCCGGAGAGCAGCATGCAGCGCAATCGTCCCGATGAACTTTCCAGCAACCCCCAAGAGCTGCTGAACGCGGAGATGCCGTCCTCAGGTCCGGAAGCGCCTCGGCCCATGAACGCGGGGGATCTGCCGCCGGACCTCGATGCCGAGGGCATCGGCGAGTTTGTCATTGCCGACGCCGTGGAGATGGCGCAGGAGCACCAGACGGCGGTTCTGGCCGACCAATTACGGCGCGCGGGAGCAACCCGGATCGATGCCGATACCCTGGCCCAGGCCGCTCAGGCCGCCGCCTCGGACCTCAGTGCCGACGACCTGGAGTATGCCGAGCGGCGCCTGCGTGAGCCCGAGGACCGCGTCGACGATACCCTGAATCCCGGTTGGCGGCACGGTCAGTATCCCTACCGGTACCGCATGACACGCCGCCAATACGAGCGCCAGAAATATGGCCTGCAAGTGGAATTGCTCAAGCTTCAGGCCTGGGTCAAGCAGACGGGACAGCGGGTGATCGTGGTTTTCGAGGGTCGCGACGCCGCCGGCAAGGGTGGCACCATCAAGCGCTTCATGGAGCACCTCAATCCCCGTGGGGCGCGGGTCGTGGCCCTGGAAAAACCCTCGGAAAAAGAGCGCGGACAATGGTACTTCCAGCGTTATGTGGAGCAATTGCCCACCGCCGGTGAAATGGTATTCTTCGACCGCTCCTGGTACAACCGGGCCGGCGTGGAAAGGGTCATGGGTTTCTGCAGCGAATTGGAATATCAGGAATTCATGCGCCAAGCTCCGGAATTCGAGCGCCACCTCGTCTATAGCGGTATCTTTCTCATCAAATTCTGGTTTTCCGTGACCCGTGAAGAGCAGAGGCGCCGCTTTGAGGAGCGTAAGCGGCATCCTTTGAAGCAGTGGAAATTATCGCCCATGGATCTGGCCTCCATGGATCGCTGGGACGCCTACACCCAGGCCAAGGAGACCATGTTTTTCCACACCGATACGGCCTATGCTCCCTGGACGGTGGTCAAGTCCGACGACAAGAAGCGGGCGCGCCTGAATGCCATGCGGCATCTGCTCCAGACCTTACCCTACGACGACAAGGACGTCGTCGCCATCGGTGAGGTCGACCCGCTCATCGTCAGTCGTGCTGCCGTTCGCTATGGACAGGTGCACCCACAGGATCTGAATCCCTTTCAGGTGGGCACGACGCCGTCTGCGGACGCCAGCGCGAGCGCGCTGGAATCTTCGTGAGATCGCAGCGATGACGGTAGCGGGCAGCGACTTCGGACACCTCCGCCAGTAGCCCGGCGGATAGGGTGATGGGTGCCAGCCCAAGGTTCTGCAGGCCCTGATTTTCCACCTTCAGTTCGTTCTCGTCCTGTTCCTTGCGCGGATTGTCCACAAAGTCGATGGGTGCGCCCGTGAGTTCGTGGATCAACCGGGCAAGATCGCGGATGCGGTGGGTTTCCGTGGTCTGGTTGAAAACGCGCACGCGCTCACCCGGTGCCGGCGGGTGGGCGATGGCCAGTTCGATGCAGCGCACCGTATCGCGGATGTGGATGAAGGCACGCGTCTGCCCACCGGTGCCGTGCACCGTCAGGGGGTGGCCCACCGCCGCCTGCATGACGAAGCGATTGAGCACGGTGCCAAAATCGCCGTCGTAATCGAAGCGGTTGATGAGCCGTTCGTCGCAGCAGGTTTCGGGTGTTTCCGTGCCCCAGACGATTCCCTGGTGCAGGTCGGTGATGCGCAAGCCGTCGTTTTTGTTGTAGTAGTAGAAAAAGAGCTGATCCTGGGTCTTGGTCATGTGGTAGATGGAGCCCGGATCCGGCGGATACAGAATCTCGGTCTCGACGCTGTCGTTACCATCGGGCGAGAGCAGCCGGATCTTCTGATAGCCCTCGGGTAACTTGAAGCGCGAGGTCTTGTACCCATAGACGCCCATGGTGCCCAGGTGTACCAGATGGCAATCCGTCTCCAGACCCACCTCCACCATGGCACAGAGGACGTTGTGGGTGGCGTTCAGATTGTTGTCCACGGTGTAGAGTTTGTGGCGCGGCGACTTCATGGAGTAGGGCGCCGAGCGCTGCTCCGCAAAGTGGACGATGGCCTCGGGTCGCCATTGGGCCAGCAGATCGCGCAACTGCCCATAGTCGTGGGCGATGTCCAGGGCAGTGAAGGCGATCTCCCGCCCACTGTGCTCCTGCCAGGCCTTGAGTCGCTCGCTGAGGGGCCGAATGGGGGTAAGGGACTGCACCCCCAGTTCCTCATCCTGCCGCCGGCGAACCAGGTTATCGACGATGTGGACCTCATGGCCCTGGGCCGAAAGGTGCAGGCTGGTGGGCCAGCCACAGAAGCCATCCCCACCCAGAATCAAAACCCGTTTACTCAAGATCACTCTCCTCGAACCCTTGGCTCGGCGCGAGCCCAAGGGCCAAAGATAGAACGTTTTGCCGGCCAAAACCATGCGTGCGGGCGCCGGACCATAGCCCTCGGACGATTGCCAGCGAGCCGATGTCCGCTGCAAATATCATAAGTTTGTCATAAAACCTTCATCATAATGTCACAATAAGCTGCTAGGCTTTCCTCATTCTCTCCACAGGAAGCCAGCCCCATGAAGCATCCCACAGCTCTGCGTTGTCTGTCTTCGGCGGTCCTTGCCAGCCTTTGGCTGGTGCCGGCGAGTATCCTCGCCGCCACCGCCGCTAGTGACGGTGGAATCGATATCGGTGAAGTGAGTTCCTCTACCAACGCCGCGGGTACGGCGGCGGCCCGGGCCAAGGCTCTGCGCGAATCGCCGGAAAACCAGGTCCAGATTACCCATCAGCAGATCCGCGACCTGGTCCAACCCGGTGGCAGCATCGTCACGGCCCTCAGCGCGGCTCCGGGAGTGCAGGTGAAGGGTTACGGTTCAGGCAACGGTGCTTCCCGCTATCAGATTCGCATCAACGGTATTCAGGTAGGCTTTGCTCTGGCGCCCGGTAATCCAGAGAAGAACGGTCTCTCGGTACTCTTCGATGGCGTTCCCATGAACAACCCGCTGGCGCAGTACGACGGCTGGGAGAGTTCGGAAACGCCCATCTCCTCCATTTTTGCCAATATTCACGTGACCCAGGGGCCGGGCAATCCCGATCACCGTTGGTACGACAGCATGGGCGGCACCATCAACCTCATCCCGGTGGAGCCGACGGCAAAGGCTGGCGCCAGTCTCGATCTCGGTGGCGGCAGTTTCGCTACCTATTCGGCATCGACCATGCTGCAGACGGGATCCATCAATGGCTGGCGCAGTGAACTGGGCGGTGGCTACACCCGCAGCGCCGGCTTTCGCACCGGACCCTACCACGCCCCCAATCAGGCCGAGGCCTTCTTTGCCAAGACCATCAAGGACTTCCATGGTGGCCATTTCAGCGCCGGCTTTTTCTTCAGCCACACCCAGGAATTTCGGCCCCTCTACATCCCCGCAAGTCCCATCCCGGGAGTAACCACAGGGGGATACGGACAACCCGGCGAGTTGCTCAGTCAGGGAACGACGGGTTATTACTACACCGTCCCCACCAGTCAGTACTTCAAGAACGACACCGCCCACATGTACCTCGTGTATGCGCGGCTCATGGTGCACCTGGCGCAGCGCCTCAGCGTCGACAATACCCTCTACTTCCGCAGCGGCTATCGCCACCATTACCGGGTGAACGATTATTTTCCGCACACCGTGAATACCGAAGACTTTACCGGCACCACCCGCACCATTGGCGATCGTCTGGCCTTTCACTGGAATCTGCCCATGAATTCCGTGCGTTTTGGCGGGTACTATCAGCACAGCCGCTACGAGAGCCTCTATTACGGCTACAATCCCGCGGTCCTCGCCAGCAGTGCCAGCAAGCCTCTGTTTGCAGCGGATTATTACGATTACTGGGATGGTGCGACCGCGTTCCTGCAGGACGATTTTCATCCCATCTCAGCCCTGCATATCACCCCGGGTCTGCAGCTAATCAACTACCACGTCCAGTTTGTGAACAATTCCGAGGCCGCCATTCCACCCGGTTCCACCCCGGTGACCTATAAGGCCGGGAACAACGACAACAGCTACACCAAGCTCGCGCCCAGCCTCGGCATCAATTACCGTATCCTGCCGGGTTTGCACGCCTTTGCCATCTGGGCCAAGAATTTCCAGACGGCGCCTGCCGCCGCCTACGGCAATTACCAGCAAGCCACGGTGGAGGTGCCCAAATCGCCCACGGACATCAACAGCTATATCGGTGGACTCAAGTGGCACATGGGTGCCTGGCAGGCGCAACTGAGCGGCTTTCACCAGCATTTGGGCAATGCCGTCATTGCCACCTTTCTGCCCTCGGATCTCATCAGCAAGTTGGATCGGGTCAGCGCCATCTACAACGGTGTCAATCTGCTCCTACAGTATGGCAAGGGCCTCGGCTTTTTCGCAGGCACTCGGGATACCATCCAGCATGCCTACTACCCGAGCTATCTACCGGCTGGTGGCAGCCCCGTGATCGACGCGCGCATGCCTGGAACGCCGACGCTGATCCTGGGTTTTGACGCAGGCTACCGCTGGTATGCCGCCAATACCCGCTTTGCGGTGCGCCTGAGCGATCAGTACGCCTCTTCCGTGACGACCTTCAACAACAACACCAATCTGCCGGACCCGACGCGCCTGCCCGGATCAGCCTACAACATCGTCAATCTCGGTCTGTCTGCCGATACCCTGGCTTTTGATTCCATGATCCCGGGGCTGAAGAGGGTGGGGGTGAGCCTGATGATCGATAACCTCCTCAACCGCAAGTACAACAGTCAGGGCTATATCACCAGTGGTGGCGAGTATGGGCCCAACAGTCAAGGCGCCATTCTGGTCATTCCCGGTGCGCCACGCGCAGTCTACGCCTCCTTCTCCGCCAGTTTTTAAGGATTGTACGGTAGTTCTCCTCCTCAAGAGCCTTGCGTCCCCAGGGACGCGTTTTTTCTGAGCACAGGACGGGCCTGTGCTCAGAAAAATCGAACACGAGGAACTAAGAATGAAGGCTTGGACAAAAGGCGGACATTGGATGTACCGGCGGCCCTTTTCGCGCCGTCCCGCGGCGCTCCTTGCGGGTGTGGTGGCAATCTTGACCACGGCAACGCCCATGGCCTTTGCCGACCCTGCCCTGGTGGCTCAACCGATGCAGATAACGGCGGCCAATCGGAGCGAGTTTACCGGCATTCTGCCCACCTGGCGGCGGGTAACCCCCGTGGGTACCGTGGTGAGCACCCCCAATTTCCCCACGCAGGTGGCCGTGGCGGGTGACCGCATCGGGGTGCTGGCCAACGGTGCGACGCCCTTTCAGACCATCACCTGGTTTGATCCCCATCTTCAGCGCTTGGCCCGCTTTGCTGCCCTGAGCAAGCCGGTGCCGCCCAAGCCCGTGGCCTTCGCAACGCCGGGCGGCACGGCCATCGCCATCGACCCCGAGCACACCGGTGCGGCGGGGACGGCCTACGCCACGGCGCAAACGGCGTCGGTGTTGCAGAAAGAGGCCGAGGATAGCCTCAAGGCGGAATCCAATCCCCAGGCGGTGGCCACGACCACCCTGGGCAAGGCCGATCTCTTCCAGGGCCTCGTCGCTGGTCCCGATGGGCGCTGGTATGCCACGGGTGGCGCCGCCGACGCCGTCTATGCGCTGCAGGTGCATGCGGGCAAGGTCACCGTCCTGCGCAGTTATCCGTTGCACTGGCAGAGCTTTCCCAAGAGTCAGTATCCCTACGTCTATCAGGGCAATCACCGCCAGAAGCCGTGGCTGTTCTATCCCGATTCCGTGGTGCTCGGGCCGCACGACAAGCATCTCTACGTGACCGGCATGCTCGCCAATAGCCTTGCCCGTATCGATCTCGTCAGTGGCAAGACCGATTACCTCAATGTCGGCCCCTATCCCTTTGCCGTGGTCCTGGCGGATCAGGGAAAGCGGCTTGTGATCAGCGACTGGGCCGGCGACGGGGTGACGGTGGTGGATCGGCAGGGCTTTCGGGTGCTCGGTCGGGTGCGCACGGCGCCACCCCTTGGGCCGCACAGTCGCGCCGCCGGTGCCCACCCCACGGCCATGGTGGCAGCGGCCGATGGCCCCGATGTCTGGGTAGCCGATGCCAACAGCGATGCCGTCGTCGAGATCGACAGCGAAACCCTGAAGCCCGTGCGGGTGCTGGCGGACAGTCCCTATCCCGACGCCCCACCCGGCAGTTATCCCGATGCCCTGGCCCTTTCCGACGGCAAGCTCTTCGTTGCCAATGCCGGCAACGACGACGTGGCGGTCTTCGCCGCCAAGTCGGGCAAGCTTGAAGGCCTTATTCCCACCGCCTGGTACCCCACGGCTTTGGCCGTTCACGGCCATTACCTGTACATCACCGCCGGCAAGGGCTTTGGCACCGGACCCAACCTGCAGTGGCAGTACATCGGCAACATGATGCATGGGCTCCTGCAGCGCGTGGATCTGGACGAACTGCCCGAAAAGCTTGGGCATTGGACCGACCTGGCCCTCGCCGACGACGGTTTCAGTGCAGCGCAGCGGCAGGCCCTGGCGGAGCAGAATGCCAAGACGACGGATTTCCTGCGTCGCCACATCCACTATGTGGTCTTCATCCTGCGGGAGAACAAGACCTTCGACGAAGACTTCGGCGACTATCGGGCGGCGGGCTCCTGGGCCGATCCGCACTTCGACCTGTACGGGCCCAAGGAACTGCCGAATCTGTACCATTGGGCGGCGCACAACGTGCTGTTCGCCAACTTCATGGCCGATGGTGAGGTCACGGCCCAGGGACATCAGTGGACGGACGGCGCGTCGGACTCCGATGTCGTGCAGCGTCTGTGGCCAGAGTACTACTCCAGCCGCGGCCTGCTCTGGAATGCCGGTCCCGGGGGGTCCTCCAGCCTCAGTCCCGGCGCCCCCGGCAGTCACGACCCCTACCAATACAACCGCCGGTCGTTGGGGCATTACACCAATCCCTGGATGAGCTATCCCGAGCGCCTCTACCTCTTCAACGATCTTCTCGCGCACGGCGTCTCCTTTGAAGACTTCGGTGAGAATCTGAGCCGCAGTCGCGATGGCGTCATCCGCAAGGCCCTTTTGGCGCACGTCGACGCCACCTATCCCGGCTGGGACCGGATGCTACTGGACGGGACGCGGGTAAAAGCGGCCATCCGCTGGCTGCGCGCCCATTCCGGCAAGCGCTTTCCCCATTTCATCTTCATCTGGATTCCCGACGATCACACGGCGGGCCTGGCGCCCTGTTACTACAGCCCCGACTACTACGTGGCCGACAACGACCACGCCACGGCCCAGTTGCTCCACTATCTGGCTAGCACGCCTCAGTGGCGACACATGGCCGTCTTCCTGACCGAAGACGATGCCCAGTCGGGCGCGGATCACATCGATGCCCACCGTACCTTTGCCTTGGCCATGGGGCCCTGGGTCAAGGGCGGGGATCTGGACACCGCACCCCTCTCCCAGGTGAACATCGTCCGCACCATCGAAGCCACCTTCGGCCTGCCGCCCATGTCCCAGTGGGATGCCAATGCAGAGGTCATCTCCGGCATCTGGCGCGATCGTCCGCGCAAGGACCCCATGCCGGTACTGCCCATGCAGGTAGCCGTCCAGTTCAATGCCGGGAAATGCAGCCGGCAGTTGCTGCTGCGCCGTGAGGCGGGCGCCACCGGTAACCTTCCCACGGCGGCTTGGCTGAAGGCCCACACGGACCCCCACGGTGCCACGGTGGCCCTTGCCGCCAGCGCTAGCTACACGCCCACGAGTCTGCTCAGGGTGCCGGGACCGGAGCAGTTGCGCCAGGAGTGGATCGCGAGCAAAGGGCAGCGAAGCTATCGGGACTTCGAGGCCTATTTGCGCCAGTATGCCGCCGCCCACGGTACCACGGTAGCGAGCTTCGAGGCCAATGAGGGGAAACTGCAGTGAGGCTCTGGAGCTTTGGCGGCGCCGATTGTCATCAAACTGCATGCCTCTGAATCATTCTCAGCAATCAAGCTCTAACTCTCTGTGAGGCATAGAGAAAGGAGGTCTGAGATGAAAGCTGAAGCGACGAACCTCTTGCAGTGGCAAGCGCGGTTTGGCACGGAAGAGGCCTGCTTGGAGGCGCTGAAACAAAAGCGCTGGCCCGAGGGGTTTCGATGTCCGAAATGCGGCCATGACCGCGGATACTGGATCGCCGGACGAAAACTCTTTCAGTGCGGGCACTGTCGCCATCAGACCTCGGTGACGGCCGGCACAATTTTTCATTCGTCCAATGTGCCCCTGGTGCAATGGTTCCTGGCCATCTATTTGATGGCGAGCGACAAGGGCGGATTGTCCGCCCTGCGGCTGTCGAAGCAGATTGGGGTCTCCTGGATCACGGCTCACCGGATGTTGCGCCGCATGCGCCGCGCCATGGGCGATCGCGACAGTCTGTATCGCTTGGAAGGGCTGGTAGAGTTGGACGATGCCTTTGTCGGTGGACGCCGGTCTGGGGGGAAGAGCGGTCGAGGGGCCGAAGGCAAAACACCGATCTTGGTTGCCGTGGAAAACCGGGGCAAGAAGGCGGGCTTTATTGCCATCGAGACGACGCCTTCGGTCTCTGCCGACCGGATTCGCGAATTCGCGCGGCGACGCTTGCGCCCCAAGCAACCTACCCGCACCGACGGCTTAATAGCGCTGCGAGTTCTCGGAGAGAGCCAAGAGCATGAGGGGCGCGTGACCAAACCGCATCAGGTGGACGAGTGGTTGCCGTGGGTACACATCGCCATTGGTAACCTCAAGGCCTTTCTTTTGGGCACATTCCATGGGGTATCCGGCAAATATCTGCAGGAATATCTGAACGAGTTTGTCTATCGCTTCAATCGCCGTTTCTGGGAGCCAGAACTGCCCCTGAGGTTGCTCAATGCCTGTATGGAACATATCCCGGTCCGGCTTGTTGCTGAGAAAGGTTAACAGGCATGTCAAACTGTCACAATGCGTCTTTATACTGGATGAGAAGACGACCGTCGCGTGCGCCGGAAGCTCGAGCGCGCCGCACGCAGCCATAGCAGAGGAGCCACTGCCGCATGAGTGCCGTATTCACCACCCTCGATGAGCAGTCCATCACCCGCCGGCACCGCCGCGTCCTTTGGGCCTCGGGCCTCGGGATCTTCCTCGATGGCTACGATCTCAGCATCATGGCCATCGCCCTCATCGTCCTCAAGGATCAGTGGCACCCCAGTTCTGCCGCCCTGGGCCTTTTGGGGACTGCGGCCCTGGTGGGTGCTCTGGTGGGGGGACTTCTGGGCGGCCCCATCGCCGATCGCTTTGGCCGCAAGACCATCTACCTCATCGATATCGCGGCTTTTTTCTTTGCGGCACTGCTCTCGGGTTTCGCCTGGGATATCGCTTCCCTGGTGGCCTTCCGCTTTTTACTGGGCCTTGGGGTGGGCGCCGATTATCCCCTGAGCTCCACCTATATGGCGGAGTTCATGCCCAAGGACCGCCGTGGGGCGGTGATGACCTGGATCTTTGGTTTATGGATGGGCGGAGCCGTGGTCTCGAGCCTCGTCGGCCTTGCCCTCCTGCACACGGGACCCGACGCCTGGCGCTGGATGTTGGCCTCGGGCGCGCTGCCCGCCATTCTGGTCTTGTGGATGCGGCGCAATCTGCCGGAATCGCCGCGCTGGTATCTGCGTCGCGGACGGGTAGCGGACGCCGAGCGGGTCGTGGCCTGGCTCGCTCCGCAACTCTCGGCAGCCGAGCGGCGCGCAGCTCTGGAGGAGACGGCCGCTGCCATGGAGGGGGCACGGCGCCACAGCTGGCTGGACCTCTTCGGTAAACGTTACCTCAAGCTGACCCTGTATGCCTGCATTCCCTGGTTCATGATGGACGTCATGGGGTACGCCTTAGCCATTTTCCTCCCCCTCATGCTCCTGCATCTGGGTCTCAAGACCAACGAACAGGCGGTGATCGGCAATACCCTGTTCAGTCTTGCCTTTGTCATCGGCTGGATTCCCTTGGCCCTGCTCATCGACCGGATCGGTCGCCGCCGCGCCCAGATCATCGGTTTTTTGGGTGACGCGCTGGGTCTTGGGCTCGTGGGGGTACTGCTGGTAGCCTTGGGTGAACCGCCTTTCTGGGCCGTGGCCACGGGTCTCTTGCTCTTTCAGATCAGCAATAGCTTTGGCCCCGGAACCACCACCTGGATCATCCCGACGGAGCTCTATCCGACGGAGCTGCGCGCCAGCGGCCACGGTTTCGCCACCGCCGTCAGCCGACTGGGCGCAGCCACCAGTGTGTTCCTGCTGCCCACCATCCAGGCGACCCTGGGCGAAGCGGGCTTGCTCTTCTTGCTGGCCGGCGCTGGCGGGGTTGGCGTCGTGACCACCCTCTGGCTCGGTAACGAGATGGCGCGCGAATCCCTGCCCGAAAGCCTGGCGCGCAAGGCGGCCTGAGTCCTAGTGCCGGCCCCGGGCCGGTACGAGGTTGCCCAGGAATTCTCGGGTACAGCCAGCCCAGTCGTAGACCATCGCGCGTTCCCGACAGGACTCCCGCGACAGCTCCAGGGCCGCCAGCGCCGCCGTGCGCAGATCGGCATCGAGGATGCCGTTGATGCCATTGCGCACGGTGGCCAAGGGACCTACCACGGGATAGGCCGCCACCGGTACACCGCAGGCATTGGCCTCGAGGATGACGAGACCCAGGGTATCGGTGCGGCTGGGGAAGACCATGACATCCGTAGCCGCCAGATGGCGGGCGAGATCCTCGCCCTGGCGCATCCCCAGCCAGTGCACGTCGGGATAACGGGACTGCAGTTCCGCCGCCTGCGGCCCGTCACCGATGACCACCTTGCTTCCGGGCAACTGCAGGCGCAGGAAATCCTCCACATTCTTTTCCACCGCCACCCGCCCGAAATACGCATAGACCGGACGCGGAAGGTCCAGGATGGCGTGCCGTTCCGCCTCGGGGAGTGGGCGAAAGAGCGTGGTGTCCACGCCGCGGCTCCAGAGTGCCAGGCGGGTAATGCCACGGGCACGCAGGTCTTCGGCCAAGGCAGGGTTGGAGACCATGGTGTGGGCCGCGCCACCGTGAAACCAGCGCAGAAAGGCGTAACTCAAACCCAGCGGCACCGGCGCCCGTGCCGCCAGATATTCGGGAAAGCGAGTGTGGAAGGAGGTGGTGAAGTCCCAACGCCGACGCTTGCAGTAGAAGCGTGCCGCAAGCCCCAGCGGGCCTTCCGTGGCGATGTGCACGGCGTCCGGCTGGAAATCGCCAAGCAAGCGCTTAATCGAGGCGTAGGGGCGTAGGGTCAGGCGAATTTCGCGGTAGGTGGGGCAGGGCACGGTACGCTGGCCAAGACTGTTGACCACCAATACCTCGTGGCCCATCCGCTGCGCCTGTGCGGCGGTTTCGCTGAGGGCACGCACGACACCGTTGATCTGCGGATGCCAGGCGTCCGTGACCAGCGCGATCTTCACGCGACGACTTCCTCATCCAGCGCCACGCTCTGGGGGTCGAGCAGCGGCCGCTGGTCCACGGGTAATCCGTCCGGGCCCCAGTGCACCAAGTGCATCTGGCCGTCAAAGTCCTCCACCAAAGCGGTGCAGCTCTCCACCCAATCGCCGTCGTTGAAGTATTGGACACCGGCCAGATTCTTGATTTCGGCGTGGTGGATGTGGCCGCAGACCACACCATCGTAGCCCGCCTGATGACAGCGCAGGGCAAGGAACTGCTCGTACTGGCTGATGAACTGCACGGCTTTTTTGATGCGGTGTTTGACGAAGGCGCTGAGGGACCAGCGGCTGCGGATGCCCAGCAGACGATTGAGGCGCTGATGGTAACGGTTGAGGGCGAGCAGGAGTCCGTAGCCGCGATCGCCCAGGCGGGTCAGCCAGACGGCGTAGCGGGCGCTGACATCGAACTGATCGCCGTGGGTGACCCAGATGCGGCGACCATCGGCGGTTTCGTGCACGCAGTCGGTAACGATGCGGATATCCCCGAAGTGCAGACCGCCGCCCTCGGCCTCCAGCAGAGAGTGCAGAAAGCCGAGGATGGGGTCGTGATTGCCCTGGACATAGACCACCCGAATGCCATTGCGTGCCTGCCGCAGGATCTTCTGGATTACGGTGCTGTGGGCACTGGGCCAGTACCAGCGTCGCCGCAGTGCCCAGAGATCGATGATGTCCCCCACCAGATACAGGTGTGCGGCGCGGTAGTGGCGCAGAAAATCCAGCAGGGCCTCGGCCTGGCAACCCTTGGTTCCCAGATGGATGTCGGAGATGAAGATACTTCTGCAGTTGGCGGTTTCGAGCATGCTTGGGGCATTTCCAGGGGTGCCGACATCGGGAAAAGTCAAAACGTTACCTGCTTCCACGGCGATTATAGGATGCTTGGCACAAAAAAGTCTTCCCCGAAGTCTGTAGGCGACAAGAATCCTCCCCTCACTGTCATCATTTTGTCATAAAAGGTTCATAAAGCTGTCATATTAGCGGGGTATCCTTGGAGCGTTGATCGAAGCTTCGTCGGCTCGACCTGGCCTGCGACCCCGAGAGGAACCCTGCCATGCTGTATGCCTTTATTGCTGGAACCCTGCACCATGCCGTCCACCTCGGTGATGCCCTCGCTCTGCTCAGCGCGGTGCGTTGGGACGAGATGGACCCCCTCTATCGTGCCCGCACCCTGCTCTTTGGGCAAGCGCCGGAAATAGATGGCTTGACCCAGCGCCTGCGTCGATCCGGTGCTTTTCCCCGCCGTGCCACCGACCGCAAGCTCGTGGCTGAAGTCTTGCGCGACTGGCGCCCGCAGCTGCTCATCTTGTTGTCCTGGCAGGGAGATCTGGCGACGGATCTGCGTCAGTGGCTGGCGGGGCCGCAGGGGGAAAATCTGCGCGTCCTCGCCCTGGGTCCGGAAGGCGACGATCAGGCCATGGCCGCCCTGGATGCCGGGGTACACGCCTATCTCACCTATCCCCTCAGCGAAACCCTGCTCATCGCCCAGGCCAGCGCCCTACTGCGCGGCGGCCAGGGCTGGGAGGGCACGGCCGTGGAGATTCCGGGAGTGCTGCGCATCGACCCCATGGCGCACCGCATCTGGGTACAGGAGCAGGAGCTACAGCTCAGTCGTCGCATTTTTCGCCTTTTTCACTACCTTGCCCTGCACCCCGGACAGACTTTTTCCGCCGCAGAGATTGCTCATCACCTCAGCGATGGGCGCAAATTCGTGCAGGAAAATACTATCGCTGCACAGATCCATCGTCTGCGCAAAGCGCTGGAAGCGGCAGGTGCGGATATCTGGCTGGAAACGGTCCATGGCTTCGGTTATCGCCTCAGCGTTCCGGCGAGCTGATTCTTCTTGTCATGCATTTGTCATAATAATGTCACAAAAATGTCATATAAGCTTCATAATACTGTCATATTCCAGTGTTAGGATTTGCTTTCCACAGCGAGGGAAAAATCCATGGACTTTTCATACATCATCCATCTGGCCAACTATTCCGAAGGTGTCCTCTACGTCCTGGCGGCACTGCTGCTGGTAGAGCTCGCGGTCATGGTCGACCGTTTCTGGTATCTGCGCCGCACCATCGTGCGCGGCGACGCCATCGTTCATGAAGTGGCCAATCAAGGCCGACTGAATCGGGAACAACTGCATGAGCTCGCCCAACGGGCCGGGGATCTGCCCGAGGGGGTACTCCTGCGCATGGCCGCTGCCCACGCCGGCCAGGTCAAAGGTGAGGCCCTCGCCAGCCGTCTCGAGGAATCCGTCATCACCCTGGCACCCAATCTCGATCGTCGCCTCTGGCTGCTGGACACCATCATCACCCTGGCACCCCTGTTGGGTCTGTTCGGTACGATCATCGGGATGTTCCATGCCTTCCACGTGTTGGCGGCTCCTGGGCACGCGCCGACGGAAGTGACGGGTGGTGTCGCCGACGCCCTGGTGGCGACGGCCTCGGGGCTCTTCATCGCCATCCTGGGACTGCTCGCCTTCAACGGGTTTAACAACCAGGTCCGCCAGATCCTGCTGCAGCTGGATTCCGTCAAGACCATGCTCATCAACCGTATGGACGGTCAACCCATGCTCAATCCCGAGGGCGATGCGGACGTTCATACCGCCGAGCTGCCGCGGATGGCGAGGGTCGGCTGATGGAGCGGCGCTACTTCGAACAACGCAAGGGGCGGGTGGAGATCATTCCCATGATCGATATCATGCTCTTTCTGCTGGTGTTCTTCATCATGATCACCTTGCAGATGATCCCCGATCAGGGCCTCAACCTGCAATTGCCCAAGTCCAGCGAAGCCAAAGCGCTGCCGCGTCCGCACTACACCATCAACATTGAAAAAGATGGCACGGTGGACGTGAAGGGCAAGCACTACGACCTTGCCGGGCTGCAGAGCATGCTCGCCCACGATGGCGACCCGGCCAAGACCGAAATCACCATTGCCGCTGACAAGGCCGTACCGTTTCAGGACTTCATCCACGTCATGGATGCCTGCCAGAAGGCCGGGGTCAGCGATATCGGCATTGCCGCCAAACCCAACGGCTGATCGCCGGTCACTTCAACCGCCACAAACCAAGAAGGAGAGTAAACGTGTCTAACCGCAATACTATCGCCACTGCTCGTGTGCATGCCGGGCACGGCACGCCGAGGTCCATGACCCCGTCGCCTCTGTTCCTCGCCCTGATGGGTGCAATGTTCTGTCCCACAGCCTTCGGTGCGGACCTTGGCAGCGCCACGGCGCCAACGCAGTCCGCCGCCGTGTCCGTGGGCGAGGTGAGTGCCGCTGCCGCAGCGGAGTCCTATCTGGGAAGCGCGCAGGCGCAATCCCTCACCCAGAAGCACAACTTCAATTCCGGCCAATCCATCAAGGTGCTGGGTAAGGAACAGATCGCAGCCGCTGGCCCTCTGGGTGGCAGTGCGCAGGCGCTCTCCTACGCGCCGGGTGTGGGTGTCACCAGTTACGGAAATACCGGGGCAACCAAGAACTCCATCAGTATCAATGGAATAAAGCAGGGTTACGGCGGCTTTTCCGGTGGCCAGATCGATGACGGCAGCCTTTCGGTGACCTTTGATGGCGTACCCATGGTGGATCCGGGCACTGGCCTGTGGGAATCACCACAAGTGCCGCAGACGGGAATCCTGCAGGGCATCAACCTCACCTACGGTCCCGGTAATCCGCAAAACCGCTGGTACAACAACATCGGCGGGCAGATCGACTTCGTTCCCCTGCAGCCCACGGCCAAACCCGGTGGCGACATCAAGCTGACCTACGGCAATTACGATTCCAAGAACATCGTGTTCAACATCCGTACGGGTAGTATCGACGGTTGGTCCACCATCATCGCCGGTGGCGCGGGTTCGTCCCAGAGTTATCGCCAGAGTCCCGATGGTTTCAATAACCCCAGCTACAGTTATGCCTGGTTCCTGAAAACCCGCAAGACCTTCAGCAACGGCGATTTTTCCGTGGGAGCCTACCTTGCCAAGGGATCGGGCTATCGGCCCGTGCCCATCCCGGTGAATCCCATCAATGGCGTGACGCTCACCGGTGCGGCAGGATCCCCCCTGTACAGTCAGACTACCACCGGCTTTTATTCCTCGCTTCCCAAGGGCATCTGGTACAAGCAGGACAGCAACAGTACCTGGTTGATCTACAGCAAGCTCAATGTGGCTCTGGACAAAACCTGGGGCCTGCACAACATGGTGTGGTACCGCCACGGCCATCGTCTGCACTTCCACTACAATAATTACGGCCTGGGCAATCCGTCCAATCTCTACGAGTACAATAACCCCCACGATGCCGTCTACGGCGACAAACTGTGGCTCAGTGCCAAGCTGCCCTACAACGACGTGAGCTTTGGTGGCTATTTCCTGAATAGCCGGTATAACACCCGCAACGCCTTCTACAATCCAGCGGACGGTGGCACGCGCTTTGTTCCCAATGCACACTATCGCAGCGACTACTTCGATCAGACCTTCCTGGCGGCCTTCCTGCAGGATCGCATCAGCCCGCTGAGCAATCTGCACATTACCCCAGGGATACGTTTCATCAACCTGCAGACCCACTACACGCCAGCAGGTCAGACGGACTTTGCCCAAGCCTATGCGCTGTATCCTAAGAACGACCAGGGACAGTTGCCCGCGGCCAATACCAGCTTCACCAAGGTAGAACCCTCGGTGGATTTCAATTGGCAGCCGCTCCATTGGCTGGCGGTATTCGCAAGCTATGCCCAGGCCTACAAGGAGCCGCAATTTGGCGGCGGCGGTGGCCTGTTCCAGAAAAAAGCGCCCATCTACAATCTGGAAAAGGGTGCGGATTACAATGCCGGCGTCAAGGTACATTTTGACAACGCGCCGTACCTGCACCACTTCCTGGCTACGGCAAGCTTCTATCATCTGCACTACACGAATCAGTACATTCCGCTTTATGACGCCAACGGTAACTACATCGGCGACGCCAATGGCGATTCGATCTACCAGGGTGTGAATATCGCCATCGAAGACGACATCCTGTACAACCTGCACGTTTTTGCCAATGCCAACTTCGAGAAGGCAACCTTCGATCACTACGTGACGAGTGGCGTCAGTTACGATGGCCTGCCCGTATCCAACGTGCCCAACAAGACCTTCAACATCGGTACGAGCTATCGCTACTACCTCTCGGGCATACTGCTCAAGCCCAGCCTGTGGTACCAGTATGTGGGCGCGCAATCCTTGTTCGACAACAATGCTGGCGCTCCGAGTACGACCAAGATGCCGGGCTACGGTACCGTCAATCTCGGTCTGCACGGCACGGTTCCCATGCAGGGCAGCGTGCCCATGTTGAAGACCGTCGACTTCAGTGTCGATATCCTCAATATTGCCAACAACCACTACAACGAGTTCGAGTACATTACTGGTGGTGGTCTATTGGGCGGTGATTCGGCGGGCCAGATTCTGGCGCTCCCGGGTGCACCCTTGACCGTATACGGCAGTATTTCTGCACATTTCTGAAAACCCATGGCAATGGCATCTGCGGATGCCACTGCCTGCCTTTGGGATTTTTCCGCGAGATTGCAAAGGCAGGCTGGGCCAAGATGGAGGTAAGCAGTCCATGAGTGTCACCGTAAACAGCGCCGGAATGCCACCGCGCGGACCCCATCGTCAGGGCTATTTTGGTCGCGGTCTGGTCATCGCCGCGCTGTTGGAGGCGGGGCTGATCATGGCCCTGGTCTGGGTCAGTAACCAGAAGGCGCCGCCGCCGCCCAAACCCAAACGAATTGCCATCCACATGGTGCAGCCGGCGCCGCCCAAACCCAAACCCAAGCCGGTTCCGCCCAAGCCCGTGGTGCAGCCTAAACCCAAACCGGTGCCAAAGCCCGTGCCAAAACCGGTGCCGCAGCCCAAGCCGCAGCCGGTAGTCCATCACATTCCGAAGCCGAGCCCCAAGCCGCTGGTGGCCAAGACGCCGGCGCCCACGGCGCCGGTGGTGCCGCCAAGCCCGCCGGTGACTGCGCCGCCGCCACCACCACCGCCGGCGCCGAGCCCCTCGGCCCAAAAGGCGGCCCTGGCGGAGTACGCGGCTCTGGTACGCGCGCGGGTGCAGGCCGACACTCGGGTTCCGGAGGCGGTACGCCTCATGCACTTGCGGGGCACCGCCATCGTCGCCTTTGAACTGACCCCGTCCGGTCGTCTGGTGTCGGCACAAATCGCGCAATCCAGCGGCATCAGCGCCATCGACAAGGCGGCCCTGGCAGCGGTGGAGAACACCAGCTACCCGCCTTTTACCAAGAACATGCCCAAGCACACGATGCGCTTGACGTCGAGGTGCACCTCTCGGCAGAGAGTGGCGGGTGACACGTCCAAAATGGAAGGTATATCGTGCGCAAACTCATCTGGATCCTCATTCCCTTGCTCATCGTCGTGGCCGTGTGGAGTTTCTGGCCGCGCCAGAAGCCAGGTCTCGTCTTCTACAGCGCCGTCAGTTACGGTCCCATGCTCGCCCAGGCCTTCACGAAGGAGTCGGGCATTCCGGTACGGGTAGTGGAGATGTCCACGGGGGCATTGCTGGCGCGCGTCTCGGCCCAGGGCAACAATCCCCAGTGGGACGTGGCTTGGTTCGATGGCGCCTCGGCGGCAGCCGGCCTCCAGCGTGCGCACCTGGTCGCCTCGGGTATCGTGCCCAGGGATATTCCCTGGACAGATCTCGGGAAGTCCCTGATTCCGGCAGATGGTGCCTGGATTCCCACGGGCTATACCCTGGCGGGTGTGTTCCTGCACCCGGCCAAGCGTCCTGCTCCCGCCACCTGGGACGATCTGCTGCAGGCGCGCTGGCGTGGGCGCTTTGCCATGAACAATCCGGCCATTTCTGGTCCTACCTATCCGCAGGTGGCGGGGTGGCTGTACAGTCATGGAGGCTGGCCAGCGGGCCAGAGCTTCCTGCTGGCCCTGAAAGCCAATGGCATGCAGGTCTATCCCAAAAATAGCAATACCATTCACGCCCTGAGCCAGGGTGAGGTCGATCTGGCCATCGTGCAGTCGTCGGCGGCCTATGCCCTTGCCGCGGAGCAGCCAGGCCGGTGGGCAGTGAGCATCCCGAAGTCGGCAGTGCTGCTGCCGCGCGTGATGGTGTTTGCGGACCATCTCAGTGCCAAGCAGCGGCGTGACGCGGCAGACTTCGCCCGTTTCATGCTGAGCCCAAAGGCGCAGGAGCTTGCCATGCGCAAGGGCGCGCCGGACGGTTATTACTGGCCCATCACCCGCACTGCTCCGACAGCGGATCCGGGGATGGCCAGCACCCAGTCCTTACCCTTGATCAATCTGGATCCGGCTTTCTGGGGTGCGCGGGAGAGTGCCATCAACGCCTGGTTCAGCAGCCACATCCTGGGGCAGTGAGGGTGAGTGTGCGGCGTTATCGAGGCATCCTGCGCACCCTGCCGGTGTGGCTGATCATCCTGATCTTTTTTGTTTACCCTCTGGGGCGATTCCTGCTTTTGCCCTGGTTTCCCCATTGGGCGCCCGAGAGCCTCGGGGCGGCCTCCTGGCCCAGCGATGGCTGGGCGGCTTTGCGCAACTCCGTGGTGCTGGCCATTGCCGCCGCCGGCTTGGCCGCGGCCTTGGGTACTTTCTGGGCCTGGGCCATGGAGCGGCGGCGCAGTGCCTGGCATCCTTGGTCCGAGGCGGTGCTCTGGCTCATTTTTCTGATGCCCAGCTATCTCCTTACCACGGGCTGGGAGATCCTGTTCGCTGCGCCGATTCTTCGCCACGGCTTCTTGCACGACGGGTTCTATAGCCCTGTGGGTATCATCGTCCTGCTCGCCGCCAAGGCGCTGCCCTTTGCCATCTTCGTGGTGCGCCCGCTCTGGGCTGCCCTGGGCCACGAACTGACGGAAGCCATGCGCATCTTTGCCGTTCGTCCGGGTCGGGCGGTGCGGGTATTTCTGCGCTTGGCCATACCCGTTGCCTCCGCCGCCACCGTGGTGTCCTTCATCGAGAGTGTCCAGGAATTCGGCATTCCGGCAACCCTCGGGGCACACCTGCATCTGCCGATCCTGACCTATTCCATCTACGCGGCCCTGAGTACCTCGCCCCTGAATTTCGTGGGTGCGTCGCGGCTTGCCTTGCTCCTGGTGGTTCTCGCATTTTCTGGGGCGCTGGTGCAGATCGCGCTGCAAAGGCGCTTTGGCGCGGTGCTCGTGCATGCACAGGTCCGGCATCGGCTTCCCGCGCGGCCGAAACGATCCGAGGCCCTGGTGATTGCCGCGATGAATCTGGTGGTGGGTGTACTGGTCCTCGTCCTGCCCATGTTGGCCATCGTCCGCTCCGCTTTTCAGGGCGGCGTGTCGGCATTGCGTATGGCCGACTGGGACCCGGTCCTGCACTCCCTGGGCTTTGCCCTCCTGGCAGCATCCCTGGCCATCCTGCTGGCCTGGCTGTTTGCACGCAGCCTGGTCTCCGGCGGCGTCGGTGGACGGGCCATGGACGTGTTTTCCATGGGGAACATGGCCGTACCCGGACTGGTACTGGGGGCGGCCTACATCATGGCCTTCAACCTGCCCGGCTTCTCCCTCTACGGCGGCAGTCTCCTGCTGATTCTGGCCTATACGGCGGCTACCGCGCCCATGCTCACCCGCCTTTTGCAGGCGCCCATGGCCCAGCTGGATCGGTCGCTGGGGGATGCCGCTCGCATCCACGGGGTATCGGCCTGGGTCCGCTGGCTGGACATCGATGCGGCCCTGTTGTCGCGGCCGCTGGTGCGCGGCTGGCTTCTGGCCTTTGGCACGGTGATGTTTGAGCTGCCGGTATCGGAACTCCTTTACCCGGCGGGCAAGACGCCCTTGGGGGTTGCGGTACTCGCCCTGAACAACGGTGAGCATTTTGCGGCGGCGGCGCGCCTTGCCCTGGGCGGTTTGGCGAGCGTGGCTCTGGTTACGGTGGTGGTGCTGGTGCTGCTGCGTTTTGCACTCCCCGATTACCGGATGGCTGTGACACAATAGGAGGCGAGCGGTATGGCGACGGCAAGGGAGTGGGTGCCAGCGGTGGGTGCGGCGCATGCAGGAGAAGCCAGCGACGGTGCGGCGGCGCTTCTGGAAGTGCAGGCCTTGCATCTGCGCTTGGGGCGAAAGACGATTCTGCGCGGGATCGATCTCCGCTTGAATCCGGGCGAGGTCGTGCTACTCATCGGTCCCTCGGGCTCGGGCAAGAGCAGCCTGCTGCGCGCCATTGCCGGGCTCGAACCCCTGGAAAAAGGCCGTATTCGGCTTCAGGGAGACCTGTTGGACGATGGCCGCGGTACGGCGCTCAGCCCCGAGCAGCGACGGATGGCCATGGTTTTCCAGGAGCACGCCCTGTGGCCGCATCTGACGGTGGAAGAGAATGTCCAGTTGGTCATTCCCGGGCGTAGCGGGCGCGAGAAGACGCGCGCGTTGCTCGAGCGTATGGGCATCGCCCAGCTCGCCAAGCGCCGACCCCACGAGATTTCCGGTGGGCAGCGCCAGCGGGTGGGGCTCGCGCGGGCCCTGGCCGTGGCTCCCAGCCTCATGCTCATGGACGAGCCGCTGTCCAGCCTCGATGTGGAGTTGCGCGAACAATTGCGTTTGGAGATTCGGCGCTGGCTGCGGGAGTTGGGTATCGGTGCCTTGATCGTCAGCCACGATCCCGACGACCTCTGGCGTCTGGCGGATCGGGTCGTGGTCCTCGCCGATGGCCGTGTCGTCCAGGACGGTTCGCCCCAGAACCTCTACGATCACCCGCAACTGCCCTGGATCGCACGCTTCACCGGCGCCCAAGGGCCTTTCCCGGCGCGCTGGGAGGATGGCATGCTGGACTTCGCTGGACAGGGGCTGAAACACCCGGGCTTTGGTGGCGCCTCTGGCTCGGGTTGGCTCTTCATCCGACCTGAGCGTGTGGAGATCCGGGGCGAGGCCCAGCGGGGGCTTGCGGCTGTGCTGCGCCATTGTGCCTTTGAGCGCGGCCACTATCGCAGCTACTGGGAGCTCCCGGGTTTGTCCGATACTTTGGTCGCCCTATCCAGCAGTGCGCCGCCGGCGCACGCGCGCCTGTGGGTCGACCCACAACAGCTTTTCTTTTTTCCACGATCTTCACAGGAGTGAATTATGTCGCCCTGGCAAATCGTTACGGCCACTGGTCTTGCTGCCATTGTCGAATGGGTCGAGGCCTTCACCATCGTCCTCGCCGTCGCCCTGACCATTGGCTGGCCACGGGCGCTGGGGGCGAGCATCGCCGCCATCCTGACCCTCGTGGCCATGACCGTGGCCGGCGGCAGCCTCTTGCTGGCGGGCATCGATGTCCTCTGGCTGCAGGCGGTGGTGGGCATCTTCCTGCTCTTTTTTGGTAGTCGCTGGTTGGCCAAGGCCATTGCCCGCGCCTCCGGGCGGGTGCCCCTGCACGATGAGGAGAAGGCCTTCGCCAAGACCCAGGATCGGCTACGCGGCGATGTTTCGGCGGCTTGGCTCGTAGCCTACAAGGGCGTATTGCTGGAGGGGCTCGAGGTATGGCTCATCGTCATCGCCCTGGGAGCGCAGACCCACACCATGACCCTTGCCGCCGCTGCCGCCGCCGGCGCCCTGGTCCTGGTCGCCCTGGCGGGGGGCATCATCCATCGCCCCCTGCGACGGGTTCCGGAGAACAGTATGAAGTTCTTTGTCGGTGCCATGATCACGGCCTTCGGCAGCTATTGGACTCTGCACGCCCTGGGTCTTGCTTGGCCCGGTGAGGACGCCGCCATCCCGGTGCTGGTGGCCTTTTATCTCTTGACTGGTATGCTTGCCGTACTGCTGCTGCGGGCGAACAAGGTACGCGGGGTGGCGGCATGAGAGCCTTGTGGAAAACCCTCTTTGGTGACCGCTATACCGTTGCCGTGGTTCTGCTGACCCTGGTCCTCAACTATGCCCTCTTGCGCAGTCCCTGGGCATACGTGGCAGCATACACCTTTCCCGCCATCCTCATGGCGGGTATCGTCTGGATGGCTTGGCGACAAGGAGAATGACGTGCGCCATAAAAAGGAAGGGAGCGTAATGGCTTGGATGCTGGGGCTCGTGCTGGGCCTGCTGTGCTGGTTTGGTCCTTTGACGGCTTGGGCCAAGGAAAACGTCCCGCCCGCTGCCGAGATGCGCTTTCAGCACTACACCTTTGCCCTGCTGTGGCAACCGGGGGTGTGCAAGGCCTGGAGCGATGTGGGCGCAAGCTGCGCCCATATGGGTCCGCGTTCGCGGGCTAGTCGGGAGTGGAGTCTGCACGGTCTTTGGGCAAGCCGGCCCGAGGTTCTGGTGCGTCAGCAAGTACCGGATGAGACCTGGTGGAAATACGGCTGCAACTGGTTCGAGCCGGGTCGTCCGCCGCTTCCCCACGACTCCTGCAGCGCCCTACCGGCCTTGAAACTCTCGCCCGCCACGGAAAGTCGTTTACGCGAGCACATGCCCATGACCAACAACTGTCTGGATCGGCATGAGTTTTACAAGCACGAGGTTTGCTTTGGATCCAGCCCCGATGCCTATTTCACCCAGGCCCTGAATCTCTTGGACAAGGTCAATGCCAGCAGTTTCACCGCCTTCGTCCGCGACCACCGCGGTGAGTGGGTACGTCGCGATGCCTTGTTGCGTGCCTTTGCCGATGCTTTCCATGGCCACAGCGATGCCCTGGAGTTGCGCTGTGAGCAACCCGATGGCGCCCGCGGTGGACCCAGGCGCGAGGGTACGGTGTTGACGGAAGCGTGGATCACCTTGCGCGCCGATAAAGTTGCCGACTTCCCGGCGCCGGATAGTCTGATGGCCGGACGCAAGGGGAATTGCGCGCGCCTAATCCATATCCTGCCCTGAGATCTTGTCCCAAGCTGGGCAAGGAAGAACCAGCGCGACCGACGCCGGCGGCGCCGCATGCCTTTGGCGCTGGCGCGGCGGCTCGATCCGCCACCCAAGGTGTTTGCGACGAGACCTGCGGAGAACCGCTGCCCGTCGGCGGGCAGCATCGCGGTTGCCACCATCGCGGTCGCCACCATCGCATGGGGATGCGGAATGGCTCACGTTTGGGACGATCCCGCGGCAGGCTGTTGTTTGGATCTCGAAACGCGGATGCAGAGGACGCTTGGGCCTCGTCGGTGCTACACTCGCGCCAAGGTTTGGGCCGCTGTTCGAGAACCAGGTGATTGGCTGGACGTCAATATCGTATGTGTTTGTCGTGGACACGAGGGTCCACGGCCTGCACCAGTTTAGCGTGCGTGCGGGCCGGTTACGCGAGTGTGGTGGGCAGTGCCGATGTTTGGTGAGCGGCAGATTGTGGCAGTGAAGTTCCGACCACATCATCTCATGCCCGCCCTCTTTCTGCTCCTCACCGGCTGTGCGGGCTTGCCCAAGTATCTCCCCCGGAACGGCGACGCCACGGCTCTGCCGAAAATGGCACGCCCCGCGGGCATGACCACCATCCCCTGGCCGCGCGCGCGTTGGTGGCAAGCTCTACGGCAACCGGCCCTGAATACCTTGGTGGCGCAGGCCCTTGCCCACAATCCCGACCTACGGGAGGCCAGTGCCCGGGTGCTGCTGGCCGAGGCCCAGGTGACGGCGGCCCATTCCCGGTTGCTGCCCCACTTTCAGCTCGGTCTGGCCTTTACCCAACAGTACTTTTCGGCCCAGGGGCTGCACCTCAGCGCCAACGGTACGGGCAACTTCTATACCGAGCTCAATCCCATCGAGGCCCGGTATCACGTCGATCTCTGGGGGCGGGACGCCGATCTGGTGCGGGCGGCGCGGGGTCGTCTGGCCATGGTACGAGCGCAGGCCGCCCAGACACGCTTGCTGCTCAGCACGGCCATAGCCCTGCATTATGTGGCCCTGCAGGGGGACACGCAGCTCCTGCGAGAGGAAAGACGGCTGCGTCACTGGCAGAAGGCAGCCCTGCAGGTGGCCGAGCAGGCGTACCGTAGCGGCCTCGAGGATCGCAGTGCCGTGGACGGGGCGAAGGTGACTTTGCAACAATCTTCCCAGCGCTGTGCCGCCCTGGTAGCTGCCATCGCTGCCCAGAAACACGCACTGGCAGATCTGGCGGGGCAGGGGCCCGATGCGGTCATCGACGTGAACGCAGCGGATGCTCGCCAACCCCTGCCGGACGTGGGTGTACCCGCGCAGCTGCCCATGGGGCTTCTCGGTCGACGACCCGATATCGTTGCCGCGCGCTGGGCTGTGCGCGCGGCCGCCGCCCAGGTTGGGGCCGCGCGTGCGGCCTTCTATCCCAACATCAATCTTCGGCTTCTGGCCGGGTGGAACAGCATTCACCTGGCGGATCTCTTTGACCCCGGCAATTTTGCCCACGCCGTCGGTCCCGCCATTACTCTGCCCATCTTTGAGGGGGGCGCGCTCCGGGCTCAGCTGAGGTCGCAGAATGCGGTTTTTCTGGCAGCACAGGACCACTATCGAGCGACGATCCTGAATGCTTTACGGCAGGTGGCCGACGTACTCAGCGAGGCCCAGCGACTGCAGCGCGATGCCGCAGCCTTGCGTGCCCAGTGGCGGTCGCAGCGAAACCAATGGCTCCTGCAGCGCTCGGCCTGGCGCAGTGGTCTGGCATCTCGGCTTCCCAGTCTCGAGGCGCGCATTCAGTTGCAGCGCACCAGGGAAGCAGAGACGGTAGATCGAACCCGGCGCCTGCAGAACTGGGTATTATTGGAATCGGCCTTGGGCGGCGGTTATACCTTGGCCCATGAGCAGCAGACAAAGGAGCACGATGGCTGAAGCAGAAGGGCAGGTACGTCCGTCCCGTTCCCGTAGTAATTTCGCGATCTTTGCCGTGGTTCTGCTGCTGCTCGCGGCGGGCTGGGGTATCTGGTGGATGTTGGTGGGCAGCCAGCGCATCCGCACCAACGACGCCTACGTGCAGGGTAACATCGTCCCCGTACAGGCGCAGACGGAAGCTACCGTCCGCCGCGTCTATGTAGAGGATACCGAGTACGTCCATGCGGGAGCACTGCTCGCCAGTGTCCAGGGCGATCGCAGCTACCTCGCCCTGAAGGCCAGCGAGGCCGCCCTGGGCCGGACGGTACGCGAGTTACGCCGGGAGTTCGCCGAGGTGCAGCGCCTGCAGCACAGCCTCGACGCGCAGAAGGCAGAGTATGCCAAGCTGGGCGAGAATCTCTCACGCTATCGCAAGGCGCAGGCAGGCGGTGCGGTAGCCACCATCCGCATCACCGATACGCAAGCGGACATGCGCGTGTTGCGGGCCCAAATGGGAGCGACACGGGCCAAATTGGCGGCGGCGCTGGCCCTGGTGGGTAACACCAACCTGAGCGACAATCCTCTGGTACGTGCGGCGGTTACCCGGGTGGAGAGCGCTTATCTTTCCTGGGCCCGCCGGGATCTGCGCGCTCCCGTCAGTGGCTACGTGGCACAGCGCCACGCCTACCCCGGTCTGCGGATCCACCCGGGTCAGCAGCTCTTCAGCATCGTACCCCTGCATGGGCTCTGGGTGGTGGCCAATGTCAAAGAGACGGAAATGGCCCAGGTTCGGCCGGGCGATACCGTCCGTCTCACCAGCTATTATTACGGTGATTCGGTTGTCTATCGTGGGGTCGTGGAAGGCTTGGTGCCCGGCGCCGGCAGCGCCTTCTCCATATTGCCGCCAGAAAACGCCACCGGAAATTATATCCACATCGTCGAGCGTGTTCCGCTGCGCATCTCTCTGCCCGCCAAGGCACTGGCGAAGCATCCCCTGCGTCCGGGCTTATCCATGGTGGCACGTATCGACATCGCGGGGAAGGGTAAACGCAGTGTGCTTGCGCCCCTCACCAAGACGCCCGTCGAGGGCTACGAGACTGGCATCTACCGTCGCGAGCTGCAAAGGGCGCGCCAGCTGGCGCAGAGGATCATTGCCCAGAACGCGGGCTGAAGAACCTGCACTGCGCCACATGACCCAATGGGCACACAGCCGATCGACCGCGACAGCGGCACAGAGGGCGCCATTTTGGGAGGACTCCATGGCCTATCCCTCTACATCCAGGCGCCGCCGACCCCGAGAAGCCGTAGGGACCGTTGCTCGGCGTCCGACGGGAAAAGCGGCTCGCCGGTGGGATCCGTTTTCCGGTTCAAAACATCGGTGTCGACAAGGGTGTCCCCGCAAAAACGAGGGAGCCGACGATCATTCTCAGGATGAAGTTGATCACCAAGGCGATGACGACGATCACCGCGGTAAAAGCGATGCTTTTGTCCGCAGGGCACTGGAGGGTCTGCGGCAATGCCAGATAGAGCAGGTAGATGGCGTAGATGGCAGCTATCAGAACGGCGATGGCGCCCAGGGGCGGTATGATGAGCAGAACCCCGGCAATCCAGATCGGAGCGATGGCGTAGGCGACCGTCTTGGTGGCTTGCACGAGATCGGCTGAGCACTGGAAGGATGGGCTCAGTGCCTTGATTATCCAGGATAGCAGAACGACCAGGGCAATTCCCGTCACATAACTGAGGATGGCACTGGTGACCAGAATACCGGTCCCCATGAGCATATAGGGTTTGAGCATCCCAGACATGCGCCCGACCCACCAGAGGCTGCCCAGAAGACCGGCGACGGCAGGCACGGCGGCGAGCCAGACTACCCAGCCCAGATAAAGGCTATTGATGGATGTTGCTTCCCCGGCAATCTGCGCCCAAAGTTCGCGGGGGTTGGTGAACATTAGTTGAATACGTTGAAATATGGAATTCATCGTCTTATCGCTCCTGCCCCGGTGGGGCCTTAAAGTCTAGTATCCCATGGGGTCATCTACAAGTCTGTTTTACGGGGCGAAACCCTGGTGTGAATTTCCGTGACATGACCTTTTCCCACACGCTTGGCCGGCCTGTGGTCCCATGGATTCCGAGGTAGCCCAAGCGCTTTCCCGACGTTTTCAGAATTTGGAGCTTTGCGCGAATCTTGGCATACGCGGATGCCACGACCACATCGGGCCCGGGCTTTAGGCGAGTGTCCGACGAAGGTGCCGCCCAAAAAACTAAACCTTACAATCGCTTCACGGTTGTCGGATTGAAAGGTCTGCTCTAGAGTGGTCGATAACCCGTTGCACGAGGATCCTAGCCATGCCGCACCAGCGTGTATCTTCACAATCCCGCTCCACCTCCCGTCGCCTTTTCCTGCGTGAGCTTGCCGCCGCCGCACTTCTGGCCGGCACCAGCAACTGGGTGCGGGCCGCTCATATGGCGGGAATGTCCATGGCAGCGGGATCCGAATCCATGGGCATGGGGGCCATGGGTTCCATGTTGGCAACGACTCCGATCCTCAGGCACACACCGAGCTTTGCGGGGCCCTTGCCCATCCCGCCTCTGTACGCCGGGCAATCGCGCCGCCGATGGCGTGCGTGAATACCGTCTGGCCATAGCGGCAGGGCAAGCCCAGCTGAGTGCTGGGCTGGCGCCAACCCCAACCTGGGGTTATCGCGGTGCGATCCTGGGGCCAAGCCTGCGCATTCCCCGGGGAGAACCCATACGGATCCTGGTCCACAACGGTCTCGATCAGAGTACCACCACCCACTGGCACGGCGCGCACGTGCCCGGCGACATGGACGGTGGACCGCAGAGCCTGATCGCCCCGGGGCGGACCTGGCACTACCACTACACCATCGATCAGCCGGAGGCGACGCTTTGGTGAGCTATGCTCGAATCTGGTGTACGGGAGGTCTACAACTAGCTTGAGGAGGGTGGCGCACTGTTGCTAGAAAAGGGTTTCTGGATCCGATTCGCAACGAATGAGGAGTGCGCCATGCAAGAGAGTACTGGTTTCGACGGAGGAATGGGAGAGTTGGGCCTGAACATCGAGGGCTTATTGCGGCGGTCCGCGCGCCAGCTGATCCAACAGGCCATCGAGGGCGAGGTGCAGGTGCTGCTGGAGGAGTATGCCGCGGTACGCATGGTCGATGGTCGCCGGGCCGTCGTGCGGAATGGATATCTGCCGGAGCGGGAGATCCTGACAGCGGTCGGCCCCGTGCCTGTACAGGTCCCCAAGGTGCGAGACCGCTCCGGTTCGGGCGTGGTCTTCCGTTCTTCCCTGGTACCGCCCTACGTGCGCAAGTCGCGGACCGTGGCCGCAGCGCTCCCCTGGTTGTACCTGCACGGGGTATCGTCGGGACGGATGCACGAGGCGCTGTCTGTTCTCCTGGGCGAGGAGGCCAAGGGGCTTTCTCCGGCCGTGCTGGGACGCTTGAAAGTCGAATGGGCGCAAGAGCATGCCCAATGGCAGCGCCGGTCTCTACAGGGAAAACGCTACGCCTATTGGTGGGCCGACGGGGTCTATACCCAGCTGCGGGCGGAGGACGATCCCCGGATGTGTCTCTTGGTCATTATTGGCGTGACGGCCGAGGGCAAGAAGGAGGTCGTGGCGGTCACCGACGGTTTACGGGAGTCCAAAGCCTCCTGGCTAGAGATCCTGCGGGACTTGCGCGACCGCGGGCTGCAGGAGGCGCCACTACTGGCCATAGGAGATGGGGCGATGGGTTTCTGGGCCGCCCTGGACGAGATTTACCCACAAACCCGTCATCAGCGCTGTTGGGTGCACAAGACGGCCAACATCCTCAACGAGCTACCGAAGCGCCTTCAGGGGAAAGCCAAGGCCGCCCTGCAGGCGATCTGGATGGCCGACACCCGTGAAGCTGCGGAGAAAGCCTGGCAAGCCTTCGTGCGGGACTACCAGGCCAAATATCCCAGAGCGGTCGCAAAGCTCGAGAAGGACCGGGACGTGCTGCTGACCTTCTTCGACTTCCCGGCAGAGCACTGGCGGCATATCCGCAGCAGCAACGCCATCGAATCGACCTTCGCCACCGTACGGCAACGCAGCAGCCGCACTAAAAACTGTGTCTCTCGAGCCACTTTCCTTGGCCTGAGCTACAAGCTCATCCAGCAGGCAGAGAGACACTGGCGCGGGATTCAGCATCCGGAAAGACTGCGCGAGCTCTTTGCCGGGGTGACATTTGTCGATGGGATGCCTGCCAACGAAACCCGGCTGGATCCTCAACAGGACGCCGCCTGAATCGTGTTAGCAAATGCTCATACACCAATCTTGACCATAGCTCCGCTTTGGTACCACCCGCACCCGAACGGCCGCACCGGACCGCACGTTTACGCTGGCCTTGCCGGACTCTATCTGGTGCAGGACGGTAGCGCGGAGCGCCTCGGCCTACCGCGGTACTACGGTATCGACGACGTGCCGGTCATCGTGCAGGACCGCCTGCTGGATGCACACGATCGCCTCGTGTACATGCCTCAGGTCATGGACGTCATGGGCATGAAAGGCAATCGTTTCCTCGTCAACGGTCGCGAGTCGCCGGTACTCGAAGCGCCGGCGGGATGGCTGCGGCTGCGGCTGCTCAACGGCTCCAACGCGAGGCTCTACAATTTCGCCCTCTCTGGGGATCGGACTTTCTATCAGATCGCCACGGACGCCGGCTTTCTCGAAGCGCCAGTCGCCTTGCAGCGTCTCTTGCTGGCACCGGCGGAGCGTGCCGAGATCCTGGTGGACCTGCGTCACCTCGATGGCAAACGCTTGTGGCTACGCAGCGATTCCGCCGCCGTGGTCCCGAGCCTCAGCACCATGCCCATGGACAGCGATGCCTACGATCGCAGCGTTTTCGATCTGCTGGAGATCCGGGTTGGTCCGGCCCGAGCGCCCGGTGGGCGCCTGCCGGAGCACCTCGCCACCCTGGCGAATCTGCCCGAGATCCAGCGGGAGCGGCATTTCAGTTTGCAGGGGATGATGGGTGGCATGGGCGGTGGAGGGATGGCTGGCATGGCTGCCCTGCGCAAGGCGGCGGCCAAGGCCCCACGCAACGGTCCAGGGGGTATGTCCATGGGCATCGGGAATCTCCCGCTGTTCACCATCAACCATCTAGCCATGGACATGCGGCGCATCGATTTCTCCACCACCCTCGGCAGCACGGAGCTGTGGGAGGTCGTCAATCGGGCGCACATGGCCCACACCTTCCACGTTCATGGGGTGTCCTTTCGCATCCAGAGCCGCGATGGACGTGAGCCGCCACCGTGGGAGCGTGGCTGGAAGGACGTCGTCCTGATTCGTCGCGGTGAGAGCGTGCGTCTGGCGATGACCTTCACCCAGCCCGCCAGTAAAGCCTTCCCCTTCATGTACCATTGCCACATGCTGGAGCACGAGGACAATGGCATGATGGGGCAGTTTACGGTCGTGCGCAGCTGAGTCTCTTGCGGAAAACCGGGTAAAAGGCGTTTGGGTTTTCCCCGGCCGCTGACCGCGCGGGTAACGCTGAAAAGGCCTGGCCTCATCCGAGCCTAAAATTGCGGGCAAGACATGCCGGTGCTAGTCTATGCACGCTTTTACCTTTTGGCCCCATTGAGGATTTTATGGCAGTTGAGCGCACCCTTTCCATAATCAAACCCGACGCCGTCAAAAAAAACGCCATCGGCGCCATCCTGTCCCGCTTCGAGCAGGCTGGCCTGCAGGTGATTGCTGCTCGGATGCTACAGCTGAGCGCTGCCGATGCGGGAGGCTTTTACGCCGTGCACAAGGACCGCCCCTTTTACGGTGAGCTGTGTGCGTTCATGAGCAGTGGCCCGGTATTGGTCAGCGTCCTGGAAGGGGAGGGTGCCATTGCCAAGAATCGCGAACTCATGGGGGCCACCAATCCCAAGGATGCGGCGCCGGGGACCATTCGCGCCGATTTTGCCGAGAATATCGACGCCAACGCCGTACACGGATCGGACAGCGCCGAGACCGCAGCCTGGGAGATAGCCTACTTCTTCTCAAAGAGGGAGTTGTGTCCGCGCTCATGAGCGAACCGCTTGCTACCGCCGGCCCGGTGGGCGCAATGCCCCACCTTCTGGGCTTGGATCGGGCGGGGCTGGTGGCGCTTTTGCAGGAGTGGGGCGAGCCTCCCTTCCGGGCGAGCCAGATCCTGCAATGGCTGCACCAGCGCCAGGTAGACGATTTTGCCGCCATGAGCAACATCAGCAAGGCCTTGCGGGCTCGGCTGATGGCCGAGACCCGCTGGGACGAGCCCGAGGTCATTGCCGATCAGCTGGCCCGCGACGAAACCCGCAAGTGGCTTCTGAGGTTGCCCGATGGTAATGCCATCGAGACGGTCTTCATCCCAGAGGAAGATCGCGGGACGCTCTGCATTTCCTCGCAGGTGGGTTGCTCATTGGCCTGCAGTTTCTGCGCCACCGGTGCCCAGGGGCTCAATCGCAATCTCAGCAGCCACGAGATCGTCGCCCAAGTGCGGGTGGCGCGCCGTCATCTGGGTCTGGATGCGATCACCAATGTGGTTTTCATGGGTATGGGCGAGCCCTTGCTCAACCTCAAGCAGGTGATCCCGGTCATTCGTCTGCTGCTCGACGATTTTGCCTACGGGCTCAGTTCGCGTCGGGTGACGGTGAGCACGGCCGGGGTTTTGCCGGGCCTTGAACAGTTGGGGCGGGAGACCCCGGTCAACCTTGCCATCAGCCTGCACGCCAGTCGGAACGATCTGCGCGACGAGCTCGTTCCCATCAATCGCCACTATCCACTTGCGCAGCTCATGGCGGCCTGCCGAAGCTATCCGCTGCCGCCGCGGCGACGCATCACCTTTGAGTACGTCATGCTGGATGGAGTCAACGACAGCGATGCCGATGCCCGTGCCCTGGTGCGACTGCTGCGTGGACTGCCGGCCCTGGTGAATCTGATTCCCTTCAATCCCTTTCCCGGCAGCCCCTATCGGCGCTCCAGTCTGGCCCGCATCGACGCCTTTCGCGAGATTGTTCTGAGCGCCGGAATCATGACGGTGACGCGGCGACCACGTGGTGACGACATTGCAGCGGCCTGTGGTCAGCTGGCGGGACAGGTCCACGCTGGTCGGCGCGCCCTGGTGCCGATGCCTGCCCGCCGGGTGGAGCTGCGACCATGAGGCGTAGCGCGTGGCGACTTCCCTTGGCGCTGATCCTGGTCGCCGGTACGCTCTCGGGCTGCGGACTTTTTTCCAGCAAGCGCAGTAATCTGGCGCCAGCAGAGCTGGCGGCGCAGGAGGCGCGACAGAACGCCGCCGCGGCGGAATCCCGCGGCCTGCGCGCGCCGCCCACCGACAAGGCTGCCATCTACACGTCCTTGGGGGCCGCCTATCTGCAGGACGGCCATCCGCGGGAAGCCATCCGGCAACTGCAGCTTGCCCTGAAAGAACCGGGCAACCACGGTGAGGCCTACAATGTCATGGCCTTGGCCTATGCCAATCTCGACCAGACCGAGGCGGCCTCCCAGGCCTTTTCCAAGGCCCTGGCGGCGGATCCCAAGAACCCGGAGTATCTGAACAACTACGGCGCCTTTCTAGTGCAGCACAAGGACTACGCCAAGGCCATCCCCTACCTCAAGCGCGCCACGGAAGACCCCTTGTACGCGACGCCTCAGTTTGCCTGGACCAACCTAGGGCTTGCCTACATCGGCCTGAAGGATCAGGCGGCGGCGCGGGCTGCGCTGGCGCGGGCGCTGTACCTGAAGCCGGCCTACCCACCGGCGCTGCAGGTTCTGGCGCAGCTGGATTTTACGGCGGGCGATCTTCCCGCAGCCTACTCCCACGTACGCGAAGTCTTGGCGCAGGAACCCCAGGAACAGCCGGCACTCCTGCTTGCCGGCCGTATTGCAGCTGCCCAGGGGCAGCGACGAGAGGCAGAGGAATATTGGCAGCGCTGTGTCAACGCCAATCCGTATTCGCCGGCGGGCAAGGAAGCGCAGCGTTTGCTTCTGGGAGGAGGGTGACCGTCACGGCATGAGTGCAGATCGCCAGGAAGCCACCGACGATTTCGACGTGTTGCGGCGCGTGCGGGAGCAACGCGGCTGGACTCCTCAGCAGGTGGCCGAGCGTCTGCACATACGTGCCGCGCAGGTAGAGGCTCTGGAGCAGGCCCGCTTCGAGGCGCTCCCGGGAGCGGCTTTCGCGCGCGGCTACCTGAAGAATTATGCCCGCCTGCTGGATCTCGACCCGGAACCGCTGCTGGACCTCTTCGATCGGCGCAGCAATGGCGCCGGACTGAAGCCCACGGATCACGTGTTGCCGGACTCGGAAGATCCCCTACTCGATTACCGTTGGCCCATGCTCCTGGTGTCGCTGGTATTGGCCGCCGCCATTGCCGGTATCGCCTGGTGGCTTTGGGGAGGGGAGGCGGCCGCGCCGGCGACGACAGAGTCGATGTCGGCGGCAGGCCCCAGCACGAGCGCCCCCGCCGCAAGCTCCATCTCCAGCGCAGCGGCCAGTGCTGTGCGGCTGGCGGTGCCGGCGCCGGCAGCCACGGCCAGTGTTGCATCGGTGGCCGCGGCAACTGGCAGTGCCATCGTGGCGCCGTCCCAAAGCGCGGCCACGGCAGCCACGGGCCTCCATTTCGTCTTTACCGGTCGCTGCTGGGTGCAGGTTCAGGATGCACGGGGCCAGACGCTCCTTGCAGAGCTTGCCGAGGCGGGGCAGACCATCGTAGTGGACAAAGGGCTGCCGCCCTACCGGATACTGGTAGGCAAGGCGCAGAACGTCCGGATTTCCTACGATGGCAAGTCGATACCCCTGCCCGTGAATGCCCTGGGTGTTGCGCGACTGCAGGTGGGGACCGCACCGGCCGCCAGCGCAGCCGCCGCGCCTGTGCAGAGTGGCAATGCCGCAGTCGCCGCAACCGCCAGCCCGGCGCGAAAACCACGGCGGCAAACGCAAAATTCCGGTCCTGCCACTGCGGGGATGGATTCGTCGGTGGCCCCGGAGTTATCATCCCCACAGCCCAAAGCGTCAAGCCACGGGGAAACGCCCTCGGGCGAGCTTCACGGCGGCGCGCCCGCTTCCGCACCGGCAGCATCCTGAGCGTAATCACCAGCGAGGTTTGTCATGCACCACGAATCGCCCATCCACCGTCGCCACAGCCGTCAAATCCACGTGGGCAAGGTCGCCATCGGCGGCGGAGCGCCCATCAGTGTGCAGAGCATGACCAATACGGAAACCCGTGACGTGGCGGCAACCGTGGCGCAGATTCGGCGACTCGAAGCCGTGGGAGCGGATATCGTACGGGTCTCGGTACCCAGCATGGAGGCTGCCGAGGCCTTTCGCGCCATCCGCGCGCAGGTGGAGGTACCCCTGGTGGCGGATATCCATTTCGATCACCGCATCGCCCTGCAGGTGATGCGCGATGGCGTGGATGGTCTGCGCATCAATCCCGGCAACATTGGTTCGGTGGACAAGACCCGGCTCGTCGTGGAGATGGCCAAGGATCGCGGCATCCCCATCCGCATCGGGGTGAATGCCGGTTCCCTGGAAAAGGACATTCAGGAAAAGTATGGCGAGCCCACTCCCGAGGCGCTGGTGGAGTCTGCCCTGCGCCACGTGGCCATTCTGGACGAGCTCGATTTTCACGACGTCAAGATCAGCGTCAAGGCCTCGGACGTCTTCCTCGCCGTGGGTGCCTATCGCCTCTTGGCGCAGAAAGTGGACTACCCCTTGCACCTAGGCATTACCGAGGCAGGGGGGTTGCGCTCGGGTACCGTCAAGTCTGCCATAGGCCTGGGTCTGCTGCTCAATGAGGGTATCGGCGATACCATCCGGGTGTCCCTGGCAGCGGATCCCGTGGAAGAGATCCGGGTGGGTTTCGATATCCTCAAGAGCCTGCACCTGCGGCAGAAGGGCATCAACCTCATCGCCTGTCCCTCCTGCTCGCGCCAGGAGTTTGACGTCATCAGCACCATAAACGCACTGGAAGAGCGGCTGGAGGACATTCTCGAGCCCATGGACGTGTCGGTCATCGGCTGCGTCGTCAACGGTATTGGCGAGGCGAAGGAGGCCGATATCGGTCTGGCCGGCGGTGACAAGCGCAGTATTCTGTACTTCAAGGGAAAGCAGGTGGACCGGGTCGAAAATCGGGACATCGTGGACGTGCTTGAAGAGCGTGTGCGCGCGGAAGTGGCCCGCCGTCGCGCCCGCGCCTCCGAGGCCTGACCCCATCCCATGGCCCACAAAGGTTTGCAGGCCGTTCGCGGCATGAACGACCTGTTCCCCGAGGATACTGTTGCCTGGCAGGCTTTGGAGACGATACTGCGTGAGCAGCTCCGTCGCTACGGTTTCGGTGAGATCCGGCTGCCCTTGCTGGAGCACTCGGAACTCTTCGCCCGCGCCATTGGCGACGTCACCGACATCGTCCAAAAGGAGATGTACACCTTCCTCGATCGCAACGGCGATTCCTTGACCTTGCGTCCCGAGGGTACGGCGGGGGTCGTTCGCGCGCTCATCGAGCATGGCCGCCTGCGCGGCACCCAGGCGCGGCTCTACTATGTCGGCCCCATGTTTCGCCACGAACGACCGCAGAAAGGTCGCTATCGGCAGTTCCATCAGCTGGGCGTGGAGATGTTCGGTCTGGCCGATCCCAGCAGCGACGCCGAGCTCATTGCCCTATCTGCCCGCCTTCTGAACAGTATCGGCGTGCGGGCAGAGCTCCAGATCAACTCCCTGGGTACCCCCGAGGCGCGTGCGCATTACCGTGAGCTTCTGCGCCAGTATCTGCGTCCGCAGACGGAGCGTCTATGCCCGGACTGCCGTGAACGCCTGGAGCGTAACCCCCTGCGCGTTCTCGACTGCAAGGTAGAAAGCTGTCGCACCGTGGCGGCGGACGCACCGCGGCTCCTGGAGCATCTGGACTCGGAATCGGCGGCGCACTTCCAGCAGCTGCGCTCCTACCTCGATGTCCTGGGCATCCCCTATCGCGTCAACACCAGCTTGGTGCGAGGACTGGACTACTACCATCGAACGGTCTTCGAATGGGTGAGCGATGCCCTGGGTGCCCAGGGCACCGTTCTCGCCGGTGGCCGTTACGATGGCTTGGTGGAACAGCTGGGAGGGCCGGCGACGCCGGCCTTGGGTTTCGCGGCTGGACTCGAGCGCCTGCTGGCCTTGCGAGCTCTGGCGGGCAGTGCGTACCCCGCAGCTCGGGTGCAGCTCTTTCTGGGGGCTCTGGATCCTCAGGCGATGGCGGCGGTGCTGCAGCGGGCAGAGGCCTTGCGTGTCGGCGGTGTTGCGGTGGTGGTCGGCGGACCGGCCAGCCTCAAGGTCCTGCTCAAGCAGGCGGAGCGGAGCGATGCCCAGATGCAAGCCATCGTCGGCGCGGCGCAGCTCTCCGGCGACGACGCACCGATTCGTCTGCGGGAGCAGGGTGGATCCGGCACTTGGGAGGGACCGTGGTCCGAGCTGGAGTGTGGTTTGCGTTCCCTAGGCGTTGATTTCGGAACGCCGCCTCCGCATACTGAGCGCAATCCGATGGCTACCCGAAGTGTGACGTGACCGGTCCAGAACTCTCCGATTATCTTTATCGCCACCGTAAGTCCCTCATCCTCGTATTTGCGCTCGTCGTGTTGGGCGCTATGGGTTTTTTTGGCTACGCGAAATATCAGCGGCATCAGATGGCCCAGGCTGCGGCGGTCTACAGTGAACTGACGCAGTCCATGGCCGCCAATCAGCTGGCGGCAGCCCAGGTGAGCGCGCAGACCCTGCTTCAGAAATACCCCGACACGCCCTATGCGACCATGGCGCGTTTTTTCACGGCGCGCATGGCGATGATGCAGCACCATGAGGCGCAGGCGCAGGCACAGCTCGAGGCAATCCTCAAGAAGGACCATCTACCCACGGGGATGGCGGGGCTGGCCCGCTTTACCCTGGCCGAGCTCCAGCTCGATCAGGGACAGGCCAAGAAGGCTCTGGACACGCTGGGCGCGCCCGGCACGGTGTATGCGCCCCTCTACTGGGAGCTGCGCGGCGATGCGCACGAATACCTCAGAGCGTGGCCCAAGGCGCGGCAGGATTACCTCAAGGCGGAGCAGGCACTGCCTGCCACCGATCCCTACCGCGCCTATCTCCAATTGAAACTGGCCAATATCGGAGTGCATTCGTGAGCTCGCATCCCTCAACCGCACGCTGGCCTGGGCGATGGATTCTCTTGCCGGTGCTGCTCTTTTCCCTGTCGGGCTGTGGCATGCTCTCCTGGTTCTCGCCGTCGCGGCCCAGTCCCAAGGCCGTTGCGCCTCTGGCGAAGCAGGCCGTGAAGGTGGAGGTGGATACGGATTGGCAGGCCCGCCTCTATGGTACCTGGCGCCTGCAACCCTATGAGACCTCCAATATTGCCGTGGGTGAGGGACACATCTATCTGGTCGATGCTTCAGGACACCTTTTGTGCCTCGACCTGGGTGGAAAGCAGGACTGGATGGTGCGCCTGGACGGGAAGAGCGCGCGTGGTCCTACCCTGGCCGACGGCATCCTCTACGTCGGTACCGACAGCGGCAAGCTGTATGCCTTTTCCGCCAAGAACGGCCGCCGTCTGTGGGTGACGCAGTTGGACTCGGAGGTTTTGAGCCCCATTACCGTGAGCAAGGAGGCTGTCCTAGCCCAGTTGGTAAACGGTCAACTGGTGGATCTCCAGCGTGGCGATGGCAAGCTGGACTGGACCTTTTCCATGAACCAACCGTCCCTGCTCCTGCGTACCCTGCCGGCGCCGGTGGTGCATGGTGACGTGGTCTATGCCGGTTTTGCCGACGGCAATCTGGTGGCCCTGAACCTCAGCAATGGCGCGGAGCTGTGGCGGGCGGCGGTGGCCATACCCCATGGCAACAACGAGCTGGCGCGGATGGTGGACATCGCAGCCAACCCCATCGTGGATGGTGACCGGATCATCGCTGCCGCCTACCAGGGTAACCTCGCGGCTTACGCGCGCAGCGGTGGCAGTGAGGAGTGGTCGGTGCCCATGTCGACCACCCTCACGCCGGTACTGGCGGACGGACACCTCTACGTGGCTCTGGCGGACGGACGGATAGCTGCCGTGGACCCCCATTCCGGCGTGGTCTTGTGGCGCAGCGATGTGCTCAAGGGGCAGTACCTCACGGGTATCACCCACTGCGGCACGGATCTGCTGGTGAGCGACGACGCCGGATCGGTCTACGTCTTTGACCCGCGGTCGGGGCATCGCGTAGGCCAGAGCCATGTCTCTTCCAGCGGCATTCAGAGTGCGCCCGTTTGCCTTGGCCAGGACCGATTCCTCGTGTTGAGCGGCGCCGGTACGCTCTATCAGCTGCACCTGCGTCCGCACTGATCCATGGCCGCCGTCATTGCCCTGGTGGGGCGGCCAAATGTGGGCAAGTCGACCCTGTTCAATCGCCTGACCCGCAGCCGTGAGGCGCTGGTGGCGGACCTTCCGGGGCTCACCCGCGACCGCCACTACGGCGTGGCCCAGCACGGCACCCAGCGTTTTCTCGTCATCGATACCGGTGGTTTCGAACCCGAGGAGCGCGAGGGCCTCGTGGCGGCCATGGCGGCGCAGACGCGTCAGGCCATCGCCGAGGCCGATGCCGTCTGTTTCCTGGTGGACGCCAAAGAGGGCCTGTCGGCTCAGGACGAAGAGATTGCGGCGGAGCTGCGGCGTAGCGGCAAGACCGTCTACCTGGTGGTCAACAAGATGGACGTGCGTGGAGCCGTGGCAGAATTGCCCGAGTTTCACCGCCTCGGGCTGGGTATGCCTTATACCATTGCGGCGTCCCATGGCCACGGAGTAGAGACGCTACTGGATGCCATCTTTGCCGATCTCGCGGTCCCGGAAGAGGCGGCTGCCGAACTTTCCCTATCTGGTCCACGTATCGCCGTTCTGGGTCGGCCCAACGTCGGTAAGTCCACCCTCGTCAATGCCATGCTCGGCGAGCAGCGCGTGATCGTCTACGACGCCCCCGGGACTACCCGAGACAGCATTCGCATTCCCTACGAGCGCGCTGGTCGACCCTACGTCATGATCGACACGGCGGGTATCCGGCGCCGCGCGCGGGTTGGCGAAGGGCTGGAAAAACTCAGTGTGCTCAAGACCCTGGCAGCGCTGAAAGAGGCGGACGTGGTCCTCATGGTGTTGGATGCGCGGGACGGGGTGACGGATCAGGATGCGCACCTGGTGGGGGTGGCGGCGGAACTCTGGCGTCCCATGATCCTTTTGCTCAACAAATGGGATGGTCTGGATGCCCGGGCCCGGCAGATGGCCAAGGCCGCCTTGGAGCGACATCTGGGTTTTCTCTCCTACGCGCCGGTTTATACCATTTCTGCCCTGCACGGCAGCGGCGTCGGCGATCTCTATCCCAGTATCGATCGGCTTTGGCGCGATGCGCGGCGGCATTTTTCCACGGCTGAGCTGAATCGCGTCCTGGCGCAGATCATCGAGAGCCATCAGCCGCCCATGGTCGGTGGTCGCCGCATCAAACTGCGCTATTGCCATCAGGGGGGCGAAAACCCCATCACCCTGGTCTTCCACGGCAATCAGTTGAATCGCTTGCCCGGTGCCTATAAGCGTTATCTCGAGTCGGCTTTTCGTAAGGCCCTCGGCCTCGGGCCCGTTCCCTTGCGTTTACTCTTTCGTCAGGGAGAAAATCCCTACGATCCGCAGGCGAAGAGGCGTGGCTGAAATGCTCCAGAACAAAGCGGCGTGGTGGCCTTGGACACTGGCGGCGCTCCTGTGTTACCTGGTCGTTGCCGTCTTCGGGCGTCTGTATCCTTTGGTCCTTGGCAGTCTCTGGTGGGGCGCCTCTGCCTATGCCCTGTGGGCAGCCCTGGCGCTGGGCGCCATCGCGCGGCGCTGGCCCAAATGGACGGCCTATGGCTGGCGGCCCGCTACCATCCTTCTGGGGGCGCTGCTCTCGGCCCTGGCTATTTTCGTCCGTAACGATGCCCCGAGCCGTCTGCTCATCGACAGCTGGATGACCGCACTCATTGGTATCGCCGTGGTTACCATCATCGCCCGTTTCGTTCCCGCCGCCCTTGCCCGGCGCTGGTTTGGAGGTGAGTCGTCCCATGGACATTCTGCTCATCCGCCACGCTGAGGCGGAGGATGCCCGAGCTCCCGGCGGCGATCGCGAACGTGCGCTCACGGAGCGCGGTCGTCGCGATGCCGCTCTGGTGGCCGCTTCGCTGCGTGTTCTGCTGCCCACGGGACCGGTGGGGCTTTGGTACAGTCCGCTGCGACGCACCCGGGAAACGGCGGAATATATCCAGCAAGCACTTCCTCTCGAGGTCAGCGAGCCGCATGAGGCCATTGCCGAGGGCGATCTCGAGGCTCTGGAGCACCACTGGGAGGGTCTCGGCAGGCAACCGGCTGCGGCCATAGTGGTCGGGCATCAGCCGCATCTGGCGCGTTGGATCGAGACGCTAACGGGAACTCTGGTGGGTGTGCCCAAGGCCTCCGTAACCTGTCTGCGCCGGGCGGGCGCGCGCCAGCGCGGCGAATTGTTGGCACACCTGCGCACCGAAGTCCTGGAGCGCCTCTGCCGGCGCGGCTGATGGGATGTGGCGCCGGTCCTGAGTGCGCGCCTGGCCGGGGTCCCGGGCAAGCCGGGATTCTGCTAATATGGACGGAGTTCCCGTTCGTTCACCTGAAAGGAGAGTACCATGGCAGATAATCAGGCTCCCGACCTCGTCATCATCCTCATCACTGGCCCGGAAAATCCCAAGCGTCTCCCCTCCGCCTTCTTTCTGGCGTCCACCGCGGCGGCCATGGAGCAGAAGGTGGTCATGTACTTCACGGGGCCGGCCACGGAGCTGCTGGCCAAAGGCAAGGCCGAGAGCGTCTTCCCCATGCCCGGCGGCAAGAGCGTGGCGGATTTCATGAAGCTTGCCGAAGACAACGACGTGCAGATCATCGGTTGCCTGCAGTCTCTGGAACTGAACGGCATGACCAAGGACGATCTTGCCAAGGAAATCCCGCTGCTGAATCCCAGTGCCGCCATGCCGACCCTGGGTGCTGCCGGGCGTGTCCTGACCTGGTAGGGTCTGCGCGCGGATCGCGTGAAGAAAAGGCCCGCCTTGGCGGGCCTTTCTTGCATCCGCCTTCGCGACGACAACGTAAAGAAGGTGTTGGTCCACCACGTCGGGAGGAGTCATGGCCGTCCTCAGTTCGACCCATCCGGGTACTCGGGAAGAGCGGTCCCTCAGGGAGGACGGGGCCTATCCGCGCTGGGCCAAGATCCTGCACATGGGTCTCGTTCTCGCGGTGACCTTTGAGCTCTACAACAGCCTGGCGGCCTTGTGGTTCGCGAATTTTCAGTGGTTCCCGCTGCACGTTGCCACCGGTATTTTTCTGACCTTCTGGCTCGTGCTGTGCTGGGCTTTCTATCTTGGCACTCTCTGGGGCCGTGCCCTTTTGTGGTCCTGGTTTTTTCCGGCGCACCTGCCAGCCATCATCCGAGATCTGCGCGCGCTCTTTTTGGGTCGTTTGCCTGCCGCCGGCCCGGTTCCCGGCCTGTCCAGTCTGTGGCAGGGGGTCTTCTTCCTTGGGGTATCCTTCGTCACCTTCACCGGTTTTGCTGCCTGGCTGGTACTCGAGGGGTACATCAGCTGGCCAGGGGCAACGCACCTTGGGCTGCATGCCATGCGTCTGGGCACACCGCTGCTGGCCTATCTCTGGTTCGGTCACGGTTTCATGGCTTTTTTTCATGCCCTGCGGCGTCAACCGCTGTGGGGCATTTTTGCCTTTTGGCGAGGAGCTTGATCATGCCTTTGTCACGGCGTTCATTTCTGACCCATTCCACGGGCCTGTTCTTGGGAGCTGCCAGCGCATCGCTGTGGCTGCCGGCGGCGGCGCGCGCAGACACCATTCCGGTCTTCCCGGAGTACTATACCTACGCCGGCTTCTATCCAAAAATCGAGGCGCAGGACTATCGTCTCAACTGCGATGGCCTCATCGCCGCACCCCGGGTCTTCACCCTGGAGCAACTCTATGGGCTCAGCAAGCACGCCGAGGTGGAAACCTTCCACTGTGTTACGGGCTGGAAAGTGCACCACGTCGCTTGGCGCGGTATCGATCTGGCTTCGTTCCTGGATAATCTGCGGCCGACTGCGGCGGCGCGCTACGTCGTCTTTCACAGCGCCGATGGCGTCTATGTGGACAGCCTGACCCTGGAGCAGGCGCGGGCACCCGGCGTCATCCTGGCGACGCACATCGCCGGACAGCCTCTGCTGCGCAAGGGCGGTTATCCCCTGCGCTTGCTGGTGCCGCAGATGTACGGTTACAAGAGCGTCAAGTGGGTCAATCGGGTGAGTCTCAGCGCGGTTCGTCCCGAGGGGACCTGGGAGCGCGACGGGTACGCAGCCAACGCCTATATTCGCAAGGGGTTCAGCTGGAGCGACCTGCTCTGAGCTATACTCCAGAGTTCGTGCAGGTGCCGACAAGGCCTATTGTCATAAAAGTGTCATAAAAGCTTCACAATAGTGTCATAATCCTCTGCTATCGTGGGCGTCAGGTCCAGGTATTGGATCTGCACACTACACGGTATCGCAACGCTTCTGCACGAAAACTACCTTTGGAGGTTACCTATGTTGTTTCGTTCCAAGAAAGCCTTGTCCCACGCCCTGAAAGGCGCGTTGGTGGTTTCCGCCCTTGGGCTTGCCTCTTTGAGTGCCGTTCCGGCCTCGGCGGCGCCCACCATCTCCCTGCTGGAGACGGGTTCGACCCTCCTGTACCCGCTCTTCAACCTGTGGGTTCCGGTCTACACCAAGATGAACCCGGACGTGCGGATCACCACCCAGGGTACGGGTAGCGGCACGGGTATCGCCCAGGCCATCTCCGGTGTGGCGCAGATCGGTGCCTCGGACGCCTACATGTCCGACGCGCAGGTGAAGGAGCATCCGGACATGCTCAATATCCCCCTGGCCATCTCCATCCAGATGATCAACTACAATGTGCCTGGCCTGAACAACAAGCACCTCAAGCTCTCCGGCCCGGTGCTGGCCGGCATCTACTCCGGTACCATTACCAACTGGGATGATGCCGCCATCGCCAAGCTGAACCCCGGCGTCAAACTGCCCAACCACAAGATCGTGCCCATCCACCGTACCGACGGTTCCGGCGACACCTTCATCTTCACCACCTACCTCTCCGACACCACCCCTGAGTGGGCGCAGAAGGTGGGTTACAGCACCACGGTCAGCTGGCCCAACGTGCAGGGCGGCATCGGTGCCAACGGTAACCCCGGCATGGTCGAGGCGCTGAAGAGCACCCCCTACGGTATCGCCTACATCGGCATCAGCTGGAAGAAACCTGTGGAGCAGGCCAAGCTCGGTATCGCCATGCTCGAAAACAAGGCGGGCAAGTTCGTTCTGCCCACCGTGCCCAATGCCAAGGCTGCGGCGGCGGAGATGGTTGCCAAGACCCCTGCCGATGAGCGTATCAGTCTGGTCTACGCGCCCGGCGCCAAGTCCTATCCCATCATCAACTACGAATACGCCATCGTGAAGAGCGATCAGCCCAATGCCGAAGTGGCAGGGGCCATACGCAAGTTCCTGACCTGGGCCATCAGTCCCAAGGGCGGTAATGCTCCGCACTTCATCGAGGCCGTCAACTTCGTGCCCCTGCCCGAGAGCGTGGTGAAGCTCTCCCAGGCGCAGATCGACAAGATCAAGTAAGGCGCACTCCAGGGCTGGCTTCGGCCAGCCCACCTGCTATCATTACGACACCATTTTCGAGTGCTTATCGTCGCCCGATAAGAGCCGCTCGCCGAGCGTAGGTATTTTCGAGGGGTACCTGTGAAGATTCCGGTATTTCGCACGAGTCTCGTGGCCACGGCCAGCTTCTTGCCTTTGTCCCTCATCGCACTCATTGTCTTTCTGGTCATCTATTCCTGGCCCGCCATCCAGTACAATGGCGTGCATTTCCTGTGGACCAACAACTGGAACCTCGGCAATCTGTATGGTAACCCCGTGGATGTGCACGGGCAGCAGATCATGCCGGGAGCCGCCTATGGCGTCTGGTTCCTGGTGGTTGGAACCTTTCTCAGCTCTTTTCTGGCCCTGATCATCGCCCTGCCTTTGGCGGTGGGGGCAGCCTATTTTCTGGCGGAGTCCCTGCCCAAATGGCTGGCGAGCCCCCTGACCTTGCTGGTGGACCTCCTCGCCGCCGTCCCCAGTGTCGTGTTTGGTCTGTGGGGCTATTCGCTGCTCATTCCCCTCATGGGGCAGAAGGTCTATCCCTGGCTGGCCGATGCCCTGCAGGGCGTGCCCTTTCTAGGGGGGTCTCCCGGCAGCGGCTACGGTCTGCTGACGGTGGCCATCGTCCTGACCTTCATGGTGGTGCCGCTCATCTCCGCCACCATGCGCGACGCCATCGCCTCGGTGGATGCGCCACTCAAGGAGGCGGGCCTCAGTCTAGGGCTGTCGCGCCTGGAGGTGTTCTGGCACATCATCCTGCCCAAGCTGCGCAAGGTGCTGATTGGTGTGTCCATTCTTGCGCTCGGGCGAGCCATCGGGGAGACCATGGCGGTGGCCATGGTCAGTGGCAATGCCCTCAACTACCTACCTAACAACATTTATACGCCCATCTCGACCATGGCGGCTTTCATCTTGACGCAGCTGGAAAGCGCCCTCCAGGACCCGACCAATATGGCCGTAGAGGCCCTGTCGGAAATCGCTTTGGTGCTTTTGGCCATCTCCGTGTTGGTCAATAGTGCGGCCCGTCTCATTTTGTGGATGTCCAAGGTGCGCTGATGAGTATTGTTCAAGCGAAGACGACCGTGGTTCCCGAGTCCGCCTCCCTGAGTAACCGGCGTTTGCGTATCTCCTGGCGTCGACATGCTTTTCGCTTTCTGGGCGGTATTTTTGTTGGCGCGAGTTTTTTCATTGTCGCCTTTGCCTTTCTGTCCATCATCGGGGACGTGCTCATCCGTGCCTTGCCGGCCCTGCACTGGAAACTCTTCACGGAAGTCAGCACGGGGATGGGCGGCGGGCTGAAGAATGCCATCGAGGGCACCATCGTCCTGTCTCTGGGGGCGTTGTTGATTTCGGCTCCCATTGGGATCGCCGCCGGCATCTATCTGAATGAGTACGGCGACAATCTGGGCGGTCGCTCCCTGCGCTTCTTGTCCGACGTGCTGGTGGGGGTGCCCTCCATCGTCCTCGGTTATGTGGGCTACATCACCATGGTGGTGTACCTCGGCTGGCAGTTCTCCGTGGCGGCGGGCATGTTGACCCTGAGCGTGATGCTCCTGCCCTATATCGCGCGGACTACGGAACTGGCCTTGAGTGCCATACCGCCAGCGGTGCGGGAGGCGGGTTTCGCGCTGGGGGCGGGGGACGGGCGCGTGGCTTTCAAGATTCTTCTCCCCGGTGCGGCTCCAGCCATCATGACGGGTCTGTTCTACGCCACGGCCCTTTCCATGGGGGAAACGGCGCCGCTCATCTACACGGCGGGCTGGTCCAACTACATGTGGGACGGCAAGTTCACCAACGAACCCATCGGCTACCTCACCTACGTCATCTGGACCTTCATCAACGAGCCCTTTGCCGAATCTCATCGGTTGGCCTTCGCCGCGGCCTTCTTCATCACCGCTGGCGTGCTGTTGCTCATCCTCACCGGCCGCTGGTTGATGATCCGGCGGCTACGTCGCATGGGCAGTTACGCTGGTTAACTTGTCCGGGCCAATGCCACCCAACGCAGCGGCCCCGATCAGCCAGCCAGAGAATTATCGCTGAGGCATTGCGCGGGTGGGCGTGGTGTGCCTGTGGGCACCCTCGGTCGCTGCACCCATACATTCCCTAAGCGTTTGTTTGGCTATTTTTCGGGGCAATGGGCAGATCCGCCCCTTCTAAGCCGGATGTTGGGCTTGCCTCCGCTGGGGTTTCTGCCTCCGGTGTTTCGCTGTCGTGGGCCTCGGCGCGGTGCAGCAAAAAGGCCTTGAGATAACGCGCCTCGGGTACCGCCGGGGGGTAGGGGTGATCCAGATCCTGGCCGGCCTCGGTCAGGACCCGATAGCTGCCACGGGAAGCGCCCCGGGCGACGGCCTGGAGCAAGGCGTCTCGGCTCAGGTGGTAGGAGCAGGATGCGGTGAAGAGCAATCCGTCCGGGCGGAGCAGACGCAGGGCCAGATCGTTGAGGCGGGCATAGGCGGCGGTGCCGTCCCGTACATCCTTGCGGGACTTGATGAGGGCGGGCGGGTCGAGCAGGATGAGGTCGAAGGATTCGGCGCGATCCCGCAGTTGACGCAGGGTTTCCAAGGCTTCGCCCTCGTGGCCGTGTACCTGGCTCAGCCCATTGCGGCGCGCATTCTCCTCCAGCAAGGCCAGAGCCGACGCCGAGCGGTCCACGGCCAGTACCTCGACGGCGCCCGCGCGCGCCAGGGGCAGGGCAAAGCCGCCCAGATAACTGAACAGGTCCAGCACCCGCCGTCCGGTAGCAAATTTCGTGAGTTCGTGACGGTTGCGGCGATGATCGTAGAACCAGCCGGTCTTTTGTCCCTGCCGCGGGTCGATGAGGAAGCTGCAGCCGTTTTCGAGGACTTCGAGATGCTCTGGAACCGCACCAGCGAGCACCTCGATGCGCTCCGGGAGGCCCTCGATGCTGCGGGCGACGCCGCTGCCCTTGAGGAGGATTCCCAAGGGACGGATGAGTTCCACCAAGGCAGCTACGATGAGGTCGAGATCCTGCTCCATTCCGGCACTCCCGGTCTGCAGCACCAAGTAATCGCCATAGCGGTCCACCACGAGTCCTGGCAGTCCGTCCCCCTCGCCGTGGACCAGCCGGTAGTAGGGCCCGCTGAACAGGGCCATGCGCAGTCCCAGGGCATCGCGCAAACGGCGAAGGTAGAAGTCGACATCGATCTGGGTGTCGGGGTCGCGGGTCAGGATGCGGGCGCAGAGGAGGGCGTGGGGATTGACGTGGGCAAGCCCAAGGGGTTGGCCCCGGTGATCCTCGATGCGACAGACACTGCCCGGTGCGACGGCGACGAGCGGAGTGCGGCTGACGTCCACCTCATTGCTATAGATCCATGGGTGCCCGATGCGTAGCCGCCGGTCCTCGTTCTTTTTCAGGCGTAAAGGGGGAGTGGGGCGGGTCATGAGCGTTCCTGGAATGGTTGTGATCCGCGCATTTTACAGTTTGTGGGGCCTTCCGTATATTGCGGGAAAGTCGACATACATTGGAGAAAGGCATGCCCATTGCCGACCAGATTCGCCCCATTCGCTGGCAGAACGACGCCCTCGAATTGCTGGATCAGCGCCAGCTGCCTGCGCAAGAGCATTACCTGCGTCTGCAGGAGGTGGAGGCGGTGGCGGCGGCCATCCGCGACATGGTCGTACGCGGCGCGCCGGCCATCGGTATCACCGCCGCCTTTGGCATGGCCCTGGCGGCGCGGGCGATTGCGGGTACGGCCGACTGGCGCGAATCCTTGAATCGCAGCGCGGAAGTGCTCAAGCGGGCGCGGCCAACGGCCGTGAATCTGGCCTGGGCGGTGCAGCAACAATTGCACAATGCCGGACTCTGTGACGACGTTACCACGGCAAGTGAAGCGTTGCTGCGCTGGGCGCAGGAACTGCTGGCGCAGGACATCCGCGACAATCAGCGCATGGGCGCCCTCGGTGCCGAGGTCCTGCCGCCGGAAGGGGGTATTCTCACCCATTGCAACACGGGTAGCTTGGCCACCGGTGGCTACGGTACCGCTTTGGGGGTCATTCGCGCCGGTATCGCGGCGGGACGGAACTGGCGTATCTATGCCGATGAGACCCGTCCCTGGTTGCAAGGCGCGCGCCTGACCGCCTGGGAACTGCAAAAAGACGGCATTCCCTTTTCCCTGAATGTCGACGGCGCGGCGGCACACCTCATGGCCCGGGGAGAGATCCAGGCCGTGATCGTCGGTGCCGACCGTATCGCTGCCAATGGCGACACGGCCAATAAGATCGGTACCTACGCTCTGGCGGTACTGGCCCACTACCACGACATTCCCTTCTTCGTGGCGGCGCCTGTGTCGACGGTGGACTTTGCCATGCCCCACGGCAATGGCATCGTTATCGAGGAGCGCCCTGCCGAGGAGGTGCGCCAGTGCGGTGGACGGGAGCTGACCCCCGCCGGGGTCGCGGTACGCAATCCCGCCTTCGATGTCACGCCCGCAGCGCTCATTGCCGCCATCATCACCGAAAAAGGCGTGGTGCGTCCGCCTTTTCTGGAGGGGCTTGCCGCCCTGGGCGGTTGATCCGGCACCGGACTGCGGGATGCTCTGGCCCCGCAGCACTTGGCCGCAGATCCAGAAAATTATATAGTACGGGTATAAACGATCCGGATGTTCGGGGAGCGTAGCGATGGGTGCAGCACGGAGTTTTCTCGGGGCGTTGGTGGTGGCCCTATCCCTTACCGGTTGTGCCCATGTGGCTGTACCCAAGGCTCCGGAGCAGCCTGCTCCCATGGCCTTTGCCGAGCCCCAGCCGACGACGTCTGCAACTACCTCGGCGCGACCCCTCAGCCAGCGACTGCCAACGGGGCAGGTGGTGCGGCCCGCCGGGGACGCCGTCGTCTGGGGTGATAAAGCCCTGGAAAATCACGTCGTGGATCTTGCCTTGTCCCCCGATGGCCGGCAGGTGGCGGTTCTGGGGCGTTTCGACGTCACTCTGCTCGATGCCAGCAGTCACGAAATACTGGCCAGCTATGCCCTGGCGACGGATGTGCAGGGTCTTGGAACCTACGGCGGCGTCGTCTGGAGTAGTGACGGTAGCGAGTTCTATGTGCCCGTGTCGCAAACGGATCGTAAGTTCAAGACGCCGAGCGACGGTGCCATCCTGGGCTTTCGTCCGGAACGGGATGCCCAGGGGCGCTGGCGCCTACCGCTGCCGCGCTTCGTCGCGGTTTTTCCACCGGAGCGGGATCGCCCGGCCTTGCCCACGGCCCTGACATGGGCGGCGGACGGGCGCCACCTCATGGTGGCCCTCAACGGCCATGCCGCCATCGCCCGGGTCGATCCACAGACGGGCAGGATCCAGCGCTTGCCCCTGGAGCAGGGGCGCTGGCCCAGCAGTCTGACGGAAAAGGAGGGTCGCATCTTTGTCAGCGAATGGGCCGGACTGCCGCCCAAGGATCTGCGCGAGACGGGTTTCGGCGGCTGGAACGATTATGCCCTCAAACTGCAGGAATCAGTCCTGGTGGACGGAAAGACCGATGTCACGCGGGAGGGCTTCGTCGAGGTGCTGGATACGCAGGGGCATAGTCTCAAGCGCCTGTCCGTAGGTCTCTCGCCCATTGGCCTCGCGCACCATCCCAAGCGCCCCTTCGTTTACGTGGCCGATGCCGGCAGCGATACGGTGACGGTCATCGACGCCAAAAGTCTCGCGGTGGTGGAGCGCATCCCCATGGGGCTGCCGGGCACCGCCTACGGGGTCGTGCCCACGACCATCCTGCCCAGCGCCGATGGCGAGCACATCCTGGTGGCTCTCGGTCGCCTCAATGCCCTGGCCTGGGTTCGCCTCGCCCGTGGCAGCGGGGGTGATGCTGCTGGGAGCAGCCGGGTGGAGGGCTATATCCCTGTAGGGGAATATCCCACGGGGCTTGCCTGGGCCGACTCCGGGCGGGTGCTGTGGGTGGCCAATCTCGAGGGTTTCGGCCCCTATGCCACCATTGCCAGCGGTTTCGACAAGGCCTTTCGCAGCGATTACCCGCGGCCGGGGGAGCGCGAGGGTTTCAGCACCGACGGCAACTACAATGCCCATCGCCAGCAGAATGTGCTGTCGGTGCTGCCCTGGCCGCCCAGTGCAGCCCAGCTTGCCCAGTGGACCCAAGAGGTGACGGCCGACCGTTTCCTGCGTGCCGCTCAACGGAACGCCGAGGCCCTGCGCGCGGCGCCGCGACCGGGAATCCCGCCTCGGCCCATCCCGGAGCGCTTGGGCGAACCCTCGGTCTTCCGTCACGTCGTCTACATCATCAAGGAAAACCGCACCTACGATCAGGTTTTGGGAGATCTGCCCCAAGGGCAGGGGGATCCCAGGCTCACGGTCTTCGGACGCAGCATCACCCCCAATCACCACGCCCTGGCCGAGGAATTTGCGCTGCTGGACCAGTACTATCTGCCGGCCAAGAGTTCGGCCGAGGGGCACCCCTGGGCGACCACGGCCTTCCTGTCCGACTATGTGGAACGCAATGTGCGCGCCTGGTTCCGGGGGTATCCCCACACCATCCTCGACGCCCTGGTGCCGCCCAAGACCGGCTATCTCTGGGATGCCGCCCTGGCCAAGGGGCTCGACGTGCGCATCTATGGCGAGGCGACGCTGCCGGTGATGGCGCAGAAAAATCTCACCTGGCTGGATCTTTGGCAGTTGCGGGAGGAGCACACCCTGCCGGCCGGGCTCGGCGTGGAGGGGACCATACCTTCCGTACTCCAGCACAGCAACCCGCGCTACCCCGGAGAGGATTATCGCTTTTCGGATCAGCTCCGTGCCGATCTCTTCCTGGAGGATCTGGCGCGTTTCGAGGCTCAGGGAAAGATGCCCAATCTCCTGATTCTCGCCCTGCCCAACGATCACACCGCCGGCATGAAGCCCTATTTTCCACAGCCGCAGGCGATGATGGCGGACAACGATCTGGCGCTGGGGCGCATCGTCGAGGCCCTGTCGCGCTCGCGTTTCTGGCCGGAAACGGCCATTTTCGTGACGGAGGACGACGCGCAGGACGGCTGGGATCATCTATCGCCCTTTCGTAGTCTGGGCTACGTCATCAGTCCTTATTCGCGCCTGGGGCGGGTGGAGCACCACTTTTACAGCCAACTGGACCTGCTGCGCACCATGGAGCAGATCCTCGGAATCGCGCCCATGAACCTCATGGATCTCGCGGCGCGACCCATGGCAGAGCTCTTTGCTGATCGTGCCGACCTGCGGCCCTATCGTCTGCGTCCGGCGACCCTCCCCCTGGATACCATGAACCCGGCAGCACCCTTGGCCACCCAGAGGGCGCCCTACGGCGATCCACTCGGACGTGAACTCTACGGTAAGGCGCTCAAGATGGCGGCACGTATCGATGACCCGGATCAGGATGAGCTCATGAACCGGATGATCTGGTACGCCGTCAAAGGCCCGGCGCCCTACCCAGGTCCGGTGCAAGGAATGGTTACCAAAGACTGAGCTCGACGCAGCTTCGCATTGCCACCCCAGCAGTCGCGCCTGGGGGGGGAACATGGCATACTAACGGGATGCTCTGTGTAGAAGGATAAGCAGCGTCCATGGTGGACTTCGCCAAAGAAACCATCCCCGTCAGCCTCGAAAAAGAAATGCGTCAGTCCTACCTCGATTACGCCATGAGCGTCATCGTCGGTCGGGCCTTGCCGGATGCCCGGGATGGGCTGAAGCCGGTGCATCGGCGGGTGCTGTATGCCATGCACGAGATGGGTAACGACTGGAACAAACCTTACAAGAAGTCGGCGCGTGTAGTGGGTGATGTGATCGGCAAGTACCATCCCCACGGCGATGTCGCAGTCTACGACACCATCGTGCGCATGGCCCAGGATTTTTCCATGCGCTATCCCCTCATCGACGGCCAGGGTAACTTCGGTTCGGTGGATGGCGACAGCCCCGCTGCCATGCGCTACACCGAGGTGCGCATGGCCCGCATTGCCCACGAAATGCTCGCCGACATCGAGCGCGAGACGGTGGATTTTGGACCTAACTACGACGAGAAGGAGGTGGAGCCGCAGGTTTTGCCGGCGCGCATCCCCAATCTGCTCATCAACGGCTCGGCCGGTATTGCCGTGGGCATGGCCACCAATATACCGCCCCATAACCTCACCGAGATCCTCAATGCCTGCATTGCCCTGGTGGATGACGACGATCTGCCGGACAGCGAACTGTTTCGCCTGGTGCCGGGCCCCGACTTCCCCACGGCGGGGATCCTGTTGGGGAACGAGGGAGCCATCGAGGCCTACCGCAGTGGACGTGGGCGGGTGGTCATGCGCGCGCGGGCCGAGATCGAGACGGATGCCAAGAGCGGGCGGCAGACCATTGCCGTCAGCGAGCTCCCCTACCAGGTGAACAAGGCCAAGCTCATCGAGCGCATCGCCGAAATGGTCAAGGAAAAACGCCTGGACGGTATCAGCGACCTGCGCGATGAATCGGACAAATCGGGCATGCGCATCGCCATCGAGCTCAAGCGCGATGCCAATGCCGAGGTGGTGCTGAACAACCTTTACCAGCACACGGCCCTGCAGAGTGTCTTCAACATCAACATGGTCGCCCTGCTGGACGGTGCGCCCCAGACGCTGGGGCTGCGCGATGCCTTGAAGGCTTTCCTGCGGCATCGCCGAGAGGTGGTGACCCGGCGCAGCATCTTTGATCTGAAAAAAGCCCGCGATCGTGCCCACATCCTGGAAGGTCTGGCGGTCGCCCTGGTCAACCTCGATCCCCTCATCGCGCTCATCCGCGCCGCCGCAAGCCCCGCCGAGGCCAAGGCGCAGATGCTGGCGCGGGTGTGGGAGCCTGGCTTGGTGGCTGCACTTCTGGCCGAGCGCGGTGAGCCCTCGGCGGGCCTGCAGGCCGATGGCTATCATCTGTCCGAGGCCCAGGCCCAGGCCATCCTCGACCTGCGCCTGCATCGTTTGACGGGGCTGGAGCAGGACAAGATCCGCGAGGAGTATCTGGGGCTGTTGGAGCGGATTCGCGAGCTTCTGGAGATTCTGGGTTCCGATGCCCGCCTCATGGCGGTGATCCGCGCCGAGCTCGTGGCCATTCGCGACCAGTACGGCGACGCGCGGCGCAGCGAGATCGTTGCCGACACCGGTGTCATCGCCAACGAAGACCTCATCGCCGAAGAGAACATGGTGGTGACCTTTACCCACGCCGGTTACATCAAGGCCCAGCCCGTCACCACCTTCAATGCGCAGCGGCGGGGCGGGCGGGGCAAGGTGGCGACGACCACCAAGGAAGAGGATTTCGTCGAGCGCATGTTCTGTGCCTCCACCCACGCCACGGTGCTGTTTTTCAGCAACCTGGGCAAGGTCTTCTGGCAGAAGGTCTATCAGTTGCCCCAGAGCGGCCGCAGTGCCCGCGGCAAGCCCATCGTCAATCTCCTGTCGCTGGCGCCCAGTGAGGGGATTACCACCGTGCTGCCGGTGCGGGAGTTTCAGGAAGGTCAGTATGTCTGCATGGTCACCGCCCACGGCGTGGTCAAGAAGACTCCGCTCATGGAATATTCCCGTCCCCGTAGTCAGGGAATCAACGCCATCAATCTCGATCCCGGCGATCGCCTGGTGGCCGTTTGCCTTTCCGATGGTCAGCGTGAGTTCATGCTCTTTACGCGCAAGGGAATGGCGGTGCGTTTCCCCGAGGACAAGGTGCGCCCCATGGGGCGTACGGCGCGCGGGGTGCGCGGGATCTCCCTGGATGCCGACGACCGCGTCATTTCGGCGCAGATCGTCGATCCGGATCAGGTCATTCTCACGGCCACGGCCAAGGGTTATGGCAAGCTGACCAATGTCGAGGAGTATCGACGCACCAACCGCGGCGGCAAAGGGGTCATCGCCATTCAGACCAATGCCCGCAATGGACAGGTGGTGGGTGCCTTGGCCGTCAAGGAATCGGATGAACTCATGTTGGTATCCAACGGCGGCACCCTCATTCGCATTGCGGTGCAGGGCATCCGGCGCACCGGCCGCAATGCCCAAGGGGTGCGTCTCATTCAGCTGGCGCCGGATGAGCAATTGGCTGGCCTCGCCCTCATCGCCGACGCCCAGGAAGAGGCCGGACAATGCGACTTTGAGCTGGAGGGAGAATGAGTCGGCGGATCTTCAATTTTGGTGCAGGGCCGGCGCTGCTGCCAGCGCCGGTCATGGCGCGCGTCCAGGAAGAACTGCGCGACTGGCACGGCAGCGGCATGTCGGTGATGGAGATGAGCCACCGCGGCAAGGAATACCAGGGCATAATCCAGCAGGCGGAGCAGGATCTGCGCGATCTGTTGGCCATTCCCGACCAGTATCGGGTGCTCTTTCTACAGGGGGGTGCGAGCCTCCAGTTCGCCATGGTCCCCCTGAACCTGTTGGCCGGACGGACGGCAGCCTATGTCGAGACGGGGGTCTGGTCGCGCAAGGCAAGTCAGGAAGCGCGGCGCTTTGGCCAGGTGGAGATCGCCGCCAGCAATAGCGATGGGGCAGCCGAGGTGCCGCCGCAGGAGCAGTGGCGGCTGCCCCGGGATTGCGCGTACCTGCACATCGCCGGTAACGAGACCATCGACGGCATCGAGTTCGACTTCGTCCCGGAATTGGGCGATATACCGCTGGTGAGCGATGCCTCCTCCCATCTCTTGTCGCGGCCGTTGCCGGTGGAGCGTTTCGGGCTGATCTACGCCGGTGCCCAGAAGAATGTCGGGCCGGCGGGCCTGACTCTGGTGATCGTGCGTGAGGATCTGCTGGGGCGAGCGGACCCGCACACGCCCACCATGCTCGACTACGCCGTGCACGCGCGCGAGCATTCCATGTACAACACGCCGGCTACCTTCGCCATCTACGTCGCTGGCCTCGTATTTCAGTGGCTGAAGGATCTCGGTGGCTTGACGGCCATGGAAAAGATCAACATGGCCAAGGCAGAGCGACTCTATGGGGCCATCGACGATTCCGGAGGCTTTTACCGAAATTCCGTGGCCCCGCGCAACCGTTCGCGCATGAATGTACCCTTCTTCCTGCACGATGCTGCGCTGGATCCCCTGTTCCTGGAAGAGGCACAGGCGGCTGGGCTGCTCCAGCTCAAGGGTCACCGACTATTGGGTGGCATGCGCGCCTCCATCTACAATGCCATGCCCCTGGAAGGTGTAGAGACCCTGGTGGCATTTCTGCGCGACTTCGCTGCGCGCCATGGCTGAGGAAGCCACCGGCCTTCCCGCGGAGCTCGCGCGGCTGCGCGCCGAGATCGATCGGGTGGACGCTGCGATCCTGGGGCTTCTGGGAGAACGTGGGCGGCTGACGGCAGAAGTGGGCAAGATCAAGCACGCCGCCGGAACTACCCAGTACTACCACCCGGATCGGGAAGCCGAGATCCTGCGGCGGGTCATGGCCGAGAATCCCGGCCCCTTTTCTGACCAGCAGGTGGCACGGGTATTTCGTGAGATCATTTCGGCGGGTCTGGCGCTGGAGGAACCCCTGCGGGTGGCCTATCTCGGTCCCGAGGGGACCTTTTCGCAGATGGCGGCGGAAAAACATTTCGGACGCTCGGCGCAGTTCCATCCCGTCTCCAGCATTGCCGAGATTTTCCGCGAAGTGGACAGCGGACAGATCCCCTTTGGGGTTGTGCCCGTGGAAAACAGCACCGAGGGTTCGGTCAACCTCAGTCTCGATCTCATGCTCGACCATCCCCTGCAGATCTGTGGCGAGGTGCAGCTGCGCATCGTCCACAATCTCGTGGGCCGCGGTCCACGAAGCAGTATCCGCCGTGTACACGTCCATTATCAGACTCGCGCCCAATGCCGCCTGTGGCTGGCAGAGCAACTGCCCCACGCAGAGCTTTGCGACGCCCCCAGCAATGCCGAGGCAGCCCGTCGTGCCGCTCTGGATCCCGAGAGTGCAGCCATTTCCACTCGGCGCGCGGCGGAACTCGCGGGGGTGGAGATCCTGGTACCCAGCATCGAAGACCAGCCGGATAATACCACCCGTTTCTGGGTCATCGGCCGTATCGCCACCCGACCCACGGGCAGCGACAAGACCAGTCTCGTAGTCGCCGGAGCCCACCGCGCGGGCAGCCTCCATCACCTCCTGTCTCCCTTTGCCGAGGCCGGGCTCAACCTCACACGGATCGAGTCACGACCAGCCCGTGCCAATATCTGGGAGTACGTCTTCTATCTGGATTTTCTGGGCCATCGTCTTGAACCGCAGGTGGCCGCAGTCCTCGAGCGTATCGAGGCCCAGGCATCCTTCTATCGGTGTCTGGGGAGTTATCCCCGGGCGGTGTTTTGATGCAGGACAATCCCTATCTGGAGTGGGCCGTGCCGGCATTGGCGCAGCTGCGTCCCTATCAACCGGGCAAGCCCTTGGCGGAACTGGAGCGCGAGCTGGGCATCCGCAACGCCATCAAGCTGGCCTCCAACGAAAATCCCTTGGGCCCGAGCCCCCTGGCCCTTGCCGCCATCGACCAGGCTCTGCCCAGCCTTGCGCTCTACCCCGAGGGTGGCGCGCCCCAGTTGCGAGCAGCCCTTGCTGCGGGTCTGGGGGTGGACCCCCGGCAGCTGATCTTCGGCAATGGCTCGGATCAGATCATCGAGCTCCTCTGCCGTTGCTTTGCCGGACCGGGCAAGGAGGTCATCGTTTCCCAGTATGCCTTCGCTGCCTATGCCATTGCCGCCCGCGCCGTGGCGGCGACGGTCCGGGAGGCTCCAGCCCGGGCCTTTGGCCACGATCTGGACGCCATGGCCGGCCTCATCAACGGCCATACTCGGCTGATCTTCATCGCCAATCCCAACAATCCCACGGGTACCTGGTTGCGGACGGCGGAGCTCGAGCGCTTTTTGGCCAGCGTCCCGGCTCACGCCCTGGTGGTCATCGATGAGGCCTATGCCGAACTCATGGAAGACCCCGATTATCCCAGCGCCCTCGACTTTCTGTTGCGTTTCGAGAACGTGGTGGTGCTGCGCACCTTCTCCAAGGCCTACGGACTTGCTGGCCTGCGTTGCGGCTATGGCGTTGCCCGGATGGCCCTCATCGAACTGCTCGAGCGCATGCGCCAGCCCTTCAATGTCAACAGCCTGGCACAGGTGGCGGCGCTGGCAGCCCTGGGTGACCACGAGCACCTGGCGGCCACCCGGGACAACAATCGTAGCGGTTTGCGTGCGCTGCAGCGCGGCCTGCTCGCCCTGGGATTGACAACCCTGCCGGCGGCAGGCAACTTTATCACCTTTTTTGCGCCCGGGGGCGGGCGGCAGGTCTACGAAGCCCTGCTGCGGCGCGGTGTCATCGTCCGTCCCCTAGAGCCCTATGGTCTGTCCGAGTACCTTCGCGTGAGTGTCGGCACACCAGAGGAAAATCAACGCTTCTTGCAGAGCTTGGGCGAGGTGCTTGCATCATGATCGTCATTGTCAAACCCGAGGCCAGCGCGGCGCAGCTGGAACAGCTCTTGAACCGGATTCGCGAGCTGGGCCTGACGCCCATGGTCAGTCAGGGGGCCGAGCGCACCGTGGTGGGCCTCATCGGCGACGAGCGCCTGGTGGGTGATGGCGTTCTCGAGTCCTTGCCCGCCGTAGAACAGGTCATGCCCATCTTGAAACCCTATAAACTGGTCAGCCGAGAGTTCAAAAAGACCGACAGTATCGTCGAGGTGCGGGGGATTCCCTTTGGTGGACCCGAGATTCAGGTCATCGCCGGGCCCTGTTCGGTGGAGACGGCGGAGCAAATGCGGCAAGCTGCCGCGGCGGTGCGGGCGGCGGGCTGCCGTCTGATGCGTGGGGGTGCCTTCAAGCCGCGCACGAGCCCCTATACCTTTCAGGGCGTGGGCGATGAGGGCCTGGATTTTTTCCGTGAGGCGGCAGATGCCTATGACCTGCCCATCGTCACCGAGCTCATGGATGTGCGCAAGATCGATGTGTTCCTGGAAAAGCGGGTGGACGTCATCCAGATCGGCACCCGCAACATGCAGAATTTCGATCTGCTGAAAGAGGTGGGACGTCTGAATGTGCCCGTCATTCTCAAGCGGGGTATGAGCGCCACCATCAAGGAGTGGTTGATGGCGGCGGAGTACATTGCCGCCCACGGTAACCACCGCATCATCTTTGCTGAGCGCGGCATCCGCACCTTCGAGACCCAGTACCGCAACGTGCTGGACGTCACGGCGATCCCGGTGCTTAAAAAGGAGACCCACTTGCCCGTCATCGTCGACCCCAGTCACGCCGGTGGCAAGGCGGCGCTGGTGGCCCCCCTGGCCAAGGCGGCCATTGCTGCCGGAGCCGATGGCTTGCTCATCGAGTCCCACCCCTGCCCCGAAGAGGCCTGGTGCGATGCCGATCAGGCCCTGAGCCCCGAACAGTTGACCCAGCTCATGGGGGAACTGCGCCGGGTTGCCGAGGCCGTCGGTCGTACCCTGTAAGGCGCGGAGCACGCCATTTCCATTCAGTGGTCATATCGCGCCATCGCCATCCTGGGCCTGGGCCTCATGGGCGGGAGTCTGGCCCTGGCGCTACGCCATCGCGGGTACGCTCATCGGCTCTTCGGGGCCGGAGGCAGTCCAGAGGACCTGCGCCTTGCCGCTGCCGCAGAGTACCCGCGGGGGGACGGAACGGCTCCGATTTTTGACCTCTGCCGCGAGGATCCCGCCGAGCTACCTTGGGCGGAAGTGGATCTCGTGGTGGTGGCGACACCACCGGCCACGCTTGCGGAGATTTTCGGGCAGTTGCGGGAGTGGATTTCTGAAACCTGCGTCGTGACGGATCTGGCTAGCGTCAAAGGGGATCTGGTGGCCTCGGGTACCGCACTGCTGGGCGGGCGTTACCTCAGCGCCCACCCTCTGGTGGGCGGCGAGCGTCACGGTTTTGCGGCGGCCACGGCGGAACTCTATGTCGATGCCCTGATTCTGCTGACACCGGGCGGTGAAGAGGTAGACCCGCGTGCCCTCGCGCTGCAGCAGCTCTGGGAAGCACTCGGCTGTCGGGTGCGGATGCTGTCTCCCGGCGAGCACGACGACGCCCTGGCGGCCACCAGCCATCTGCCGCACCTGCTGGCCTATGCCTTCATGGCCAGCCTCGACGACAGTGACGCCCTGCGGGATCTGGGCGGCAGCGGCCTACGCGATTTCAGCCGAATCGCCGAAAGTGATCCCGCACTCTGGACGGATATCCTGCTCCGCAACCGTGAGGCGGTACGCCGGCGCCTGCAGACCTTGCGCCACACCCTCGATCATCTGGACGGTTTGCTTGCGCAGGGAAGCGCCGCTGTTTTGGGGGACATCCTTGCCACGGCGCGAGCGCGTCGGCAACAATTTCGTTTTCCACCTCGTACGTGAGTACCATGGACTATCGTGTCAATCCCGGTGGCTGTTTGCGCGGCCAGATCAGTGTTCCCGGCGACAAATCCATTTCCCACCGGGTCGTCATGCTCGGCGCCATCGCCGACGGTGTGACGGAGGCGGAGGGTCTGCTGGAGGGGGCCGACGTTCTTGCCACCATCGCCGCCTTCCAAAGCATGGGCGTGCACATGGAGGGACCGGACCGTGGCCATCTGCGTATCGAGGGTGTCGGCCTGCGCGGTCTGCGCGCCCCGTCCGACATCATCGACTGCGGCAATTCGGGCACGGCCATGCGCCTGCTGGCGGGACTGCTGGCGGGTCAGGAGTTCAGCTGCACCCTGACGGGCGACGCGAGTCTGCGGCGGCGCCCCATGGGACGGGTACTCGCGCCGCTGGCGCAGATGGGTGCGGCCATCGAGGCCGAGGATGGGCGCGCGCCCCTGCACATCCACGGTCGCCCACTCCAGGGTATCCATTACGACCTACCCGTGGCCAGTGCCCAGGTCAAGTCGGCCATTCTCCTGGCGGGTCTTTACGCCACGGGCGATACCTGCGTGCGTGAACCGGCCCCCACCCGCGACCACAGTGAGCGCATGCTTCAGGGCTTTGGCCAGCCGGTGCGTGTGGAGGGTGCGCAGCGTTGTCTGCGTTCCGCGGGGCATCTGCGCGGGCAGAGCCTGCGTGTGCCGGGGGATATATCTTCGGCTGCCTTCTTCCTCCTGGGTGCCAGCATTGCGCCCAAGTCCGATCTGTTGCTGGAGGGCGTGGGTATCAATCCCACGCGCACCGGTATCGTCGAGATCCTCACGCGTATGGGGGCACGTATCGATCTCCTGCGCTTGCGTGAGGTAGGGGGGGAGCCCGTCGCCGATCTGCGTGTGCGCTATGCCCAACTGCGTGGGATCGACATTCCCACCCGCCTGGTGCCCCTGGCCATCGATGAGTTTCCGGCCATCTTCATCGCCGCTGCCGCCGCCGAAGGCGTGACCCGTATCCGTGGCGCCGAGGAGCTTCGGGTCAAGGAAAGCGACCGCATCGCCGTCATGGCGGCGGGCCTGCGCACGCTGGGTATCGCGGTAGAGGAACTCGCCGACGGTGCCATCATCCACGGGGGCGTGCTCGGTGGTGGTGAGGTGGCCAGCCACGGCGATCACCGCATCGCCATGGCCTTCGCCATGGCCGGGCTCGTGGCCCGGGAATCCGTGCGCATCACCGATTGCACCAACGTCGCCACCTCTTTCCCCAATTTTGCGGAGTTGGCCCGGACGGCTGGCCTGGACCTCGAGGTGCAGACGTCGTGACGGCAGCGGCACCGGTCATTACCCTCGATGGACCCGGTGGTGTCGGCAAAGGCACCCTCGGTCGCCATCTTGCCCGACGCCTGGGTTGGCACCTCCTGGACAGCGGCGCCATCTACCGGGCCACGGCCCTGGCCGCCGTGCGGGCTGGGCTCGCGCTGGACGACGTCGACGGCCTGGCGAGCCTCGCCCGCGAACTCCCCCTGCGCTTCGTGGAGGCCGGGGACGAGACGGAGATCTGGCTTGGTGACGAACGCATCGACACGGCCATCCGCACGCCGGAGGTGGGGCAATGGGCCTCACGCATTGCCGCACTCGCGCCCCTGCGGTCGGCTCTCCTGCAACGGCAGCGGGATTTTCAGCAGGCGCCGGGTCTGGTGGCCGATGGCCGCGACATGGGTACCGTGGTGTTCCCCGATGCGCGACTCAAGATCTTCTTGACGGCGAGTGTCGAGGTGCGTGCCGCGCGCCGCCTAAAACAGTTGATGGAACAGGGAAGTAGTGCTAGTCTAGCCACCATTGCAGCAGAGATCGCCGAGCGGGATCGTCGGGATCGTGAACGCAGCGTCGCCCCCTTGGTGGCGGCTCCCGACGCGCGGATCCTCGATACCAGTGCGTTGAGTGTTGCAGAGAGTTCTCGGGTCCTTGAAGGTTGGGTAGTCGACGCCTTCGGGGAGATTTTCGTCCGCCAGTCCGCTGGCATTTGAGCAGGTTGCGGGGCAGGAGCATCTGTCCCGGCACATGAGGCCTATCGAACCCTATGACCACCCCACAAGCAGAAGTCCTGTCTGAACCCAGTTTTGCCGAGCTGTTTGAACAAAGTCAGAGCACCCAAGGCATCAAGCCTGGAGACCTTCTCACCGGCGTCGTCACCCGCGTGGATAACGATTTCGTCGTTATCGACGTCGGTCTGAAGTCCGAGGGCCCGGTGCCTGCGGAGCAGTTCCGCAACAGCGAGGGCGAACTCGAGGTCAAGGTGGGCGATCGGGTGGAAGTATGCCTGGAGTCCGTGGAAGACGGCATGGGCGAGACCAAGCTCTCGCGCGAGAAGGCGCGGCGCGCCAAGACCTGGGAGGATCTGGAAAAGGCCTTCGAAGAGGGCGCCGTGGTCCACGGGTTTCTCACTGGCAAGGTCAAGGGTGGGTTCACGGTCAGCATTGATGGCGTGCGCGCCTTCCTGCCGGGCTCCCTGGTGGACGTGCGTCCCGTTCGCGATGTGGCCTACCTCGAGGGCAAGGATCTCGAGATGAAGATCATCAAGCTCGACCGCAAGCGCAACAACGTCGTGGTATCGCGGCGCGCCGTGGTCGAGCAGGAACAGAGTGCCGAGCGTGGGGCCTTGCTGGAGAGCATCCAGGAAGGGGCCATCCTCGAGGGCGTGGTCAAGAACCTGACGGACTACGGCGCCTTCATTGACCTGGGCGGTATCGATGGTCTCTTGCACATCACCGACATGGGCTGGCGCCGCGTCAAGCACCCCAGCGAAGTCGTCAGTGCCGGCGACGAGGTGCGGGTCATGGTGCTCAAGTTCGATCGCGAGCGCGGTCGTATCTCCCTGGGCATGAAGCAGTTGGGTGAAGATCCCTGGCAGGACATCTCGCGCCGCTACCCCGAAGGTACGCGGATCTTTGGCAAGGTCACCAACATCACCGACTACGGCGCCTTCGTCGAGATCGAAGAGGGAGTGGAAGGCCTCGTGCACGTCTCCGAAATCGACTGGACCAACAAGAACCTCAATCCCGCCAAGGCGCTGCACCTGGGGCAGGAGGTGGAGGTCATGGTCCTCGACATCGACGAGGAACGGCGGCGCATCTCCCTGGGTATCAAGCAGTGTCTGCCCAACCCCTGGGAAGAGTTCGCCCAGAACTATCAGAAGGGCGATCGGGTGTCCGGCCAAATCAAGAGCATTACCGACTTTGGGGTATTCATTGGCCTCGAAGGTGGAATCGACGGACTCATCCATCTGTCCGATCTGTCCTGGGATCGCCCGGGCGAAGAGGCGGTGCGGGACTTCAAGAAGGGAGACGAGCTGGAGGCCGTGGTCCTCAGTATTGATCCCGAGCGCGAACGCATCTCCCTGGGCATCAAGCAGATGGAGACCGACCCCTTCATCCAGTTCGTCGTCGCCAACGACAAGGGCAGCCTGACGGAGGGTGAGGTCATCTCCGTGGACGGCAAGGGTGCGGTCATCAAGCTGGCAGAAGGCGTGGAAGGATTCCTGCCGGCGCGGGAATACGCGCGCGGCAGTGCGCCCGAGGTGGGGGATCGTATCGATGTGGCCATCGCCAGCATCGACCGCAAGAACCGCACCCTGACCCTGAGTACCAAGGCCCAGGCGGCACGGGAAAGTGGTCACGGCGGCGGTCACGAGGATTCCGCGGCACTGACGCAGCAGTACGCGCGCAGCGCAGCCACCGGAACCACCAGTCTCGGAGATCTGATCAAGGAACAGCTCAAGCGCAAGCAGGAAGAAGAGAGCTAATTCCGCGCCGCACTCCCCGTCTCAGGCCGGCACCTTGCCGGTGTGAGGCGGGGTTTCCGTTCATAAGAGAGCCCATAATCATGACAAAATCGGACTGATCAAGCTCATGAGTGCCCAGTACCCGCATGTCAGCATTCGCGATATCGAACTCGCCACGCGGCACATGCTGGATTACCTCAGTGACGCCCTGCGCGAGAACGAGCGCATCGAGATTCGTGGTTTCGGCAGCTTTTCCCTGCATATCCGACCGGAAAAGCAGGGGCGTAATCCCAAAACGGGGGAACCGGTCTGGGTTCCGGAAAAACGCGTGCCCCATTTCAAGCCGGGCAAGGAATTGCGAGAGCAGGTGGACTATGCCCGTGCCGATGCGCAGCGCTGAGTCCGGGCTCTGAGCGGCGCCGTCGTGGCAGCGTCCTGGTGGCTCGTCTTCCTGGCCGGGGCGCTGGGTATGGCGCTGGGACTGGTGGTTGCGGTTTTCTGGCGTCCGCGACGCGCGCTTCTGGTTCCGGAGGTCTATGTTCAGGGGCTGAACCACCTCCTCAGCGACCGCAGCGACGAGGCGGTAGAAGCCTTCCTGGAGGCCCTGCGTCAGCATCCCGAGAGCACGGACATTCTCATGGCCCTCGGTCGTCTGTTCCGCCGGCGGGGAGAGTTGGAGCGGGCCTTGCGTGTGCATCAGTACCTGCTGGAGCAACCCGGACTGAGTCTCTCGTTGCGTCAGGAGGTGCTGCTGGAGATCGCCCGGGATTATCTCAAATCCGGGATACTCAATCGCGCCGAAAGTATCCTCAAGGAACTGCTGCAGCGTGACGACCGCTACGTGGATGGTCTGCAGGCCCTGGCGGAACTCTACGAACTGGGTGCCGATTGGCCTCAGGCAGTGGCCGTGCGTCGTCGTCTCAAAGCCCTGGGACGTGAGGGTCAAGAAGCCATCATTGCCCTGATCTGCGGCGAGATGGCCGAGGCAGCCATCGGTCGCGGCGACGTGACGGCGGCGCGGCAATACCTGGCCGAGGCTCGGGAGGTGGACCCGGACAGTCCGCGCACGCAAATCATCGAGGGACGTTTGGCCTTTGCCGAGGGAGCCTGGGAGCGTGCCGCAGGGACGTGGGCGAGGCTCCTGGATACGGGTGCCTACCCGGCACTGCTGCTGGTGGTGCGACCCTTCCTCGAAGCCCTGAAGCGCTGCCTCGACCAGCCTTCCTGCCGTAGTTGGCGGGCGCGTCTGCTGGATCGCTTCGACGATACCCTGACGGTTTACCGGGTGGCCCAGGCTTTACTGGAGGTGGATGGCACGGAGGCTGCGCGGGACTATCTGCGTCGCGCCCTGAATGCACGCAAGGGTCTGCCCGTAGTACAACTGCTCTTGCGTCTGGAGACTCCGACTCCGGAACTGCTGCCGCAGTTGGTTCAGGTCATCGGTGATTTACCCATGCCCAATCCTCAGTTTCAGTGTGCGCAGTGTGGTTACCGCACCGGCGAACACCATTGGCGCTGTCCCAGCTGCAGAAGCTGGGGCAGCTTTACGGGCGGAACCCTATGGACATGACACCCCTCATCGTTGCCCTGGATTGCGCCGACGCGCGCACCGCATTGGAGCTGGCCGCAGGCCTCGATCCACGGCGTTGTCGCGTGAAAGTCGGCAAGGAACTCTTCACCAGCGCTGGGCCGGCCTTGCTGGAGGACTTACGGGAACGGGGTTTCGAGATCTTTCTCGACCTCAAGTTTCACGATATACCGCAGACCGTGGCCAAGGCCTGCGCCGCTGCCACCCGTCTGGGGGTGTGGATGCTCAATGTGCACGCCAGCGGTGGTCTGGCCATGCTGCAGGCGGCGCGCGAGGGTGTGGAGGATGCTGCAGGTCCGACGCGACCCAAACTCATCGCCGTCACCGTGCTCACCAGTCTGGACGATGGGGCTCTGGCGGAGCTGGGCTGTCGGGACGGCGTGGACGCCCAGGTGGAGCGGCTCGCCAGCCTGGCGGCCAAGGCGGGTCTGGACGGTGTCGTCTGCTCTGCGCGCGAAGCGGCGCGTCTCAAAGGGCTAGAGCCCGGCCTGCTGCGCGTGACGCCGGGTATCCGCCCGGCGCAGGCGGCTGGTGACGACCAGAAGCGCGTCATGACGCCGGCTCGGGCCCTGGCCGCCGGTGCCGACTATCTGGTGGTGGGTCGACCCATCACGGCCGCCGCCGACCCGGCGCAGGCCCTGGCGGCCCTGCTCGCAGAAATCGAGGGCGCCACCGCCACCCATTTCCATGATCACCCTAGCGAGGAATCCGCATGAGCCACGATGCACTGGCCGCCGACGCCGTCCTGGCACTCTACGAGGAGGATGGCGCTCTGTTACACGGGCATTTCCTGCTCTCGTCGGGTCTGCACAGTGACACCTACCTGCAGTCGGCGCGCGTTCTGCAATACCCGGCGCACGGCGCCCGCCTGGCCAGCGCCATGGTGGCGGGAATTCCGGAGGCCATCCGCAGCCAGCTGCGGGTGGTCGTCGGCCCGGCCATGGGCGCCGTATTGGTGTCCTACGAATGCGCCCGCAGCCTTGGGCAGCGCAGCCTGTTCACGGAACGCGAAAATGGCCAGATGCGGCTGCGCCGCGGTTTTGCGCTGGAGCCCGGCGAAGGCGTCTTGGTGGTGGAGGATATCACCACCACGGGCGGCTCCACTCGCGAGTGCATGGACGCAGTCCGCGCCGCTGGTGGGCGGGTGCTGGCGGTGTCGGCCATCATCGATCGCAGCCCTGGCGGGATTGCAGACTTCGACGGGATACCCTATTTTCCTCTGTTGCGCCTGCCGGTGCAGACCTGGCGTCCGGAGGAGTGCCCCCTTTGTGTCGCCGGCACGCCGGCGGTAAAACCCGGTAGCCGCGCTTTGCGCTGAGCTTCGACCGGCCGTTCCCTCTGTTGAGATCCACGTCAAGGTTTGAACCGAATGCAAAAAAAGGATGAGTATATGACCCTGCGCACCCCGGAAGGGGCCCCCCTGGAGCGTCAGATCCAGATCACCGTCCCCGCCGCCGAAGTCGATGCCCAAGTCACGCAGCGCCTGCGGCAGAAGGCGCGCAGCGCGCGTCTGCCGGGTTTTCGGCCCGGCAAGGTACCGCCTGCCGTCATCCAGGGGCAGTTCGGCTCGGAGGCGCTCATGGAGGCTTTCGACCATCTGATCAACCAGTACTATGTCGAAGCCTTGCGTACGCACTCCCTGCGACCGGTGGCTCGGCCTGAGGTGCAGGTGGACCAGGGCGGTCGTGGTGAGGATCTTATCTTTACGGCCACCGTCGAGGTCTATCCCGACTTTACCCCCGTCGTGCCCGAGGCGGTGGTGACGCGCAAGACCGCAGAGATCCTGGACAGCGATGTGGATGCCACCCTGGACATCATGCGCCAGCAGCGGCGCGACTTTGTCGCTGTGGATCGCCCAGCCCAGAGCGGCGATCGGGTGACGGTGGATTTCATCGGGCGCCGCGGGGGTGAGGTCCTTCCCGGGGGCGACGTAAGCGACTACGGGGTCGTGCTCGGCAGCGGCCGCTTGCTGCCGGAGATAGAGCAGGCTCTGGAAGGTCTGCGGGCAGGGGATGAGAAGCAGGTGGAGGTGACCTTCCCGGCGGATTATCCCAACCCCGAACTGGCGGGCCAGAAGGCGGAGTTCGCGCTGAAGGTCAAGGCGGTGGCAGAACCGCGCCTGCCGGAGCTGGACGCCGATTTTGCCCGAGAACTGGGCATCGAGGATGGTGACGTCGCCACCCTGCGGCGTGAGGTTCGGGAAAACCTGGAACGCGAGGCGCAGCGAATCAGTCGCGTGCAGGTCAAGGCCCAGATCCTCGACCTGCTGGTGGAAGCCAACCAGCCCGAATTGCCAAAGCAGTTGCTGGCCCAGGAGCGTGAGCGCCTGAAGCAGGAACGCAAGGTGCAAGAACTGGACAGCGAGGGCGAGTCCCTTGCGCGGCGGCGTGTGGTGCTGGGTCTGGTGCTCTCGGAGATTGCCCGGCAGCAGAAACTGGTTGCCAGTGCGAGCGCAATGGACCGTATGCTGCGCGATATGGCGGAGCAGTACGAAGACCCCGGGCAGTTCGTCCGCTGGTATCGTCAGGATGAGCAGCGCCTGGCGGAACTGGAGGCCATGGTGCTGGAAGATCAGGTGGTGGAATGGTTGCTGGAGCGTGTTAAAGTGTCGGAAGTCCCCGTCAGCTTCAATCGCCTGATCGGGCGTGAGCCGGAGCCCGCCGACGTCAGCGCGTGACCGGCAGCGAGTATAACAGCGAGAAGGAGCAGCACATGAAGCAGTCCATGCAGGAATCCCGTGCCCCCGAGATCCACAACCTCGGCTACGTGCCCATGGTCATCGAGCAGACGGGCCGCGGGGAGCGCGCCTTCGACATATACTCGCGCCTACTCAAGGAACGGGTGATATTTCTGGTGGGTCCGGTGGAAGACCTGATGGCCAACCTGGTGGTGGCCCAGCTACTCTTCCTGGAAGCCGAGAACCCGGACAAGGATATCGCCCTCTATATCAACAGCCCCGGTGGTTCGGTAACGGCGGGGCTGGCCATCTACGACACCATGCAGTTCATCCGTCCGGCGGTGAGTACCGTATGTATAGGACAGGCCGCAAGCATGGGAGCGGTCCTGCTGGCGGCGGGTGCGGCGGGCAAGCGTTACGCCCTGCCCAACGCCCGTATCATGTTGCATCAGCCCTCGGGCGGTTATCAGGGTGTGGCCCACGACATCGAGATCCACGCCAAGGAAATCCTGCGTATCCGGCAGCGCCTCAATGAGATCCTGGTGGAGCATACCGGGCAATCGCAGCAGCGTATCGAGCAGGATCTGGATCGAGATTTTTTCATGTCTGCCCAGGAGGCCAAGGACTATCACTTGGTGGACTCCGTGATCACGCACCGGGGCGACAACGAAGACGCCTGAAGACAGGCAGGAGTATAGCGATGGCAGGTAAAAACGAAGGTGGTGGCGAGAAGACCCTCTACTGTTCATTCTGCGGCAAGAGCCAGCACGAAGTGCGCAAGCTCATTGCCGGTCCTTCGGTCTTCATCTGTGACGAATGCATCGAACTCTGCAACGACATCGTCAAGGACGAGGTTCTCGATGCCCAGGACGAGCAGGGCGGCAGCAAGCTCCCCAAGCCCATGGAAATCCGCAAGACCCTGGACGAGTACGTCATCGGTCAGGACGCGGCCAAAAAGGTCCTGTCCGTGGCGGTGTACAACCACTACAAGCGTTTGGAGCACGGCGGCAAGGGCGGGCGCGACAACGATGTCGAGCTGGACAAGAGCAACATCCTGCTCATCGGCCCCACGGGCTCGGGCAAGACTCTGCTGGCCCAGACCCTGGCGCGGCTGCTCAACGTGCCCTTTGCCATGGCCGACGCGACGACCCTGACGGAAGCGGGGTACGTGGGTGAGGATGTCGAGAACATCATCCAAAAACTCCTGCAGAAGTGCGATTACGATGTCGAGAAGGCGCAGACGGGCATCGTCTACATCGATGAAATCGACAAGATTTCGCGCAAGTCCGAAAATCCGTCCATCACCCGCGACGTTTCCGGCGAGGGAGTGCAGCAGGCACTCCTGAAGCTCATCGAGGGGACGGTCGCCTCGGTACCGCCTCAGGGTGGCCGCAAGCATCCGCAGCAGGAGTTCCTGCAGGTGGATACCCGGCACATCCTCTTCATCTGTGGCGGCGCCTTTGCTGGGCTCGAGAAAGCCGTTGCCAGCCGGGTAGAGAAGGGCGGTATGGGTTTCAACGCCCAGATCAAGCGGACGGACAAGCAGAACAGCAGCAATCTCATGATGGAGAACCTCGAACCCGAGGACTTGGTTCGCTATGGCCTCATCCCCGAGTTCGTGGGCCGTTTGCCCGTCATTGCCCTGCTGGAAGAGCTGGACGAGGACGCCCTGGTCTCCATCCTCACGGAGCCACGCAACTCCTTGGTCAAGCAATACCAGAAGCTCTTTGCCCTGGAGGGCGTGACCCTGGAGTTCCGCCCCGAAGCGCTGCGCGCCATTGCCAAGAAAGCCCTGACGCGCAAGACCGGAGCCCGTGGCCTGCGCTCCATCCTCGAGCAGATTCTGCTGGACAGCATGTACGAGCTACCCTCTCTGGTGGGCGTCAAGAAGGTGGTGGTGGACGCCGCCGTCGTGGAGAGTGGCGGCAAACCCCTGCTGGTCTACGACGACGCCAGCAAGAAAGATGTGTCTCACCCGGCCTGACCAGGCTGTGGCCGACATTGAAAAATCCCGATGTCGGCCATATCTATAACGAGTCTGGGGATGTCCTGTCCCCACCCAATGAATGGAGTGAGCCATGGCGGATATAGAAAATCGCGGCCTTGAAGGCCTTACGGAAGGAGAATCCCTGCTGGTACCGGTCCTGCCCTTGCGGGATGTGGTGGTATTTCCTTTCATGGTGATTCCCCTGTTCGTCGGCCGGCCCAAATCCATCCGCGCGCTGGAAGATGCCATGGCGGGCGAGAAGCAGGTACTTCTGGTGGCGCAGAAGAATGCCGCCGATGACGACCCGCAGCCGGACAAGATCTATCGCATCGGCACCCTGGCCACCATCCTGCAGCTCCTGAAGCTGCCCGATGGCACCGTCAAGGTCCTGGTCGAGGGGACGGAGCGGGCCAAGATCCAGTCCTTCATCCCCGTCGACGACTTCCTGCGCGCGCAGGTGCAGATCATCCGCAGCGGGACGAGCAACGATCGCGAACTGGAGGCCCTGATGCGTTCCGTCAGTGCCCAGTTCGAGTCCTACGTCAAGCTCAACAAGAAGATTCCGCCGGAGATCCTGGCTACCCTCGCCAGCATCGACGACCCCAATCGTCTGGCCGATACCGTCGCCGCGCACCTCGGGCTCAAGCTCGAGGAAAAGCAGGAGATCTTGGAAAAAGCCGACACCCGCAGCCGCCTGGAGCACCTTCTGGGTATGATGGAGTCGGAGATCGACCTCCTGCAGGTGGAAAAACGCATCCGTGGCCGGGTCAAGCGGCAGATGGAAAAGAGTCAGCGCGAGTACTACCTCAACGAGCAGATGAAGGCCATCCAGAAGGAGCTGGGTGACCTCGGCGAGGAAGGCGCTGGCGAGGCCGATGAGCTGGCACGCAAGATCCAGAAGGCCGGTATGCCCAAGGAAGTGCGCGCCAAGGCCGAGGCCGAGCTCAAGAAGTTGCGGATGATGAGCCCCATGTCCGCCGAGGCCACGGTGGTGCGTAACTACATCGACTGGCTGGTGGCGGTGCCGTGGAAGCGGCGCAGCCGCATCACCAAGGATCTGGCGCGGGCCAAGGCCATCCTCGATGCCGACCACTACGGCCTGGAGGACGTCAAGGAACGCATCCTGGAATACCTGGCGGTGCAGGAGCGGGTAGGCAACAGCCGCGGCCCCATCCTCTGTCTGGTGGGCCCGCCCGGGGTCGGCAAGACCAGCCTCGGTCGCTCCATCGCCCAGGCCACGGGCCGCAAGTTCGTGCGCATGTCCTTGGGCGGCGTGCGCGATGAGGCCGAGATCCGCGGTCACCGGCGTACCTACATAGGCGCGCTGCCGGGCAAGATCATCCAGAGTCTGGCCAAGGTGCAGACCCGTAACCCCCTCATGCTTCTGGATGAGGTGGACAAGATGGCCATGGACTTCCGCGGTGATCCGGCCTCGGCCCTGCTGGAGGTGCTGGATCCGGAGCAGAACGCCACCTTCAACGACCATTATCTGGAGGTGGATTTCAATCTCTCCGATACCATGTTCGTGACCACGGCCAACACCCTGAACATACCGGCGCCGCTGCTGGACCGTATGGAGGTGATCCGCATCTCCGGCTACACCGAGGATGAGAAGACCCACATCGCCATGCAGTACCTGCTGCCCAAGCAGATGGAAAAGACGGGCCTCAAGCCCGAGGAGATATCCATCTCGCAGACGGTGATCCGCGACATCATCCGCTACTACACGCGCGAGGCGGGGGTGCGCAATCTGGAGCGGGAGCTGGCCCGGATCTGCCGCAAGGTGGTCAAGGAGCTCCTCCTGGACAAGAAGCGCAAGAAGGTACAGGTCAGCGAGCGCAATCTGGACAAGTACCTGGGTGTGCGGCGCTTTGACTTTGGCAAGGCGGAAAAGGAAAACCGGGTTGGTGAGGTGACGGGTCTGGCCTGGACCGAGGTGGGCGGTGAACTCCTCAGCATCGAGGCCGTGGTGGTGCCGGGGCGCGGTAAGCTGCTCATCACCGGTAAGCTCGGCGATGTCATGCAGGAGTCCATTCAGGCGGCCATGAGCGTGGTCCGCGCCCGCTCCACGATGCTCGGGATCGCTCCGGACTTTTACCAGAGTCGTGATGTGCACATCCACGTTCCCGAGGGTGCCACGCCCAAGGATGGTCCCAGCGCCGGCATCGGCATGGCGACGGCCCTGGTCTCGGCCCTGACGGGTATTCCGGTGCATGCCAGTGTCGCCATGACCGGTGAAATCACCCTGCGTGGCGAGGTGCTGCCCATCGGTGGTCTGAAGGAAAAGCTCCTGGCGGCACACCGCGGCGGTATTGCCACGGTGGTGATACCTGCAGACAATGAAAAGGATTTGCAGGATATTCCCAAAAATGTCCGCGATGCGTTGACCATCAAACCCGTACGCTGGATCGATGAGGTCTTCAGTATCGCCCTGGAGCGTATGCCTACGCCCTTGCCCGAGGGTAATGAGCCCGGGGCTCTGGTGGGCAGCGTCAACCCCGTGGGCGACAAAAAAGGAGAAGGTTCGGCGACCACCGCGCACTGATCCGGTAAAAGTGGCAGACTCTCTCCGATCGTGGGATCGGAGGGAGTTTTTTGTGGCCGCGCAAGTATCCGTGCGGAATAAAAAGCTTTTCAGGTCCGCCTTTTTTATGCCGGCTTTCTTGACAGGACTTTTTTTTGCCTGCTATAACGTCTCCCACCTTGTGCAGTATACCGTCTCGAAGCGTACCGTGGCCCATAACAGGAGAAAGGAATATGAACAAATCCGAATTGATCGAAAAAATTGCAGAACACGCCGATCTGAGTCGCACGGCAGCCGGCCATGCCCTCGATGCCGCCCTGAAGGCCATCACCGAGGCGCTCAAGGAAGGTGATCAGGTCACCCTGGTCGGCTTTGGTTCCTTTCTGGTGGCCGAGCGGGAAGCACGCAAGGGACGTAATCCGGCGACGGGTCAGGAGATCATGATCGCCGCGAGCCGCACACCCAAATTCAAGGCTGGTAAAGCGCTGCGGGATGCCGTAAACTAGCGCGTCTGGTTGGGGCGGTTAGCTCAGTTGGTAGAGCGTCGGCTTTACACGCCGAATGTCGGGGGTTCGAGCCCCTCATCGCCCACCAAAAACATCGCGGGGTGGTAGTTCAGTCGGTCAGAATGCCGGCCTGTCACGCCGGAGGTCGCGGGTTCGAGCCCCGTCCACCCCGCCATATACCTAAGGCGACCCTTTTGGGGGGCGCCTTTTTTCTTGTCGTGCTTGGCGCTACCATGGCCGGGGCCGCAGAACTGCCGGTCTGCGGCTGGCGTGGAGATCAATGATGCTGGATGCGTTTCGAAAGCTGAGTCAATCCTGGGCCGCAAAGATCGTGCTCGCGGTCATCGCTCTGTCCTTCGTGCTGTGGGGAGTGAGCGGTTACCTCTTCTCCAACGATTCCGGGGAGCAGGTGGTAGCCAAGGTGGACGGGGACAAGATCAGCGCCGCCATCTTCCAGCAGCGGCTGCACGATGCCCGGGAGCACTATGCGCAGGTATTCGGCCCCGAGGCCGCCGCGCAGATGGCCAAGGACCCAAGCTTTGCCCCGGATGTGCTGAACGGTCTCATCGACAACCTGCTCCTTGCCCACGAGGCGCGCAAGCTCGGCCTGCAGGTACCGGACTCGGCACTGGCGCAGAAGATCGAAGGCATATCGGCCTTTGCCGACAAGGGCAAGTTCTCCCGCGCCAAATACCAGGAAGTGCTGCGTGCCAATGGTCTGACCCCGGTGAAGTTCGAGGCCATGCTGCGCGACAGTATGCTGTTGGAGCAACTGCAGGCGGTGCCGCAGATCCTTGCCGTGGCAAGCCGAAAGGATGCGGAGTCCGCCTGGTCCTGGTCGCAGGAATATCGGGATGCGCGCGTCGTACAAATCCCCGTCCGTAGCTTCCTGAAGGCTGCGACCCCGACGGATGCCGAGGTTCAGTCCTATTACCAGCAGCACCAGTCGGACTACGCGCTTCCCGCCCAGGTGGAGGTCCAGTACGTCACCTTTGGCCCCAAGGACTTTGACCAGTCGCATGGATCTGGGACGGCAGCAACGGCGAGTGCGAGCTCCCCGGCGCCCAGCCAGGGATCGCCCGAGCTTGCCTTCGAGAGCCAGATCGAAAACTTCAAGGACAAGCTCTTCAGCGACTCAGGCAGCCTGGCTGGGGTCGCCAAGGCCTACGGCCTGAAGATCGAGGACAGCGGCACGCTCACTGCCGGCAAGACCCCGTCCAGCGGTGTCTTTGCCGACCCCAAGGCCCTCGACCTCGCCTTCAGCAAGGCGGTGCTGGCCGGCAAGAACAGTAGTGCCCTGCGCCTGCCCAATGGCGACCTGCTGGCCGTACATCTGCTGCATTACACGCCGCCACGATCCCAAGACCTGCAAGCGGTGCGCAGTGAAATCGCCGCTACCCTGGCAGAACGAAAAGCGCGACGGCTGGCCAAGGCGCGGGCGCAGGAGTTGCTGGACGCGGCCGAGAAGAGTCGGGATCCCAAGGATCTCGACCCCGACGGTAGCTACCCGGAAAAGCGCTACAGCGATCTGGCGCGCCACTCCGCCGCAGGGCTCGATCCGAGCCTCATGAATGCCATTTTCCTGGCACCGGCTCCCGAAGGGCAGGGCGCGCCGTCCTTCGGCATGGTGGAACAGAAGGTTGGCTACGCCCTGTATGCCGTCACCCGGGTGATCCTTCCCAACCAGGCCTTGCTGAACCCTTCCGTAACCCAGGAAATTCAGCGCTCCCTGGAGGAACAGCGGGCTCGGCTCCTCACCACGGGCTACCTGCAGGCGCTGCGGCATAAGGCGCATATACGCATCCATGAAGACGTACTCAAGCACTTCGAGTAAGGGGCTGGCGCGACGGGCCAGCTCCAGGCTGCGGTCGCTACCGATGGGGGAATCTTGAACCGTGTCGGAATCCTTTGCTGAAGCGCGTCACCGGCTCTTTGAAGAGCGTTACGCCCTGAGCTCCCAGGTCAAGGCCATGCACGTGCTGGAGGAGCTGCGCCGCAGCCACGCCTTCTGCACCCTCTGGTTCGATGGACGGGCCCAAAGTTACAGCACCATACTCCTCGACCGGCAGGAGGATACCCTGATGGTGGATCTGCCGGTGGGTTATGACGGTCGCGTCGCCCCAGGCGTGGAAGTGACGCTTCTGGCGCGCCTAGAGGGAGTGATCACGGGCTGTCGGACGATCCTGCGCGAGGTCAAGGACGATGGTCTCGTCCTCAGCACGCCGGAACAGGTGTATCAGCTGCAGAGGCGCCAGCTCTACCGCGTCCCGCCCGCGGTGGACGATCCCACCGATGTACAGATCCAGCGAGATGGCGCACGGCCGCTGGTCGCCATCATGCAGGACATCAGCGCCGGCGGCCTGCGTATCCTAGCCCCCAAGCCTGAGGACTATCCCTTTCAGGCAGGTGAGCATCTGCCGCGACTGCTTTTTCGTCTGCGCGACAGTGACGAGCTATCGGCAGCGGCGGTGGTGCGTTTTGCCGAGCAGCAAACGGGACACAACGGTGGTGTCGTGCTTGGACTGGAGCTTCAGGAGCTATCGTCGACCATCCGCGAGACCATTGCCCGCTACGTCCAGACCCGGGATCGGGAAATCCTCAAGAGCCTGGGTCTTGGCATGCAAAGTCTGGCTCCGGCCCGCCCGGAATCTTGGTCGCGCCGAGTGCGCCGCTGGTGGCGTGGCTGACATGATCGGGGGTGCGCCGTGATCCTGCTCTCCATAGTGCTTCTGCTGATTCTTGTGGGGCTGGAGCTCTGGTCCTGGCGCTTGCAGCGCGAGCAACGCCAGCGTGCGCATGCATTGGAAGACCGCCTCGATCACCTGGAGCATGCGCTACGGGAGCTGGCCTCGGCGCAGGTGGATCTGCATCGACGCGTCCTCGCGGGCGGTCCGGACGGGGCCGCCAGTCTATCCGTCGCCACGCCCGCTGCGTCGCCCGCCCATGCGCCGCCCGTGCCCCAGGTCGCTGCCGAGCTTGGGGATCCGCCGGCGGGACTCGAAGACGATCGCTTCACGGACGATGAGCGTTACGCCAAGGCGCAGCGTCTGGCCATGGCCGGCGCCTCGGCGCGAACCATCGCCAGCCAGTGTCGCCTCAGCGAAGAGGAGGCCGAGTTGCTGCTGCGCCTGCGCGGAAGGCCATCCGCGGCGGTACCCCTACAATCGTGAGTGCTGCCCCTGTCCCCGGTATTGGTCGCCTTCTGGCGGATCCAGCCGCGGGCCAGCCCTCGGCGGATTACACCAGAACCTTTACCCCGGGTGTGCTGATGGAGGGGCAGGTCCTTGGCCAGCAAGGTGCCAGTACCCTGGTCCGAGTGGATGGTCGTGTGCTGGCCTTCACCCTGCCCGGCAGTTGGGCCGCTGGTACTCGGCTGAGCCTCCAGTATCTGGGTAGTGGGAGCGATGGCCTGCGTTTTTTGCTGCGCACCGCGCCGGCAGCGGATGCTGGGCCAGAGCAGGTAAGCTTGTCCCGCGACGGGCAATCCCTGCAATCTCTGCTGGCCAAGGCGCCGGCGCAACTGCAAAGCCCGGCCCCTCTGCTGGCGCGGCCCCAGATCGATCCTCTGCCCATCGCCGCCGCCCTGCAGCGGGGACTGCAACAGAGTGGTCTCTTCTACGAGAGCCATTTGCTCGCCTGGACACAGGGGCAGTGGTCCCAGGCGGCCCTGCTTCAGGAACCGCAGGGCCAGCTTTCCAGCCTGCTACGCGGCGGCGCCCTAGCCAACCCGGAATCCGGCGCCACCGCAGGTGCAGCCTCTGGCGGCCCGGTGGCCACAGAAAGTTTTGCCGAGGCAAGCCTCCCGCCCGTAACCGCCGTCCTGGCCGGGCGCGCTTCCATGGCGGCGACGGGCATGGCCCAGAGTACCCCAAACGCGGGCCAGAAGGCGGCGGATGCGCTCGCGCGAGCCGTTATGCCCAATGGCTCAGTGGAGCAGGGCACACCGCAGCTTGCCTCGGATACCTACCGCCAGATGGCGTTACTGGCGGGTACCCCGAGCAGCGCTGCCACCAGCCAGAACCTTGTCGCCAGCCACCTCGCGCCGCTGGTGGGCCAGCAGTTGCAGACCTTGGCGCAGCAGCAGCTGCAGTGGAGTGGAGCCCTGTGGCCTGGACAGTGGCTGGAATGGAAGCTGCGCCGTGGTACCGACGAGGCGCCAGGCGAGGACGACGGCGGGGCGAAGCAAACCGCAGCCGAGGCAATCCACTGGGATAGCACCCTGCGCCTGCAGCTGCCGCACCTCGGCGCGGTGGAAGCCCGGCTACGGTTACATGGTCAACGTCTGTGGCTGGATCTCGATGGTGACCAGGCAGCGACGCTGCAGGCCGCCTACGGCGAGTTGCATCAGGCGCTACAGGCTCTGGGGCTCGAGGTGTTCCGTTCGTGAGCAAGCGCAGCCCGCCACGGCAGGCCGTTGCCTTACGCTACCAGGAGGGCGGAGCAGCCCCCCAGGTGGTGGCCAAAGGCCGTGGCCTGGTCGCCGAGCAGATCATTGCCCGCGCCCGGGAAGCCGGGGTCTATATCCACGAATCCCGGGAGTTGGTCAGCCTGCTCGTGCAGCTGGACCTGGACCAGCAGATCCCGCCGCAACTCTATCGGGCTGTGGCTGAGGTGCTGGCCTGGGTGTACCGTCTGGAAGAGCGGCAGCGTGAGCCGGCAGAGCCACCGGCGTGAGGGCCAGGTGGACACTGCGCGGGCTGGACTGCTGCGGTACCACCCGATAGGTCCAATGCAGACTGGGTAGGGCTGCGATGGTCTTCTCTCCCTGCGGCTTTGCCGCACCCTTGGCCGATGCCGGCGCATTCCAGGGGCCCGGCGCACTGTGCGCCACGGTGACGGGGGTACCGTAGTGGAGGATGGCAAAAGCCTGTTGCGCCGCCTTGCGCGGTAACTCCACACAGCCCGCGCTTTGGGGAAAGCCGTAGGCAGCACGCGGGTAGAAGTGAACGGCGCGCCCGCGGTCGAAGTAATTGACCCAGCGGATATCGGGGTCGTCGTAGGGCTGGTAGCGCACCCAGTGGTGGTGGTAGCGGCCAAAATCGATAGCGGCGACGTGAAACCCCGCCGCCTTGGCCGCATCGTAGAGGCGCACCTGCCGTGCCGGCACCGGGATGGGGAAACTGCCCACCATGCTGGTGTGTTCATCTCGGGCGTAGACGGGCCAGGTCCCGTCGGGGGTGCCGTGCAGCACACCGGTGTTGCAATCGCTTTGCAGTACCCAACCCTTGCCGGCAACAAAGATGTGTATGCGCTCCGGCCGCGGAAACTTGGTCACCAGGACCCAGGTCCAGGGCAGGGGATCGGGTTTGCGGGCCGCCAGCAGGGCCATTTCCACCGATACCGGCAGGTCGCGCAGTCCCACCTTGCCGGGCTCTACGGGCAAGCCGTGTTCGTGCTCAAATTGATAAAGTGCCCCCAGGACCAGGGGATTCCAGGGGTCTTGCCAGGAGTCTTGACGGCTCAAGGCCAGCAGCGCCCGCGGCGGCACAAAGTTCCAGGTGTACTGACGCTGCACCTGACCGTTTCGCCCCAGATAGTTTTCCGCGGTGAGTGGCAGATAGCCCAGGCGTATGAGAATGTGGCGGGTTTTGCTGGCCGTCAGCAGAGGCTGGCTCGCTGCCGCGGGCGCAGAGACGACCGCAGCGGTAACCGATGGTGGCGGCAGGCTATTCATAAACAAAGTTTAACATTCCCCCGCGCTCATCGCCTAGTTGCGGTAACCGTGCCGCCCATCCCTCATACCGCCGGCGCCCGGCGCATCCCCTTGCCGAGCTCTGGTGATATACTTCGCACTATTCAGACCCATGTGGGCAGAGCCACCCTGCCCAATCGCAGAGAGCGCACCGACACCCATGACCGCACCTCCCGCAGATCCGCCGCCCGACGGGCAACGCCCGCGACGCAGCCTGTTTCCCTGGCGGGAGGGTCAAGCCAATGCCGCGGTTCAGCGTCAGCGCCAGCTCATGAACCTGCGCGCGGCCCTGGCCTTGCAGATGGTTCAGTCGCCGCGCGATCTGGACATCCTGCAGCAGTTTTGTGAGCTGGTTCTGCAGCACAAGGTCGCAGAGCATGCCTGGATTGGCCGCCCCGATGCCGAGGGCAGTTTCCAGACCCTTGCCGTAGCCGGCTCCCGCAGCATCCTCGGCAGTCTGTCCGCTCCCCTGAATGCCCCGGACGCGCAGGAAAGCACCCCCATCGCCCTGGTGTGGCACGATCAGAAGCCCTACTACTCGCCAGCACTGCCCGCTACCGGTGCCTTTGCCGCCTGGTACGCCCAGTTGCGCCAGTATCGGCTGCAATCGGCGGCCGTGTTGCCCCTGCCGCGTGGACCGCAGAACTGGGCGCTGCTGCTCCTCTTGCACCGCGATCCGGAGGCCTGGACGGGCGATAGCCAGATGCTCCTGGAGGGCGTCGTCCGTGGCCTGAGCGACATACTGGAGGACTGGGATACCCAGCAGCGGCAGATGGTACTTGGCGCTGCCCTGAAATCGGCCCTGGAGGGGGTGGTGCTTTGCGATGTCCAGCGGCGGGTGCTCTACGTCAACCAAAGCTCCTTTCTGATGACGGGGTATCATCAGGACGAGCTGCAGCGTCACGGTATGTCCGTGCTCCAGGGCCCCGAAACCGATATCCAGGAACTGGCCCGCATCGATCGCGCCCTGGCCGAGGGCAATTTTTACGACGGTCGGCTCATCAATTACCGGCGTGACGGCGAGACCTTCTGGAATCATCTGAGTATCGTGCCCATCCGCAACCGCAATGGTGAGTTGACCCACTTCGTTGGCATTCAGCGCGACGTCAGCCGCGAGATCCAGCTCCTGGAGCAGTTGGAGTACGAATCGCGTCACGACTGCCTCACGGGCCTGGCCAACCGGCGCGCCCTGGACGATGAGCTGGAGGTGGCCATGGCGCGGGCCGGGCGCAACGGAACGCAGCTCGCCCTGTGCATGATCGACCTGGATCACTTCAAGCCCGTCAACGATCTCTATGGCCACGAGGCCGGCGACGTGGTGCTCAAGGTGGTGGGCCGCCGTCTGCGCGATGCCCTGCGCCGCACCGATTACGTCGCACGCCTGGGGGGAGATGAGTTCGTCCTGCTCATCGAGGGCTACCACAATCTGGAGGAACTGGGCCTGATCCTGAGCAAGATCGAGGCGGTGGTCAAAGACCCCGTGCAGATTCGCCCGGACACCGTGGTGGGGGTTCGCCTCAGCATGGGCGTGTGTATCTATCCCCACCCCAGGGTCAAGGATATGGCCGATCTCCTGCGTTTTGCCGACCAGGCCCTGTACGCCAGCAAGGCGCGCAAGACCACGCGGCAGCGCTACTGGGTGCTCTTCGATGAGGCCTTGACGGCCCTATCCGACGCCACTACCAAACCCCGCCGCGGTAGCCGCAGCCAGCGCGACCCAAGGCCCTGAGGCCAAGCTGCACGGGTGTTTTACTGCCCCTGTGTGGCCCGCACGGACTGGAGGGTGGGGCGCTACAGGGCCGCGATCTTTTGCAGGGCCAAGGCGTGCCCCCGCGCCGCCGCCTCGCCCAGCCACTTCAAGCCCAGGGCGGGATTGCTGGATACCCCGATCCCCATGAAGTAGCAGCAGGAAAGCCAGTCCATGGCGTCGCTGTCGCCCTTGGCGGCGGCGGCTTCCAGCCAGAGCAGGGCGGTGGCCGCCTGATCCTCCGCCAGGAAATACAGCCCCACCTCGCGCAGGGCGTCGGCGGCGCCACCATCGGCGGCAACGATGGTGGCCATGCGCCCGCCATCCAGCGCAATACTCAGGTGGGGGATGAGGCTCGGCAGTTCGATGAGGAGCTTGACCCCGCCGGCGCCGCGCCGCTCGCCGGCCTTTTCCAGCCCGCGGATATTGCCTTCCTCCGCCCAGCGCTGCAGGGTGCGCACGCTCTTGCCCGTGAGCAGGGCGGCGGTCTGGGTGCTGATGAGGTACTGCTCTGGACTGGCTTTGCTGGGCACGACGCATTTTCGCAGCGGCAACGCCCCCAGTATAGCATGTCGCCCTGGAACCGCGACAAGGCCGAAAAGGAAAAAGCCTGTAAAAAAAGCTGGTTGGGACGGATGACGTCCATCATGGGCGACGCCGTATGGGCGTGCCGCCCTTCAAGGACGTCATTTGGCGTGGGTGGGGGATTTTGGCAATGGGGATCTGGGCGGCGAGAGGGGCCCACGATGCTGCATATTTCCTGAGAGGATAGCAATAAAAACAATGGCTAACGAGTTGACCGAAGCGAGCGCCCGGTAAGTGGCGCTTCTCTGGCACGATAAATGCCTTGGGATGGGCGACCCCGGCATGGTGCCATGGGGCGGGATTTAGGAACACCGAAGGAGACAGCTCATGAGCATGTTGGTCAAGAAGGCGCAGGCCAGCGCCGAAGCCGGTTTCACCCTCATCGAACTGATGATCGTCATTGCCATCATCGGCATCTTGGCGGCCATCGCTATTCCGCAGTATGAGCAGTATATCGTGACCTCTAAGGCGACTACCGTTGCGCAGGACCTGCACCAAATCATCACTCAGGCTTCTGCAGCGCAAGCGGCGGCAGCGGCTGGGCAGACGACAAGTGTCGGTATTCCCGCTAATAGTGTTGCCGGATGTGTGACATTTACCTCAACACCTAGGGAAGCTCTGACCTAGCCTAAAAAGGTGCGCCTTGTCCCCAGTATTGACCTAAGCACGTTGCTATCAGGTCACTTATCCGTCAAATTCCCCCATTTTCTGGAGAATTATTGGATATTGGGCACACCACTCCCTACGCGGCCAGGAGATATCTCCTCAGCATGTACAGATTGGCCAAGGCAAAGAGCGTGGTCAGTTGAGCACCGTTCTTGGCCAGACCCCGATATCTGGTTCGCTGATAACCGAATTGGCACTTCAGCACCCGGAAGGCGTGTTCTCCCCGGGCACGGATCCGGGCAATGGCGCGGTTGTAGCGCTTGAGGGCCGCCAAGCCGGTTTTCTGCCCAGGATAGCGTCGCCGCGCTACCGCGTTCCGTATGCCTCGGGCCACCAGCGTGTCATGCACCTGGGGATAGTCATAGCCCCGGTCAGCGAGGACCACCGACTCCTCTCCGGTAAGGAGCCCCTCCAGCCGCTGATGATCCGGTACCTTGGCCGCCGTGAAGTCCACCGCCTGTACGATACCTTGGAGATCCGTTGCCACATGCGCCTTCATCCCGAAATACCACTGATTCCCTTTCTTGGTGGAACTCATCTCTGGATCCCGCTTGCGGTCTCGGTTCTTGGTGGAGCTCGGGGCGTGAATCAAGGTGGCATCCACGGTCTTGCCTTCCTGCAGCAAGAGCCCTTTCTCCTGCAACACGGACTGCACCTCGGCAAAGATGGCCTGGGCAAGCGCATGGCGCTCCAGTAAGCGGCGGAACTTCAGGATCGTGGTCTCATCGGGAACGAAGTCCCGACCCAAGTCGATACCGACGAATTGACGGAGCAGAGGAACCTCGTACAGGGCCTCTTCCATCCCCGGATCGGAGTAGCCGAACCATTGCTGGAGAAAGTGGATCCGCAGCATCCGCTCCAAAGGCATAGGTTTGCGGCCGCTGCCCCCCTTGGGGTAGTGCGGCTCGATCAAGGCCACAAGCCTGGCCCAGGGAACCACGGCATCCATCTCGGCCAGAAAGCGTTCTCGCTTGGTCTGCTTGCGGCGTCGCGACAGGCTGGGCTCCTCGGCAAAGGTTATCTGTCCGGACATGGATAGCATCTCCTCGCTACTCGGTCAGCCCATTGTATCAGATGGCTAAATCAGAGACTCCCTAGTGGAACAGCAGGCACGGGTGGGTCTGCAAACACGACGTACGTGAGCATATCGCCAACTACTGGTACTTTTAGCGTTAAGGCTTCCTACAATACTTGCTCCACTAATTTGAAAAACGCCATTAATTCCGCGCTGGTAGCGCAGAACATATCGGCTTCTGGCACTACTATTACTGGTACCGTTACCGCCAATGGGAACGTGAGTTACCAGTGATTTGAGGAATGGTTCGCACCCTGGATCATCAGGGTGCGCCTTTCGGACAGTGTTTTGGGCTCACCAGAACGTTTTCGGAAAGGTGGCAGACATGTTCACGTATTCACCTGACAGCATCTCGATTGGGAGTGCGCAGAGGGATTGTCAGGAGGGGTTCACTTTGATCGAGTTGATGATTGCTATCGCCATCATCGGGATACTGTCCGCTATAGCCATACCCCAGTATTTTCGATATATCGAAACAGCCAAGGCGCAGGCGGTAACGGCCAATTTCAAGCTGGCGGTGGGTGCCGTAGCCAACGCCTATGCCGCCACCAATAACGGTGTCGTCAGCAATGTCTACACCACCTTGAATGGCCAGAGCGCTAAGGATATTGCCGACCCCGTCTACGGTCGGGGTACGCCGGCCTTTCTGGTGACGGGTGGGGCGCCGGTCTGCGGGCAGGTGGCCATCACGAGTTCCGTCATCAGTGCCGCGGGTCCGGCCAGTGTCACCCTGACGGTGGGCACGACGGGCTGCAGTGGCAGCCTGGGTACCAGTATCGCCGCGGCCCTGTCCGCCGCCCAGTTTCCCCACGCCGCCAGCAGCGGTGTGGTCGTCCAGCAAAACGGTAGTGTTCAGAACTAGCTTCACCAAAGGAGTCCATGTCATGAATACGCAAGACCGCATCCGTAACCTGCAGCAACGCCGTCGTCACCTTCTGGCCCGTCGGGAGTGCCGTGGCGCGCCCATCGCCGCCCTGGATCTGGAACTCACGGTGGTACGCAGCGAACTCTTGGCCCTCTACGCGAGTCAACGGGCCAACCATGTCGCCACTGCGGTCATCCAGGCGAGCTGAGCCGCTGGCTCCGACCAACCGCGCCCAGGCGGCGTGGCGACGGTGGAGCTTTGCCTGCGATGCGCAAATCCGATTCCCACGGCCGCCCAAAGGGCAAGACGCTGCGCCGCTTTCTGGGTCTGACCCCAAGAGCCGGGGAACAGGCCCGGGAGCGTCAGAGCCATCTGTTGGCGCTGCGCGATGCCCTGGCGCTCCTCATGCCGCCACGGCTGTCGGAGCCGGAGCTCTTGGCGCAGTTCTGTCATCTGGTGCTGGCCCAGGGGGTGGCGCAGCTGGCGGCCATCGTCCGCCCCGATGCCGAAGATCATATAGATATCCTGGCACTGGCGGGCTCCCGCGCGGTCTTGACGGATCTGCCCCATTCCTCCCAGGCCGACAGCCCCGGCGGCAAGACGCCCCTGGCGCTGGCCTGGCGCGAGCAGCGGCCCTTCTACTCCAACCCACTCTTTCAGAATCCCTCCCTGCAGGCCTGGCACCGGCGTCTGGCCGCTTACGGTCTGCGCTCCACGGCCGTCTTGCCCCTTACCCGGCGCGGTCGCCCTTGGGCCTTGCTGGTCTTGCTGCAGCGCGAGGAAGTGGACTGGCCCAGCGACAGCCAGATGCTTCTGGAGAGCATCGCGCGTACCCTCTGCGGTGCCCTGGACGATTGGGAAAATGAAACGCAGCAGACCCTCCTGGGTACGGGGCTCATGGCCGCCTACGAGAGCGTGGTCCTCACCGACGCGCAGCGGCGGGTGCTCTACGTCAACCAGAGTTTTCAACTCATGACGGGCTACGGGCTGGAAGAGGTGAGTCGGCGCGGCCTGCGGGCGCTGCAGGGGCCGGATACGGACGTCCACGAGCTTGCCATCATCGACCAGGCCCTGCGCGATGGCCACGCCTATAGCGGCACCATCCTCAACTACCGGCGCAACGGCGAGCCTTTCTGGAATCACCTCAGCATCGTGCCGGTGCGGGATCGGGAAGGACGCATCGGCCACTATGTTGGTATCCAGCGCGATATCAGCGCCGAAAAGGACCTCATGGTCCAGCTGGAATACGAATCGCGCCACGACCGCCTGACGGGGCTGGCCAATCGTCGCGCCCTGGACGATGAGCTGGAGGCGGTGATGGCGCGGGTGGATCGCTACGGCACGCGCCTTGCGGCCTGCATGATCGATCTGGATCACTTCAAGCCCATCAACGACCTCTACGGCCACGATGCCGGTGACCATGTGTTGCGGGTGGTGGCGCGCCGACTGCGCGACAGCCTCCGGCGCACGGACTATGTCGCGCGCCTGGGCGGTGACGAGTTCGTCTTGCTGCTGGAAGGGTTCAGGACCATCGATGAGTTGGAGCAGTTGTTCCTGAAGCTTGAAGCCACCATCAACGAGACCATCGCCCTGCGCAACCAACAGCTGGTGGGCGTGCGCCTGAGCATGGGCGTCTGCATCTATCCCGAGCACCATGCCCGGGATGCCGGTGAGCTTTTGCGCTTTGCCGATCAGGCTCTCTACCAGAGCAAAGCCTATAAACAGACGCGCAAGCGCTTCTGGACCTATTGCGATGAGATCGCAGCGACCAAAACCCGTTCAAAGCCCACACCATCGGGAATTTCCCAAGGATTACCCTCGTGACAACGGAAGTATCTACGGACCAGGTGCCAATGCCGGACCACGTCAACCTCCAGCGATTGCTGCCCTTGCGGGCCGGACTCAACATGGCCGACTACCATCTGCTTCTGCTGGGGGAGTTCGAGCGGCAGATCGTCGATCTGCTGCCGGAGGATCTGTGTACGGCGGTGGATGCCGAGGCGGTGATCTTTGCCGCTGACCCGGACGACGACGGGCACCGTTTTCGGCTGCTAGGCTGTGATGCCGAGAGCCTGCGCTTTCGCGCAGCGGCGTCCACGCCCTGGCCCAGCTACGGCAAGAGCCTGATCTTTGTGGAGTTGCCGGGGCACTCGGGGATCTATTCCTTTTTCAGCGAGTTCCGCGACCGCGACGAGGATGGGGTCTACCGCTTCAAGATCCCGCCGCTCCTATACCACCGCCCGACGCGCCTGTCGGCACGTCTGCGTTTGGAGGGGGAGGTGCTCATCCGCCGCAAAGGGGGCGTGGAGTGCCGGGGACGGGTACACGATTTCAGTCTCAACGGGGCCAGCTTCTTTACGGATCGTGCCGATCTCTGTCCCGGCGAGGCCTTGCTGGTGGAGTTCGATGTCGTCGACTGCGGCCGCTGTGAGACCGTGGTGACTACGGTGCGGCGCGAGGCGCGCGGTGGGCCCGAGGGCAATCTGGTGGGAGTGCGCCTGATGCTGACGGAGGCGCAGAGGCGGCGGCTGGAATACCTCTTTCACTGTCGTCGCGACCCCGAGCGCTCGCGTACGTGATGCTCAAGCGTGTGGCGACCTGTGTCGTATCGACTAATTAGGTTCCAAGAATGGAACAGGGAGTAAAGCATGGCGACGGCGCTGGGACGTAGCAAGGATAGGCTTCAGGAGGCGAAGGCCACGGAGTTCATCTGGGAGGCCAAGTCCCCCGATGGCAAGCGCGTGCTCAAAGGAGAAATGAGCGCTGCCTCTGCCAACGTCGTGCGCGCCTCGCTACGGCGTCAGGGCCTGGTGCCGACCGTGGTGCGCAAGGTTCCGAAACCCCTCTTTGGCGAGAAGAGCGTCAAGGAGGCCCAGATCGTGGTGATGGTGCGTCAGCTGTCCACCATGATCAATGCCGGAGTGCCGTTGGTGCAGTCCTTCGAGCTGCTGATCTCGGCCACCTCCCAGCCGGGCATGAAAAAGCTGCTCAAAGGCATCCTGAAGCACCTCAATGAGGGCGAGTCCCTGTCCCAGTCGCTGGCCCACTATCCCAGGTATTTCGATAGGCTCTTTGTCTCTCTGGTGCAGGCGGGCGAGCAGGGCGGTATCCTCGATACCATCCTCTTGCGTCTGGCGGACTATCGGGAAAAGAGTCTGGCCCTGAGCAAGAAGGTCAAATCCGCCATGTTTTACCCCGCCGCCATCATCAGCGTGATGATCGTGGTGGTGGTGATCCTGATGATCTTCGTGATCCCCGTTTTTTCCAATCTCTTCAAGAGCTTTGGTGCAACGTTGCCTTTGCTTACACAGATGGTCATCAATCTATCCGATTGGATGAAGGGGCATTGGTACATTGTGGTGCTGCTGCCCATCGCCGCGGTTTGGGCGTTTATCTACCTCTATAAACGCAATTATCGCTTCAAGACGGTGGTGGATCGCTACAGTCTGAAGATTCCGGTGTTGGGCGATATCCTCTTGAAAGGCGCCGTGGCGCGCTTCAACCGGACCCTGGCCACTATGCAGGCGGCGGGTGTACCCATCATGGAGGCGCTGGAAACCCTCTCGCGGGTATCGGGCAATGCCATCATCGAAAAGAGCATTCTGGATGCCCGCGATGATGTGGCCAGAGGCGGTCGCATTACCACCAAGCTCAAGGAAGACGGCATTTTCCCCCTCATGGCCACACAGATGCTGGCCATTGGTGAGGAGACGGGCGCCATCGAGACCATGGCCAGCAAGGTGGCGGACTTCTACGAGAACGAGGTCAACGAGTCCGTCAACCGCCTGTCTACCTTGATGGAGCCGGCCATCATGGTGGTGCTGGGTATCATCGTGGGCACGCTGGTGATCGCCATGTATATGCCCATCTTCAAGATGGGGGCGGTGGTGACCCATGGAGGCTAGGCTGGCAATCCCCCGGCCTTCGGTAGCGGGCTTCACTTTGGTGGAGCTCCTCATCATCATTGCCGTGCTCGGGATTCTGGCGGCCATTGCGGTACCACAATTCAATATCTGGTTGGTTCGGTCGCGGATACAGGCGGCCTCGGGAAATCTGCAACAGGATCTTGACTGGGCCGAGGGTTATGCCATCCGCTCGGGGTATCCGGTTTTGGTGCAGATACGAAGCGGCGGAGCCACGGGCTGCTCCTGGACCCTGACGCCCGCGGCGCCCAATGTTTCTCAGACTGTACCGCAGATGACCGCGGCCAGCTTTGCCAGCCAGTATCCCAACACGAGCTGTGCTGTATTGACGGGGACCACCCTCAGCAGTGTGGTCAATGTCGGTCCCACGGGCATGGTGTACACCCCCAGTGGGACCATCACTAGTGCCGCCGTTACCTTTGGTACGGGCGGTGCCAATGCCAGCAGCTACGGATACTGGCTGGTGCAATTGAGCGGCGCGGGCAACCTGCGCAACTGCGCCACCAGCGCCCCCACCAGCAGCGTGTGTAATCTGCAATGAGCAAAAATATGCCCAGGAATCGTGCTTTCCCGTGTATACGCTCATCGGAGCGGGGATTCAGCCTTATCGAGGCCATGGTTGCGCTGGCCATCTTTGCCATCGGCTCTTTGGGTATCCTCAGCCTTTTTCTGGGGAGCTTCAGCAGTTCGGCGGAGAATCAGAACCTTACCTCAGGCTATGAGATCGCGCAGAGCGCCATCGGGGTGCTGCGCGCCAATGGCAGCAATGCTCTGGCCATGAATGGTGCTACGGTGACGCCTTCGGGAGCCAGCAATGTTGCCCTGGCGCCGGTGGCTTCGGTCATGAGCGCCTATGGCATGGCGCCGCAGGCGCAGGTAAGTCTTACGGTGAGTTCGCTGCTGGGCTCACAACAATGTCCATGCTCGGCAACGGTGTCGGTGAGCTGGGGTGGTGGCGCCCAGACCTATCAGAGTCAGACGGTGGTGGGGTACTGACATGTCCACACAAAACATGGGTCGCGTTGGCGCAGATCGTCTAGCCGAGGCCGGAATCAGCCTGGTAGAGCTGTTGGTGGGGTTGGTGGTAACCAGCTTGCTCGCCATTGCCGTCTTCAGTTTTTTCCTGAATACCAGCCAGGGGATAAGTCAACAGAATGCCTCGGGAGAAATGTGGCAGCGGGGCAGGAATGCCCTGGCCTTGATGCGCCAGGCCATCGAGTCGGCCGGTTATGGCTTGCCGAGCTACAGTCAATGTCCCAATGGCGTGGTTGGTTCTACGACCAACGGTGTCGGAACCGCCGGCGCACTGGTGGCCATTACGGCTTCTACGCAGAGTTCCGGCAGCGGCTACGATCCCTCGACTACGGCGGGGATCAACACCTATGCCTTTTCCACGGTTATTGGCGGCGGTGCTTTTGGTGGTGCGCCCACCACCACGGTCAATTCACAAAGCGGTGTGAACCTCAAGGTTCAGAGTCTCAACAATCTACAGCCAGGCGATTTAGCACTGATTGCTTTGCCCGGTACGGGCGTCTGTGTCTTTGGACAGATGACCAATGTTGCTGGCAAGGGTACGCTCAACTCCGACTGCTCTGTGACGGGCGGGGGCAACTCTCAGGGCAGCAGTGGTACAGTCGTTTTTAACTCTGGGAAAGGCAATAGTGTTTGTTTCCAGGCCAACCCCAATCAGATATTCAGCCAGGTGAATCCGACGACCGGCGGCACGCTCAATTCTGCAGCGTTTCAAGGTGCATCTCTCTACGATCTCGGCGCCAGTCAGTTCCTCTTTGAGACCTTTGCCATCCAGGAGAATCCGGCGGGCAGTACTCCAACTTTGGTCATGACGCAATACACTGGCCTGCAGGCGACACCGCCAACACCGCAGCCGCTGGCCACGGGTGTGGTGGATATGCAGTTGCGCTACGGTGTGGGTAGTAATGGGCAGGTGCAGAACTGGATTCGCCCAGAAAACTATGCGCCCAGCGCGACCCAACAGATTGTGGCGGTGCAGTTGGCCATGCTCATTCGCAGCGATCGCTACCTGCCAAATAGTTTGAGCCCCGCAAGTTTCAATATACTGGGAGATACTTATACAGTGCCCACCCAAAACGGGCCGGGCTGCCTCCAGGGAAACTGCCGGCATTACAGTTACCATTTATTCCAGACGGTCGTGCCCGTACGTAATGGGATTTGGAGCACGCAATGAAGAGCCCGTTTTTGTCCGTAAAGGATTCGTCCGGAGAACGTGGCGCCATTCTGGTCGTTGTCCTGGTGCTGGTTTTTGCCGTCACCTTGGCACTGCTGGCCTATCTGTATCTCAACAACAACAATACCCTTATCGCCAGTAATCTTGCGGTTCAGAACATGGCTCAAGAGGCGAGCGATGTTGGACTGGACGATGCGTCTACCTGGCTCAATCAGCTCCCCACTGTTCCTGAGATTCTGGCGACCAGCAACAGCCAGGCGCTTGCGCCCCGATTTTTCCTCACCATGCCGACGAGCGGTTATCTTGCCAGCAACGTAAATGCAACAACGGCACCAATCCAGCCGCCCACTGACCCCCAGTTTTGGAGTCAGTGCGCCGCCAACAATCAGTGTTACCAGCTACCCCAGCCCGTTACCGTGGGTAGCCAGCAGTTTCAGGTGGAATATGTGATCTTCCCCAATGGCTCGCCTAACCAGCCACTCGCAGGGTACGAGCAAAATCAGTCTCGTGCTGGTTCTGTCAGCGCATACTTTTACGTAGCCTATGTTCACGTCGCCCGGGTCAACGGTGGTGGTTTGGGTGTAACTATCCAAGCGGTATTGCGCAAGGTGCTCGCGTCATGAGAAAACTTTCCCGAAAAATACTGTCGGCGATGCTTGCTGTGGGGCTGAATCTTTTGCCTTTGCAGGGTCTCATCCCACTGGCGGAAGCAGCGGGTGGCCTCAATATACCTAGCAAAGATCAGCCGCAGGTGCTGATTATTCTCGATAACTCTCAGGGTATGGCGGGAGTATTGCAGGGCACCGATGGCCTGTCCGGCGCCATCATGACGGGATCCGGGACAGTCGCAAACAACACGAGTTCCAGTTCACCCACAGCCTATACCGTCAGTAATTTTACGCCCCCGGCTTACCCGACAACACCGGTCAGTAATGGTGCGTCTGTACCCTATACGGTTGCTTGCGGTTCGTCCGGACTTACGGCGGCTGCCCAGTCTGCCTGTGCCACAATTGGCAATGGTGGATATGTTGACAATTCGCCATCTATGCTCAACGCTGCAGAGTCTGCAGTGCAGGGGATTGTCAGCAATCCGACCTACGCTGGCAATATCCAGTTTGGTTTGGCCACCTATCAAACGAGCGGTTCCATTCAGCAGTTTAATACTTGGGTATATTACATGAGTGCCAATAATGGATTTTCATTTGGCAACTCGGAAACGGCGCCTACAGGGTTAATCGCCGTTCCCAATCCGTGCTATGGTTCTGTATCTGGCAATTACTTCACGCGAAATTCTTGCGCCAACATCTACTTTAATCGGAACCTTCCTAATCTTTCCTACAACGCTCAATTATACCAGAGTCCGTATTTATACATTCAGGATACGAGCGACAATCCTATCATTAACGACGTGTTATATGCCAATGGGTTCGGATCGGGAAGCGAAAACTCTGCTGCGGCCTATCCATCCCCCTACAATCTGGGAAATCTACAGGCATACATGCAGCAAAACACTGGGGTAAATTACGGCGCCTACAGCACATCGCTCAGTGCCGGAATGACCCCTACCAGCGCGGGCTATGTTCCACAATCCTTTGAGGTTTGGGAGGCGCAACGGGGCTTTGGTTTCAATGCACCTACCGTTCCCAATGCAGGTAGGATTGTTGTGTCCATCACCCGTAGTAATAGTAATAATGCGGCCGCTATTCGCAATGCGACGGTGCCTGAGGTATTTCTGAAAAACGGGGGTAGTCTACCGAGCAATGCGCCTATCTCGGCAGCTGCCGGTTATTCTCCCGTGGCCGGCGCTTTCACCACAGCACTGCAATACCTTAGCGGTCAGACGAATAATCCGCCGCCGACTACCTGCGGAAAAAAATATGTGATCTTCATTACCGACGGTCAGCCTACGCAGGGACTCGGAGGTAACGTTTATCCGCCCCTGGGGAGCGCGGCAGCTGGGATATTTGGTGTCACGAGCATCACGGCGAGTACTTGGAGTAGCACCAATAACCGAGCAGTGACGGAGGCCATTCAGGCGGTCCAAAATCTGCAAAGTCAAGGCATCAATACCTACGTCCTTGGGGTAGGTTCTGCCGTTAACCCCAACATTCCGGGGACCACGGCCGCGCAGCAGGCTGAGGCCCAGCAGGGTTCCTATGTGCTGCAGGCGATGGCTCAGGCCGGCGGCACCCAAAATTATTATTCGGCAACGACTCAGGCCGATGTACAGTCCGCCCTCAATAACATCATTGCTAATATCCTGGGCAAGAGCGTGGTATCGAGCTACGCGGCACCGCCAACCGTAACTGTGGGGTCGTTGGAGTTCCAACTCAAGAATGTCAATCCGGTTACCGGTCAAGGCGATTTGTTTGCCTATCCCCTGACGGCAAACGGCAGTCTGTCAACCACCCCTGCCTGGACAGCCAATGGGATCATGAATCAGTCCAACCGTCAGAGTGCGCTGTACACGACTCCTGTGGGAGCCACGTCAACCAATGGCGGCTCGCCGCAAGCGCTTACTGCGGTAGCCTCAAGTAATTCAGCTGCATTTGCGATCACCAATACCAATTTATCGGCTGCCACCGTGGCAGGCTATACCATCAACCCCTCCTTCAACAGGAGCTATGGTCAAGATTGGTGTATGAGCATTTGCTAACACGATTCAGGCGGCGTCCTGTTGAGGATCCAGCCGGGTTTCGTTGGCAGGCATCCCATCGACAAATGTCACCCCGGCAAAGAGCTCGCGCAGTCTTTCCGGATGCTGAATCCCGCGCCAGTGTCTCTCTGCCTGCTGGATGAGCTTGTAGCTCAGGCCAAGGAAAGTGGCTCGAGAGACACAGTTTTTAGTGCGGCTGCTGCGTTGCCGTACGGTGGCGAAGGTCGATTCGATGGCGTTGCTGCTGCGGATATGCCGCCAGTGCTCTGCCGGGAAGTCGAAGAAGGTCAGCAGCACGTCCCGGTCCTTCTCGAGCTTTGCGACCGCTCTGGGATATTTGGCCTGGTAGTCCCGCACGAAGGCTTGCCAGGCTTTCTCCGCAGCTTCACGGGTGTCGGCCATCCAGATCGCCTGCAGGGCGGCCTTGGCTTTCCCCTGAAGGCGCTTCGGTAGCTCGTTGAGGATGTTGGCCGTCTTGTGCACCCAACAGCGCTGATGACGGGTTTGTGGGTAAATCTCGTCCAGGGCGGCCCAGAAACCCATCGCCCCATCTCCTATGGCCAGTAGTGGCGCCTCCTGCAGCCCGCGGTCGCGCAAGTCCCGCAGGATCTCTAGCCAGGAGGCTTTGGACTCCCGTAAACCGTCGGTGACCGCCACGACCTCCTTCTTGCCCTCGGCCGTCACGCCAATAATGACCAAGAGACACATCCGGGGATCGTCCTCCGCCCGCAGCTGGGTATAGACCCCGTCGGCCCACCAATAGGCGTAGCGTTTTCCCTGTAGAGACCGGCGCTGCCATTGGGCATGCTCTTGCGCCCATTCGACTTTCAAGCGTCCCAGCACGGCCGGAGAAAGCCCCTTGGCCTCCTCGCCCAGGAGAACAGACAGCGCCTCGTGCATCCGTCCCGACGATACCCCGTGCAGGTACAACCAGGGGAGCGCTGCGGCCACGGTCCGCGACTTGCGCACGTAGGGCGGTACCAGGGAAGAACGGAAGACCACGCCCGAACCGGAGCGGTCTCGCACCTTGGGGACCTGTACAGGCACGGGGCCGACCGCTGTCAGGATCTCCCGCTCCGGCAGATATCCATTCCGCACGACGGCCCGGCGACCATCGACCATGCGTACCGCGGCATACTCCTCCAGCAGCACCTGCACCTCGCCCTCGATGGCCTGTTGGATCAGCTGGCGCGCGGACCGCCGCAATAAGCCCTCGATGTTCAGGCCCAACTCTCCCATTCCTCCGTCGAAACCAGTACTCTCTTGCATGGCGCACTCCTCATTCGTTGCGAATCGGATCCAGAAACCCTTTTCTAGCAACAGTGCGCCACCCTCCTCAAGCTAGTTGTAGACCTCCCGTACACCAGATTCGAGCATAGCTCCTTCAACAGTGGGCAGTATCTAGGGGGCAGAGCGTCTGGCTGGTTCCTGGGTCTACCAAGTTCCGCGCCAGCTGTGGTCTTGACACCCCCAGCCAATGCCGGGCTGCTGAGCAACGGTGGCAGTTACCTCACCTACGCGGCAAAGCACTCCGCTCGACAGAATGCCGTTCTCTTCTCGGATAACGATGGCTTCCTCTACGCCCTGGGCTACAACCAGACCGGCAATCCAACCCTGCTCTGGGCCTGGATGCCGGGCTACCTGCTCCCTAGCCTTCAGAATTACAATACATTTTGGCAGGGTAATAACATGGGACCCTTTGCTACCATCGATGCGAGTCCAGACGGTGGCAAAAACTGGCACACCTACGTGGTCGGCAGTGCCACGGCCAATGGGTTCGTGGTCTACGATCTGCAGCTCAAGGGGACATCTGCGCCCAATTTGGGTTCGGTGGTGGCCCAGTATCAGCAGACGGGCTACTCGCAAACGCTCAGCAGTCCTCCGGTCTTCTATCAGGTGCAGAATGCCGGGCAAAGTAACTATGGGGCTACCTGGGCCATCTACGCCCTCAGTGGTTCATCGGGATCGGCTCTGGGTATTCTCAATGTGACCACCGGCACCTGGATGGTAGATCCCTTGCCCTTCACCAACACCGCCACGCCCTATATCGACAGTAGCGGCAACCTTTTCTTGGGCGACGCTAACGGCAATGTCTATGAGATGAGCGCGGCAAATTTGCAGACCCTGCTCGCGCAGAAGAAGGACACCTCCATCCCCCTGAGCTCCTCCGGATTTGTTGCCATCGGCAATTATGCTCCATGGAGTAGTGGCAGCCTAAGCGCCGCGGTTCAGTATATCGGCGGGACCATCTATCAGGGTTTTAACTACCTGCGCGTTCAAGGTGCCAATGGTATTACGGTGTTCAAACAGAGCAATGGTGTCTGGTCGCCGGTGTGGACTTCGTACACGGGAGGTGCAGGCACTTGGTCCGGTGGTACCCTGACACCATCTACAGGAGGTCCCAATGGTGTCAGCGCTCTCCCGAGCGGCTCTGCCATTACCGATCAGGCACTTCTGGTCGGCGGGCAAGTGATCGTGCCGGTAACGGTACCACCTGCCAGCAGCGATACTTGCGGTGTGTCTCTGGCCGAATATTATGTCTTCCATCTCACCAGCGGTGTTTTTCCGTCCGGGAGCTTTGTTTCAACGAGCGGGGCGCCAATCACCCAAGGTTTTGTCGTGGGTCAGGGTACGGCCTATCGTCCGTCCTTGACGGTGTTCAATGGGCGGGTGTTGCTACAGGGTGGCGCAGCGCGCAACCGTACGGGCGGCACGACCGGATTTCCCGGCATATTGGGAGGTGGCCTACCAGCGGGTGGCCCCATGGCCTGGCGACTGACCCTCAGCCCGTAGCAACACACCTCAGCGCAATGAAAAGGCCCCCGAATTGGGGGCCGTGTTTCTCTCGTCCGCCGATTACTTATTAAATATCTGCAGGGTTTGATCAGAAAGTTAACGGATAGATAGCCAGCCTGCGCTCAGTGGGCGTGTGCCACTTCACCCAGCACCTTGAACACTTCGTTGAAATCCGCCTTGGCGGTTTCTACGAAGACGCCAACGTGGCCCATGGTGCAGACGGTGTAGTCGCCTGCGGAGACGGCGAAGCCGTGGAAGGGAGCCCAGTGCATCTGGCTGTGCTTGCTGAAGTTTTCAGCCTGCATCTTGCCCATCATGGTGTTGGCAGCGCACATCATGGCGACCATGTGCGCGGTTTCGTCGTCGATGTGGCCTTCCTTGGCCAGCATCTTGCCGTCGGCACTGAACTGTCCGGCAGCCACTGCACCCGCCAACTGCATTACCTTATTGAGATCAGCAGACATGATTACCTCCAAGTATAAAAACATCGATTAGACAATAAGTTAGGCCAGTTTCCTGGCCGCTTGAGCAACGCTTATTTAGGAAATCAGGTCAATCTGTTGGAGGGGAGCGTGAGCACACGCCCGTCAGCGCGGCCCGCCGTGAAGTGGAGTCGGTCGCTCTCAGTGGGGCAGGTGGGCAAGGGCGGCTTCGTAGTTGGGCTCGTCTTCGATTCGGGCAACCATCTCGCTGTGTACTACCTTGCCCTGAGGGTCGAGGACGATGACGGCGCGGGCCAGGAGTCCCTGAAGGGGTCCGCCAGCGATCTCCACCCCGTAATCCGCGCCGAATTCCGGGTGGCGGAAGCAGGACAGGGTGTGAACACGCTCCAGACCTTCGGCGCCACAGAAACGTTGCTGGGCAAAGGGTAGGTCGGCGGAAATGCACAACACGCTGCACTCCGGATGTTTTGCGGCGAGTTCGTTGAAACGGCGCACGGAAGCGGCGCAGGTGGGGGTATCGATACTGGGGAAGATGTTCAGCACCCGCCAGCCGGTGAAGCTGTCCAGGGCCTTGTCCTCTAGTTGCGCGTTGGTGAGGGTGGCCGGCTTGGCGGTAGCGCCAGCCTCCGGGAAATGACCCTTGAGGGGGACGGTGTGACCTTTGAGTGTGGGTTGCATCCTTCGGACTCCTTGGGCAGTGCGATGGGTACCGTCTGCCATCCTAACCACTGGCGGCCATTCGGGTCAAAGCAAAGGCGCGCCCGGCTCGGATCGGGCGCTGTGGGGTGGCGGCTGCGCGTGGTCAGAACAGATTTTTGATGGTCTCGATGAGCTTGCTGCCGGAATCCGTGGCACTGCCCTCGCCACTCTCGCTGGAAGCGGTGGCGGCCACGGGCGGATAGGCAGCCAGGTAATCGGCGACGCCAACGGGGCTCGCGCTGCTCTCCGTCGGTCCTGCCACATCGGGTGGCCGGAAAAAGCCGCCCTGGGGTCGGGTGGAGATGGCCGTGCGCATGTAGTGGATCCAGATGGGCAGGGCCTCACGTGCGCCCGCTGCCCAACGGCCCATGCTGCGATTGTCGTCGTAGCCCACCCAGACCGTGGTGGTGATCTTGGGGGTGAAGCCGTTGAACCAGGCGTTGGTTTCGTGGTTGGTCGTGCCGGTCTTGCCGGCAATGTCGTTGCGCCCCAGGCTCTGTGCGGCAACGCCGGTGCCGATCTTGATGACCTGCTGCATCATCTCGGTCATGAGGTAGGCAACCCCCGGTGGGATGGCCGTCTCATCCGGTGGCGGTGCATAGCCCAATGGGCAATTCAGCAGGGAAATCTGGGTACCGTTGGAATTGACGATCTTGCGGATGAGGTAGGGCTTGGGCAGGAATCCGCCGCTGGAAAACACCGCGTAGCCACGCGCCATCTGCAGGGGGGTGTAGTCGCCGGAACCCAGGACCATGGAGGGCACCATCGGGATCTGCTTGGGCGGAAAGCCAAAACGCTGCACATATTGGGCCGCGTAGGGTATGCCGATGTCCATGAGGATGCGGACGCTGGGCACGTTGTGGGAGTAGGCGAGGTTGGCCCACACCGGGATGGGTGT